>DATGGP010000086.1:0-128464 GCA_035308425.1 Casimicrobiaceae bacterium | reverse complement strand
CAAGCGGTCGCCGCCGGACGGTAGCGGCCAGTGCTTTTGCTGTTTACAGAGGGAAAAAGCGTGGAGGTACGGCGGTTAGCGGTGACTACTGGCTGCTGCTGTGGTGCCCGGGACCGGACTCGAACCGGTACGGCCTCGCGGCCGGGGGATTTTAAGTCCCCTGCGTATACCTTTTCGCCACCCGGGCAGGCCATCCATTGTAGCGGCGACTCGCTGCCGATGCGCGCGCCTGACCGGGTCGCGTGGGTGTACACTGCTTTTGCGCCCGCGCACTGGAATAGTGCGGCCAGGCGGCGTGTTTGTTCGGATCGGGTTTGCCGTCACCCAATGTGTCGAGCGTCGCCACGGTGTACCCGCGCCTTCGGCGCGCCGGCTTCCACCATCCATGAAGGGTCAAAGATGAACGCATTTTTCAAATCCAAAACTGCGATGAGGATTTCGTGCTGGTCGTTCGCCGCGGCGCTCGCATTCGTGTCCGCCGTCGCGCTCGCCGAGACGATGCAGGTGAAGCTTTCAGGGCAGCAGGAAGTGCCGCCGGTGCAGGGCAGCAGCTCCGGTAGCGGATCGATCACGATCAACGACGACGGCAGCGTGAGCGGCAGCGTCACCGCGAGCGGCTTCACGCCCACCGCCGCGCACATTCACGCAGGGAAGGACGGCTGCAAGAGCAAGGTGATCGTGCCGTTCACCAAGAACGGCGACACGTTCAGCGCGCCTCCCGGCGCCAAGCTCACGCCGGATCAGATGAAGGAGTTCAAGGACGGCGACCTGTACGTCAACATCCATAGCGCCGCGCATCCTGGTGGCGAGGTCTGCGCGCAGCTCAAGCCGTAACGCGCGAGCGCGATCTTCTTTCGGCCGCGTCCTGCTGCGGGGACGCGGCTGTTTTCATTTGGGGGTCGCGCTATCAGTGGACCAACACCACCGGCACGTGCGCGAGGTGCACGACGCGCGTCGCCACGGAACCCATCGCCATGTTGGCAAGCGGCGACATGCCGCGCGTGCCCATGAAAATCATATCGGCGCCCGATGCGTGCGCCCGCTCGACGATCGATTCGGCGATCGGGCCGAGGAGCCTCTGCACGGTGTAAGGGACGCCGGCCGCGTCGAGCAACTTGCGGCTCGGCGCGAGCATCTTGTCGCTTTCGTCGTCGTAGTACTTCTGAACCATCTCCTTGCTGACGAACGCACCAACGTTTCCCACGCGTGGCAGCGGCAGATGGACCGTGCAAAGCTCGATCGACGGCGTCTCGCGATACCAGCCCAGCGTGTCGACGAGCTTGCGCGTGGCATTGACGGCGCTCGCCGAGCCGTCCACGGACAACAAGAGCTTCAGCATCGAATCCTCCACGTAGCGACAACGCCTTCGCACTTGCGCCGCTGATCAAGCGCTTTCGGCGTCTGCGATCGACGACAACGATCGATTCTCGCAGATCGCTCGCCTGGTCGCTTGTCGCAGGGCGCGTTTCCGTTTCTCGCCGCGTCGAACTCCCGGCGCTTCCCGCTGACTGATACGTCGGACCCTCGTCCGTCACTTGACGTTTCGTCCGCCCTCGCGTGGCAGGAGAGATGACTCGCGAAGCCTTCGACCTCGACGCCTTCTTCAACGCAGCGCCAAAATCCGAACGACGATTCAACCCGGCGGACTTCGGTCACCTGCCGCCGGTTGCACAGCGCTACCTGTCCCACGCCATCGCCCCCGACACGCCGCTCGCGTCCGCAGTGCGCCTGCGGATGCACGGCGCGATCAAATTGCGGCGCTGGCGGCGATTCACCGCGGAAGAGGTGATCGTTCGCGATCGCGGCATGATCTGGCGCGCGAACGTGAAGCTGGCCGGGACGTCGATCCGCGGCGTCGACCGCTTCGTCGATGGCGCCGGCGCCATGCACTGGCGCCTCGCCGGCATCATGCCCATCGTCCGCGCATCCGGGCCCGACGTCACCCGGTCAGCCGCAGGTCGATTCGCCGCGGAATTTGTCTGGCTGCCGTCGCTTCTGCTCGCGGACGACGTGACGTGGAGCGCGGACGATGCATCGATCGCACGCGCGCACTTCGCCGTGGATTCGCACGATGAGGATCTGACGCTCAAGGTCTCCGGCGGAGCACTGCAGTCGGTCGCGCTGCCGCGCTGGGGAAACCCGGACGGCGGGCAATTCCGTGAGGTCGATTTCGGCGCGGCCGTCGACCAGGAAGGCACGTTCGGCGGCTATACGATTCCAGTCCGCATGCGCGTCGGCTGGTACTTCGGCAGCGGCCGGTTCGAGGACGAGGGCAAGTTCTTTCTCGCGACGATCGACGACGCGCAGTTTCGCTAACGCCGCAACACGACCTTGGCATACAGATCGCCGAGATCGTTGCGCGGATCGTAGCGCGCCTTGAGCGCTTCGTATGCGGCGCGGTTGTAAATCGACCAGAACTCGTACTCGTCGAAATACGAATCGGAGTAGAGCGACTTGATCCCACCTGCGTCCTGCACGCGGCGCTCGATCTTTCGATTGAGGAAGCCTGCGGGACGTCGCTCGCGCGAGGGCACGGTATCCCAGAAGCCGAAGTTCACCGACAGCGTCCCGCGTGGAAGCCGATAAAGCGTCGGCTCCGCGTTCCGATCGGGCGCGCGGATCGGGCAGACCCAGATCGGCAGAATGCCGACTTCCTCGTGCAGGAAGTCGAGGAATTCCGCCGCGCGCGCGATCGGGATGTCGACGTCCTGAATCACCGATTCGGAATGGATGCCGCGCCAGCGATTGATTGCGGAAGTGATGCCAGCGCGCGTGTTCCAGCGCATGATCCGCTGGTAGGTGATCGAGTTGAGCCGCTTGCGGCCAAACACGCGGCGCAGCAGCGGATGCTGCGCACCGAGGTTCTTCGAGCACCAGAACCAATCGGTATCCCAGCGCCACAGATAGTCGCGCGTCGTCAAGTAGTCGGTCGCCTTCTCGCGCAGCGACCGATAGTAGATGCGCTCGTACGTGTAATCGCTGATCCACGGCGCGGCATCGACGAAGCGCGCGGAAGAGAGCACGAGATCGTCGCGCGCGAAGACGACGCCCTCGACGAAATCGTTTGCATCGTCCGCGCACGCGCGAGCGAGATCGTCGAAGAAGCGACCCGGATCCGCGCGGCGTGCATGATCGATCCGCACGTGACGCTTGACCGGCAACGTACGCGCGACGAGCTTCAACGCATAGCCCAGCGTGCCGTACGAATTCGGAAAGCCGAAGAAGAGATCGCGATGCTCGTTGTCCGCGGTGCAGTGGACGATGCGCCGATCGCCGGTCAGGATGTCCATTGCGACGATCGTGTCGTGCACGAGCCCGTGTCGAAACGACGTTGCCTCGATGCCGACGCCCGCGACGGCACCGCCGAGCGTGATCGACTTGAGCTCGGGGACAACGGCGGGCATCGTCCCGTGAGCGAGCGTTGCGTCCGCGAGATCGACGAACTTCGTCATTCCTTCCGCCTCGACAGTGCCTGCATCGGGATCGACGGCGATCACGGCGTCGAAATGCGCGAGATCGACGCGCGAGCGGCGCGGCGCCCGATCGCGGAAGAGGTTCGACGTTCGTTTCGACAAGCCGACGATCGGGCCGTCCGCTGCGGACGCTTGCGCGATCGCGGACATCAGGCGCGCTGACTTCTCCGCGTAACTGCTCACGAAGCGTAGAGAAACGCGCGGCTCATCGGGTAATCCGTGACGTTGCCCTTGCTGACCGTCACCTGGAAGAGATTCGTGCGCGACGTGCGCGAGCGGAACATCTCCGCGCACGACCACAGGTATGTGCGCCAGATCCTGCGCACACGCTCGTCGAAGCGCTTCGGATCGAGCGCACGGATCGCTTCCCAGTTGGTGTCGAATCGCGACGCCCATTCGTCGAGCGTCAACGCGTAGTGCCGCCGCAGGTTCTCGACGTCGAGAACCTCGAGGCCGTACGCGTCCATCGCGTCGATCGCCTCGTGGAGGCTCGGTATCCAGCCGCCGGGAAAGATGTATTTGCGGATCCAGAATTCGGTGTCGAACGAGCCGACGTGGCCGATGAAGTGGATGACGCCGAGGCCGCCGGGCTTCAGCGCGTTCGCGTGCGCGCGGACGACATCGCGCAGGCAGTCGGGACCCGCGTGCTCGAGCGTGCCGATCGACAGCAGCTTGTCGTACTGCCCGGGCATCTCGCGGAAGTCGCATTCGACGACGCGAATCTTGTCGGCGAGTCCCTGCCGCTCGATGTCTTCGCGGAGCTCGGCGACCTGCTCGGTCGTCGTGTTGATGCCGGTGCCGAGCGCGCCGTAGTTGCGCCACGCGTGGAAGAGCAATCCCCCCCAGCCGCAACCCACGTCGATGAATGTCTCGCCGGGTTTCAACTGCGCCTTGCGGCAGACGTGATCCATCTTGTTGCGCTGCGCTTCCTCGACGCTGCCCGTCCCTTCCTTCCAGTACGCGCAGGTGTACATCATGGCGATACGGTCGAGCCACGGCTCATAGAACGCCTTGCCGAGCCCGTAGTGGAACCGCGCGTTGGCTTTCGCCTGCGCGACCGACTTGTTCGAGAACCGCATCTCGTGCCAACGATTGCGCGCGCGCACCAATGCATTCGGGTGCTGGCTGAAATCGCGGTCCATCGCGACGCGGAAGGCGAGCGGAAATTCTCCCTCGACGTCGACATCGCCGTCGAAATACGCTTCGAGGATGCCTACATGACCGTAGCGGAGCAGCCGCATCTCGCCGCGACGGCGACGGAAGATGATCGTGAAACGCGGCGGCGCGTCGCTGTTGCGGTATTCGGCGCCGTTCGAGAAGACGATTCGGCAGGGGATCGACGTGCCCTGCATCATCGCGTCGAGCAGCGTGGACACGGCGCCCGAGGGCTTGTGGTCCGCGACGTCGGCGCGCCCCGCCTGGTGGATCGGCAACGGGTTCATGTTGTTGTTGCTGACGAAAGTGACGACGAATGATAATTCAACGACCCGACCCGTCCCGGCGGACGCGGCGATTGCGGGAACCGCCCCGCGATGAAGCGCCCGCGTTCTTGCAGGCGTTCGCGAGGGCATAATGCGGTCGGTTCGCCGTTGCCGCGTGTCGCTTCGCGGCGCTCGATTCAACACGAGATCGCGGGGAGACGCGGGGCGTGGCGCACGTGCAAAATCACCTGACGGCATTGCCGCGCGAGATGTTGCGTGGACTTTTGCGCGGCATCGAGAAGGAAAGCCTGCGTGTGCGCCCGGACGGCACGCTCGCCACCACGCCGCATGCGCAGGAGCTCGGCTCCGCCCTTACGCATCCGCACATCACGACCGATTTCAGCGAGTCGCAGGTCGAGCTCATCACCGGCGTCGCACCCAGCGTCGACGCATGCCTCGCCGAGCTCACGGCGATCCATCAATACGTCTATCGCCACATCGGCGACGAAACGCTGTGGGCCGGCAGCATGCCGTGCCGCCTGCCACCTGACGACGAGATCCCGATCGGTCGCTACGGTGAATCGAATGTCGGGCGGCTGAAGACCGTCTACCGCACCGGGCTTTCGCATCGCTACGGGCGGCGAATGCAGACGATCTCCGGGGTGCATTACAACTTCTCGCTGCCCGAGGAGGCGATGTCGGCGCTGCAGGCGGCAGCCTCCGACGATCGGGAGCCGCGCTCGTTTCGCACCGAGCGCTATTTCGCGACGATTCGCAATTTCCGCCGCCATTCGTGGCTGCCGCTGTACCTGTTCGGCGCGTCGCCGGCCGTATGCCGCTCGTTCGTCGACGGTCGCCCGCATTCACTCGACGCGCTCTCCGGCGATACGCTCTATTTGCCGTACGCGACGTCGCTGCGCATGGGTCCGCTCGGCTATCAAAGCGATGCGCAGCGGACGATCGCCGTAAGCTTCAACTGCCTCGAAAGCTACGCGGCGTCGCTGCATCGCGGCTTGACGGTTCCGTATCCGGCCTACGAGGCGATCGGTATCCGTGGCGATGATGGACGGTACCGCCAGCTCGCGACGACGCTTCTGCAGATCGAGAACGAGTTCTACGGCACGATCCGCCCGAAGCGCCGCATTCGCCGCGGCGAGCGGCCGCTCCATGCGCTGACTGAGCGCGGCGTCGAATACATCGAAGTGCGAAGCCTCGACATCGAGCCGTTTTCGCCGGTCGGCGTCGACGCGATCACGATGCGCTTCCTCGACGTGTTCCTGCTGCACTGTGTGCTGGCGGAAAGCCCGCCGGATACGCCCGAGGACATTCGTACCATCGCGAACAATCAATATCGCGTCGCGGAGCGCGGGCGCGAGCCGGGACTGCGGCTTTCGCGCAGCGGCCGCGAAACCGGCCTTCTCGAGTGGGGCTTGGCCGTGATTCGCGACTGTGCGCCGATCGCCGATGCGCTCGACTACGCGACCGGGACGCAGGATCACCGCGATGCGCTCGACGTCGCGCAAGCGCGTCTTCGCGATCCCGCGCGTACGCCGTCGGCGCGCGTGCTGCAGGAGATGCACGAGCGCTACGATGATTCCTACATCGAATTCGCGCTCGCGCATTCGCTCGCGCATCGCGAGGCGATTCTCGCATTGCCATTTCCGCAGGAAACCGCAACGCGCTTCGCGACGCTCGCACGGGAGTCGCGAGAGGCGCAGCGCGAGCTCGAAGCGTCGGACAACGTGCCGTTCGAGGAGTACCGCAAGCAGTATCTCGCGCTCGACTTGATGAGCGGCATGCCCACCTGAAGACGCCTCACGCCGAGCGGAACCTGAGCCGACCGCACCTGACCAAAGTCAGGGGATGGAACCGCCATGGCGCTAGGCAAGCGGGAATTGTCGGAGCTTTCACGGCGGCTCGACGAGCGGCGGCGTGCGCTCTCGAGCGAAGTGCACGACGAGCTCGAGGAGACCGAACGTCGCGAGCTCGGCTCGCTCGCCGGCGTCCTCCCCGGCGACATCGGTGATCAGTCGGTGGCCGATACGGAAGCTCATTTGAATGTCGCGATGACCGATCGCCACGCGAAAGAGCTCCTGGCGATCGATCGGGCCAAGGCGCGCATCGCGGACGGAACGTACGGTAACTGCATCGATTGCGGCGGCGACATCGGGTTCGAGCGCCTGCGCGCTTATCCAACGGCCGAGCGATGTATCCGGGATCAGGAGCGCGTCGAGAAGACGTACGCGCACGAGAACAAGCCGACGCTGTGAACGCAATCAACCCGGCGTTTTCGCGCGAAGCTCGGCGATCGTCGACTCGAGCTTGGCAATGAGCTTCCTGCTGGCCGCGTCGTCGAGATAGCGCTTCGTGGCATCGCGGCCGACGGCAAAGGCGCCGAGCACCGCGCCATCGGCATCCTTAACGAGCCCGAAGCTCAGGTCGACGTAGCGCCGTTCGCCATCCTTGTGCGTCGCCCGGGTGGTGAGCACGCGGTCGACGTGCTTCGTGCGGCCGGTTTCGATGCTGTGGTGGAACGCATCCCAATGCGCCGGACGAAGACGCTCGGGAATGATCATGTCGAGACTGCGTCCGATCGCATCGCCGGCCGCGTAACCGAACACGAGCTCGGCGCCGCGATTCCACAACCGGATCACGCCGTCGCGATCGGCAAAGATGACGGCATCGGACGACGCCTCCACGATGCGCCTGCAAAGCGTGGAAATGTCCTCGTTAGATTCGCTTTGCGTCGCGGTTAGCAAATGTGGCGGTCCCGGTTCGCGTGTCGACGCTCGACACGCAAGTCTAGCCGATGCGTCGCGAGCGAGCGACAACGTCCGTGATCCTTCGACCGCGTTCGGACGACGTGAACTGGCATGCGGGTGTCCGTCCCCGGCTGACGTTGCAGACCGGCGCGGTCATCGTGCTTGTAATGATTGCAATGCCGGATCGGCGCGAGATGCGCGAATCGCACACGAAGGCCTGCTGAGGCCGTTCACGCGACATCGATGCCACGAAGCGACGCGGCACAGGCCTTGCAACTGGATTTATTTGCGGGGCGCGAAAAAAGCGCTCGTTACAGGTGGCGAACCGACATTTCGTCGGATCGCAATGAGATGGAAAGGATGTTCAAATGACACTTCGCAAGCTTGCAGTTGCACTTGCCGCGCTGTCGCTCACCGGTGTCGCCGCTGCAGCCGGCAACACGAACACGACGACAACCGGCGCGACCGACGGTCAAAGCTCGGCCCAGCAGCCGAGCTCGATGTCGAAGAGTTCGCAGTCGGCAACGTCGCCGTCAGGCAGCTCGTCGCAGATGAGCAACTCCGGTTCGTCGCAGGGCGCGATGAGCGAGGAGAACAATTCCGAAACCGTGCGCTCGGCGCAGCAGGCTTTGAACGATAAGGGCTTCAGCGTTGGCACGGTGGACGGTCAAATGGGCCCGAACACCGAGGCGGCCATCAAGAAGTTCCAGCAATCGAAGGGCCTGCCCCAGTCGGGCAACCTCGACGAGCAGACAATCGCGGCGCTCGGCGTCGAGCAGAACCAAAGCTCGTCGCAGAGCGATCAGGGCTCGTCGAGCGCGAGCAAATCCGGTTCGACGTCGAGCCAGGGATCGATGCAGAACAAGGGCGCGACAACATCGAGCAACACCTACAAGTAATCGAGAGCCTGAAGCCCAGCCGCACCCAGGCGACACCGTGGCGACCGCTTCGGTGTCGCTTTTTTGCTGCCCCGGATCGCGATCGCGCTAAGCGCGCCGCAGCGCGCGATTCGTCACGACGTCGAGCGACGCCGCCGGCGCTGCGCTCGCTTGGGTCGAACCTCCTCGAGACGTGAGCGCGCCTCGCGCTTGCCCAGGCGTCGCAATTGGGCAATAACGGCTACTTGCGCCGGCCGCGGCGTCGTGTGCCCGTTCTCCCAGTTGTAGATCGACTGCGGGCTGACGCCAACCAATCGCGCGTACTCGTCGGCGGAAAGGCCGAGTCTGGCGCGCTGTGACCGCAGTCCCTTCGCAACGAAGCGGATCTTCGGTCCCGCTTCCGTGTCCTGCGACGCCGCGCCGTTGGCGACGCGTCGCGAAAGCAGCGCCATCTGGCGCTCCAGCGCGGCGATCTGACGACGCAAGCCCGCGATATGCCGGCGATACTGCGCCGACGCCTTTTTGGTCGCCTGCACCTCGCCGCGGATTTCCCGCCGCGAGAGGCGTGCGATTTCCTGCTTCAGCACTGCGCCAATGTTCGGCATGGCACTCCTTCGGGTTATGACCTATAGAAGCATAGCCGAAGACGGCCCGGTGGTCGGAGCCGGCCCGAATCTACTACTTTTGTCGCCTGAGTTGGGCGCATAATCGCCGGCGCACCATGGCCAACGAAGCCGTCTATGGGATACAGCCGGGAGAAGCCCCGTGGTTTTCGACGTTGCGCGTGCTCGAACGACACGTCGGGGCGCTGTCCGCGATCGCATTCGTTCCGCTCACCGGGCCATTGCTCGCGCTCGCCGCCGCGAGCTTCGCGATCCGCATGTTCGCGATCGAAGGCATCAACCATCGCTATTTTTCGCATCGCGCGTATAAGGCGAACCGTCCCGTGCAGTTCGTGCTCGCGTTGCTCGCGTCGCAGACGGGGCAGCGCGGCAGCCTCTGGTGGGGGAGCAAGCATCGCGAGCATCACAAGCATGCTGAAACGGACCTCGATCCCCATTCGCCGGCCACGCATTCGTTCTTCGAGTCGTACGTCGCGTGGTTTCGCAGGCCGCACCATGCCGCGACGAATCTCGACGCGATCGCCGATTTCGCGAAGTATCCCGAGTTGCGCTTTCTCGATCGCTACTACTGGCTGCCGTTTTACGCCGGCGCGCTTCTGCTGGTTCTCGCCTGCCACTACGGCCTCCTTGGTGCAGCGATCGGCGGCATCGCCGGAATTTTATGGGGATTTTACGTGCCGTGCTGCCTCGTGCTTCACGCAACGTCGATGATCAATACGTTCGCGCACATGCCGCAAATCCCCGGCGGCTACCGGCGCTACGACGTCGACGATGACTCGGTCAATCGCCCGGCGCTCGCGCTGTTCACGCTGGGCGCCGGTTTTCACAACAACCATCATCGCTACGGCGCGGCCGCGCGCGCGGGCTTCGCGTGGTACGAAATCGACGTCAGCTACGGCGTGTTGCGGATTATGGAAGCGCTTCGGCTGATTCGCGACGTCAGGAGCACGATTCCCGAGGAGATTTTGATCGAAGGCGGACTTCGTCCGCGCGGGAAGCCCGCCTGATCGGTATCGCATGAAGGTCTGCATCTTCGGCGCCGGCGCCATCGGCGGGTACCTCGGCGTGCAGATGGCGCGCGCCGGACACGACGTGAGCCTCGTCGCGCGCGGTCCGCACCTTGCGGCGATGCGCGAAAACGGTCTTCGCCTGCAGATCGAGGGCCGCGAGCTGGTCGAGCGCATTGCGTGCTCGGATGACGGATCCCGATTCGGCCCGCAGGATTTCGTCATCGTCGCGTTGAAGGCGCATTCGATCCCGGCGGCCGTGCCCTCGATGCTGCCGCTTCTCGACGACACCACGACGCTTGTCACCGCGAGTAACGGCCTTCCGTACTGGTACTTCGACGTGCCGCGTGTTCCATTCGAGGGATTGACGCTGCAAAGCGTCGACCCCGGCGGAATGCAGCGGACAACGCTTGGTGTCGCGCGAGCGATCGGGTGCGTGGTTTATCCCGCGACGGAGATCATCGCGCCCGGCGTCATTCGCCATGAGCACGGCGGCAAGTTCCCGATCGGCGAACCGGATGGATCGACCACGCCGCGCATCGAGCGTTTGCGCGCGCTGTTCACCTCCAGCGGATTCGACGCACCGATTCGCGCCGACATCCGCGACGAGATCTGGCTCAAGCTCTGGGGGAATCTCGGTTTCAATCCGGTGAGCGCTCTTACGCGCGCGACGATCGATGTGGTCGTGACCGATGCGGGCACGCGGGGCGTGCTCCTCGCGATGATGGAGGAAGCGCGGGCAATCGGCGAACGGCTCGGATTGCGTTTGCGCGTAAGCGCCGAGCGAAGGCTCGCGGGCGCGCAGGCGCTCGGGCCGCACAAGATGTCGATGCTGCAGGATCTCGAGTGCGGCCGCAGGATGGAAGTCGAGGCGCTGGTCGGCGTGATCCGCGAGCTCGGTACCGCGACGGGCGTCCCGGTACCGAGCGTCGATATCGTGCATGCGCTCGTGAGCCTGCTCGCGCGCACGAGCGCCGCCCTCTGACGGCGCGATCGGCGTCGTCGCTATCCGGTTTGCACCGCGGCCTTCGCCGGCTTTTGTACCTCGGCCGGATCGGCGACCACCTCCTCGAGCATGCGCCGCCGCATCGGCGAGACGACGAATTTCGCGAGCAGGGCAGCGATGATCGGCAATGCGCCCGCGATCCAGAGCACCGGCACCCAAGTCCCAGCGGAGCTCTTCAGAACGTTCGCGAGCGGAATCAGCAATGACGAGGTCCCTTTCGCGGTGTAGAGGAAGCCATTGTTGGCCGCCGCGTACTTCGGCCCGAACGTATCGCCGCTGACCGCCGGGAAGAGCGAGAAGATCTCGCCGTATCCGAGGAAGATCAAGGGCGCGAAGATCAGGAAACCCGCGGGCTGATGACCGAATTTCATCAGGCCCCAGATCGCGAGGCCTTCGACGGCGAACACCAGCAGCATCGTGTTCTCGCGACCGAGATGGTCGGAAATCCATCCCGTGAGCGGTCGCGTGAGTCCGTTGACCAGGTTGTCGATCGAGAGCGCGACGGTGAGCAACGGCAGCGTCGCCCAGAAAAAGGTTACGGGCGTCGTCGCTACACCGTAATCCTTCGCGATCGGCGCAACCTCGGCGGCTGCCATCAGGCCGCCGGAGGCAACGAGAATGAAGCAGACGTAAAGCATCCAGAACACCGGCGTGCGGAGCATTTCACCGGGCGTGAAGTTGCGCCGCGTAAGCGGGTTTACGCTGCCCTTGACGGCGGCAACGATCGCGGTCGTCGGCGGCCGGATGAGGAACAGCGACACGACGAGCACGACGGCGCCCTGGATCAGGCCGAAGGTGAAGAACGCGCGATCGTATCCGCCCGAGCGCACCATGTTGGCGATCGGAATCACGGTCAGCGCTGCTCCAGCGCCGAACCCGGCGGCCGTGAGGCCCGCCGCGAGGCCGCGCTTGTCGGGAAACCACTTCAATGCGTTGCCGACGCATGTGCCGTAGACGCTGCCCGCACCGATACCGCCGATGACCGCCGAAAAGTACAGCATGCCGAGCGACGTCGCATACGAATTCAGGATCCAGGAGATCCCGGCCAGGATGCCGCCGACCAGGACAACGGGCCGCGGGCCGAACTTGTCCATCAACCAGCCCTCGACGGGGACGAGCCAGGTTTCGCACAACACGAAGATCGAGAATGCGACCTGAATCGCCGCGCGCGACCAGCCGAATTTCTGGCTCATCGGGTTGACGAAGAGCGTCCAGCCATACTGCAGGTTGGCGATCATGGCCATGCAGATGATGCCCATGATCAGTTGCGCCCATCGATTCGAAAGGCCCGTGTGTTGCACGGGTTCCAGCGCTCGCGTTGCATTCATTTCGGATTTCCTCCTGGCAGAGCTTGCGTGCACTCGGGGCGAAGGCGTGCGTGTCGATCGTTCCGGTGACGCAATGCGATGAACTTCAGGTGCAGCGACGGCGAAACGAGTTTACGCGCCAGTGACGACGAGGGTCGGCGAAGATCGACTCAAGGTGCCACACCCATTGCCGCGATACAACGCCGCGATATCGTGACCAGCAGTCCTTTTTCCGCCGCCCACGATGGCGATCGCGCCGAATGCAACACTCGCGGCGCGATGCTGATCAAATGCTGACAAAACGCCTCTCGAATGCTGACAAATCCCTTTGGAATCGGATCCGAGCATTCGACAACGCAAGAGCGGTCGTGATCCGCTTTAATTGCGCGAACGATAAAGGCCGAAGTTCTCATTGCGATCGGCGGGTCGCGCACCGGACCAGACCAAGGACCAATATCGCGTGTCGGGTGCGATGGGTCCCGATGAGCCGTTCGAAAGGACGAGCAGCCACGGACACGCCTCGGCGGCGCGGTTGGGCTTCGAGATGTCTCCGACACCGGAATGGCCGAGGAAGGAGCGCGTGATCGTCGCGCGCGTCACATATTCGAGCAGGGCCAGCTCCGACTCGCCGAGATTGAGTGTCGCGACGCACCCGGGCTCCGCCGAGACCCGCCGCTTCACCTCCAGAAATGTCGCATCGTAGCTTCGCGCGGCATCGATCCAGGGCAAGAGCAGCACCGAGGTGATAACCCACGTCGTCGCGATCCCGGCGCACCACGCGACGAAGGCACCCGCGAACGTGGCCCCTCGTACGACCTCGCGCCAGACGACGAGCGCGGCGACGCCGAGAACCGCAGCGGCGACATGCACAGATAATTTGAACGGCAACGGCAAATAGCGTGCCATGGTCGATCGCATTCCTGGCAGGTCGGGTACATTGCCGCGGACAACGAGGCCGAGCCAAACGAGCATCACGATCGCCGCGACGAGCAGGAAGCCGATATCGACGAGGACGGCCGCCAAGGTGCGTGCGGGCCGCCGGGGGAGGGCAACAATGGGCAGTCCAAGAAGCACCATCGCTGGCAGCGCGGGCAGCAGGTAGACGTCCCGCATCGATGCCGACGCGCCGAGCACTGCGAGCGACACGCCGAGGTAGATGGCGACTGCGGCGTGCCCTGGCGCGTCACGCAGGAACTGCCATGAGCGTGCGCACCGGCTGTCAACGACACGAAGCGCGACCCACGCGGCGAGCACGATCGACGGGAAGCCCATGATGACCATCGACACGACGCGGCTGCCCATGGACACGTTGTTTCCACCAAGGGTGGTGTAGCCGACGAACCGGCCGACGTTATTGACGAACAGCCATTCCCTGAAAAGCGTAGACGATGCGTGATGCAGCCACGCCGGCCAGATCACCAGCCAAGGCAACGCCGCCACCGCGGCGACGATCAGAGCGATCGTGGCGCTGCGATTCCGATACGCGGGAATGCAAAGGCAACCCAGCGCGGTAACGGCAAGCGCGCACGGCACGAACAGACCCTTTGACATGAACGCAATGCCTGCACCCGTTCCTTCGAGCATGCCCGCGATCGTCGCTTTGCGAACCGATCGCTCGCTTTCGTCCTTCAACGCCCCAGCCCGTCCAGCCTGCGCAACACCGCAAAGCGCGAGAACCGAACCGGCAAGCTGACCAAGATCGACGGTGAGCTTGTGCACGTGCTCGGCGAATCCGATCGTGCCGGCCATCAGCAACGGCGCGAGGAGCGCGTAAAGCGCGGCGTCCAATGGCGCCGCTGCCGAAGCGCTCGGCGTTGCCTGCCCGTTGCCAGCGACCGCGCGCAGCCACGTCACGACCTCGTGATGAAGCGTGTGCGCACAGGCGGCCAGCGAACTCGCGGTGACGAGCACCAGGAGCAGGATCGCGACGCGCGAGCTTTCGAAGGCGGGAAACGCCGGCAGAAGCTTGACGAACGCCGCACCGAGCCAGAACACCAGTGGAGGCTTCTCGACGAACGGCTGGTGAACCACGCTCGGCACGAGCCACGTGTGATCGACCACCATTTCCCAGAGGATGCCGAACGCATACGGCTCGTCCGCTTTCCAGGGAAAGCGCCCAAAGACACCCGCGGTGAAATAGCCGATGAGGAGCGCGACGACGAACACGCGCCATTGCCACCTGGGCCGCGGTATTTCGCCGCCATCTCTGGCGTGTTTCGAGTCGATATTGTGCAAGCCGCGGTCCTTTGTTTTGGCGCGGACCGGGTTGTTTTGCGTATTCGCGTCAGGCGCCCTTGACGGCGCTCACCTGCTCGGTGACGTCGAGCCGCGACGCGGCCGCAGGATTCGGCGCCGCATGAACGGGCACCGGCTTCTCGCGGAAGCGTACTTGGATGAACGTACCAACGCCGGCCGCTGACGCCGATACGACGACCGAGGCAGCGTGCCGGTCGGCGCCTTCCTTTACGATCGCAAGGCCGAGTCCCGAACCGTCGCCGCCGACACCGATGCCGCGATAAAAGCGCTCGAAGACCTTGTCGCGCTCGCTCTCCGGAATGCCGATGCCGGTGTCCTCCACGCCGAGATATGCGCCGCTTTTCTCGGTGCCGCAGCGAACCGTGACCGCGCCCCCCGCCGGCGTGTAGCGCAGCGCGTTGTCGACCATGTTGTCGAGCATTTCAGCGAGCAGCGCGTCGTCGCCTTCGACGATCGCGGGCGCCAGGTCGAAGCCGAAATCGATGTTGCGGGCAATGGCCGGCTGGATCCATTGCGCGCCGACGCGTTCGGCCAGCGCGTGAAGGTCGATCGACTTGAAATGCTCGCCGGCGGGGACTGCCTGCTCGGCGCGCGCGAGCGCAAGCAGCCGATTCGTCACGCGGCCGCTGCGCAAAACGGCGTCGCGCATCTTGCCGAGCGTCGCGCGTAGCGACTCGGATGTCGGCTCGCGCAGTGCGAGCTCGAGTTGCATCTGCATTCCGGCGAGCGGCGTACGCAATTGGTGTGCGGCGTTGGCGAGGAAGCGCCGCTGCGACTCGCTTGTCTCGCGGATGCGCTGAAAGAGGCGATTGAGCGCAGCGATCGCGGGTCGCACTTCCGACGGCGCATGCGACAGGTCGAGCGCGCGCAGATCGTCCGGCGAGCGTTGGGCGAGCTCGTTTCGCAGCTTGCGCAGCGGCGCGAGGCCGTGGCTCACGCCGAACCAGACCAGCGCCACGGCGGCGATGATCAGGATCAGCGATGGCAGAAGACCGGCGAGAATCACTTCCCACACGAGGCGGTCGCGCTTGTTCGTCGTTTCCGCCACGTAGATTTCGAATCCCGGGTCGGTGCGCATCGCAGCGATGCGCACCGCGCTATCGCCCACGGTTGCGCTGTAGAACGTCGGCACGCGGGCGATGAGCGGGTTGGGCGGAGGCGGGAGATCGCGCTGGCCGCCGGCGAACCATCGGCCGTCGGCATCACGCACCTGGAAGAAGACGCGATCCGAACCGTCGAAGAGCAACGCCGCCTGCTCTCGCGGCGACAGCGTGAGCGTGGGTCCGTTCGGCCCTCGCCGCACGTTCTGGACGATATCCATGACGGGATCGAGCAGCGCATGGTCGTAGGCATCGTTTGCGACGCGGTACGCGACGAACCACGTGACGAAGCCGCTCAGGATCAAAAGACCGAGCAGCGACACCATCAGCGTGCGCAGAAGCCGCGCCTGGATGCTGCCGGCGTCAGCCGTTGGCCGCATGGTCCGGTTGTTCCCACAGGTAGCCGAAGCCGCGCACGGTGCGAATCACGATGCCGGCCGGCTCGAGCTTGGCGCGAAGCCGCGACACGTACACCTCGACGGTATTAGGCGCGATCGCGGATGCCGACTCCGATACGCCCTGCGCGATCGTGAGCTTCGACAGCGCATGCCCGGGTCGCGCGAGAAAGAGATCGAGCAGCGCCCATTCGCGCGCGGTGAGATCGACCGGCTGGCCGTCGATTCGCGCGCGTCGTGCGGCGTTGTCGACCGTCAGTCTTCCGATCACCGTGCGCGCCGCGACCTGCGGCTTGGCGCGTCGCAGCAGCGCGCGAACCCGCGCCTCGAGCTCGGACAGCGAGAACGGCTTGGTAAGATAATCGTCGGCGCCGAGGTCCAGGCCGTGCACGCGCTCGTCGACTTCCTCGCGCGCGGTGACGATCAGGACCGGCGTCGAGTCGGCGCGCGCGCGCAGGCGCCGCAGCACCTCGAAGCCGTCGACGTCGGGCAGGCCGATGTCGAGCAGCAGGAGATCGTAGCAATTCGCGCGAAGCAGCGTGTCCGCGTCATGGCCGCGGCGCGCGTGACCGACACCGTAGCCCTGCTGCTGCAGGGCGCGAATCAGGCTTTCGGCGAGCAGCGGGTCGTCTTCGACGACGAGAATGCGCACGAGCTTCCTTTCGGTCGCCTCGCGCGATTCGGAGGCCGACGTGGCGGCGGCATCTCTGCCGCCGCCACCTCAGGCCCTGCTGCACCCGCGCGCCCCCGGGGAAGCGGCGCGCGGAGGGGAGACGTCAATCGCGCGTTGCGACGATCGCGGTCAGTATAGCGTCGCGCTCCGCGCTGCGCGCTGCGCGCTGCGCGCTCGCTCGCGGTTGGCGTATCGCGCGGTTCCATTGCCTGTTCTAGAACTGGTATTGCACGCCGAACGAGATGCCCTGCAATCTTCCGCCGGAATAGCAGTGCGGGCCGGTGTTCGTCACGCCGCCCGTCGTAGCGTCGAAAGCCGCCAGGGGCGTCGAGTCGTGGCAGTCGATGGTGACGCCGTGGCCGCCCGCGCCGAGGTCGTAGTGCGCGTCGGCGGCATTGACCGTCAACGCATAGTCGGCATAGATCGACAGGTAGCGGTCGATCGCGTGCCGCCATGCGATCGTGTACATGTTGGCTGAGTTGTCGAAGGTCGTCTGGTTGTCGGGCGTGTTGTGCACGCCGAGGAAGCCCTTCGACTTGCTCGCATGCGCCCAACCGGCGCTTATGCTGTCGCGGTCGGTGATCTGTTGCGTCGCCGCGAGCCAGGTCGCATTGGGACGGCTGCGCTCGTTCTGGAACTCGAGGTCCGACGGCAGATCGCGATGCGTGCGCTCCCAGACAAAGTCGACGGTGGTCTTCGTCGGGAACTTGTACTGCACGCCCACCTTGACCGCAGTCTCGTCGCCGACGTCGCGCGGATCGAGGTTCGCGAGATCGCTCGTGCGATTGACGTTCTTGTGCAACTCGTACGCGGCTGTCACGTACAGCGGCCCTTGCTTGTACAAGCCGCTTATGCTCCACAGATCGCCGAACGAGCCGTCGTTGCAAAGCGGCGGTGTTGCGCCGCTTCCCGGGATATTGCCGCCCGTGCAGTCGGGCTCGGCTTCCGCGACGATGCTGCTCGTGTCGTCGCGGTTCTGGCCCGGCGAAAACATCGCCTTGAACGAGAACCCGCTCCAGTCGGGTGACTCGTACCAGATCGCATGCGCCGCGCGCAGTCCGAATTCGACGCGGTTGTCGCCGCCCGTGTTGCCCATGATAACGCGATAGTCGCCGAACATGCCGGAGAACGGATTGAGCGGGTCGGTCGACGTCTTGTATGGCGTCTCGTTCTTGCCAATGCGCACGCCGCCCCAATCCTTGCCGGCGAAGCCCAGGAAGCTGTTGCGCGAGAACAGCGCGCCGTTCACGACATCGCTGGTGTTCGACGTGGTTTCTTTCGTTCCCGGCGTCGCGGAGATGTCGATCCCGGCTTCGAGCTGCCAGACGAAGTCGAGGTCGCTGTGCAGCGGGTGTGTTCCGCGCAAGCCCAGCGCAGAAAGATTGCTGGAAATATCCGGTTCCCAGCCCATCTTGCCGACCGGCATGCCGCCATTCACGCCGTAATCGCTCTTGAGCCCCTTCGTCCCATAGTCGAAGGAGACGTTGAGGTTGCCGTAGAACTGAACGTCGCCGCCGCCGGGAACCAGGAAATGAACGCCGGGTCCGGGCTTCAACTGGAGGAACGAACCGCCGCCGGCCGCTGGCGCTGCCGGCGCCTGCTGCGCCTGCATCGTTTGCAGTTGCGCCTTGACGGCATCGAGCTGCTTTTGCAGCGCTTCCATCTGCGCCTTGAGTTCGGTCACATCATCGGCCACCGCGATCGTCGGCGCGAAACACGACGCGACCGCGGCGGACAAGAGCACTGAGCGAAATCGCATTACCCCTCCTCGAGAGCGACACCATTGAACGGCGTGTTTCGCCGCCTTGATGTAAAGGTGACGTGGGCGGGGGAGATTGACAACGTCGCCGTGCGACTCGCGGCGACGCGCGGGCGTCAGCGAATGCAAAGAGACAACAGGTTTGCAGCGACTCTTTCGGGCCGCTGACCGATTGCTGACGAACTGCTGACAAGCGCGCGAAAACGGCAGCGCTTCGCTGCCAAGCGACGCAAAATGTTAACAGGCCCTAATCCGGTTGAGGGGCGAGGCGCTGGGGCGCGGGCGGCTCGATGGGACTGGAGCAGAGCGCGAGGTAAGCATCGCCGGCGCGTTTCCACGAGAAATGCGTTTCGACGCGCTCGCGCAACGCCTGCCCGAGTCGGCGGCTCGCGGCCGAATCGATCAGCAAATCGCGAAGACGCGTCGCCAGCGCCTGCGCATCCTCGGCGGGAACGAGGCGCCCATCGACGCCGTCGGTGATGATTTCGGGAATGCCGCCGACGGCGGTTGCCACGACGGGACAGCGAAACGCGCCGGCTTCCAGCAGCACGATGCCGAACGGCTCCGAGCGCGACGGCAGGGAGAATACGCTCGCCGCTTCGTAGTAGGCGTGCAGATCGTCGTGCGCGATCAACCCGCAGAACACGACCGCGTCGGACAATCCGAGCCGGGAAGCGAGATCGACCAGGACGGGACCGCTGCCGTGCTCGGGGCCGACGAGGGCCAGCATCACGTCGCTGCAACTGGGGTCGTCACGCAGCACGCGCAACGCGTGGAGCAGCACGTCGGCGCCTTTCTTGTTCTCGAGCGACGCGACGCAGAGGATGAACCGGCGCTGCGCGAGCCGCGGATGAACGCGCGCGGCAGGATTGCGCGTGCGCATCAGATCGTCGATGTCGACGCCGTTGTGAATGGTCGTCGCGCGCGCACCGATGGCCGGTTGCCACGCGGCGAGGATAGTTTGCAAGCCGTTCGAGCACGTGGCAACCGCGTGAGCGCGGCGCATCAGCAGCGTCCACGCGAATCGGACGATACCGCGGCTTCTGCTCGCGTTGACGAGGTCGAGGCCATGGAACGAGAGGACGATCCGCGGACGGCTCGGCACGAACATGCTCGCGAGCACGAACTGAAGCGAGGCAAGCGATGGATAGTGAATGTTGATCGTGGCGACGCGATGGTCACGCAGATAGCGAACGAGCGGCGGGAGCTCGATCGGCAGCGATACGAGCCATTTGGCGAACGTTCGCAACCCGCGCTCCCTCGAGATCGGCAAGCGAACGCGCAGATACGAGACGCGCCGGCCATCCTTGACCATGCTGACCGGCGTGCGATGCGACCACGAGAGGACGAGGATTTCCGGCGAGTATTGGCTGCCCGCGTCGAACCGCTGGTAGAGGTTGGTGGCGACCTGCTCTATGCCGCTTGGATGATCGATATCCCACGGCACGACGAGCAGGTGAACCGGGCGATCTGACGCGGCTGCCTTCGCGTCCATGCTGACATTGCGGCGCGCGATGCCCGCATCGATTTGCACGCCGTGTCGGCGCGCATGCCGGCGTGCGAGGTGCGCATTGATGCGCCGTTCGAGCGGCCGCAGCCATCGTTCCAGTGCGTCGCGAAGGCGCCATGGCACAACCCAGCGCAGCAGCACGCCACGCATCATCATGCCCTGCCGTCGCCAGCCCAGGCTTCTGTACTGACGAAGGAAGTACTCGTCTTCGTCGAGTCGCCATTTGTCGCGGAGATGGTGAAAGCTCGACAGATCCCAGATATCGCTCCAGCGAAGCGCGAAGAACGGCACGTCGCGAAGCCGCAATGGGTCCGGCGGCAGGTAGGTAATTTTGGATTCCGGCTCGAGGTAGATGGTCCCGCCGGCCGCGCTGACGGCGAGGCAGAAGTCGACGTTCTCGCGCGTGCTGAGCATGTTTTCGTCGAGCCCGCCGAGCGCACGAAGCACGTCAAGACGGACGAGCATGCAGTGGAACTCCGCCGATTCGGTGCGTGTTCGGCCGGCGGGCACCGGCATCTTGTGAATGCGATCGATCAGGCGACGATGCTCGACGCCGTTGTCGTCGACGATCTCGATCCTTGTATCGCCGCCCGCGAAATGGACGGTTTGCAGCAGCGGACGACGCTCGAAGTTGAGCGGTCCCACGATCGCCGCCCCGGTTTCGTCCGCACACTCGACAAGCGGCGGCAACCAACCGGGTGCGACGATCACGTCGTTGTCGACGAACACGACGTACCGGGTGCAAACGCGCGCCGCGCCGAGATTTCGCGCGTGATTGGGCGTGACGTAGTGATCGACGCGAATAAGGTCGAAACCGCGTGCTATCGACTGCTCGCGCAGGTAGCGGGCGATACGCGGCGGCGAGCGGGCGTCGACGTAGACTATCGGGCAGGGAGGCGTTTGCGCGTAAAGGCTCTCCAGCGATGCCTGCGTATCGCTGAAATGATCGCGTGGAACGACTACGATCGTGACGTCGCTTTGAGCCATGCGTGCTTAGCCTCGCGGTTGGATGCCCGGAGGGGACCACGGGCCAACCGTTTCGACGCTCCCTCGAGCCGCGGAGAGCAGTTTAGCTTTGCCGGCTCCGGTCGCGGCGACCGTACGTCGGCATCTGTCTTTCGGTTACCTGACAGTCCCCGTTTTTTCGGCGAGGAGGTCGAGATGAGCAACTTGTCCGATCGCGCGCAGACCAATGTGCGTTTGTACGCGCAACTAATCGAGGCCGGCTATCCAGGCGATTTCATCGTGTCCGTGCGCGATGCGTATCGGCTCGCCGTTCGGCTCTTCGCCGGCCAATGGCGTGCGGAGGGTCGGCCGTTCGTTTGCCATCTCGTCGGCGTCGCAAGCATTCTCGCCGGCGTCGGCGCCGAACGCGAAACGATTGTCGCGGGGCTGCTGCATTCGGCCTACAGCCATGGCGACTTCGGGCTCGGCATGGGGCGCGTGAGGCGAACGTCGCGCGCCGAGGTTGCGGGAATCGTAGGCGACGACGCGGAGCGGCTGGTGAACGGCTATGCCGGTCTGCGTTGGAATCCGCGAGTCGTTGCAGGCTGGATCGCCGATCCGAATTTGCTTGACGCTGACGCGCATCGGCTCGTGACGATCCGGTTTGCGAACGCGCTCGACGATGCACTCGACGAAGGCCTTTCGCTTTCGGCGCGAGCAGCACGGAAGGAAGGCGACGTCTCCATGGAAGCGATGGCGACGCTTGCGCAAGTGCTCGGACTTGCGGACCTTGCTTCGGCGCTGCGTGATGCGGATGCGGGTGAGCGGACGGTCGACTCTGGCGTATCACGCGACGATCATCGGGCAAGCTATGTGCTCGGTCCGGCGTCGTGGGGCGAGAGAATGTTGCCGCGGCTTGCGAGATTCGCGGCAAGGGTGAGGTGGGGTTATCTTCGCTCTCGTTGCGCGACGGACCTCGTCCGCATTCTTGCCCTTCGCGAAGCGGGATGCGAGCCGACCGGCAAATGAGTGGAGCGATTTGGTCCGTCTCGTCGGGCCGCGTTGCAATTGCTCGAACAATTTTTCCGATAGGCGATCGTGTCGCGCTTGTCGTACCTGGTGTGATGGGATAGGGAGACGGTGCGTTCGAGTGTCGGCGACGGCCATTCTTTGGCGAGCGCGCGACGCAGGAATTCAGAGGAGGGAGGGGAGAGGTGAAGATCCAACGGACGATTGCCGGGATTGCACTGGCCTGCGTCATGGCGCTCGGCGCAACCCGGCCTGCGTCATGGCGCTCGGCGCAGCCCGGCCTGCTTTCGCCGGTCTGAAAATCAGTCTTGTCTACATCAACAATCCAGCGCAGCCTCAGCCTCCACTTGTAGCCGGAGGCGGCCTGTTGCAGGAAATCATGCAGGTCGCTGGCGAAAATTGGGAACGTGTTTTCAGCAGCGGAAACGGCAATTGGAAACTTACCATCGAGTTCGGCTGGGCCAGACTTCGCGACGTTGGCCTCTACGCGCAGGAGTTCATGATCAAGGAGGCAGGTAGCCCTTCGCGGATCACACACTCGTGCGTCCTCTTCCAAACCAACCCGGACCTCCTTCCGGAGGTTGATGGTTACTTCGCGGATCCGACCCCGCGGGACAATTTCGAGTACTCGAACTACACCGCGTATACGGTCAACATGGGAGACGGCTGGCTCAATATCGGAAGGATCTCAGTGAACCGACGGGCGGCGCGATGAGTCGCGTCGATCTGCTACAGATCGCGATGCACGAGATTGGCCCTGCCTTGGGATTGGACTACGACTACAGCGGCTTCAAGACGCATGTCCCTGGAACTCTGGGATTGCTGGAGCTAACTTCGCCTCGTCCGTTCGCCGGCTCCTCGTTCTACATAAACCAGGGGCCGCATCCGAGCGATTTCGCAAATGCGCTGATGGTAGGGAATGCGAACCCCGGGGCACGGCGGCTCATTGGTGCGGCCGACGCGATTCTGCTCGCCCAGTTGAGTTCGTTCAATCGACCGGATCTGTCGGAGCCGCCGCTGGATGAAAACGGCCATAGCCAAGGCATTCCGACCGCCATCGTCTCTTCTTCCCCGAGTTGTAACAGCGAAAGCGCAGTAACGAACACAGGACCTTTGTGATCGTTCACGCGAGGGCGCAACTGACAGTAGAGCGTCGGGTAGCTATACGTGGCTGATCAGTATCCGGCCTACAGCGCGGGTATACGGAGAGAGGAAGCGCAATTTCGCCGGGCAGCTCTTTTGGCCCAGAGGATATTTCGTCTCCACCGTCGGTCGCGACGAAGCGGTGATTCGCGAATACATCCGCCAACCGCAAATCACCTACTCGAGTTGTGTTTATCGAGAGGTTTGGATGATGCGAGACTCGCCGGGACGCAGCACCGTGGCCGTTACGTTCGGCGCGACATTCGCGAGCGCGCGCCTGAACTCTTCGCCCGCCTCGACTCCGCGCACCAGCGCGTTGTGGGCGTAGTGCACCGGGATCGCTCGTGAAACGCCCACCCACTGGCAGGCGCGCGCAGCGTCTTCCGGTCCCATCGTGTAAGCGCCGTCGCCCACGCAGACGATCCCCAGATTCGGACGATAGCGCTCGCCGAGAGTCTTCATCTCGCCAAAAAGATCGGTGTCGCCGCTGAGATAAATGCGCATGCCGCCGATGTCCAGCATGAAGCCGGCGGCTGGAAACCCATGGAGGTTCGAATGAATCGCCGGCACGAGGTGCGCCGTCATGGCACCGTGCCTGGCGACACCGCCGAAATTCATTCCGGCTCCTTCGTTCGCAACGATCTTTTTCGGGTCGAGGCCGGCGCGCTTGAAATCGTCGACGAGCCCCTTGCGCATGAGATCGCTTTGGCCGGTCGTCATCACCGGCAGGCCCGCGGCGACCAGACCCTGCAGCATCTCGAAGTAGTCGCCAATGTGATCACCGTGGTCGTGGGTGAGCAGAACGAACACCGCATCGGGCTTCTTGTCGGCGACGTAGCGAACGAATCCCTCCTTGCTCGCGTACTCGGGTGGCTTCCGAATGCCGAAACGGTCCCACCCCGTGTTGTTCCAGATCCAGGCGTCGTCATACGCGATCTGCTTGTAATCGCTTGTCGCGATCTCCGTCACCCCGCCGCCGAGCCACCGAACCGCAACCCGGCCGCCTGACGGCCGGCTTGCGTCAGGCGCGGTTGCCGGCATGGCGGTGCAACCGCCAAGCACGAGGCCACCTCCGAGCATCAGCATGTCGTGCACGAAGGCGCGGCGGCCCAAACCGTGCGCGTCTATCTCGACGTGCCGGGTCGCCGGTCGATCGCGTCGCTCGATTCGGTCGACATCGGGATGCCCGCGATTTTTCTTGGCGTTCATGGGAGTCTGGTCCTCGGTCAAGACATCGCTGATCGTTTTTTCCGCCATGTGCACGAAAGACGCTACGCCGCCGGTGTTGCAGGTCAAGAATCGTCCGGCAAGGCGTGCGCCCATCGAGCGCGCAGTTCACGCAATCCCCCGAAGCAGAGGGAAGGCATCTTATGCCTGAGGGATTCGCGCTGCTACGGCGTTATGGAAATACGGCAGGCGGGAGTCGGAATCGAACCGGCGTCCACGGCTTTGCAGGCCGCTGCATGACCACTCTGCCATCCCGCCAGGATGGGCGTCCGGGAAGATCGCGCGAATCAACCCGGCGAAATGAAAAGGGAGAGCACGCACAGGCTCTCCCAGGTATCTGGAGCGGGAAACGAGTCTCGAACTCGCGACCTCAACCTTGGCAAGGTTGCGCTCTACCAACTGAGCTATTCCCGCGGAGGTCGATGATTCTACCACCGGCGTCGTGCGAATGGCGCGCCGCCATTCGCTCTCACGCCGGCACGGTATCGAGCACCGCCGCAACGGCATCGGTGACGTACGCGATATTCTTCGAGTTGAGCGCGGCGACGCAGATGCGACCGGTGTCGACGGCATAGATCGAAAATTCGTCGCGCAAGCGCTCCACCTGCGCCTTGCCGAGCCCCGAGTACGAGAACATGCCACGCTGCCGGCGCACGAACTCGAAGTCCTGTCCAGGCGCGCGGGCAGCAAGCTTCGTTACAAAGACGTCGCGCATCTCGCGAATGCGCTCGCGCATCCCGCCAAGCTCCATTTCCCATATCTCGCGCAATTCCGCGTTCGACAGCACGAGTGCCACGATCCGGCTGCCGAACGTCGGCGGATTGGAGTAATTTGCGCGCACGACGCGCTT
This sequence comes from Casimicrobiaceae bacterium, assembly GCA_035308425.1. Taxonomy (GTDB): domain Bacteria; phylum Pseudomonadota; class Gammaproteobacteria; order Burkholderiales; family Casimicrobiaceae; genus VBCG01. Next base: position 103,100 of record DATGGP010000086.1, on the reverse strand, counting down.
CAATTGCGAAAGCACGCGCGTGGCCTCGTCGCGATCGGCCGCGACAACTGTCAGCGCGCCGACGCGCTCGCCGTAGAGCGAGAACGACTTCGAGAACGAGTTCGAGACGAAGAGCGGCCCAGGCGTCGCGGCGAATTTGCGCACCGCCGATGCATCGGCTTCGGCGCCATCGCCAAAGCCCTGATAAGCAAGGTCGAGAAACGGCACTAGTCCTTTCGCGCGCACGACCGACACGATCTCGTCCCACTGCGATGGCGTCGGATCCACGCCGGTCGGATTGTGGCAGCACGCATGCAGTACGGCGACGCTGCCCGCCGGCATCGATTGGAAAGACGCGCGCATCGCATCGAACGCGAGGCCATGCGTCGACGGGTCGTAATATGGGTACGCGTCGACGGAAAAGCCGGCGCCCTCGAACAGCGCGCGGTGATTCTCCCAGCTCGGATCGCTGATGAACACCTTCGCGGTCGGCGCGAACTTGCGCAGGAAATCGGCGCCGATCTTGAGGCCACCCGTTCCGCCGAGCGCCTGCACGCTCAACGCTCGCCCGGCCGCGACGATGTCGCTCTCCTGTCCGAGAATCAGCTTCTGCACCGCCTTGTCGTAAGCGGGGAGTCCGTCGATCGGCAGATAGACGTGAGGCGTCGCGCGGTCGGTGATCTCGCGCTCCGCGCGCTTGACGCATTCGAGCAGCGGCACCTTGCCCTCGTCGTCGACATAGACGCCGACGCCCAGATTGACCTTGCGCGGATTGGCATCGGCGTTGAAGGCCTCGGTGACGCCGAGGATGGGATCGCGAGGAGCGAGCTCGACGGTCGTGAACAGCGAGCGAGCGGGGGAGATCATGCGCGGGCCTTCGGGCAAGGGGCGAGGTGCCGCGTGCGGTGAAAGGTCGAATTTCGCGAGCGCACGCGGAGCCGTTATTGTAGCGTGATCGCTTGCGTCGGGCCGTTTCCGACCCCACCTGCGTCATCGCTTCTTTCGCTCTTCCCCTCGATGGCTCGCGCCGACACGCGTCTCGAACCCGCACCGAAAATTCCACCGGTCACGGCGTTGCGAACGGTCGCGCGCGTCACACGCTTCCTGCGGCCCTACCGGCGCGAGATCGTGTTCGCGGCGATCGGCCTCGTCGTTGCCGCCGCGGCGGTGCTCGCGATCGGTCAGGGCGTTCGCTTTGTCGTCGATCGCGGCTTTGCTGCCGCGAATGCGGCAGCGCTCGATCGCATGCTGGCCTTGCTGCTTTTCGTCATCGTCGTCATGGCTGTCGCGACCTACATGCGCTTCTATCACGTGTCGTGGCTTGGCGAGCGCGTCACGGCCGATCTGCGGCGAACGGTCTTCGATCACCTCGTCGAGCTTCCGCCGTCGTTCTTCGAGGCGACGCGTACCGGCGAAGTCATCTCGCGCCTGATCAACGACACGACGATGCTCGAAACGGTGATCGGCTCGAGCGCTTCTGTCGCGATCCGCAATACCCTCTTGATGGTCGGCGGACTGGCGATGCTCGCGCTCACCAGTGCGAAGCTCACGCTGCTCGTGCTTGCGGGCGTCCCGATCGTCGTCGTGCCGATCATTCTGTTCGGTCGCCGCGTGCGCAGGCTCGCGCGCGCAACGCAGGATCGGGTGGGTGACGTAGGTGCATTTCTCGACGAATCGCTGCACGAGATTCGCCTTGTGCAGGCGTATGGACACGAGGACCGCGACCGGCACGACTTCGCGCAGCGCGTCGAGGCGGCGTTCGCGACCGCGGTGCGCCGGATTCGCCAGCGCGCGCTTCTCGTCGCCGCCGTCATCGTGCTCGTGTTCGGCGCGGTCGGCGTCATTCTGTGGATCGGCGGACACGACGTCGTCGCGGGACGCCTTAGCGCAGGGCAATTGTCGGCGTTCGTCTTCTATGCGGTGCTCGTCGCGGGTGCTGTCGGCTCGTTGAGCGAAGTCGTCGGGGATCTGCAGCGGGCGGCCGGCGCGACCGAGCGGTTGTTCGAGCTGCTGAACGTGAAAGCCACGATTCGCGCGCCGGAGAATCCGACACCAATGCCGGCGCACGGTGCTGGCGCGCTGAGCTTCGTCGATGTGACGTTCTGCTATCCGTCGCGTCCGACGATACCGGCCCTCGACCGCTTCACGCTCGACGTGCTGCCAAGCGAAAAGGTGGCGCTCGTCGGCCCTTCAGGTGCAGGCAAGACGACCGCGTTCCAGTTGATCCTGCGTTTCTACGATCCGGATGCGGGGCGCGTCGAGATCGACGGCGTCGATCTGGCCGCCGCCGACCCGCGCGAGATTCGACATCGCATCGCGCTCGTGCCGCAGGAGCCGGTGATCTTCGCGACGAGCGTTTTCGAGAATGTCCGTTACGGCCGTCCGGGCGCGAGTGAAGCCGAGGTGCGCGCGGCGTGCGATGCCGCGTACGCGACCGAATTCATCGAGCGGCTGCCGCAGCGTTTCGATAGCTCGCTCGGCGAGCGTGGCGTGCGGCTGTCGGGCGGCCAGCGACAGCGAATCGCGATCGCGCGCGCGATTCTCGCCGACCGGCCGATTCTCCTGCTCGACGAGGCCACGAGCTCGCTCGATGCCGAGAGCGAGCGGATCGTGCAGCGCGCACTCGAGCGGTTGATGGCCGGACGCACCGTGCTGATGATCGCGCATCGCCTGGCCACCGTGCGCCACGCCGACCGCATCGCGGTGATGGATGCAGGGCGCATCGTCGCAGTCGGCACGCACGACGAGCTCGTACGCGACAACCCGCTTTACGCGCGGCTTGCCGCGCTGCAGTTCGGCGCATTGCCGGAACGACCCGTCGCGTCGCAGGCGTTGTCGGAACTAAAATGATCGGTTCACCTTGACAATCGTCGCGCCAATGATCATCCGATACCCGGACAGCCCCTACGAGCTCCATCAGCCGTTCGACCCGTCGGGCGACCAGCCCGAGGCCATCGAGAAGCTGACAGAAGGGTTGACCGACGGCTTGTCGTTCCAGACGCTTCTCGGCGTGACCGGCTCGGGCAAGACGTACACGATGGCGCATGTCATCGCGCGAAGCGGCCGTCCTGCGCTCGTGCTCGCCCCGAACAAGACGCTCGCCGCGCAGCTCTACTCGGAATTTCGCGAGTTCTTTCCGAACAACGCCGTCGAGTACTTCGTCTCGTACTATGACTATTACCAGCCGGAAGCGTACGTTCCTTCGCGCGATCTCTACATCGAGAAGGACAGCTCGATCAACGAGCACATCGAGCAGATGCGGCTGTCGGCGACGAAGGCGATCCTCGAGCGCCCGGATTGCATCATTGTCGGCACCGTGTCGGCGATCTACGGCATCGGCGACCCGACCGAATATCACAGCATGATCCTGCACGTGCGGCAGGGCGATCGGCTGACGCAGCGCGATGCGATCAAGCGCCTGACGGAGATGCAATACCAGCGTGCCGAGCTCGATTTCCGGCGCGGCACGTTCCGGGTGCGCGGCGACGTACTCGACATCTTTCCCGCGGAGAATGCCGAGAGCGCGCTGCGAGTGTCCCTGTTCGACGACGAGGTCGAATCGTTGACGCTATTCGATCCGCTGACCGGACATCTTCGTCACAAGATGGCGCGCTACACCGTCTTTCCGTCGTCGCATTACGTGACCGGGCGGCAGAAGGTGCTGGACGCGATCGAGGGCATCAAGCACGAGTTGGTCGAGCAGAAGGAATTCTTCGTCTCGCAGATGAAGCTGATCGAGGCGCAGCGCATCGAGCAGCGCACGCGCTTCGACCTCGAGATGATGGCCGAGATCGGCTTCTGCAAGGGCATCGAAAACTATTCGCGCCACCTGTCGGGACGAAATCCCGGCGAGCCGCCGCCGACGCTGATCGACTATCTGCCGGCGCGGGCGCTGATGTTCGTCGACGAAAGCCACGTGACGATTCCGCAGGTCGGTGGCATGTATCGGGGGGACCGTGCGCGCAAGGAGAACCTGGTCAATTTTGGCTTCCGGCTTCCGTCGGCGCTCGACAACCGGCCGCTGCGTTTCGACGAATTCGAGCGACTGTTGCCGCAGACGATTTTCGTATCAGCGACGCCCGCCGACTACGAGCAGAAGCATTCGGGCCAGGTCGTCGAGCAGCTCGTGCGCCCCACAGGCCTCGTCGATCCCGCGCTCGAAGTGCGCCCGGCTGCGACGCAGGTCGACGATCTGCTGTCAGAAATCAACGCGCGCGTGTCACGCAACGAGCGCGTGCTGGTTACGACGCTCACGAAGCGCATGGCCGAGGACTTGACCGACTACCTCGGCGAACACGGCGTCAAGGTGCGCTATCTCCACAGCGACATCGATACCGTCGAGCGCGTGGAGATCATCCGCGATCTGCGTTTGGGCGAGTTCGACGTGCTGGTCGGCATCAATCTGTTGCGCGAAGGCCTCGACATTCCCGAGGTGTCGCTCGTCGCGATCCTCGACGCCGACAAGGAAGGGTTCCTCCGCGCCGAGCGATCGCTGATCCAGACCATCGGGCGCGCGGCTCGGCACATCCATGGAACGGCGATCCTCTACGCCGATCACATGACCGATTCGATGAAGGCGGCGATCGGAGAGACCGAGCGGCGGCGCGCGAAGCAGATCGACTGGAACGACAAGATGGGCATCACGCCGAAGGGCGTCGAGAAGCGCATCAAGGACATGATCGACGGCGTCTACGACATCGACGAGGAACGCCGCGAGCTCAAGGCCGCGCAGGCGAAGGCGAAGTACGCCGCGATGCCCGAAAAGGATCTGGAGAAGGAATTGCGGCACATCGAGAAGCAGATGATCGACGCCGCGAAGAACCTCGAATTCGAGCGCGCGGCCGAGCTACGCGATCGGCTTTACAAGTTGCGCGAGACGCTGTTTGGCGTGGCGCTGCCGACGGAGACGTGAAAATCGGTGCCGGCGTGAAAATCGGTGCCAGAGATGTATTTCCCGAAGCGGTCGTCATGATTCGACGTACACGAGCCGGGAAATACATCTCTGGCACCGATTTTCATTTTCTCATCTCCCGCAGCTTCGCGTCGCGCATCGCGACGTCGATATCGAGGTATTTCCACGAGAAGCCGAACGGCGAAGGCCAATAGCCCTCGACCCACGGGTAATAAAGCACGTTTCCAACGCCGTACGTGTGCAGGATCATCGGCATGTAGGCTTGCGAGATCTGCGACATCCTGCGCGCGAGGGCCACACGTTGCGGGCCCGCCGGCGTGCGCAGGAACGCCTCGTACGCGGCATCGTAGTCGGCGTTGTGAAACTGTGACGGATTCGTGTCGCGCGGCGACTTGCTCCAGAGCGTTTGCAGGATCTGATAACCGGACGGCTCGAGCGAGCGATAACCGAGGTTGAACATTGGCAGCTTCCCCGCACGGCTCAGGTTGAGCAGCTCGGCGAACGTCTGCTGCTCGACCTTCATCCGGATGCCGATCGCATCCATGTTCTTCTTCCATAGGGTGTCCGCTTCGCGATACCACGATTCGGGCAGCGTGCCTCGGACGACAGTGAGTCGCTTGCCGTCGGGCGTTTCGCGGTAGCCGTCGCCATGGCGATCCTTGAAGCCGAAGCGATCGAGGAGGGCGCGGGCCGCCGCGGGATCGTAAAGCGAGTGCGGCGGCAGACTCGGATCGTGACCGCTGACGCCGGGCGGCAGGAGCTGGTTTGCGGGCAGCGCATTCCCGGCGAAGAGCACGCGAATCATCTCGTCGACGTCGAAGCCCATGCCGATCGCGCGCCGAAGCGCGATCTGCGCCGTCGAGTAGCCACCGACGATCGGGTCGTCCATGTTGAAATACGTGAACGTCACGCTCGGCGAGCCGAAGCGCAAATGGCGAATGCCGCGGGCGACGAGGTCGGGACGAAGCTTGCCGTCGATCATCACGCGCTTGGTGTCGTCGCCGCCGAGCCCGATGTAATCGAGGTCGCCTTGCGTGAACGCGAGGATCTCGGGTTGCGATTCCTCGATGATGCTGATTTCGATCCGCCCGATCGAAGGCATCGTCTTGCCTCGCATGCTGCGCACGAGCCCCTGCTGCGGCGCGTCGGCGTTTTCGGGAAACACCACCTTGCGGTAATTCGGATTCGCTTCGAGCACCACGCGCGACGCGGGGCGCCATTCCTTCAGCACGTAAGGGCCGGTTCCCACCGGGCGGCGCATGACGTCGGCGCCGGCAGCTTCGATGGCTTCGCGCGCGACGGCCATCATGTTGAGTCCCGCGAGCCTTTCGAGCATCGTGTAGTCAGGGTGCGCAAGACGGATGACGAGCGTGTAGCGATCGGGCGTGCGCAGCCCCTCGATCGGCGCGTCATAGTCGAACTTGCCGCCGGGCTTGCGTGCCTGGTCGACGATGCTGCGTGCGCCGACGATCAGGTCGGTAAGCGCCGGGTCGCCACCGCTGCGAAGATTCGGATCGAGCACGCGCCGGATCGAATACGCATAGTCGGCGGCGACGAGCTCGCGCTTCTTGCCCTTGAAGACCGGGTCGTCCGCGAAGTAGATCCCCTTCTCGAGCTTGATCGTCCACATCTTGCCGTCGTCGGTGATCGACGGCATCGATTCGGCCGTGTTCGGGATCACTTTGGAGCCGGTGGATAGATACTCGAACTCGTAGGGCGCCTCGAAGATCGCCGACGCGACGCGCGTCGAGTAAAGGTCCGTGCCCTGCTGCGGATCGAGGCTCGTGATGTCGGGCGACGAGATACGCAGCACCTTGTGCATGTCCGCCGCAGCAACCGCCGGAAGCTGCGACATCGACAGCACGAACAGCAACGCGGCAAGAAATCGACGAGCGAGATCGGACATGATGGCGTGACCGTCAATACGGCATGCGGAAGCTTGCGAAACGGGCGAACCTTATACTTGCACCGTGACTCGCGCGCTCGGAAACACGCGCGATGAGCCGAAAATTCCACGCATCATCCCACGACCGCAGCGCGATCGTGGCAACGAAACGCAGGAGCTTTCATGGAACTCAATGATCAGGTCGCGATCGTGACGGGTGCGGCGAGCGGCCTCGGCCGCGCGATCGCCCGCCGCTTCGCGCGCGCCGGCGCGCGCGTCGTCGTCGCCGATCTCGACGGCGGCGCCGCAGCGGACACGGCGCGTGAAATCGACGATGATCCAAAACGGGCGATCGGCGTCGCCATGGATGTCACCGACGAGCGGGCGGTCGACGCTGCCGTTGCATCCGTCGCATCTCGCTTCGGCCGCATCGATGTGCTCGTCAGCAATGCAGGCATCCAGATCGTCCATCCGCTCGAGGAATTCAGCTACGCCGAGTGGAAGAAGCTCATGGCGATTCACCTCGACGGGGCATTCCTGACGACGCGCGCGTGCATTCCGCACATGTACAAGGCGGGGCGCGGGTCGCTGATCTACATGGGATCGGTGCACTCGAAGCTCGCGTCGGTGATGAAGGCGCCCTATGTGACTGCGAAACACGGACTGATCGGCCTCGCGAAGACGATGGCGAAGGAGGGCGCTGCACATGGCGTGCGCGCGAACGTGATCTGTCCCGGATTCGTCCGCACACCGCTCGTCGAACGCCAGATTCCCGAGCAGGCGCAGCGTCTCGGAATCTCCGAGGGTGACGTGATCAGGAACGTCATGCTCAAGGACACCGTCGACGGACAGTTCACGACGCTCGACGACGTCGCCGAAGTCGCGCTCATGTTCGCCGCGTTTCCGAGCAATGCGTTGACAGGGCAGTCGCTCGTGGTGAGCCACGGATGGTACATGCAGTGAAGCGCGAAGACGACGCCGCGCCCGCGAGGTCGAAGGCGGCGCGCGCGTCCGTGCTGTTCGTTTGCATGGGCAATATCTGCCGCTCGCCGACGGCAGAGACTGTCTTTCGCGAGCTGGCGAGGCGCGCGGGATTCGAAGACGCGCTGCATATCGAGTCGGCCGGCATCGGCGATTGGCATGTCGGCCAGCCGCCGGACGAGCGCGCCATCCTGCACGGGCGTCGCCGGGGCTACGACCTCGCGGCGCTTCGCGCGCGGCAGGTGACGGGGGAAGACTTCGTACGCTTCGATTTCATTCTCGCGATGGACCTTCGCAACCTGCGCGACCTCGAGGCATTGCGGCCGCCGGATTACGACGGCTATCTCGGTCTGCTGCTCGATTTCGCGCCCAAGCTCGGCTTGCGGGAGGTGCCCGATCCCTACTACGGCGGTGCGCGCGGATTCGAGACGGTGCTCGAATTGACCGAGCGCGGCGCGGCGGGTCTGCTAGATCACATTCGCACGCACTTCCTGAACAAGTGAAAGGACAGGCGATTGCCTGTCCTTTCGACTCGATGCTCGAGTGACTAGCCGCCGTCCTGCTTGTGCGTTTCGACCAACTGTAACGGCTCGTCGGGAATCGCCATGCGCGGCGGACGCACGCGCCGCGGCCTCGGAACGGCCGGCTCGGCCTCCTCGCTCGAGATCGTAGCCGCACGCGTTTCGACCAAGACGAGGTCGGAGTCGGGCGGCAATGTCAGGCTCGGCATAGGGACGTCGATCTCGGAATCATGCGAATGCTCGGCCGCCGCAGGCATCGCGGGTTCTTCCCAACGTTGCGCGTGGAGCGTTGTCCGCTCGACGACAGGTGCAGATGCTTCGAGCTGCGCTGTTGGGGATTCGACCGGCGGCCGCGTTGGCACCTGGTCGAGTTGCGCTTCTGCCGTTGACGAATCATGTTGTTCGCCGGGCGAAACCGGGGGAGTCGCCGCTTCGCTCGCCCCTGCTTCCTCGCCTGACGCGGGTCGATGCGCGCGCTCGCCACGCTCGCCGCCGCGTCCTCGACGACCTCGTCGGCGGCGACCACCGCCTTCACGCGCTTCGGCGGCACCGTTGCCTTCACTCGCATGAGGCGGTCGCGATTGCAATGGCGACTCGGGCGCAACTGCCACGTCGCTTTCCGCGGGAGCCGCGGCTTCGGGATGTGAAGGTGCGCGCCGTTGGGGTTGCTGCGAGCGCCCCTCGCGCTGATCGGCTCGTTGCGCATCCCGCGCTGGACGAGGCGCCGAACCGCGCGCCTCACGCGATTCGCGGCGCGGCTCGCCACGCGCGCCATCGCTCGATCGCCGCGGCGTCTCGATCGCGCTGTGCGCTTCGGGGCGCCGCAGCGCATCGCCCGGTTTCGCATTGCGCTCGCGCGTCGGACGCCGCTCGTCGCGACGCTGCGCCTCGCGGCCCTCGCCGCGGCCGCGCCCGTCGCGCGTGCCTTCGCGACCGCGAAGCGGCTTGCTTGCACCGACGCTGCCTTTGGTTGCGGCAGGTGTCGATTCAGCGGTCGCGCGCGCGGGCTCGGTCGGCGTGCGAAACCAATGCAGCATTCGCGAGAGCCACGAATCGGCGTGACCTTGCGCATCGACCTGGGCGACGGGCGATGCGCGCGGCGCGACGATGGGCGCAGGTTGCGAGGGCGTGATCCCTTTGACGACCGCCTCCTGGCGCGGCTCCCTGGCTTCCTCCCTGCGCTCGAGCGCGTGGCTGTCCTCGGGTTGCTCGACCATCTCGAAGGACGAAGGCAGCGGTTCGCCCTGGTTGAGCTCGTCGTGGCGCATCCGTTGCACGCTGTAGTTCGGCGTTTCGAGATGCCTGTTGGGCACGAGCAACACGTTGACCTTGAAGCGCGTTTCGACCGTGAGGACATCGGCGCGCTTCTCGTTCAAAAGGAACGTCGCGACGTCCACGGGCACCTGCGCGACGATCTGCGCCGTGTTGTCCTTCATCGCCTCTTCCTGAAGGATGCGCAGGATGTGCAAGGCCGTGGACTCGACGCCGCGGATGTGACCGATGCCGTGGCAGCGCGGGCAGGGGAGGTAGGCGGATTCGGCGAGCGCAGGGCGCAATCGCTGGCGCGAGAGCTCCATCAATCCGAAGCGCGAAATCTTGCCGAGTTGCACGCGTGCGCGATCGTATTTGAGCGCATCGCGCAGCCGGTTCTCGACTTCGCGCTGGTTCTTGGCGCTCTCCATGTCGATGAAGTCGACGACGATCAGTCCACCCAGGTCGCGCAATCGGAGCTGACGCGCGATCTCCTCGGCGGCTTCGAGATTGGTGGTGAACGCGGTCGTCTCGATGTCGCCGCCTTTCGTCGCGCGCGCCGAGTTGACGTCGACGGCAACGAGCGCTTCCGTGTGGTCGATGACGATCGCGCCGCCCGAGGGCAGCGCCACCTGCCGCGCATACGCGGTCTCTATCTGGTGCTCGATCTGGAAACGCGAGAACAGCGGCACGTCGTCCTTGTAGAGCTTGACGCGCGAGACGTTGTGCGGCATCACGTGACCCATGAACTGCTGCGCCTGCTCGTGGATCGCTTCGGTGTCGATCAGAATTTCGCCGATGTCCGGCTGGAAATAGTCGCGGATCGCGCGGATGACGAGGCTCGACTCCTGATAGATGAGGTACGCGCCGGATTGCAGGTTCGCCGCGTCCTCGATCGCGTGCCATAGTTGCAGCAGGTAGTTCAGGTCCCACTGCAACTCTTCGGACGTGCGGCCAATTCCTGCCGTGCGCGCGATCACGCTCATGCCGCTCGGCACTTCGAGCGCCGACACGGCTTCGCGCAACTCGTTGCGCTCCTCCCCTTCGACGCGGCGGGACACGCCGCCGCCACGCGGGTTGTTCGGCATCAGCACGAGGTAGCGGCCGGCGAGCGAGATGTACGTCGTGAGCGCAGCGCCTTTGTTGCCGCGTTCGTCCTTGTCGACCTGGATGATGAGCTCCTGCCCTTCGTGGAGCTGGTCCTGCAGGCGTCCACGGCTTTCGCCGTCGCCCGCTTCGCCGTTGCCGTCGCTCGCGCGGCGCGAAGTTTTCAGGTATTGGCGGGATATTTCCTTGAACGGAAGGAATCCGTGTCGATCGGTACCGTAATCGACGAAGCACGCTTCGAGCGACGGCTCGACGCGCGTGATGACGCCCTTGTAGATGTTGCTCTTGCGCTGTTCCTTGGATGCGGATTCGATGTCGAGATCGATGAGCTTCTGACCGTCGACGATCGCCACCCTGAGTTCTTCCGCCTGGGTGGCGTTGAAAAGCATGCGTTTCATGGACCTGGTCCCCGGCGCAACGTCTTGCGGGCAGGGCGCGGAACGAATGCGGACGCCGCCGATTCAGGCGGCGCTTGAACGCTTACGCGGCGGTCGAGGGCGAAGACAAGCGATCGACTGGATCTTTCCAGCCGATGCGCGGTGAGCGAGGGGGCATGCGCATGGATTCGCAGCGCCGGCTCTGAGGCCGGTTTCTCGTCGTAGGTCTTCTTCTTCGCAGGACTGGCGGAGTATTCGATCCGGGGGCTGCTGCAGGAAACGGCAGGAGCCGCGGCAGAATGATTCGCTTTGCGCCGCGCGAGCGACCGCTTCGAACCGGCCGATGCCGGGTGCGGGAGCTGCGCTGTTCGTTTACCATCGCTACTTGTTTCGCGTACAAATCCGCACGGCGAGCGACTTAGCCGCTTTTCGACCCGCGACCCAACGCGGGACACTCACCGCGAGACGCACCTCTCCGCAAGCGGACTCCGGGCGAGCCCGGAGCGGCGCGCATTCGCGCGGTTCGCTGACAATTATAAGGGAATGAACGAGTTAAGCAAGGATGCTCCGTCGTGGCTTACGGTAGGCGAGGAGGCAGCGGGGCAGCGAATCGACAATTTCCTCGTGCGCACGCTGAAGGGCGTGCCCAAGAGCCACATTTACCGGATCCTCCGCAGCGGCGAGGTCCGGCTCAACAAGGGCCGGGTCGACCCCGATCGACGCCTCGCACCCGGCGATGTCGTTCGAATCCCGCCGATACGCGCGGCGGCCGTGCCGCGCGCGCGAAGTCAGCCAGCGCGCCCCCGTCCGTTCGAGTCGGCGCTTCTATACGAGGACGACTGGCTGATCGCGATCGACAAGGCGGCCGGTGTGGCCGTGCACGGCGGAAGCGGCGTCGCGCTCGGCTTGATCGAGCGACTGCGGGCGTCGCGTCCCGACGCGCGATTTCTCGAGCTCGTCCATCGGCTCGATCGCGAAACGTCGGGCGTGCTGCTCGTCGCAAAGAGGCGCGCGGCGCTAATCGAGCTTCACCGGCAGCTTCGCGACGGCGAGATCGACAAGCGCTACCTGGTGCTCGTGCGGGGGCCATGGGGCGATGCGATGCGCGAGGTGAGCGTGCCGCTGCACAAGTTTGTCACGCGTGCGGGCGAGCGTCGCGTGCGGCCGGATGAATCGGGCCGCGCATCGGTGACCGTGTTTCGCCGAATTCGAACGTGGCCCACGCACGATCCGCCGATGGCGCTTCTCGAGGCGGAGCTCAAGACCGGCCGGACGCACCAGATCCGCGTGCACCTCGCGCATCTTGGCCATGCGATCGCCGGCGACGACAAATATGGCGATTTCGCGTGGAATCGCCAGCTTCCGAAGGAGGGGTTGTCGCGCATGTTCCTGCACGCGCGGCGGACCACGCTCGAGCATCCGGCGAGCGGCGAGAAGATGACGCTCGAGTCGCCGCTGCCGGAGGAGCTTGCGTCGTTTCTTGCATCGCTGCCGAAAGTCGACTGAGGGGGCTACTTTGCGCGTCGCTGCAACCGGTGCCCGTGCCCTCCCATGCCGAGGAGATTCGGTCGTATCAGGCCTCGCGCCATGCCCATCGCGATGGCCTCCTTGCGGTTCAGCACGCCGAGCTTCGTGTTGATCTTGCCGAAGTGGAAGTTGGCGGTCCTCGGCTTGATGCCAAGCTTGACCGCGATGTCCATGCTCGTCATGCCGTTCGCGGCCATTTCCAGGCACTGCGATTGTCGAGGCGTGAGCGGCGCGATGCGAACCATCAGCGGCGGCTGGTAGTAGACGAGATGCGCCATGAAGAAATCATGGAACGACATGCAAAGGAGCGTCACCTCGCCGAGGTGCTTGGCGATGAATGCCTTGCGAGCGCCATCGACCGGCGTGATCCTCGAATTGACCGCGACCATCACGCGCCCGTGATCGGGGTCGCGAAAGGAAATCGCGACGCCGCTGCATACGCCGTAGCGTTGCGCGTCCCGCATGAACTCCCGGCACATCGGGTCGTCCTTGAAGTCTGCCGAATCCCAGACGTAAGGAACGTTCCTGTTGTAGGTCTGCGTGATGCGAGGATCGACCTCGATGTAACCGCGGGAACCGTACAGCGAGAGCCAGTCGCGCGGCAGCGTCGTCCACACGAACGATCGCGTATCTCGCCGCGTCGGCTTGGGATCCGCCGCCATCCCGTACATGAAGCTGTCGAATCCCAGCTCGCCGACGATCGATTCCATGACCGGCTGCAGGGGTTTGCGCCTGAGCGCGGCATGCGACAGACGTGCGATGTGCTCGTTGATGATGAAACCATGGATTTGAGCCGGTTTGCCCGGATCGATGACGGTAAGCATGACCTCTCCCCTTGTCGTGCCCGCGAGGCGATCATACCGTGCGGCCGCGGACGAATGTCAATGCCGCCCGACCTGTCACAAATGACGGGGGGAGAGTGCCCGATCAGGGCGAATTCGCGCGCGGTTTGGGGACGACTTCAGGCAGGCCCTCGATGCGGTCTCCGTCGGCTATGCCTTTCGCGGCGAACCATCCCTGTCTCATCTCGATCGCGTAAAGTGCCATGCCTCGCGACCAATGCGTCGATTCGTCCTGAGGACGCATGTCCTCGATGTTGAGGATTCGCCCGCTGCCGTCGACGAACGCGATCGACAAGGGGATGTATGTGTTCTTCATCCAGAACGCTTGCGGCTGCGGTTGCTCGAACACGAACAGCATCCCGTGATCCTGCTGCAGGCTGAACCGGTTCATGAGGCCGGTCTCGCGGGTTTCGGGCGTGGAGGCGACTTCGACCGTGAGCTTGCTGCCCGCAATCGTCAATGTCCGGGTCGGAAGTCCTGCGGCAAGAACGAGCGCGGGAATCATGCCGATCGATGCGAGGTATGCGAGTGCGAACAAGCGTTTCATGGAGTCTCGAAAGGGTTCTTCGCTGCTGAGACCGTCTTGGCCCTCATAGCGTTTCGTCGCTCGCCGGCGTGTCGGCAAGCGCCGCGTCGATCGCGCTTTTCGAGTACTGGCCCGCGAAAAGCGATATGAAATCGTAGACGAACCCGCGCAGGAACACGCCTCTGCGCAGCGCGAGCCGGGTCGTCGACGCCGCGAAAAGATGACTGGCATCGAGCATTTCGAAATGTCCGTCCTTGGTCGCGTCGTACGCCATTTGTGCGACGATGCCGATGCCCATTCCGAGCTCGACGTACGTCTTGATCACGTCGGAGTCGAGCGCCGACAGCACGACATTCGGCGCGAGGTTCTTCGCCGCGAACGCCGCATTGATCTCCGAGCGGCCGGTGAACGACGAATCGTAGGTGACGATCGGATGTTGCGCGAGCGCTTCGAGCGTCAGCGGACGAACGCGCGCGAGCGGATGCCCTTTCGGCACCAGGACGACGCGATTCCAGCGATGGCATGGCAGCGCGACGAGATCGGGATAATCGCCGAGCGCCTCGGTCGCGATGCCGACATCGACGTCGCCGTTGCGCGTTGCCTCGGCCACCTGGATGGGGTTGCCTTGATGGAGCACCAGCCTCACTTTTGGAAAACGAGCCGCGAATTGCGCAAGAACGTTCGGCAGCACGTAGCGCGCTTGCGTATGCGTCGTCGCGATGCCGAGCACGCCGCTGTCTTCGCTCCGGAATTCGTCGGCAACGCGGCGCAGGTTGCCGATCTCGAGCAGCGCGCGTCGCGCGGTCGCGACAACCACCTCGCCGGCCGGCGTCAGCGCCGCGAGTCGCTTCCCCTGGCGAACGAACACGCGCAATCCGAGCTCGTCTTCCAGTTGCCGGATCTGCTTGCTGATGCCGGGCTGCGACGTGTACAACGCATCGGCGGCACCGGAGACATTGAGCCCGTTATCGACGATCGCGCAGAGATAGCGAAGCTGCTGGAGGTTCACCCGTTACATGGCGCATGATGTTCGGCACGGATTATAGGGGCGGCTCGGTTCTCCACATGGCGCAACTCCTCAGGATCCATCCTACGCATCCGCAGGGCCGGCTCGTTCGCCGTGCGGCCGATATCGTTCGCGACGGCGGCATCATCGCCTATCCCACCGATGCGTCGTACGCGCTGGGATGCCGGATCGGCGACGCCGATGCCGCACGGCGCGTGCGCCAATTGCGCGATGTCGACCTTCGCCATCACTTGACGCTCGTGTGCCGGGACGTGGCCGAAGTCGGTCGCTTCGCGCGGATGGATAATGCGCAGTTCGGCATTGTCAAGCACGCGAATCCCGGCGAATTCACCTTTCTTTTACGTGCCTCCTCCGAAGTGCCGCGCCGGTTGCAGCATCCGAAGCGCAACACCGTGGGCATTCGTATTCCGCGGCATACCGTCGTGCGGGCGCTCCTTGCCGAGCTTGGCGAACCGATGCTGTCGTCGACGCTGATCCTTCCGGGCGACGACGAGCCGCTCATCAACGACGCGGACGAGGTGGCGGCGCGTGTCGGCAGCCGCGTCGACGCGATCATCGACGCGGGCACCTGCAAGACCGTGCCGACCACGGTGATCGATCTCGAGGCGTCGCCGGCGACGGTCGTGCGCATCGGTCTCGGCGATCCCCGTGCGCTCGGCCTCGAAGCCGCGGCGGGTTGATGTAAACTACGGACCAGGGGATGCACTTGTCGCTCTCGACCATCGTGCTCTGGGCGGTGCCGGTGGTCCTCGCGATCACCTTGCACGAAGCGGCGCACGGCTACGTAGCCCGGCACTTCGGCGATCACACCGCGGAGTCGCAAGGTCGGATCACGCTGAACCCGCTTGCGCATATCGACCCGGTCGGCACGATCCTGCTTCCCGGAATACTGCTTCTGGCGGCGAAGCTCGGCGGTCCCGGATTCGTCTTCGGTTGGGCGAAACCGGTGCCCGTCAACTTCGGCAATTTGCGCAATCCCAAGCGCGACATGCTGTGGGTCGCGGCCGCCGGCCCCGCCGCAAACCTCGCGATGGCGATCGGCTGGGCGCTGGCGCTCAAGTTGTCGGTCATGCAAGGCGCGATGGAAAGCGCGCCGATCGTAGCGATGGCCAAGGCCGGAATATCGGTAAACCTCGTACTGATGGCGTTGAACCTGCTGCCCGTTCCACCGCTCGATGGCGGTCGCATCGCCGTCAGCCTGCTGCCGCTTCGGGCGGCGCGCGCATGGTCGCGCCTCGAGCCGTTCGGGTTTTTCATCATCATCGGATTGCTCGCGTTCGGACTTCTGAACGATGTGATGGAGCCGATCCTGCGCTCCGCGGAATGGCTATTGCAGGCGCTGCTTCGTTTCTGAACGGTCGATAAGGCAAATCGCGCTCATGTTCCCCGATCGGGTGTTGTCGGGCATGCGGCCCACCGGCCGCATGCATATCGGCCATTACCACGGCGCGCTCAAGAACTGGATCAAACTGCAGGAGGAGTACGAATGCCTGTTCTTCGCGGCCGACTGGCACGCGTTGACGACGCATTACGAGGAAACGGAGTCGGTCGCCGAAAGCGTCTGGGAGATGTTCGTCGATTGGCTCGCCGCCGGCGTCGATCCGACGCGCGCGACGCTGTTCATCCAATCGCGCATCCCCGAGCATGCCGAGCTAGCGCTGCTGCTCGGCATGATCGCGCCGGTCGGCTGGCTCGAGCGCGTTCCGACGTACAAGGACCAGCAGCAGAGGCTCTCGGACCGCGATCTGTCCACGTTCGGCTTTCTCGGCTACCCGGTCATGATGAGCGCCGACATCCTCGTCTATCGTGCGAACAAGGTGCCGGTCGGCGAGGACCAGGTGTCGCACATCGAGGTCACGCGCGAGCTCGCGCGCCGCTTCAACCACATCTACGGCCGCGAGCCCGGCTTCGAGGAAAAAGCGCGCGCCGCGGTGAAGAAGCTCGGCAGCAAGAAGGCGAAGCGCTACGATGCGCTTCGCACCGCGTTCCAGCAGCAGGGCGACACCGAAGCGCTCACGGCGGCGCGCGCGCTCCTCGAAGATACGCAGAATCTTTCGCTCGGCGATCAGGAGCGGCTCTTCGGCTATCTCGAAGGTGCACGGCGCGTGATCCTGCCCGAGCCGCAGCCGCTGCTCACAGAGACCCCGCGCGTGCCGGGGCTCGACGGACAGAAGATGTCGAAGTCGTACGGCAACGCGATCATGCTGCGCGAGGAGCCGGCGTCCGTCGCGCAGAAGATTCGCACGATGCAAACCGATCCTGCCCGCGTGCGTCGCACCGACCCCGGCAATCCGGAGAAATGTCCGGTATGGGGGCTGCACCAGGTCTATTCGAATCAGGAGACGCGCGACTGGGTGTGGCAGGGCTGCACGACGGCCGGCATCGGCTGCCTCGAATGCAAGCAGCCGGTCATCGACGCGATCATCCGCGAGCAGCAGCCGATCCGCGAGCGCGCGCAGCGTTACGTCGACGATCCCGCGCTCGTGCGCAACATCGTCGCCGACGGCTGCGAGCGTGCGCGCAAGCTCGCCGAGGAAACGATGCGCGACGTGCGCGAAGCGATGGGACTTTCGTATGACTAGCCGCGAAGCCGCCCTCGACCTTTCGCACGTGTCGACGGCACCGAAGCCGCTCGCGCGCGTGTACGGCGAGCCGATGAACGAGCTGCCGCAGGATCTGTACATCCCCCCCGAGGCGCTCGAAGTATTTCTCGAAACGTTCGAGGGGCCGCTCGATCTTCTGCTCTACCTGATTCGCCGCCAGAACATCAACGTGCTCGACATTCCGATGGCCGAGCTCACGCGGCAATACCTCGGTTACGTCGAGATGATGCGACGAACGCAACTCGAGCTCGCCGCCGAGTACCTGCTGATGGCGGCGGTGTTGATCGAGATCAAGTCGCGCCTGCTCCTTCCGCGGCCGCCGCCGGCAAGCGGCGCCGAGGACGACGATCCGCGCGCCGAGTTGGTGCGAAGGCTCCTCGAATACGAGAGGATGAAGCAGGCTGCCCGCGACCTCGACGCGTTGCCGCTGGCCGAACGCGATTTCACGACCGTGCGCGTGTGGTTCGAGCGGTTTGCCGGCGAGCGCTTTCCCGAGGTCGTGCCCGAGGATCTGCGCACCGCATGGGCCGGACTCATTGCGCGGGCGCGCGCGAATCGCCATCATCTCGTCACGCGCGAGCAGCTTTCGGTTCGCTCGGAAATGAGCCGCCTGCTCAAATTGCTTCAGCCGGCGCGCTTCGTCGAGTTCACGGCGCTCTTCGCCGAGCATGCCGACGTGCCGCACCTCGTCGTGACGTTTCTCGCGCTGCTCGAACTGTCGCGCGAGCGACTCGTGAACGTCACGCAGGCCGAAGCGTACGCGCCGATCTACGCGCAATTGCGAAGCGAGCCGCCATTCGCGCTCGAAATGGGTGCGGAGACGTAACGGAATGAACGATCGGAATCACACTGACTTGCTGCCCCTGGAAGGCGCGCCGGCGAATGACGAATCGGCCGCGATGCCGGATCGCAACGAGATCATGAGCGTCCTGGAAGCGGGGCTCCTCGTGGCGGGGGAACCCGTGCAGGCGGCGCAACTCGCGAAGCTCTTTGAGCCGGCGCTCGACGTTCGCATCGTTCGCGACGTTCTCGCGGAGCTCGCGAAAGCATGGTCGTCGCGCAAGGTAGAATTGGTCGAGGTCGCGTCCGGCTGGCGCTTCCAGGGCACGCGCGACGTGCAGCGTTACCTCGATCGCCTGACGCCGGAAAAGCCCGCGCGATACTCGCGCGCGGTGATGGAAACGCTCGCGATCATCGCCTATCAGCAACCCGTCACCCGCGGCGACATCGAAGCGATCCGCGGCGTGGCCGTGTCGACGAACGTCGTCAAGACGCTCGAAGACCGGCAATGGATCGAGGTCGTCGGACATCGCGAAACGCCGGGCCGCCCGGCGCTCTACGCGACGACGAAGTCCTTTCTCGACGATCTCGGCCTCACCTCGGTCGCGGAATTGCCTCCGCTCGCCGAGCTCGATTCATCCCACCTCCTGGAGATGCCTGATGTCCCCAACAAGGCCGCCGAGGCGCCGCATGCACTCGCGGGCGCGATCCTCGGGTCCGAACCCGCAACCGAACCTCGCGATGCAGCGGATTGCGGAGAGCCTTCCGCCGCCGAAACACAAACGATCCACTGACGAAGTCTTCAGCGAACCGCAGCGCCTGCACAAGGTGCTCGCGAGCTGCGGCTTCGGATCGCGCCGGGCGATGGAGGAGATGATCCTCGCCGGCCGGATCACGGTGAATCGCATGCCCGCGGAAGTCGGCCAGAAAGTCGGCCCCGACGACGAGGTGCGCATCAATGGCGAGGTGGTCCGGGTTCGTTTCAGCGAGCCGCGCCCGCGCGTGCTCATGTATCACAAGCCCGCGGGCGAGCTCGTCACGCGCGACGATCCCGAGGGACGACCGACCGTCTTCGAGAAGCTGCCATCGATCGGCAACGGCCGCTGGATCAACGTCGGCCGGCTCGACTACAACACCGAGGGCTTGCTGCTGTTCACGAACTCGGGAGAGCTCGCCAATCGCATGACGCATCCGCGCTACGAGGTCGAGCGCGAATACGCGGTGCGCGTGATGGGACGGCTCACCGACGAGCAGATGCAGAAGCTCGTCAACGGGATCCAGCTCGACGATGGTCCCGCGCGCTGCGAAAACGTGGCCGATGCCGGCGGCGACGAGGACGGCTCGAATCGCTGGTATCACGTCGTGCTGAAAGAGGGTCGCAACCGCGAAGTGCGGCGCCTGTTCGAAGCGCTCGGGCTCATGGTGAGCAGGCTCATCCGCACGCGCTTCGGCATGATCGCGATGCCGAGCACGGTCAAGCGCGGGCAGCTCGTCGAGCTCGAAGCGCCGCAAGTCGATGCGCTCGTCGCGTCGGCGGGATTGCGCTCGCAACCGCGTCCCGGTCCGCGTCCGAAGCCTCGCCACGGACCGGGCGTGCCGGCGAAGTCGTCGCACCATGCGGGACCGCCGTCGCGCAGGCCGCCGCATCCGCATCGCGACCATCCGCGCGTGCAGGGCAATGGCGCCGATGTGCAAGCGATGTCCCGCGAATCGCCGGCGCCTGTCGATGCGTCGACCGGCGAACCGCGGCGCGCGGAACCGCATCCCGGGAAGCGCCCATGGAAAAAGCATCGTAGCGGCAAGCCCGTCAACGCGCAGCCGCAGCAGCCAAGCGGCCCGCGGCATGACCCAAGACGCAGCGGGCCGAAGCCGCACGCGCATCCAGGAAGACCGGCGCGCATGCGGAACAATTTCGATGAGATCCAGCCGCAAAGCAACGCGAACGCGTCGCCATTTGGCCGCACGACGCTTGGCGTGCCGAGCGGTGCGCCGCGCGGCTTTTCCAACGAGCGCCCGCCGCGACAACGTAGCGGTCCGCGTGCGCGCCATGCAGGCAAGGGCAGTGGCGCGAAAGCGCCGGGTGCTTCGTTCCGCGATCGCGTCGAGCTCGCCGAACCCGGCTACAAGGCGCCCAAGCGACCCACGACGCATACCGAAATCCGCTCGAAGCGCACGCGCACGATCGTGCAGGCCGATGTCGCCGCCGATGCGAGCGAAAGCCCCGCGTTGCGCCGGCTTTTGATCGAAGGAAAATCCTGACGCGGCCAGCCGCCGCGCTCGAAAGCGGCGCTTCAGGCGCCTTCGCGCAAGTCGCTGCGAAACGGACTGCCCGATTCGAGCTCGTCGATCGAGTGCGCGACGTCGACGCGCTCGCGCGCGCAATAGTCCGCAATCGCCGCCGCGAAGGTCCGATCGCTGATCGCGTGCAGCGAATGCGTCGCGACCGGCAGCAAGCCACGAGCGAGTTTATGGACGCCTTGCGCGCCACCCTCGAAGCTTCCGATCCCGCGCTCGATGCAGAACTCGATCGCCTGGTAATAGCACGCCTCGAAGTGCAGGCCTGGCACGTACTCGCGCGTGCCCCAGTAGCGCCCCCACAGCGTTTTCGCGTCGAACACGTCGAGCGCCGCGCATAGCCGCTGACCGCCGCGAAGCCCCAGCACCAGCAGCACGTGCTCGCCCATCGTGGCGACGATGCGGTCGAAAAAGTCGAGCGACAGGTACGGCGTCGATCGATGCGCGCGATAGGTGCGCTTGTAGCAGTCGAAGAAGAATGCGCGATCGCGTGCGTCGATCGCAGCACCGATCTTGCGCACGAACGTGACGCCGGCCTCGGCAAGGCGGCGCCGTTCCTGGCGGATCTTCTTGCGCTTGTCGTGATTGAACGCGGTCAGAAAATCGGCGAAGTCGCGATAGCCGGCGTTGCGCCAGTGAAATTGCACGCCGTCGCGCGTCAGCATGCCGGCCCCCGCGCCTTCGCGCGTCTGCGCCTCGTCGACGAAGAGCACGTGAAGCGACGAATAGCCGTGCGCCATCTCGCCACGCGCGCGATCGAGCAACGCGCGACGCGTCCCGGCAGAAGGGGCGAGCAGCCGCGGACCGGGCACCGGCGTGAACGGTACGGCGGCGACAAGCTTCGGATAGTAGCGGCGCCCGTAACGGCGATAGGCGTCGGCCCATCCCCAGTCGAACACGTACTCGCCGTAACTGTGCGTCTTCGCGTAGAGCGGCATCGCGCCAATCAGCGACGCGCGCTCCCACGCGGTGAGAAAGCGCGGCTGCCAGCCCGTTTCCTCCGACGCGCATCCGGTGTCGTGCAGCGCGGAGAAATAGGCGTGCGACAGAAGCGGCGCATGGCCGGCAAGCCGGTTCCATGCGTCGGGCGTTATCGCTTCGAGGGGAACATCGTCGCGGATCAGCGGCGAGACGGCCACCGGCGGCGACGGATGCGAGTAGGGAACGGGCGCGCGCATCGCTTCCCCGATGCTACCATCGTCGCATGCGTATCGCGCTCGCGCAGCAGAACCAGACGCTTGGCGATCCCTCAGGCAACGCGCGCGCGATGCTGGATGCCATTCGCACCGGGCGGCGCGCCGGCGCATCGCTCGTCGTCACGCCGGAGCTTTCGCTTTCCGGCTATCCGCCTGAAGACCTCGTGCTGCGACCGGCGTTTCTCGATGCGTGCGCCGCGGAGCTCGCCGCGCTCGCGCACGAGGTCGACGATGTCGCGGCGCTCGTCGGCTTTCCCGAACGACACGATGGCGCGCGCCACAACGCAGTCGCGGTGCTCCGCGATCGTCGGGTCGCGGCGATCTATCGCAAGCAGCGTCTTCCGAACTACACGGTGTTCGACGAGGAGCGCTACTTCGTGCCGGGCACCGCGCCGTGCGTGTTCGACATCGAGGGTGTGCGCTTCGGCCTCATCATCTGCGAGGACTGCTGGTTTTCCGGACCCGCCCAGGCGACGCGCGCGGCCGGCGCGCAGGTGATCGTCGTGCCGAACGGATCTCCTTATCACACCCGCCAGCAGAGCGCGCGCCTTGCGCAGGTCGAGGCGCGCGTGCGCGAGACCGGCGTGCCGTTCGTCTACGTGAACCGCGTCGGCGGACAGGACGAGCTCGTCTTCGACGGCGCATCGTTCGTGATGGACAACGAAGCGACGATCGCGCAACAGCTTCCCGCATGGCACGAGACGATCGCGATCGCCGAGCTCGACGGCGCGATGCCGAAGCACGTGCGAGGCACGCTCGAAGGCGGGATCGAGCCGAACGTCTACGCTGCGCTCGTGATGGGCGTGCACGACTACGTGACGAAGAATCGTTTTCCCGGCGTGCTGATCGGTCTTTCCGGTGGTGTCGATTCGGCGTTGACGCTCGCCGTGGCAGTCGATGCCCTGGGTCCGGCGCGCGTGCGCGCGGTGATGATGCCGTCGAAATACAGCGCGTCGATAAGCCTCGAGGACGCGCGCGAAATGGCGACGATCGTCGGCGTGCGCTACGACGAGCTTTCAATCGGCCCGATGTTCGATGCGTTCCTCGCCTCGCTGCGCGAGGAGTTTTCCGGTCTGGCGCCCGATGCCGCCGAGGAGAATATTCAGGCGCGCATTCGCGGCACGATCCTGATGGGACTCTCGAACAAGTTCGGCTCGATCGTGCTCACGACCGGCAACAAGTCGGAAATGGCGGTGGGCTACGCGACGCTCTACGGCGATATGGCCGGCGGCTTCGCGGTGCTAAAGGACATCAGCAAGACGCTCGTCTATCGGCTTTGCCATTATCGCAATCGACTCGGCCGCGTCATTCCCGAGCGGATCATCACGCGTGCGCCTTCGGCCGAACTTCGCCCGAATCAGCTCGACCAGGATTCGCTGCCGCCGTACGACGTGCTCGACGCGATTCTGGAAGCGTACGTCGAGCGCGATCTCGCGCCCGAGGAAATCGTCGACCAGGGGATTGCCGCCGACGACGTCCGCAAGGTCGTGCGGCTCATCAAGCTAAGCGAATACAAGCGCCGCCAGGCGGCGGTCGGCATTCGCATCACGCCGCGCGGCTTCGGCAAGGATTGGCGCTACCCAATCACGTCGGCGTGGAACGAATGGGAGCGCGCAGGCGAGCGGCCGGCGTAGCGTCGGGTTCGTGTATTCTGTCGCAGGCGAAACGATCGATCGCAAAGGGCGCGCGACCGCATGAAAAAGATCGAAGCCATCATCAAGCCGTTCAAGCTCGACGAAGTGCGCGAGGGGCTGTCCGAGGTCGGCGTGTCCGGTCTCACGGTCACCGAAGTGAAGGGCTTCGGGCGACAGAAGGGTCACACGGAGCTTTATCGCGGCGCGGAGTACGTCGTCGATTTCCTGCCGAAAGTAAAAGTCGAGCTGATCCTCGCCGATGGCATGGTCGACGCGGCGATCGAGGCGATCGTGAAAGCCGCGCGAACCGGCAAAATCGGCGACGGGAAGATCTTCGTCACGGCCGTCGAGCAGGTGGTGCGCATTCGCACCGGCGAGTCGGGCGAGGCAGCGGTCTAGAAAAAACAAGGAGGCTCGGCATGTCGTTTGCATCGGAGTTTCGTGATTTCGCGGTCAAGGGCAGCGTCGTCGATCTCGCCGTCGGCATCATCATCGGCGCGGCATTCTCGAAGATCGTCGACTCGCTCGTGAAGGACATCATCATGCCGGTGATCGGCGCGATTCTGGGTGGCCTCAACTTCGCGGACTATTTCATCATGCTGAAGAGCCCGCCGGCGAATTATTCGGGCCCGATGACGTACGACGCGCTGACGAAGGCCGGTGTGCCGCTCTTCGCGTACGGCAGCTTCATCACCGCGTGCATCTATTTCTTCCTCCTCGCGCTCGTCATTTTCATGATGATGAAAATGATCAACCGATTGAGGCGCCAGACCCCGCCGCCCGTCCCGGCGGCGCCTCCCGAGGAGGTGGTGCTGTTGCGCGAAATTCGCGATGCGGTTCGTCGTTAGAAAGCGCTGTCGGGGTCCCTGACGGCTGTAGCGGCCGCCGCTGAAAATCAGTAAAGGCGCGACGCGATCGAGCGACGCGCGCGAACAGCTTGTCGACCACAGGCTGTCGGGCGCAAAAGAACCTTAGCTTTGTGCATGTCGGCATCGATTACACGACTGTATCGGCGCGGCCTGCGATGGAACAATTGCCCAACATAATCATGAACATCAGGCGCCGGGATCGCTCCTTGCTTTGGGATTCGCATCGTATCCATGCGATCCATCCCTTCAATGCGCCTTGCACGATACATGGTCGGATTCGCGCTCGCGTTCGCGCTCGGAACCGCGCAGGCCGCGGTGTTTACCCTCGACACCACGATTGGCGGCGACGGCACGCCGATCGCAGCGAGCGCGGATTTCACTTGGAACGGCAACGTTCTCGACCTGCATCTTTCGAACGACACGGGTTCGATCGGAAAGATCATTCAGGAGCTCACCGGCATCCACTTCACGCTGTCTGGCGACCCGACGCTCGTCGGCGTTTCCGGGATGGCGGAAGGGTCGGTGAACTGCGTCGGCGTTGCCGCGAACGCGCCGTGCAATTTCGCTTCGACGCCCGTCGACGCTTTCGGTACGCCGCCTGACCTCGACGGCCACGGCGCGTCGCCGAACGGATGGACGTTCCTCCCGAACTATGCGCTTTTCACGTTCGCGGCCGGCGCCGGCTCGTTCAAGCCGTACGGCATCGTCAACGACAGCATCACCGGCAGCGGAACGTCCGGCGGAACGAGCAACGCGCAGCACAATCCGACGTTGCTCGGACCCGTCGATTTCCAGTTCACGTTTGCGCCTTTCGACGCAACGCCGAACGTGACGGGCATCCAATTCTACTGGGGGACCGGCGGCGATCATCGTGCCGGATCGTGCACGTCCGATTGCCCCTTCGGCCGCCTCGTCGCGGATCCCGTCCCGGAACCGCAGTCGCTCGCGCTGGTGGTGCTCGGATTGATCGCCATGGCGGCCACCGCTTCGCGTCGTCGCCGCACGACTACGGTCGCATAGCGACTGACGACATCCGGGCCGTCTCGCCCGGACGAATCCAGGGGTCAGAGACGAAACTTTCGCCGGCGTTGCGGGCGATTGCATTGGCAGTTTGCGAGTTTCGTCTCTTACCCTGAACCGGTATCAATTGCACGCGACGGCAATACCGCTTGTTGAAGCGCGTCGCCGCCATCCCCATCGTCAAGGTATTCTGCGAAGCCCCCGTGGCCTCGCTTAATTTCCCATTGCCTTCATCCGTGACC
The DNA here is from genome assembly GCA_035308425.1 of Casimicrobiaceae bacterium. Classification (GTDB taxonomy): domain Bacteria; phylum Pseudomonadota; class Gammaproteobacteria; order Burkholderiales; family Casimicrobiaceae; genus VBCG01. Next base: position 77,526 of record DATGGP010000086.1, on the reverse strand, counting down.
GAAACATCGCCTGCGCCCGTATCGCCCCTGCTTCTGAGCCACGCCGAACGGCTGTTGCTCGCACCCTCCGATCTCGATCTCGACAAGGTTTCGCGTGCGCTCGGCGAAGTGCACGCGCACGACATCGACTTCGCGGATTTCTATTTCCAGCATTCGTGCTTCGAAAGCTGGAGCCTCGAGGAGGGCATCGTCAAGGCGGGCAGCTTCAACATCGACCGGGGCGTCGGCGTGCGTGCGGTGAGTGGTGAGCGCCAAGCGTTCGCTTACTCCGACGACATCTCGCTCGACGCGCTCGGCGAAGCGGCGAAAGCGGTGCGCGCGATCGGGCGCCAGGGGCAATCGGCGTGCGCGCCGCTTTCGCGCACCGGCGCGTCGCGGCTTCTTTATCCGATGGCGGATCCGGTCGCGAGCCTTGGCGAAGCGGAAAAGGTCGACGTGTTGACGCGCATCGAGCGCATCGCGCGCGCGCTCGACTCGCGCGTCGTGCAGGTGATGGCGTCGCTCGCGGGTGAGCACGAGACGGTGTTGATCGCGCGAAGCGACGGCTTGCTCGCCGCGGACGTGCGACCGCTCGTGCGCCTGTCGATCACCGTCATCGTCGAGCAGCACGGACGGCGCGAGCAGGGCTACGCGGGCGGCGGCGCGCGCCTCGACTACGCTTTCTTCACGAACGAGCGGCTCGCCACGTTCGCGAAGCACGCCGTCGACCAGGCACTCGTCAATCTCGCCGCGCGTCAGGCGCCGGCGGGCACGATGATCGTCGTGCTGGGCCACGGGTGGCCGGGCATCCTGCTGCACGAAGCCATCGGCCACGGCCTCGAGGGCGATTTCAATCGCAAGGGCACGAGCGCGTTTTCAGGACGCATCGGGCAGCGCGTCGCGGCGGCTGGGGTGACCGTTGTCGACGACGGCACGCTCGGCGAGCGCCGCGGATCGCTGAACCTCGACGACGAGGGCCATCCGTCGCAACGCACGGTGTTGATCGAAGACGGCGTGCTGCGTGGCTACATGCAGGATCGCCTGAACGCGGGATTGATGAAATCCGGCGTGACGGGCAACGGCCGGCGCGAATCGTTCGCGCATCTGCCGATGCCGCGTATGACGAACACGATCATGCTGCCCGGTACCTACGACGCGGCCGAGATCATCGGCTCCGTGAAGAACGGCCTCTACGCGGCGAACTTCGGCGGCGGTCAGGTCGACATCACGAGCGGCAAGTTCGTGTTCTCGGCGGCCGAAGCCTACATGATCGAAAACGGCAAGCTCACGCACCCGGTGAAGGGCGCCACGCTGATCGGCAACGGACCCGATGTGTTGACGCGCGTCACGATGGTCGGCAACGATCTCGAGCTCGACGCGGGCATCGGCACCTGCGGCAAGGATGGACAAAGCGTGCCCGTCGGCGTGGGTCAGCCGACGCTCAAAATCGAAGGCCTGACCGTCGGCGGCAATCAGTTGTCAGTGGCCAGTTGACAGTTGTCAGATGCGCCGGCGCTTTCGATGGCCGGCAGGGGCCGCGGAACTCGCCGTGTCCCAAGGCTTCAATGCAGAGGGCCGGTTTGCGGCAACTCCGCGACCGGCGGCGACGGCGACGCGTGGTGACACACGACGCGCCATCCGTACGGCGTTCGCATCAGCACATTGGTCGCGATGGCGGCGCCGCGCGGTCCCTCCTCGCCCGCGCGCAGATGCTCGATCGCGCTTTGCATCGCAAGACCCACGGTTTCGATCGACACCGCCGCGTCGAGGCGGAACGTGAGCTTCGCATCCGCGGCGAAGAGCTGCTCGAAGCTGTGCCGCACCGCTTCGTAGCCGACGTGTCGCGTGCCGCCCGGATGGATGCAGACGATGTCCTCGTCGTCGGCCCATGTCGCCATCATCGCGTCGATGTCGCGTGCCTCGAAGGCCTGGTAGAACGCCTGCGTGACATCCTGCGGCGAAGTGTAGATCGGCGGCGTGCGAGCCGAAGGCATGGCAGGGGTCAGGAGTCAGAAGCCAGTCGACGGTTGTCAGATGCGGCGAGCGGCGCGCGCCAGATTGTAGACCAACTCGGGCGACAATTCGCGCATGCAGCGGAAGTGCCCGAGCGGGCATTCGCGCTTGAAGCACGGGCTGCACGCGATGTCGATCTTCGCGATGCGCGCGCCGTGCGACAGCGGCGGCGTGTACGCCGGCGACGAGGAGCCGAACAGCGCGACGAGCGGTGCATCGACGGCGGCCGCCGCGTGCATCAAGCCGGAGTCGTTGCTGACGACGAGCGATGCGACGGACATCAGATCGATCGCCGTGCCGAGGTCGGTGCGGCCGGTCAGATCGATGACCTGCGGTGCGGGCGATGGAAGCGCCGCGAGCACCGCCTTCGCGATCGCTGCGTCGTTCGGTGAGCCGACGATCCAGATCGCGTAGCCGTCGCTGTCGAGATGCACGCAGAGTTGCGCGAAATGCTCGGCGGGCCAGCGCTTCGCGGGTCCGAATTCCGCGCCCGGACAAAGGATCGCGATCGGCCGCTCGCGCGAAAGTCGCAGCGCCTGCATCGCCGAGCGAAGATTGGCTTCGTTCGCGACGAGCTTGGGCGCGCCTGGCGACCAAGGAGGCACGTCGCGCGGACGCGCAAGCGCCGCGTAGCGCGCGACGAGTTGCGGCAGCGACTTGCGATCGAGCGGACGCGCGTCGGTGAGGAGTCCAAGGCGCAATTCGCCGACGTAGCCGATACGTTCCGGGACGCCGGCGAAGAAGGGCACGAGCGCCGACTTCCACGTATTCGGCAGCACGTACGCCTTCGCATAGCGACGCTCGCGCAAGCGTCGTCCGAGCGCCCGCCGTGCGCCGAGCGCGAGCGCGCCATGCCCCGCAGGGGCGTCGAGGATATCGCCGATGCCGCGCATGCGCGCGTACACCGGCGCACACCAGGGTGGCGCGACGACATCGACCGATTCCGCGTCTCCGCCTTGCCGAAGTTCGGCGACGAGAGGCTCCGAGAGGATCGCATCGCCGACCCACGACGGCGCGATCAGCAATGCACGGTCACGCGAAGGCGCGCCGCGTTCACGCGAACGCGCGCTTTCGTTCGCGGTTTCGCTCAGTGCCCGACCTTCGCTTCGCCGACCAGGCGATAGCGCGTTCCACAATAGGGACACATCGCCTCGCCAGCGCCTGCGACGTCGAGGAATACGCGCGGATGCGAGCTCCACAGCGGCATCGCAGGATTCGGGCAGAACACCGGAAGATCCGCGGCGCGCACTTCGATGACGGGCAGACCGGAGCCGTTCACGCTTTCACATACGTCAGCCATTCCGCGTGCGCGGGATCGCGGCCGTTCACGGTGTCGAAGAACATCGACTGCAGCTTCGTCGTGATCGGGCCACGCGTGCCTTCGCCGATCGGCCGGCGATCGAGCTCGCGGATCGGCGTCACCTCGGCCGCCGTGCCCGTGAAGAACGCTTCGTCGGCGACGTAGACCTCGTCGCGCGTGATTCGCCGCTCCGACACCGGAATGCCGAGCTCCGAGGCGAACTGGATGACCGTGTCGCGCGTGATGCCCGCCAGCGCGCCGCCGGCGAGGTCGGGTGTCGAAAGCCTGCCGTTACGCACGATGAAGATGTTCTCACCCGATCCCTGGCAGACGTAGCCTTGCGGGTCGAGCAGCATCGCTTCCTCGTAGCCGTCGGCCGTCGCTTCCTGGTTCGCGAGCACCGACACCGCGTAATTGCAGACCGCCTTCGCGACGCCCATCGTGATGTTCGGGTGATGATGCGTGAACGACGACGTCTTGACGCGAATGCCCTTTTCCAGGCCTTCGGCGCCGAGATACGCGCCCCATGGCCATGCTGCGATCGCGACGCGCACCGGGTTCGAGCGCGCGGCGACGCCCATCGCGGCCGATCCGTAGAACGCGATCGGGCGGATGTAGCACGATTCGAGGCGGTTCTCTCGCACGCACGCGCGCTGCGCCTCGAACAGCTCGTCGAAAGCGAACGGGATCTTCATCCCGAAGACGCGTGCCGAGCGCAGGAAGCGCTCCGTGTGCTCGCGCAGGCGGAAGATCGCCGGTCCCTTGTGGGTCTTGTAGCAGCGCACGCCCTCGAAGACGCCGACGCCATAGTGCAGCGTGTGCGTGAGCACGTGCGTCTTCGCATCGCGCCACGGCACCATCTTGCCGTCGTACCAGATCGTACCGTCGCGATCATCCATCGCCATGGGAAAGGCGTCAGCAAGGTCGGAGACGAGTCTCCAGGGGAGAGTCGTCTCCGACCCTGCATTGCTTTTGCAGGGGCGGCCATTTTATCAGTCACCCTCAAACACCTCGCGGCGCGCCGAATACCGTCCTCCACAGCGCATCGACGCACGACCTCCGCGCCAACCGGGATTCTGGTTCGACGCGCGCATGCGCGGCGCCGGTGAGCCGCACCTGGTGCTGCAGGCGCCGGTATTCGCGATACGCGTCCGCCGCGTCGCTCGTAAGTTCGCTCGGCAGCAATCCCGCACCCGCCGCGATCGACAAGAGCGCGATGTTGCCGGCGTTTCGCGTGAGCTGCGGATGGGCATGGGCATGGGCGAGCACGAGGAATTGCACGGCGAACTCGATGTCGACCATGCCGCCGCGGTCGTGCTTCACATCGAAGAGCGACGTCGCGTTCGCATGTCCCGCCGCCATGCGCTCGCGCATCGCGATGATTTCGCCTGCAAGCGCCACCGGATCGCGCCGAAGGCGCAGCACGCTTTCGCGCAGCGCCTCGAAGCGCGCGCCGAGCGCGGCGTCGCCGGCAACGAAGCGCGCGCGCGTCAGCGCCTGGTGCTCCCATGTCCACGCCTGCTCGCGCTGATAGCGCTCGAAGCCGCGAATGCCCGAGACGAGCAGCCCCTTGGCGCCATCCGGCCGAAGCCGCAGATCGGTTTCGTACAACCGTCCCGCGCCCGTAGGCGTCGACAGCCACGTATTGATCCGTTGCGCGAGCCGCGCGTGGCGAACGAACGCGTCGTCCTCGTCCTCACCGTCCGTGTCGTAGAGAAACACGAGGTCGAGATCGGATGCGTAACCGAGCTCCTTGCCGCCGAGCTTGCCGTATCCGACGATCGCGAAGCGTGGTGGCGGCGCGTCGGGTCCCTGCAGATGCTGCCAGCAGGAGCGAAGCGTCGCGGCGAGAATGATGTCCGCAAGCGCGGACAGGTGATCGGCGAGTCGCTCGACGGTGAGTCTGCCGGCGAGGTCCTGCGCGAGCAATCGAAACGATTGCGCGTGTTGAAAATGGCGCAAGGTATCCATCGCCGCTTCGGGATCGCTCGCCTGTGCACCGAGCAGGCGATCGAGCTCGATGCGCCATTCGTTCCAATCCGGTTCCGCAAAGAGTGCGCGTGCGTCGAGGAGCTCATCCAAAAGAATCGGCCGGCGCGTCAGGTAGTCGGCCGCCCACGCGGAAGCACCCATCAACTCGGTCAGCCGCGGCAGGAGCGGCGGATGCTCGATGAGAAGTGCGAGGTACGCGCTTCGCCCGCTGATCGCGTCGAGCAGCGCGAACAGGCGCGAGAGCACGATCGCGCGTGTCGCGCCTGGACGGCGATGCTCGGCGGCGGCCGCGATCAGCTTCGGAACGAGCTTGTCGTAACGCTCGCGCGACAGGGCCGGAAGCTGCAGATAGCGCCGGCTTGCGCGCATGCGTGAAAGCGTGCCGATGAGATCGGCAGGATCGTCGAATCCCGCCGCTGCAAGCTCGGCGATCGCTTCATCGCCGGCCTCCGTGTCGTTCCACAACGCGGCGTATCGGCGAAATTTTCCGGCATCGGCTTCCGGCTCCGCGGGCGACTCGAAGAGCGCGGCGAACTGTCGGCTTACTTCCGCCCGATGCGACGACAGTGCATGCGCGAACGCTTCGGCCGAGTCGAACTCGAGCGATTCGGCGACGAGCGCGCGTTCCTTCGCGTCAGACGGAAGCTGCTGCGTCTGCCGATCGTCGCGATACTGCAGGCGATGCTCGAGCGTACGAAGGAAACGGTAGGCGTTGCGCAGCACGCCTTCGGCATGCGGCGCGACGATCCCGCGCGACCCGAGCGCGGATAGCGCGGCCAACGTGCTTCGCGCACGAAGCGCCGGCTCGCGTCCGCCGCGAACGATTTGCAGCGCCTGCACGACGAACTCGATCTCGCGAATGCCGCCGGGCCCGAGCTTCACGTCGTCGGCGTAGTCGCGTCGTCGCTCCTGCTCGCGAATCTGCCGATGAATGTCGCGAAGGCCGGCATAGGCGTCGTAGTCGAGGTATTTGCGGTACACGAACGGCGTGACGAGTTGCATCAGCTCGTCGTGGCGCTCGCCGCTCAATGGGCGCGCCTTCTGCCATGCGTAACGCTCCCACGCGCGTCCTTGCGTGATCAGGTAGCGCTCGAGCGCGGCAAAGGACGTCGTCGGCGGACCGCTTTCGCCGTAGGGACGAAGCCGCGTGTCGACGCGAAACACGTAGCCGTCGGCGTCGACGTGGCCCAGCGCGCCGACGATCTTTGGCGCGAGACGATCGAAGAACTCGCGATTCGAGATCCGCTTCGCGCCGTCGGTCTCGCCCTCCTCGGGATAGACGAACACGAGATCGACGTCGGAGGAGACGTTGAGCTCGCCGCCGCCGAGCTTGCCCATGCCGACGACGATCATCTGCTGTGGCGCGTCCGACCCGCCGCCGCGCGGCGTGCCGTGAATCGCCACGAGCGCGCGCGTATGAAGCCTCTGCGCGGCTTCGAGCGAGTGTTGCGCGAGCGTCGTCATCGCCTGCACGACCTCCTCGAATGGCGCGCGGCCGGTCAGGTCGCGGCAAAGCGTGTGCATGAACACGCGCCGCCGGAGCGCGCGCAATGTCGTGGCGAGGCCCGCGGAATCGCCCATCGCGACGGCCGCTTCGATGTCGACGATCGCCGGCGGCCAGTCGAACGACGCGTCGAGCGTTGCGTCGAGTTCCTCTCGAAGCGCGGGGTGCGCGGTCAGCGCGCGCTGCGCGTAGCGGCTGAACGCGAGGGCGCGGTCAAGATTCATTCGCTGAGCGCCGGCGGCGATTCCCCGGCCTTTCATCCGCTACAATCGCTCGCGCGCCATTGGACTTCCATTATGCCTTCGACCGCGCCGGCACCGTCCCGGCTGGATCGTGTCGCGCGGTTCGCCGCCAAGGCGGTCGTCGTCGGATTCGGCGCCTTCTTCGTCCTGCTGCTCGGGATTCGCGTCCTCGCGTATCCGCAGCTCGCCGCACATCGCGACGACATCGCGCACTGGCTTTCGCAACGGATCGGGCAGCCGGTCACGATCGACGATATCGTCACCGGCTGGGACGGGTGGAACCCGCGCCTTTCGATTCGCGGCTTTCGTGTGCAGGAGCGGGACGTGCGTACGCCGCTCTTCGAGTTGCCGCGCGTCGATCTCGTCGTCGCATGGACTTCGCTGCCGCGTCTCGACCTGCGTCTCAAGGAACTTGAGATCGATTCGCCGCGCCTTTCGGTGCGTCGCGACGTCAACGGCCGTCTTCATCTCGCCGGCTTCGATCTGGCGTCGAGCGAAGGCGAGAGCGATTCGGCGTTCGTCGGATGGCTGCTTCGCCAGCCGAGCGTCATCGTTCGCGATGCGCTGCTTGCGTGGAATGACGAGCTTCGCCGCGCGCCGCAGCTTCTGCTCGACCATGTCGAGCTTCGCGTCGAGCAGCGATTCGGACATCATCGCGTCGGCCTGACCGGTGTGCCGCCGGAGGAGCTCGCGGGACCGGTCGACATTCGCGCCGACTTGACCGGGCTCGAGCGAACCGACTTGTCGCGTCTTCGCGGCCGGCTCTACTTTCGTCTCGATTACGCCGACGTCGCCGCGTGGCGCGAATGGTTGCCGCTGCCCTTTACGATCGAAAGCGGCGAGGGAGCGCTTCGCGCATGGGCCGACCTGGCCGGAGGGCAGGCGGTCGGCGTCACCGCCGATCTCGAGCTCGCGGATGTTCGCACGACGCTCGCCGACAACCTGCCGCCGCTCGCGGTTTCGCATCTCGCCGGGCGTGCGCAATGGACGCGCACCGCGACGCGTTCGTCGTTCAAGGCGACGCAGTTGTCGCTCGCGCTGCCCGGTGGCGCGACGATCGGCCCGACGAACCTCGATCTGGTGATCGACACGCCGCAAGGCTTCGCGCCGTCCGGCCGGCTGGCGTTCGGGCAAGTCGAGCTCGCGCCGCTGACCGCGATCGCCGCGCAGCTTCCGCTTCCCGACGCCGTGCGTGCCGACATCGCTCGATTCCACCCGCAGGGCAGCGTACGTAACGGCAGGCTCGATTGGACCGGCGAGGCGACCGCGCCGCAGCGCTATTCGATCGACGCCGAGACGAGCGCATTGACGCTTGCCGCGCAGCCGGGACTCCCGGGATTTACGAATCTATCCGCGCGCATCGCGATGAACGAGCACGGGGGCGAGATCAACGTACGAGGCGAGGACGCCACGATGACGTTGTCGAACGTCTTCGGGGACCCCCTCGCGTTCGATCGCATCGACGGCGACATCCATTGGCACGACGACGATGGCGCCACGACGGTCCAATGGACCGGCGTCGCATTCGCGAACAGCGACCTTTCCGGGACGACGAGCGGCGCCTGGCACTCACACCGCGATGGTCCCGGCGCGATCGACATGAACGTCGCGCTTTCGCGCGCGAACGTCGTGAACGCGTATCGCTACCTGCCGCTCGAGGCGCCCGTGGCGCTGCGCGATTGGCTGCGCCGCGCGATCGTCAAGGGAACCTCGACCGATGCGCGGCTCGTTCTCGCCGGCGACCTGTCGCATTTCCCGTTCGCCGGCGGCAAGGACGGACGCTTCGACCTCGACGTGAAGGTGCACGGCGGCACGCTCGACTACGCGAACGGCTGGCCCGCGCTGACGGACATCGCGGGCGACCTGCACATCGAGGGTCCGCACGTCGCCATCGAGGCGTCGAGCGGACGCGTGATGAACGCGCAACTCGGCCCGGTTCACGTCGAGCTTCCGAATTTCCACGACGCCGATCCGGTACTTCGCGTCGATGGCAATGCGAGCGGCGCGAACGCGCAATTCCTGGACTTCGTCGCATCGAGCCCTGTTGCTCAGTGGATCTCGCATGCGACCGACGGCGCCACCGCGAGCGGCGACGGAACGCTTGCGCTGCGCTTCACGCTGCCCCTGCACGATCCGTCCCGCACGACGATCGCGGGCGACTACCGCTTCCCGGACGCCAACGTGCAGGTCGGGCATGCGCCTGCGCTTTCCAATGCCGCTGGAGAACTGCTCTTCAGCGAGCGCGGCGTGCGCGCCACCGGCGTCACCGCGCAGACGTTGGGCGGCCCGATCAAGCTCGACCTTGCGACCGAGGGCGACAACGTGCACATCGACGCTTCTGGAAGCTCGGATCTCGCGCGCGTGCGCGACGCGTTCGACGTGCCCGCGCTCGCGCGCGTAGCGGGGGCGACCGACTGGAAACTCGTGCTCGACGCGCGCGATGGCGACGCATCGTGGACGCTGCGATCGACGCTCGCCGGGGCGAGCGTCGATTTGCCGGCGCCGATCGGCAAGACCGCCGGCGAAGCGCGACCGCTTCGCCTCGAACGTCGCGCGCTCGCCGCGCGCGAAGATCGGATCGACATCGACTATGGCGGCATTGCACGCGTGTTCCTGCATCGCCGTGTCGACGATGCCGCGTTCGCCGTCGACCGCGCGCTCGTGCTTCTGGGCAATGCGACCGCGGATGCGACCGAGCCGAAGCAGCCCGGCGTATGGATTCGCGCGAATGTCGACGCGATCGACGTCGACGCTTGGCTCGGCATCGATCTCGCGCAGGCCTCCGGCACGTCAACGTCGAAGCAAGGCGCACTCGCCGTGAAGGGCATCGACTTGACGGCGAAGCACGCGATCGCGCTTGGCCGCACCTTCAGCGATCTGAAGGCGACGGCGCGTCGCCAGGATGCCGACTGGCGCTTGAGCTTGAACGGCAGCGATCTGGCCGGCGTAGCAACATGGCGCGCCGCGACGCCAGCGCAGCCCAACGGCCGCGTCGTCGCACGACTGACGCGCCTGGATGTGCCGCCTGCGACGGACGCGGGCGCGGGTGAGGCGCAACCCGCCGTGCAAAGCGCCGCGCGATGGCCGGCGGTCGACCTCGTCGCCGATACCGTCGAGCGCAAGGGCCATGCGATCGGCAAGCTCGAATTGCAGGCGCAACCGGCCGAAGCCGACTGGCAGATTCGCAAGCTCGTGCTGACGAACGACGCGGGACGCATCGACGCGCACGGCGCGTGGCAGATGACGACGCAGGAGCCGCGCACCAAGCTCGACGTTGCGATCGACGTGCGCGAGGCGGGCGCTTTCCTCGGCCGCTTCGGATGGCCGAACGCGATCCGCAATGCGCCGACGAAAATCGAGGGCCAGGTGTCGTGGGCCGGTGCGCCGAGCGATTTCGACTATCCATCGCTCGCGGGGCGCTTGTCGCTGCATGCGGGCGCGGGCCAGTTCACGAAGCTCGACCCAGGCGCGGCGCGTCTTCTCGGCATCTTGTCGCTGCAGGCGTTGCCGCGCAGGATCACGCTCGATTTCCGCGACGTTTTCAGCGAGGGATTCGCATTCGACAGCATCGCGGGCAACGTGCGCATCGACCGCGGCATCATGCATAGCGACGACCTGCACCTTGCCGGGCCGGCCGCCGCGGTCGACATCAGTGGCGATGTCGATCTCGGCCGCGAAACGCAAAAGCTCGGCGTGCGCGTGCAGCCGTCGTTGTCGACGGGCTTCTCGGCCGGTGCGGCGGCGTTGTTCATCGCAAATCCCCTCGTGGGCGCCGCGGTCGGCGCCGGAACGCTTCTCGCGCAGAAGATGCTGAACAATCCGTTCGATCGGCTTTTCAGCTTTCGCTACGAGGTGACCGGGACGTTCGACGATCCTGCCGTCGTGCGCGTCAATGGCAGTGCGGGTGACGCTTCGGCAGCGGCGGGACCGAAATGAGGATCCGACGATGAGCGAAAAGACGATGCGCATTGCGGCGATCCAGATGACGTCGGGCGACGATGTATCGGCAAACTTGCAGACGGCCACGCGCCTTGTCGCCGACGCGGCCGCCGCGGGCGCGATGCTCGCGCTTCTGCCGGAGAACTTCGGCTTGATGGCGCGAAGCGCGCGCGAGAAGGTTACGGCGCGCGAGCGCGACGGCGACGGTCCGCAGCAGGCATTCCTGTCGCGCGCGGCGCGTGAGCACCGGCTCTACGTGATCGGCGGCAGCGTGCCGCTCGCATGCGACGATCCGACGCGCACGAAGCAGTCGCTCCTCATTTACGGTCCCGACGGTGAGCGGATCGCGCGTTACGACAAGATCCATCTCTTTCGCTTCACGCAGGGCGACGAGGACTACGACGAGGCGAAAACAATCGTCGCCGGCGAGCGCCCTTCGACGTTCGTGACGCCGTGCGGGCGTGTCGGCCTGTCGATCTGTTACGACCTGCGCTTCCCGGAACTGTACCGCGCGCTCGGCGATCTGGCGTTGATCGTCGTTCCCGCGGCGTTCACGGTTCCGACGGGCCGCGCGCACTGGGAGACGCTGCTTCGCGCACGCGCGATCGAGAATCAGTGCTACGTCCTCGCATCGGCGCAAACGGGCGAGCATTCCGGCGGGCGGCGCACGTTCGGCCATTCGATGCTGATCGATCCGTGGGGTGTGATCGTCGCGTCGCGCGCCGAGGGCGAAGGCGTCGTCATCGGCGACGTCGATCCGGCGCGCATAGCGGACGTGCGCGCGAAGCTTCCCGCGCTTTCGCATCGCGTGCTCGCGACCCTCGCGCGTTGAACGCGCGTCCAAGCCATTCGTCGTCAAATGGCGCGCGATCGTTGGCGATCGCGACTACAATTGCGACCAACGCGAAGAGTGCGACCTCCGCGCAACAAGACAGCGAAAGAGGCCCGAGGATGGCGATGGATTCAACCGTTTTGCGCGGATTCGTGGTCCTCGCCGTCGACGATGATCCCGACAATCTGGCTGTTTCGATCGCGGCGCTCGAGTCGTTCGGTTGCAGCGTGCTCGCGGCGAAGGGCGTCGACGACGCGCTCGCCATTCTCGATTCAGGGGCGCACGTCGACGCGGTTTTTTCCGACGTCGTCATGCCGAAAGCGAACGGCGTCGTCCTCGCGCGCATCGTGCGCGAACGCAGGCCGGGATTGCCGGTGGTGCTCGCGACAGGTTATCCGGAGGCAGTCGACGGCGTAACCGAAAGCGGCGCGATCTCGCTCATCAAGCCCTATTCGATGGCGCGGCTCGAGGCGGTGCTCGCCGAGGCGCTCCATATCGACGCGGAACGGCCCGGCGACTAAGCGCGCGTCGCGCGCTCGTTCGCCTGCGGAATCGCACCGCGTTCGTCGAGCACGCGAGCGATCAGGTCGAAAAGCGGCTCCATCTCGAACGGTTTCGCGAGGTGCGCATCGAAGCCCGCGTGGAGCGAGCGGACGTGATCCTCGTCGCGCACGTAACCTGAAATCGCGATGGCCGCGAGCGCTGCCGCGCGCTCGGGGAACTGGCGACGAAGCGAGGCGACGAGATCGTATCCGTCGCGCTTCGGCATGCCGATATCGGACAGCAGCAACGATACGCTCGCATCGGCTTCATAGAGTGCTATCGCCTCGTCGGCGCTTCGCGCGCAGATGACGTGCGCGCCCCCGAGCTCGAGCATCGACGCGAGCATCCCGAGCGCGCTCGGGTCGTCGTCGACCGCGAGCGCTCGGACGCCCGCGAGTCGTTTCTCGTTCGCCGGCTCGGCGGTTGTCGGCGTCGCGGCGCCGCGTGGCGTCGCCGCCTCGTGTAGCGCGGGAAGCCATACGGCGAACGTCGCGCCCTTGCCCGGGCCGTCGCTACGCGCCCGCACGCTGCCTTCGTGCAACTCGACGATGTGCCGCGCGATTGCGAGGCCGAGTCCCATGCCGCCATGCTTGCGCGTGATCGACGCGTCCGCCTGGCGGAAGCGGTCGAAGACGTGCGGCAGCACGTCGGGCGCGATGCCTTCGCCGCGATCGGCCACCTCGATCTCGACGCCGTTCGCGCGCGAGCGCATCGCGACGTCGATCTCGCCGCGTGGCGGCGAGAATTTGACCGCATTGACGAGCAGATTGATCACGACCTGTTGCAGGCGATTCGGATCGCCGAAGACAAACGGCATCTCTTCGGCAGGCGAAAGGCGGATGGCGATTTCGCGCGCCGAGGCTTGCGGATTCACGGCTTCGATCGCCGCGGCGACGACAGCCGCGGGATGCATACGTTCGCGCTCGATCGCGAGCTTTCCGGTAATGATGCGCGACACGTCGAGCAGATCGTTGATGAGCTGGTTCTGGAGGCGCGCATTGCGCTCGATCGTCTCGAGTGCCTGCGCGTGCCGGTCGCGGGGCAGCTTGCCGCTTCGCAACAGATGCAGCCAGCCGAGGACCGCGCTCATCGGCGTGCGAAGCTCGTGGGAAAGCGTTGCGAGGAACTGGTCGTTGAGCCGCGCGGCATCCTCCGCCGCGAGCCGTGCCGATGACTCGCGCGCAAGAAGGTCGTTGCGTTCGGCGTCGGCGTGCCGTCGCTCGGTCACGTCGAGCATCACGCCGATGAAGCGCGTGCGCCTTCCGGTTTCGTCGGGATGAAAACGTCCGGTCGGCGCGATCCAGCGTTCGCTGCCGTCGTCGGCGCGAATGATTCGATGCTCGTGGCGAAACGGCGCGTTGATGCGCTCGGCCGTCTCGAACGCGGCCATCGTCGCGGTGAGATCGTCGGGATGAATCCGGTCGATCCATGCGCTGATGTCGCCCGTCGCGCCAGAGGATGAGTGGCCGAGCATTTCCCAGAGCTTCGCGCTGCAGACGGCGTTGCCGTTGCGAAGATCGATGTCGCACGTGCCGAGTCCCGCGCTGTCGGTCGCAAGCCGCAGTCGCTCTTCGCTCTCCGCGAGACCCGCCTCGGTTTCGCGCAGGCGAAGCAGCGTGCGAACGACGCTGATGAGCTCGCCGGGATCGAGCGGCTCGACGAGATAGATGTCCGCGCCGCTTTCGATCGCGAGCCGCTCGTCAGCGTCCGACCCCGGCGTCGACGAGATGGAAAGCACCGGAATGCGCTTCGTCGCGGGATCGGCCTTGATGCGGCGGCACACGTCATTCCCGCTCATGTCCGGCAGCCGCACTTCGAGCAGCACGAGCCGCGGTCGATGCGATGCGACGAGCCGAAGCGCGCTCGCGCCATCGGGCGCCTCGAGAACGTCGAAGCGCGCGCGGCGCAGGATGCGTGTCTTCGCATCGCGCGATGCGTCGTCGTCGTCGACGTTCAGTACCGCGGTTGCCAGCGACTCCATCATCGCGATTCCGATCGTTGCGATGGATCGTTGGGGGCCGACGCAATCGCGCGTGGAGGTGCCGCGGAACGCCGCGCGAGAATGACGTTGCGTCGGAACGTTTTTTCCTGCGTTTGCTCCTGTCCCGTTCAGCGGCCGCGCAGCAGCGCGACCACCGCGCCGCTGCCGCCCGCGTGCGGCGGCGCCTCGCAATACGCGAGCACGTCGTCCCACTGCGAAAGCCAGCGGCGAACCTTGCCCTTCAATACCGGCTCGCGATTGCGCGACGTCAGTCCCTTGCCGTGAATGACGCGCACGCAGCGGAAGCCGCGTCCTCGCGCGTCGAGCAGGAAGTCGGCGAGCGAATCGTGCGCTTCGTCCACGGTCATGCCATGCAGGTCGATCATGGCCTGCACGACCCAGTGACCGCGGCGGAGCTTGACGAGGACGTCGCGGCCGAGACCGCGACGCACGAACGTCTGCTCGCCTTCGAGCTCCTGTCCGATGTCCCACGCATGCGGCGCCGGTTCCGCGCCGTATTTCGAAAGCTCGAGCGCTTCGCGCTCATCCTGGATCCGAAGATGCGGATGGGGCGCTGGTCGCGCGCGCGTCGGCGTAATGCGGTTACGCGGCGGGAGACGTTTGACGTCGGCGAAGGCTTCGTGCAAATCAATGTCCGCATCCGCGTGCTTCGCGGCAGCGAGATGGCGTCTCGCTGCAACGCGCGGTTCGCTCGCTGCGCGTGGCTTAACCTCGCCACTTCGCTCCGGCGTCCCAAGCAACGTACGCAAATCGGCGAGCTTGGCCATCGCGCTACGCCGTGACGGCTGCCTCGGCGTTTGCACCGATCGTCTCCAGGTAGACGTCGGCATCGAGCGCGGCCATGCAACCGGTGCCGGCCGACGTCACCGCCTGGCGATAGACATGATCGGCAACGTCGCCCGCGGCGAACACGCCGGGCACGCTCGTCGCGGTCGCGTTGCCTTCACTGCCGCCGCGCACGCGGATGTAGCCGTTTCTCATGTCGACCTGGCCCTCGAAGATCTGCGTGTTCGGCGTATGCCCGATCGCGATGAAGACGCCATGGACGGCAAGGTCCTGCGTGGCGCCCGACTGCACGTCGCGCACGCGCAGCCCGGTGACGCCGTTCGCGTTGCCGAGCACCTCGTCGACGACGTGACTCCAGAGGATGCGGACGTTGCCCGTCGCGCCGGTTTTCGCGTGCAGCCGATCGACGAGTATCGCTTCCGCGCGAAGCCGGTCGCGACGATGGATCAGCGTGACGGAGCGCGCGATGTTCGAAAGATAAAGTGCTTCCTCCACGGCAGTGTTACCGCCACCGACGACGGCGACGTCCTGGCCCTTGTAGAAGAAGCCATCGCAGGTTGCGCACGCGGAGACGCCGCGGCCCATGTGCGCCTGCTCCGACGGCAGCCCCAGGTAGCGCGCGGAAGCGCCGGTCGCGATGATCAGCGCATCGCAGGTGTAAACGGCGTCATCGCCGGTCAGCCGGAACGGACGCGCCGAAAGCTCGACGCGATGAATGTGATCGAAGACGATCTCGGTCTCGAAGCGCGCCGCGTGCTTCTCGAAGCGCGCCATCAATTCGGGACCGAGCACGCCGTCGGCATCGGCAGGCCAATTGTCGACCTCGGTCGTCGTCATCAACTGGCCGCCTTGCGCGAGACCGGTCACGAGCAAAGGGCGCAAATTCGCACGCGCAGCGTATACTGCGGCGGTGTAGCCGGCGGGACCGGACCCGAGAATCAAAAGGCGGGCATGCTTCGTGGGCATGGCATTCTCGTCGCACGTATTCTGCGAGTGTAATGCAGATGGGGAGGCGCCCCGGCGCCGCAAGCACGCGCCCTAGGTGTGACAACGCGACACGCGGTGTGTCGAATCCGCCGCGCGCGGGCGTGAAAAGCGCGCCGATTCCTTGTGCAAACCGTTCGCGCGCCCGTATAATGGGTCGCATGAGGATTGCACGCTAATTCTATGTTTTCCAAGAAAAATCGCAACTCTCGCCGGCGGGTCGAGCCGCCACCGCGTGAGCTTTCGCCGCGGATCGCGCGGCTTTTGCATGAATCATGGTGGCTACTGGTTGTCGCGTGCTTTCTCTATCTCGCGCTCATCCTTGCGACGTACACGCAATCCGACCCCGGCTGGTCGCGCACGGGCAGCGGCGCACCGATCGTCAATCGCGGCGGCGTGATCGGCGCGTGGATCTCCGATCTCCTGCTTTATCTCTTCGGCTTGTCCGCGTGGTGGTGGGTCGTCGGCGGTGCGGTGCTCGTCGTATCCGGCTATCGGCGCGTGACGCACCCTGATCGCGAACACGAGCACCCGTTTGCGCTCGCCGCGTCCGGTTTCGCGCTGGTGCTGATCTCGAGCGCGTCGCTCGAAGCGATTCGTCTCTGGCGGCTGCCGGTTTCGCTTCCGCTGGCGCCGGGCGGTGCGCTCGGTGACGCGATCGGCGATGCGCTTGCGCGCGGCATCGGCTTCAACGGCGCGACGCTGTTTCTGCTCGCGCTCTTCGCGGTCGGCGCGTCGCTGCTTTTCGGCGTGTCGTGGTTACGCGTGATGGAACATATCGGCGCGGGCATCGAAACGCTCGTTGCACGCATCCGTGCGCGGCGCGAAGCGGCGCTCGATCGACGAATCGGCGAGGCACGCGCGGCCGAGCGCGAGCATTTCGTCGAGCATGTGCGCGAGGATTCGGCCGTGCACGAGCCCGTTGTCGTCGTGCCCGCGGTGACGTCGGTGCCGCGGTCCGATCGCGCGGTGCGCGAGAAGCAGCGGCCCCTTTTCACCGACATGCCCGACTCGCCGCTGCCGCCGCTGTCGCTGCTCGAGGATGCGCCACCTGCGGCTGAAACCGTCGGCGCCGAGACGCTCGAATTCACGTCGCGCCTGATCGAGCGCAAGCTCGCCGATTTCGGCGTCGCGGTGAAGGTGCTCGCTGCGTATCCGGGTCCGGTGATCACACGCTACGAGATCGAGCCTGCGGTCGGGGTAAAGGGCGCGCAGATCGTGAATCTCGTGAAGGATCTCGCGCGTGCGCTTTCGGTGGTGTCGATTCGCGTCGTCGAGACGATTCCCGGCAAGTCGTGCATGGCGCTCGAGCTTCCGAATCCGAGGCGACAGGTCGTGCGGCTGGTCGAACTCCTCGCGTCGACGACGTACAACGATGCGCCGGGGAAGCTCACGCTCGCGCTCGGCAAGGACATCGCCGGCAATCCGGTGATCGCCGACCTCGCGCGGATGCCGCATCTGCTCGTCGCAGGAACGACCGGCTCCGGCAAGTCGGTGGCGGTGAACGCGATGATCCTGTCGCTGCTCTACAAGGCCGAGCCGCGGCACGTGAAGATGATCCTGATCGATCCGAAGATGCTCGAATTGTCCGGTTACGATGGAATTCCGCATCTGCTCGCGCCGGTCGTCACCGACATGAAGCTCGCGCCGAATGCGCTCGCATGGTGCGTGGGCGAGATGGAGCGGCGCTACAAGCTGATGTCGCAGCTCGGTGTGCGCAATCTCGCCGGCTACAACCAGAAAATCGCCGAGGCCAGAAAGGCGGGCGAGCCGCTGACGCATCCGTTCTCGCTCACGCCCGACACACCGGAGACGCTCGACGAGATGCCGCTGATCGTCGTCGTCGTCGACGAGCTCGCCGATCTGATGATGGTGACCGGCAAGAAGATCGAGGAGCTGATTGCGCGCATCGCGCAAAAGGCACGCGCCGCCGGCATTCATTTGATTCTTGCGACGCAGCGGCCATCGGTCGACGTCATCACGGGGCTGATCAAGGCGAACATTCCATCACGCATCGCGTTCCAGGTGGCGAGCAAGGTCGATTCGCGGACGATCCTCGATCAGATGGGCGCCGAAGCGTTGCTCGGACAGGGCGACATGCTTTATCTGCCGCCCGGCACGGGGCATCCGCTGCGCGTGCATGGCGCATTCGTGTCCGATGCGGAAGTGCATCGCGTCGTCGAGCATCTGAAGGCGCAGGGCGAGCCGCAGTACATCGAGGGCATTCTCGAAGCCGGCGCAGCGGGCGAGGGCGGCGACGATCTCGCGAGCGTCGATGGTCCCGATGCCGAATCGGACCCGATGTACGACCAGGCGGTCGCGGTCGTGCTGAAGACGCGCCGCCCGTCGATCTCGCTCGTGCAGCGGCATCTACGCATCGGCTACAACCGCGCCGCGCGGTTGATCGAGCAGATGGAGCGCGCGGGGATGGTGTCGCCGATGCAGACGAACGGGAATCGCGAAGTGTTGGTGCCGGCGGGGAAGGAAGCGTGATTCCCGTGCCTGGGTTTGGTGGCCGCGCCTTGCAAAGCTTGCGCATCGCATGCATGGGTGCGCTGCTTGCCTTTCATTCCGCTTATGCGGGGGCCTCCGGCCTCGACCAACTCCACGCATTTCTCGAAGGAACGAAGACTGCGCAGGGCGCGTTCAAGCAGGTCGTCACCAATCGCGATGGGCGCACGACGCAAACGACCTCGGGCATGTTCGCGTTCTCGCGTCCCGGCAAATTCCGCTGGACGTACGACAAGCCATTCGATGAGGTGATCGTCGGCGACGGCGGGAACGTATGGGTCTACGACCATGACCTGAATCAGGTGATCGTGCGCCAGCTCGACGCGGCGCTCGGCGCGACACCGGCGGCGCTTCTCGCCGGCGACAACGCGCTCGAGCAGAACTTCACGCTCGTCGCCGCGGGTAGCGAGAATGGAATCGAATACGTCGATGCAACGCCGAAGGCGCCCGATTCGCAGTTCAAGCGGATTCGGCTGGGATTCGTTGGCGATTTGCCGCGCACGATGGTTCTCGCCGATGCGTTCGGCCAGACGACGACGTTGACGTTCTCGGACGTCGAGCGCAATCCCAGGCTCGATCCAGGTCTCTTCACGTTCACGCCTCCGAAGGGGGCGGACGTCATCGGGAATGAGGCGTCAGGTAACAGGAATCAGAAGGCGCAAGATAGAGTCAACAATCGCAAGTGAAGCGTCGACGCGGACAGACCGTGCCCCTGATCTTCTGATTCCTGTCACCTGATACCTGCCAGTGATCCCGCTCGCCGAACGGCTGCGCCCGAAGACGATCGACGAGGTGATCGGCCAGCGACATCTGCTGGCGCCGGGCAAGCCGCTCGCCGTGGCTTTCGCCTCCGGCAAGGCACATTCGATGATCCTGTGGGGACCTCCCGGCGTCGGCAAGACGACGCTCGCGCGCCTGATGGCGGACGCGTTCAGCGCCGACTTCATTGCGATCTCGGCCGTTCTCGCCGGCGTGAAAGACATCCGTGATGCCGTCGCACGCGCCGAGCTCGCGCGCGATCAGTTCGGCCGCGCGACGATTCTCTTCGTCGACGAGGTTCACCGCTTCAACAAGGCGCAGCAGGACGCGTTTCTGCCTTACGTCGAGCGCGGCCTTCTGACGTTCATTGGCGCGACCACCGAGAACCCGTCGTTCGAGGTCAACAGCGCGTTATTGTCGCGCGCGGCGGTTTACGTGCTGCATCCGCTCTCCGCGTCCGACCTTTCGAAGTTGCTCGATCGCGCATTCGCGGCCGCGATGCCGGCGGCGATCGCCGACGATGCCGCACGCGATGCGCTCGTCAACTATGCCGACGGTGACGGCCGCAGATTGATCAATCTCGTCGAGCAACTCGCGATCGCTGCAGAGGAAGCGAAGAAGACGACGATCGACGTGTCGTTCGTCGAGGACACGATCGCGCGAAGCATGCGCCGCTTCGACAAGGGCGGCGATGCGTTCTACGATCAGATCTCGGCGTTGCACAAGGCGGTGCGCGGCTCCGATCCGGATGGATCGCTCTACTGGATGTGCCGGATGCTCGACGGCGGCGCCGATCCGCTCTATGTCGGCCGGCGCTTGATCCGTATGGCGAGCGAGGACATCGGCCTCGCCGATCCGCGCGCACTGACCGTCGCGGTCGACGCGGTGTCGACGTACGAGCGATTGGGATCGCCCGAAGGCGAGCTCGCGCTCGCGCAATGCGTGTTGTATCTCGCGTGCGCAGCCAAAAGCAACGCGACCTACCGCGCGTACGAAGCTGCCCGGGCGTTCATCGCCAAAGACGGCACGCGGCCGGTGCCGATGCGACTGCGCAATGCGCCGACGGGGCTCATGAAGCGCATGGACTACGGCAAGGGTTATCGCTACGCCCACGACGAGGACGACGCGTATGCCGCGGGAGAACGCTATCTGCCCGACGACATGCCGGAGGTGTCGTTCTACGCGCCGACCGATCGCGGGATCGAGGCGCGGATCAGGGAAAAGCTTCGCGAGCTTCGCGGCCGCGACGATGCCGTGGGCGGCAAGCGCGCGCCGGAATCGAGCGACGAATAACCTCCTGCTGCGTGAGCCGACGAGGGCGAGATGCCATTCGAGCCCTGCTAGAATCGTTCGATGCTCGACGTCAATGCATTGCGAAGCGATTTGCAGGGAGTTGCAGCCGCCCTCGCGAAGCGCGGTGTCGCGATGGACACCGCCCGCTTCGAGTCGCTCGAAGCCGAGCGCAAGCGCATTCAGACGCGCACGCAGGAGCTGCAGGCGCGACGCAATGCGCTGTCGAAGGATGTAGGCCGCGCGAAGGGAAGAGGGGAGGACGCGACGCCGCTCTTGCGCGAAGTCGCCGGCGTCGGCGACGAGCTCGTCACGCTCGAGCGCGAGCTCGATGCGGTGCAAGCGAAGCTTCGCGACTTCCTGCTCGAGCTTCCGAACATCACCGATGCATCGACCCCCGTTGGACGATCGGCCGACGACAACGTCGAAGTGCGACGGTGGGGGACGCCGCGCGCCTTCGATTTCACTCCGAAGGATCACACCGATCTCGGCGAGGCGCTCGGCATGCTGGATTTCGCGACCGCCGCGAAGCTGTCGGGCGCGCGCTTCACGTTCCTGCGCGGAGACCTCGCGCGGTTGCATCGCGCGCTTGCGCAGCTCATGCTCGATACGCACACGCGGGAGCATGGTTATACCGAGTGCTATACGCCCTACATCGTCAATGCGGCGGCGCTCGTCGGAACCACACAGCTTCCGAAGTTCGAGGCGGACATGTTCGCCGTCGCCCGCGGTGGCTCGGATGACGTCGCTTCGCGGCAGTATCTGATTTCGACGTCCGAGATTACGCTGACGAACTCGGTGCGCGATGAGATTCTTCCCGCCGATGCGCTGCCGATCAAGCTGACCGCGCACACGCCGTGCTTTCGCTCGGAAGCCGGAAGCTATGGCAAGGACACGCGCGGCATGATCCGCCAGCATCAGTTCGACAAGGTCGAGCTCGTGCAGATCGTACGGCCCGAAGCTTCGTACGAGGCGCTCGAGCAGTTGACACGCGACGCCGAGTCGATCCTGCACGAGC
The DNA here is from genome assembly GCA_035308425.1 of Casimicrobiaceae bacterium. Classification (GTDB taxonomy): domain Bacteria; phylum Pseudomonadota; class Gammaproteobacteria; order Burkholderiales; family Casimicrobiaceae; genus VBCG01. The sequence continues at coordinate 55,832 of DATGGP010000086.1, read as the reverse complement.
TCGCACTTCCGTACCGCGTGATGGCGCTTTGCACGGCCGACATCGGCTTCGCGTCGGCGAAGACGTACGATCTCGAAGTGTGGCTACCCGGACAGGATGCGTACCGCGAAATTTCGTCGTGCTCGAATTGCGAGGCATTCCAGGCACGGCGGATGCAGGCGCGCTTTCGCAACGACAAGGGCAAGACCGAGCTCGTGCATACGCTGAATGGCTCGGCGCTCGCGGTCGGGCGCACGCTCGTCGCGGTGATGGAGAACTATCAGCGCGAAGACGGCTCGATCGAAGTGCCGCAAGCCGTGCGGCCGTATATGGGCGGACTCGAGCTTATACGCCCGCGCCGTTGAGCAGGCGGCATGCCAGGCTCGAATGGCTCTGACAACTCAGCGCATATTTCCCGTATGCCCCAGCGAATACCGCCCCGGCTGCGGCCACACCGCAAGGCCGTGCGGCTCCATGCCGACGCGAATCTGTCTCACCGCACCTGTCGTCGTATCGAACTCGTAGACGACGTCGTCGAAGCGCCCCGCAACCCATAGCTTGGTGCCGTCGACGCTCACGTTGCCCATGTCCGGGCTTCCGCCGCCGGGAATCGGCCACGTCGCCTCGACTTTTTGCGTGGCGAAATCGATGACCGATACGCTGCCCGGACCGTGCCGGGCGCCATGGATGTGGTTCGAGCCGCGATTGGTCACGTAGAGCTTGCGCCCGTCCCGGCTCGGATAGAGCCCGTGCGTACCTTTGCCCGTCGCAATGAATTTGATTTCCCTGAAGCTTTCGCCATCGACGACGAATACGCCGTCGGCCATCATGTCCGCAACGTAAAACAACTTGCCGTCGGGGCTGATCCTGATGTCCTGCGGCATGCCGCCCTTCGATAGCGTCAGGTAGCCCTCGACCTTGCGATCGAGGTAATCGATCTTCGCGAGGCCTTTCGCGAATTCGCACGTGAAGATCGCGTAGCGGCCGTCGATCGAGAAGTCGGCGTGATTGATGCCGCCGCATTGCGGCACGTCGAGCGACCATTCAAGCGCCATCGTCTTCGGATCGCGGAAGTCGAGCCGCTTGTGCGCCTCGGCGACGACGATCGCGAATTTGCCGTCGGGCGTGAAATACATGTTGTAGGGATCGTCGACCGGGATCGGCTTGCCGGGCTTGCCTGTCGTCGGGTCGATCGGCGTGAGGCTGCCCTTCGTCGTGTTCTCCGCGTTGTTCGCGACCCAGAGCGTCGAAAGATCCCACGACGGGACGACGTGCTGCGGATTCAAGCCGACGCGAAAGCGCGAGACGATCTTGAACGACGCGGGATCGATCACGTAGACGTCGTCGGAGCGCACGTTCGGTACGTAGACACGTGAAAGTGCGTTGCGTACGGCAGGACTCAGATGCGACGCCGACGTCTCGCTGTAAAGATTCGTCGGATCCACGACCGGTGGCATGCCGGGAATCGTCGCGATTGCGGCCGACGATGCGGGCGCTTGTGCGAGCGAGGGAACGGGCAGGGCGAAGACGATCAGCGCGAGCGCGCGGGCGATGCGAGGAGCGGATTTCACGAAAGGCTTTCGGAGAGAACAAAGGACGCTTTGCGACCAAGCCGCGAGCGAGCGCGATGATACAAGCGAAAACGCGTCAGCGGCGGTTCGCTGCGCGGATCGCTTCGACCGACCGGCGGACGATCGCGTCGACGCCAAGTTGTCCGAGCGCTGCCGTTGCGCCGCGCGGATCGCCGTACACGCCGTGCGATGCGTCGAGCTCCCTGCTGCTCGCGAGCTTGTCCTGGCGCACGAGCGAAGGATCGACGGCGAGCGACAGCGATGTATCCGCGAGTCCCGCGTGCGTGCCGATCGCGGCCTTCCGGAATCCGCGGGCCGCAAGCGCCGCGGCGAAGTCGGTCTCCGCGGCGGTGTAGTAGGCGGTCAGCGCGTGGACACGTGCCGGCGATCTGGCCCATTCGCGATCGAGGCGCGCGGCCACGACCTGCTCGCTGCGCTGGTAGCCGCCGTGGTCGCCTAAGAAGACGATGTCGCGAAAGCCGTGCGCGCGAAGGCTTCGTGCAGCGCCTTCCAGGACGCCTTCGAACGCGGCCGCAGGCACGGAGATCGTGCCCGCGAAGCGCATGTGCGCCGACGGGGGATCAATGTTGCCCTCGGGCACGTATGCAACGACCGGGGCGACGAGCGCGTTGCCGAGCGACTCGGCGATCTTCTGCGCGAGAATTTTCACGCGCACGTTGTGCTTGCCGAGGACGATATGCGGTCCGCTCTGCTCGGTCCCGCCGATCGGAATCAGGACGGTTGTCTTGCCGCCGCGAACATTGGCGGCAAGCTCGGGCGAAGTCAGCTCGTCGATGAATACGCTGTCGCGCGAATGGGCAAGCGTCGATACCGCCGCGAAGATGCAAGCGAGGGCGACGTGCGAGAGGCGACGCGGCATGCGCTATGGTAAGCGATCGAAGGCGACGCATCGAACGCCGCGTTATGCGAACGTGGGGTACGCAACGCCTTACCGCTGGGCCAGATTCGCGCGAAGACGCGGCAACCCTTCGGCTTCGGTGGCAAGCAGGATGTCGTAGTAGCCGCGCACGCGGCCTACGAAAGCGACCGGCATGCCGCCTCGCGCGTAGCCGTTCCTGAGCGTCATGTAGTACGCAGGGTCAGCGAGCAGAGGCAACACCTTGCGCACGTCGCTCCAAGAATCGGGGTCGAGCCTCATTCGCTGCGCAAGCACGCGCGCGTCCTCGAGATGCCCGATGCCGATGTTGAACGCGGCGAGCGCGAGCCATGTGCGGTCGGGCTCGCCGATCCCGTCGGGCAGCTTGCGCTCGAGCTCGGCCAGATATTTTGCCGCGCCGATGGCCGCGGCCTTCGGGTCGAGACGATCGGAAACGCCCATCGCACGCGCCGTGTCCTCGGTCATCTGCATCAAACCGCGAACGCCGGTTTCACTCGTCGCCCCCGCGTCCCACTGCGATTCCTGATAGGCGATGGCCGCGATGAGCCGCCACTCGATGCCGCTTTTCGCCTGCGCCTCCCGGAACGTGTCGCGCCATTCGGGCAACGCCTTGCGCACGCGATCCTGGAAAACGCCGGCGTCGATGCGCTGCACGTCGCGATCGCCGAAATAGCGCTCGGCGAGACGCGCGAGGGTTCCGTCTTTCGACGCGCGCGCGAGGAACGCGTCGAGCGCGTCGCGGAGCTCGGGATACGCGGGCGCAACGGCCCACGCGAGATCGTGCGGCGGCCCGACCGGGAACGCGACATCGAAATCGAGGTGGATATTGCGAGCCATCGCGGCATCGCTCGACGCCACCACAGCGTAGCGGATCGTGCCGGCGGCCACCTGTGCGATCAGCGCATCGGCCGATCCGACGTCGACCGCCTGCCAGCGAATCTCCGGGTGCGCCTTCTGCACGGCGACGAGTTGCTTGTCCATGCCAGTATGCGCGGGATACGCGACGATCGCGTTGTCGAGATCGGCGAACCGACGCGGATGAAATCCGTCAGCGTTGTAGATCAGCACCGGTTCGACCGCGTGATAGCCGCTACTCCAGGCGACAGCGGGATTGGATCCCGGCACTTCGTTGCCACTGGCGGACGCCGAAGCGAACAGGCCGCCTGCGCCGAGTTGCGCTTCGCCGCGCGCGATCTTCGACATCAGCGTGCCCGCTCCATCGACGAACACGACGTTCAGCGGAACGCCACGTTCGCGTGCGAAGCGCGCAAGAAGATCATGATCGAAACCGCTCGCCTGTCCGTTCGGCGCGCGAAACCACGTTGCGGGACCGGGTCGAACGGCGACGGTGAGGCCCGGCTTCGCGGCCGGGCGCGAGACGCGCTGCTCCTCACAACCGCTGAAGACGAGCAATGCAATGACCGCGAGGCCGAATGCACACTTGCAGCACAGTATTGCCAGCGGACGTGCGAACGCTCGATCGCGCATGACGCTCCTTCGCCCGTTGCGCAGGCGGTGGTTCGAAGGTTTGCGGCGATTTGGGGCCGCCGTGCATGGCGCAGCCTTGCGTGGGCTGCGAGAACTCCGTGGTCGCCGACGCGAAAGCGTCTTTCGTGCGACGCGGCGATTATAACCTCGGACCTGCGGCCGTCACGCACGCCTTTCGGCGGCGCGTACCGTTTGCGTGGTCGAATTCGACCGCTCAGCCGGCGATACCACCATGGCGAGCCCGCGCATGCGGCTCGATAGCGTCTCGCAGCGCAACGCAAATCATGTTGCGCATGCATCGTGCCGGTATAATCGTTTGGTCGACGCATTCCGATCAACGGCGGGTCGCCCCGCATTGCAAGGTCGTGAACCTGGTCAGGTCCGGAAGGAAGCAGCCACAGCGACGACTGCAAGTGCCGGGGGAACGGCTCGCCACCCTCGCTCTTTGGTCGTCAGATCACGCTGATACGTTGTTGCCGCGGGCTGCGAACGCTCACGTACTTCGATGTACGTTGGGCGTTCTCACGCGCTCGCGCCTCGTCTCAGGCCGATCTGGCGCCAAATAGCCGAGCTTCGTCCCAGCTGATACTGCAATCCCAGTGAGCTACCAGGTTCTCGCCCGTAAATGGCGGCCGCGTGCGTTCGGCGAACTGGTCGGGCAGGAGCATGTCGTCACTGCGCTGACGAACGCGCTTTCGCGCGGCCGTTTGCATCACGCCTATCTCCTCACGGGCACGCGCGGTGTCGGCAAGACGACGCTCGCACGCATCCTCGCGAAGAGCCTTAATTGCGAGCGCGGTGTGTCCGCGACGCCGTGCGGCGAGTGCGCCGCCTGCCGCGACATCGACGCCGGCCGCTTCGTCGATCTGCTCGAGCTCGACGCGGCGTCGAACACCGGCGTCGAGAACATGCGCGAAATCCTCGACAACGCGCGCTACGCGCCGACGGTGGGCCGCTACAAGGTGTACCTGATCGACGAGGTGCACATGCTGTCGAAGGGCGCGTTCAACTCGATGCTGAAGACGCTCGAGGAACCACCCGAGCACGTGAAGTTCGTGCTCGCGACGACCGATCCGCAGAAGATTCCGGTCACGGTGCTTTCGCGCTGCCTGCAGTTCAACCTGACGCCTCTTGCGCGCGCGCTGATCGTTGAGCGGCTTGCGCGAATTCTCGATGCCGAATCGATCGCGCACGATGCATCCTCGTTGCAGCTGCTGGCCGCTGCCGCGCGTGGCTCGCTGCGCGACGCGCTGTCGCTGCTCGATCAGGCGATCTCGTACGGTGCGGGTGAGGTCCGCGAGGCGGGCGTGCGCGCGATGCTCGGCGTCGTCGATCGCGATCACCTCTATCGGATCGTCGACGCGCTGATCGCCAACGATGGACCGGCGCTGCTCGCGCAAGCCGATGCGCTTGCATCCATGGGACACGCGTTCGCGCCGGTTCTCGACGAGCTTGCGTCGCTTTTTCATCGCGTCGCGACGGTGCAGGCCGTTCCGAGTGCGCCGGGCGGCGAAGATGCCGACAAGGTCGCCGACTATGCGTCGCGGATGACGCCCGAGAGTGTCCAGCTCGCCTATCAGATCGCCGTGCAGGGACGCGCGGACCTGGCGCTCGCACCCGACGAGGCGACCGGATTTTCGATGACGCTCCTGCGTCTGCTCGCGTTCGAGCCGACGACGACGACGCAAGGCGCAACGGGTGACGGCGAGCGCAAGTCGTCACCGCCTGCCCGCGCTGTTGCATCGGCATCATCCGCGGTGCACGGCATTGTCGATCGCAACGTCGAGGCAATACGCGCCCCCAAACCGACGCCTGCGCCGGCGAGCGAGTCGTTGCGTTCGGGCGATGGATCATCCGCGACGACAGCAACACAGGCGCCGAAGCTCGCGCTTCCCGAAGCAATCGGCGATTGGCCGGCGTTCGTGTCGAAGCTTGCGTTGACGGGGATGGCCGCGCAACTCGCGGCACAATCCGAGTTGAAGTCGATTCGCGGCAACGCGCTGTCGCTTGCGATTCCGGCGACGCACAAGCATCTCGCGGACAAGGCCTACGCCGACAAGCTCAAGGTCGCGCTCGATGCCGCCACCGGATGCAAGATGCTGCTCGCGTTCGAAATTGGCGAAGCGGGCGATGGCTCCCCGGCCGCGATCGCGCGCCGCGAGCGTGAAAAGACGCGCGCGGAAGGCGAGGCGGCGTTTCGCGACGAACCCTTCGTGCGCGACCTGGTCGCACGTTTCGACGCGACGGTCCGGCCGGAGACGATCGAGTCGATCGTCCGCGATGCGCCGGACGCGCAAACTACGAGGCAGGAATCGCCATGATGAACAAGAATCAGCTGGCCGGGCTCATGAAGCAGGCGCAGCAGATGCAGGAGAACATGCAGCGCGCGCAGGAGGAGCTTGCGCGCACCGAGGTCGAGGGGCAATCGGGCGCCGGCCTCGTGAAGGTCGTGATGACGTGCCGCCACGACGTCAAGCGCGTGTCGATCGACCCGTCGCTTGTCGGCGAGGATCGCGACATGCTGGAGGACCTCGTCGCGGCCGCGTTCAACGACGCGGTGCGCCGCGCCGAAGCGACGACGCAGGAGAAGCTCGGCGGCCTCACGGCCGGCATGCCGTTGCCGCCGGGATTCAAGCTGCCGTTTTGAATCGATTCGTGAGCGGGCGTCCGGTCGATAATCGCACCGTTGTCCGCGAGCCGCTCGGAAGCCTCGACGAGCTCGCGCAGGCGCTTCGCTGCCTGCCCGGCGTCGGGCCGAAGGCCGCGCAGCGGATGGCGTTGCATCTTTTGCAGCACGATCGCGATGGCGCCAATCGGCTCGCGCGCGCGCTTGTCGACGCGACCCGCGCCATCCGCCACTGCAAGCGCTGCAATACCTTCACCGAAGACCTGCTTTGCGCGCTGTGCCAATCGACCAGGCGCGACGCGAGTGCGCTTTGCGTCGTCGAGACGCCGGCCGATCTTTTGATGATCGAGCAGACGCAGGCCTACTCGGGCCTCTACTTCGTGCTGATGGGCAGGCTATCGCCGCTCGACGGCATCGGTCCGAAGGAGATCCGGCTCGAGCGGCTGATCGAGCGGGCCACCGACGGCGTCGTGCGGGAAGTGATCCTCGCGACCAACTTCACGAACGAAGGCGAGGCGACCGCGCATTACGTCGGCGAGTTGCTGGCGGCGCGCGATCTGCGCGTGACGAGGCTCGCCCGCGGCGTGCCGGTCGGCGGCGAGCTCGAATACGTCGACGCCGGAACGCTTGCGCAAGCGATGCGCGAGCGGCGCTCGCTTCGCGCCTGAAGCTACGTTCCGGTTGCGACGTGCACCGCAATGCGCCGAATCTCGGCGTTCGTCGTGTTGCCGTTCACGCTGATCTGCGCGAACGCTGTGTAGTCGCCGGGCGCGAGCTTGCGCGCGAAATCGAGCGTGAACGTGCCGTCCTCTCCGGGAGTCGCCGCACCGGCGAGCACGACGTGCCCGGCGCCGTCGAGCAGCATGTAGCGGCATTGCGGGGCGGCAAGTTGGAGGTCACGAGACATCAACGTCGATAGTGGGGCGCGCACGATGTCGTAGCTTCGCTGGTACTTCATGATCGTCTCGATGTCCGCGGACACGCGCATCTTGCCGGCGCTCGCGTCGACCTTCGTGACGAAGCCGCGACGCGGAATCGCATAAACGTCGTACGAGCCGACGCCAAGGGGATACGAGAGGTCGCGGAAGACGTCGAGCGTCACGCTGTCCTGCGTCCACGTTTTCAACACGTACGGCCCGTTCGTGACGAGAAAGTGTCCGTGCGTGCGATAGAATGCGAGCAGCGCGTTCCAGCGTTTGCGCGCATCGTCCGCGCTGACGAGATCGCGCAGCGGGTCGGGACGAAAACCGTCGCGCGCGAACGTTTCGACGAGCGGCGCGAGCTTCGCGGTCAGCGTCTTCGAGCGGACGATGTCGAGCCACTCGACGCCGCGTCGCTTCGCTTCGTCCTCGGAGAATGCGGCGTAGCCGCGGCTGACCGCGTTCTCCATCAGCACGACCACTTCCCACGGGAGCGTGCTCCACGGCGGCGCGAGCGCCGCGTCCTGCTCGCGATCGACCGGCGTATCCGACGTGTAGACGTCGAAGATGAAGAGCGCGCGCACGACGTCGATCTCGCCGACACGAAAGGACTTCGATTTCGTGTCGGTGCCGACGTACCTGATCCCGAGCAGGCGCTTGCGCATCGGCGCGGTCGCCGCGTCGATCACGGGATCGTAATGCGCATCGTCCTGTGCAGATCGCGTTCCCCATCGATACGCGAACATGTACGCATATAGGAGGTCTGCCGCGCTCGTCGCGGTGCCGTCCTGAAACGCGGAGCCCAGCATCCGATACGTGAGCTTTTCCCGCGCGCGCTTGCCGTCGCCGACGGCGATGAGGCGACCCGTTCCGGGCTCGGGCAACATTGCATCCTTGGGGATCGCGATTCCGTTCGACGCCAGCGTCGGTTGCGCGCCGGCCCGCGTCTCGGTGATCGGCTCGGCTAGGATCGTAAGGCTGACGAGCGTGTATATGACCATCAGCGCGGTGAGCGGTATCTGGGAGCGCAGCGCATCGCCTCTCGCGCCGAAAAGCGCGATCGATCGCACGTGCGCGAGATAGACGGCGACCAGGTGACCGACGACGATCGCGGCGACGGCTGCGTACCACTCGAAGCGTGCGCCGACGATGCCGACGTCGACGCGATATCCCGCCGTGCGGAAGAGATCCCATCCGAACCCGAATGGATCGGAGAGAAGCGGCACGATGTACTGCCCCTCGATGATCAGATACGCGAGGTAATGCGCGACCGAGTAGCCGATCGCGATCGGCACGAGCGTCAGCGCGAGGCTTTGCGCGCATTCCCGGGTCGAACGCCGACGCCGTGCCGCCTTGCTCACGAGTGCGCAGACGGCGAGATACGCGCCGAAAAAGAGCGCCCAGAACGTAACGAGGCCGACGGTTCTGATCGCGATCGCCACGCCGTCACCCGACGCCGGAAGCGCCGCGCGAAGCGACGATTCGACGATCGTCCATTCCGGCGTGCCGAGCACGCCGTCGTAGAGCACGGTCGACAGCACGAGCAGCACGAACGCGACCATCGACGTCGAGACGGGCCGCGAATCGAGCAGCCCGGCCGCGAAGGAGCGCAGCGCCAGCGTCGCTTCTCGTCGTCGTTGCCGATCGGCGTGTCGAACGCTTGTCGGCGAGAAGCGGGCGAAGAGACCGAAGACAACGGAAAAGAGCTCGCCATGCGCAAGCCATGCGTCGCGGCCGAACGCGAGCATGCCTGCCCATGCGATCGACGAATAGATGATCAGCATCCATCCGATATGGCGCGGCACGGCGGGACTCGGATAGACGAGCTCGATCCATGCAAAGGCGAGCAGCAGCGAGAACGCGGGCCAGACGCCGAGGGCGGCCGGATAGCGGAAAAATGCGCGGGGCTCGCGACGCGTTACGCGCCTATGCGCGCGTTGTGCGAGATCGAACGACGTGCGCCAGGGATTGATCACCGACCACACGTCGCCGACGAACGCCGAGATGAACGCGAGACCCACCCAGCCGATGATCCAGACGATCGTTGGTGCGATGTTGCGATACGGATCGGCGTTGCCGATGAAGCCGCCAACGACGGTGACGACGAAGAGCGCAAGTGCGATCAGCGCCGCCAGGTGCGCAACGATCGGCGATGCGATCAGGCGTCCGAGCGATCCCGGTAGTTCCACTCGCGCATTGGCATCGGCCGCCGGCGCGCGCGTGACGAACGCACTGACGACGACGAACGACAGCGCGACGGCCGCCGCGGCTCCGCCGACATAGAGCGAAAGCGGCAGCGGCAGGTCGTAGCGCTGGCCAAAGCCGTGGGCAGTCGCTACAAAGGGTGCGAGCGCGCAACCCGCGGCGACGACCCGCGAGAAGCGCTCAGCGCGGATAGACTTCGACATAGAGCAGCGGCGCATCGTCGTGCGCGTTCGTTGCGCTCGCGCCGTGCGCGTGAACGGGAAATCGTCCGGTCAGGCGCGCGGTGAACGTTTGCGTGCTGGTGACACCCGGTTGCACGCGCCATTCGATGTCGTAGCCGTGCAGGTGCAGATCGAGCGGCCGGTCGCTCGTCACGCGCAACGTGACGACGTCGCCTTCCTTGACGCGGACGAGGCGCATGTCGCCCGGCACGCGGCCGTTTTGCACGCGTATGTCGAACGCAACCGCGGCGGCATGCACGCGTGATATCGCGATTGCCGCACCGATCGCGGCCACGATCCTCAACGCGCGACGTCGCGAGTGCCGGCGCTTTTCGGTGTCGCGATGTAGCGACATGCGCTGTGCCGTCACTGCACGTCCGACGTGCGATTGAGCACGAATCCGGGACCGTTCGGCGACGGCATGATCGCCGCATCGCCGATCGCCGACCACATCAGGCGCCCGAACGGATCGGTGAAGCCCGCGATCGGATTCCACGCGGCGGTCGGTTCGGACGCGACGCCGAGCGACAGGATGCCATTCCATGGAAAGTCCTTGAGCTTCGCGGTGCGGATGAAGATCGGCGAGTCGAGGCCGGCGATCGAATCGAAGCCGATGTTCTCGATGCCTGCCGAATAGTCGGCGTTCACGTATTCGCGCTTGACCGTGTAGCCTGCGACGGCCGCACGGCAGCCTTGCGTGAGCAATGACACCAGCTCCCGCTCGGCGTTGATGCGCTCGACCTCGGTCGCGATGCCGGACGTGAGTCGCGCGACATCGGCGCGAACGCGCGTCGCGCGATTCGCGTCGTCGATGGCCGGCTCGAGCAGAAGCAGCGTGCGATACCAGGCGGATCGGCGCCATGGCGGCTCGATCGTGCCTTCCGCGACCTTCGTCGACGACGCGACGAGCGCGTCGGCGTCGACCTCGTCGATCGCGACGTCCCACGCGTCGCCATTCGCGCGCGGTAAGTCGGGCACGGCGTGCGCGAGCGCTTCGGATGCGCGGATGCGCGGCGGCGATGCAACGGGATCAGGTAGATTGCCGATCCGCGCGCGCGCAGCCTCTGCGAGATCGGCGTGGTACAGATAGTCGCCGTCGAACGGCGTGATCGGATACGGGTGGAACGTGAATGCCGATGCGTGTCCTTCGATGTCGCGCATGACGCTGTCCACGAGCATGCACGACCCCGCGAGATCCTTCGCGCGTGCCGAATCGGGATTGACGCGCACGACGACGAGCCCGCCGAGCGATTCGATCGGCTTGATCGCCTCGGGAATCGCGCCGGCGAAGGCGGGCTGCGCGCCGACGTAGGCCTGGATCCGGCCCGCGACAAGCTCGGTGGCGGCGCGATCGGGCGTAATCGTCGCGATCGAGATCAGATGCGGGTAGTACGACGGGTAGATCGGGAATTCGTGGCCGCCGCGCGCAACGCTAGCGATGCCGAGCGCGACGGCCATCACGAGCCGGAAGCCGACCTTCCTCACGACGGATCGCCGGTGCGCGGCGTCAACCTCGCAGCGTCTTCATCACCGCGTCGTTTTCGAGGATGCTCTTCGGGCTGCCCTCGAAGATGATCTCGCCGCGATCGATGGCATACAGTCGATCGGCGATCCGCACCGCAGTCATCAGATTCGACTCGGCGATCAGGAGCGAGATGCCCATCGCCTTGATCTTGTTCACGGCGCTGATGAAACGCGTGACCACGACCGGTGCGAGGCCCTCGAACGGCTCGTCGAGCAAAAGGATCGACGGCGACAGCGCCATCGCGCGCGCGACGGCGACCATCTTCTTCTGCCCGCCACTCAGGTTGAGCCCGCGACGATTCATGAAGGCCTTGACCTCGGGAAACACGCCGAAGATCCGCTCGTCGATGCTGCCGTTCGCGCTGCCCTTCGCGCCGTTCGCGTTGCGCTCGGTCAGCCACTCGCAGAGGTGAAAGTTCTCGGCAACGCTCAGGTCGGCGAAGATGCCGGCGTCTTCCGGGGCGTAGCCGATTCCGAGGCGTGCGCGCCGATAAGCAGGCACGCGCGTGATCGCGCTGCCGCGGAAGCTGATCGTCCCGGCGCGCGCGGGGAGAAGTCCCATCAGCGTTTCGATCGTCGTCGTCTTGCCGGCGCCATTGCGCCCGACGAGCACGACCGATTCGCCGGGATCGACGCGCAGCGACACGCCGCGCAGCACCTGCACCGGACCGCGGTATGCCTCGATCCGCTGGACGTCAAGCATTCGCGGCTCCCGCGACCGCCGACTCGCCGCCCGGATGCGTTCCGATCAGCGTCGTCGTCACCGCGTCGTTCGCGCGAATCTCGTCCGGCGAGCCATCGGCGAGGATCGTACCCTGGTGCATGACGACGATGCGCTCGGAATAGCGGAACACGATGTCCATATCGTGCTCGATGATCACGATCGTGATGCCGCCCGCGCGCACGATCGAGCTCACGATGTCCATGATCGGCGCCTTTTCGCGGGTAGACACACCGCTCGTGGGCTCGTCGAGGAACAGGAGCTTCGGCCGCAGCGCGTAAGCGACCGCGACGTCGAGGAGCTTGCGTTCGCCGTGCGAAATCGCGCCGGCGCGCATCGCCGCGGTGTGGTCGAGGTTGAAACGGCGCAGCACGTCATGCGCCTCGTCCCAGACCGCGTGATCGCGGCTTGCGAGATTCGTGAGGCGCCGTGTCTTGCCGTCGCGCGAGAAGATCGCGAGGGCGGTATTCTCGGCGCACGTGAGCTGATCGAACAGGTTGACGATCTGGAAGCTTCGCGCGATTCCGTCCTTGATCCGATCAAACGGCGTCTGGTCGGTGACGTCGCGTCCGTCGAAAAGAATCCGCCCGCTGTCCGGACGGTAGAGACCGCTCACGAGATTCACGAGCGACGTCTTGCCCGCGCCGTTCGAGCCGATCAGCGCGAGCACTTCGCCCGCGTTCACGCGAAAATCGACGGCGTTGACCGCGCGGTTGTCGCCGAACGACTTGCAGAGCTTCTGCGTGGCGAGGAGTGGCTGCATCGTCGTCACTGGACTACCCTCCGCGCTTCGCGCTTCGGGGCTAATTCGCGCTCGGGGCGGCCCTTCGCGCTCATGCGACCTTCGAGCGCGAATGCCGCCACTTCGCCGCGAGCGTTTCGAACGCTCCCATGATCCCGGTCGGCAGCACGAGCACCAGCACGACGAGCACCGTGCCGAGCAAGAGCTGCCAATACACGGTGAAGCCGATCGCATACGTCTTCAGATAAGTGAACACGATCGCGCCGATGATCGGGCCTACGAACGTACGGAAGCCACCGAGGACCGTCATGAACACGATTTCGCCGGAGAATGTCCAAACGAGGATGTCCGGGCTCGCAAGCCCGTTGAGCGGAGCCCACAGCGCGCCGGCGATGCCGGTGAATACGCCCGAGATCACGAACGCGATCAGGCGATAGCGCCGGATGCGGATGCCGATGAATTCGGCGCGTGTCTCGTTGTCGCGAATGGCCTGCAGCGCCTTGCCGAACGGCGAGTTGACGATCAGCCACATGAGCCACGTGCAGATCGCGAACGCGCCGAGTACGTAGTAGTAGTAGCGGTACGCGAGGAAGTCCATCTTGTCGTTGCCGGGCGGCATGCCGAGGAGTGTGGGCGTCGGCGCACGCAATCCGTCGGTTCCGCCCGTCACCCAGAAGAACTTGAACGCCAGGCTCCACAAGACCTGCGACAGCGCCAGCGTCAAAATGCCGAAGAAGATGCGCGTATAGCGGACGCAGACGAAGCCGAAGAGAACCGACAGCAGCGCCGATGTAAGCGCGGAGCCGGCAAGAAAGAGCTCCATCGACAACACCTTCAGGTACTTCACCATGAACGCGACCGTGTACGCGCCGGTGCCGAAGAACGCCGAGTGTCCGAACGAAAGCAATCCGGTGTAGCCGAGCAGCAGGTTGAAGCCGAGCGCGCCGATCGCGGCGACCAGCCCGTAGGTCAGCGTGAGCGTCTGGAACGGATCGATGACATAGGGCGCGGCGAGGAGGAAGATCGCCACCGGGACGATCCATGCGAGGATCTTCCGCGTCGAATGAACGTCCGCGCTCGGCGCAACCGGGAGCGGTGTCGAGGGAACGGCGAAAGGCGGCGTGTTCATGGAGCTCCGCTCATGCGCGACCGAACAATCCAGCGGGTCGAACGAGCAGCACGAAAGCGGCGATCAGGTACAGCACGGCGAGCTCGACCTCCGGGAAAAGGCTGATGAACACCTCGCGCACGACGCCGACGATCAGCGCACCGACGAGCGCGCCTTCGAGGCTGCCGAGGCCGCCGATGACGACGACGATGAACGCGAGCACGAGCGCGTCGACGCCCATGCCCAGCACCGCCGACTGGCTCGGCACGACGATCGCGCCGCCCAAACCCGCCATGAAGCAGCCGAGCGTGAAGGCCTGGATGTAGATCCAGTTCACGTTGACGCCGAGCGCGGATGCCATCCGCTTGTCCTGCGACGTCGCACGCAGGAACACGCCGAAGCGCGTGCGATAGATGAACGCCCATAGGAACACTGCCGCGAGCGCACCCACGCCGATGATGACCACGTTATATGCGGGATAGCGGCCGCCGTCACCGATCGGGATGCTGCCGAACGCCGAGTAAACCGCGGTTGCCGTCAACGGACTCGGTCCCCAGACCAGGCGAATCAGGTCCTCGAGGATCATCAGCAACCCGAACGTCATCAGGAGCTGATATTCCTCGGGACGCTTGTAGAACGGGCGAAGCAGCGTCCCTTCGATGATCGCGCCGACGGCGGCCGCGACGATGGCGCCGAGCGGCAGCAGGAGGAACAACACCCACGACGGGGCGCCCGCGCCGAGCGCAATGCCAATCGCCCACGCGGTCACGAACGCGCCGAGCGCGTAGAGATTGCCGTGCGCGAGATTGAGGATGCGCATCACCCCGTAGATGAGGCTCAAGCCCCCGGCGATCAGGAACAGCACGGAGCTGTAGAGCAGGGCGTTGAGAACATGGATCGGAAGGACGCTCATCGCAGTCTCGTGCTCGCTCCCTCTCGTTGCCGCGTTCTTGCCTGGTCCGCGCCGGCTGCCCGGGCTATCGCAGGCGCGATACTAGCCCCGGAATCGGAATTCGTCATCGCCTGTCAGCGGCTGCCCGCGATGCGGGACGCCCGGCCAAGGTCGCCGCCGGATCGACGAGGAGGATGGTGGTTTCGGCGCTGACCCGGTTCGGCGCGGCGAGCATCGCGAGCGCGACGCGATACGGGCCAGCTCCTCCCAGCTTTCGCAGATCGATCGCGTACCGCCCGCCCGGACCGAACGGAGCGATGCCTGCACGCACGACGCGGCCGTCAGCGGAAATCACGACGAAACGGCATTCGGGTCGCTCGGCGTCCTTCGCGCCGGTCGTTGATGCTTCGACGCGAACGCGCATGAGCTCGTAGCTGCGCTGGAAGCGGGAGATACGCTCGACGTCGGCCGCGATTTCGAGCCGATCGCCGAGATCGTCGACCTTCGCGATGTAGGCTCGCCTCGGAATAGCGTAGTCGTCGAACGCCCCGACGCCCTGCGGATAGCTGGGATCGCGAAACACGGCGAGCACGGCGCCTTCGTCGCTCCACGAATCGAGCCGGTACGGGCCATTCGTCACGAGGAAATGCCCGTGCCTCGCGTAGAACGCGCGAAGCGCCGACCAGCGGGCGCGCGCATCGTCGGGAGTCACCAGCGACGCGATGGCGGCGGGACGGTAGCGCTCGTCGCGAAAGCGGTCGACGAGCGCGGCGAGGCGCTCGTTCATCGCATGGTCGCGGACGAGGTCGAGCCATGGTATGCCGCGCCGGCGCGCTTCCTCCTGCGAAAGCGCGGCGATGCCGCGCATCGAAGCTTCCTCCATCAGAACGAGCACGTGCCACGGCAGCGTCGACCACGGCGGCGCGATCGCCCCGGCTTCCCACGGATCGTCCGAACGCGTCGTCAAATACACGTCGATGACGACGACCGGATAGCTGAACTTGAGATCGTCGCCGTAGTTGCGCGTGAACGTGCGCATCTCGCGCACCTTGATGCCTGCGAGGCCAACGCGGGGCGCGAAGACATACGGGTAGAGGACGTCGGCCTTGTCCATCATGGTGCCGTCGTGGAACGCCGACGTGACGACCGAATAGCGCAGTGCCTGCCGCGCGGTCTTGCCGGCGCCAACCCTTCGCCAGGTTACGCTGCCTTCGACAGGACGCAGCGCATCCGCGGGGATCGGCACCGCGCGGCCACCGGCGAGGGGCTCGACGCTGACGCGATTGGCGATCCAGCTACCGCCATACGGGTCCGGCAGAAGTGCCGGGTCGCTCACTGCGAACCAAACCAGCCGGGCGAACGGATCGTTCATGCCGCCGATCGGATTCCATGCGCTATCGGACTTTAGCTGCGTTCCGATGCGAAGCCATCCGTTCCACGGAAAATCCTTGAGCTTCGCCGTGCGCGAAAAGATGTGCGAGGCGAAACCGGATTGCGCGTCGAAGCCGATGTTCTCGACGCCGCGCGAATACTCGGAATCGAAGTACTCGCGGCGCATGCCGTAACCGATGACGGTACGCTCGCAGCTCGAGAGGAGCGAAGAGACGAGTGCGCGCTCGAGATTGATGCGCTCCACCCGATCGTGATAATCGCCCGACACGAGCTTTCGATACGCGGCATCCGAGCGCGACGCCGCCTCGCCGCTGACACCGTTGCGCAATAGCGCATGCGCCTGAAACCAGCCCTGCCTGACCCACGGCGATGTAAGCCAAAGTCCTCGTTCCGTGGCGGCGAGCTCCGTGACGTCGACCGATTCGAGCGTTGCGTCCCATGCCTTCGAATCCGCGGCCGGCGTCGCGGGCAGAAGCGCTTTTGCGAGCGCCCCGATCGCGCGTACGCGCAAGCCCGCGAACGCCGACGAGTCGCTGCTCGCGTTCGCGCCGCCGGCTTTCGCATCCGCCGCGAGATCGGCGTAATCGAGATAGTCCGCATGCCACGGCGTCACCGGATACGGATGACGAACGAAGCCGCGAACGTCCGCGTTGAGCGAACGAGCGACATCGCGCGCCGCGTCGCAACGCGCATCGGCGCTTGGCATTGCGCGCCTGCCCGGCGAAGGATCGAACGTCAGCACGACGAACGATCCGAGCGATTCGACGGCAGTTGCATCGGCGGGCGGCGTGCCTGCCGCGAATGGATCGTCGCCGACATACGCATGGACGCGCGCCTTCGGCCATCCCTCCGCTGCTTCGGCGGGCCCGAGCGCTTCGATGCGGATTTCCTGCGGATAGAACGACGGATAGAACGGCGCTTCGTGATCCGCGCGCGCCGCGCACGCGACGATCGCAAGCGATGCCATGCACGCGAGCTTCGACGCCGACGATTTCATGCGACGGCCCCGATCCACGACAAACGGGCGCCGCGAGGGCGCCCGTGTCGAAACCGCGTCGGTGCGGATCGTCAAGAAAGCAACGGGTTGCGCGCTATGCCTTCACCGCCGGCCAGGTCTTCTCGATCCACGTATACGTCGACGTCGGCTCGCCCTTCGGCCATCCGGGTGGCGCCGTGATGTTGCGGATCGGGATCGTGATGATCCGGTCGGGATCCATGACGGGGAACGGATACTCGGGCACGTTCTTCGTGAAGCCGATGATCGTGTCCTTGTAGCCCTGGTGATTGTCCGGCCGTATGTACACGTAGCCGCCGGGCCCGGCGTAACCCATGCCCTCGAGCTGCGAAATGATGGCGTCGTCGTCCGGCCAGCTGCCCATCAGCCGGTTCGCCTTCTCGATCGCGGTCTTCAGCATGTACGTCGCCGTGTAAGCGCCCTCGGCCTGGAAGTTCGGGTATTCCTTCCAGCGTGCGTGGTACTTCTCGACGAACGTCTTGTTTGCGGGCCAGCGATCGCCGGCCGGGAACGTGAAGAAGTAGTTCGCGTGGCAGCCGCCGATGACGCCTTCCGGATGGTCCTTGCCGAGCGCATGCGGCGCTGTGCCGAGCGCCAGCGTGGTCGCGACCTTCATCTTGTCGAACAGGCCGTACTGCAGCGCCTGCTTGTACATCGCCACGTAGTCGCCGCCCCATACCGACGACACAAGGAGATCCGGCTTCGAGGCGATGGCTTTCGTGATGTGCGAGCTGAAATCGGTCGTGCCGAGCTTCGGCCAGCCTTCCGAGACGACTTCCGATTTCGGCATCAGCTTGCTCATGATCACCTTGAAGTGATCGAAGGCGTTGCGGCCGTAGGAATAGTCGGGATGGATGTGTGCGATCTTCTTGACGTCAGGCCACGTTTGCGCCACCGCGAGCGCCGTCGTCGCGCCGTCGGCCGACTGGATGTTCGTGATGCGGAAGATGTAGTGCGGGTTCGGCACCGCCTTGTCGAACAGAAAGTCCGTGCAGCCGTCGATGAAGATGGTCAGCACCTTCAACTCTTCCGCGACCGGGCCGAGCGCCGGCGTGTTGCCGCTCGACGTGATGCCGCAGAAGAAGTCGACCTTCTCCTGCAGCTTGAGCCTGCGAAGCTCCTTGACGTTGCCATCGACGCCAGCCGCCTCGTCGGCCTTCAGCACCTCGAGCTTGCGCTTGCCGAGAAAACCGCCCTGCGCATTGATCTCCTCGGCCGCGAGCACCTGGCCCTTGTACATCGGCTCGCCGAGAATCGCGGCCGGGCCGGTGAAGAATGTCATGTGCCCGATCTTGTACGGCGTGCTCGGGATGTTGCCCTTGGGCTTCATTTCCTGTCCTTGCGCCGCGCCGATCAGCGGAATCGATCCCGCCGCGGCGCCGAGCGTCACCCCGGCGCCGACGCCGAGGCTGCGCAGGAAATCCCTACGATCGATCGAACCAGCCATGTGTGCCTCCTCCTCGTGAAGTTGAGCACCGCGGAAGACGGGCGCCTTGGCGGATTCCAAAAGCGCCGGGCGCCTATAATACGACCAATTCACGCTGTCAAGTCATCTCTTTGCGGCGTGATTTGCAGAGCTTCTAAGGGAGGCGGCGGCAGTCGATGCGCGACGCATTGGAAGCCATCGTGCGGGGAATCGCCGGGGCGATTCGGGCGCGTCCCCGCGTGCTGGTCGGCGTCGCCGCGGTGGTGTTCGCCGTCGACCTCTTCCTGCCACCGATCGTCCTTTCGATCGTTCGCAAGCCGTTCGACTATTTCACGTTCAACGCCTGGCTTCACGACTTGCCCGCGTACATCGCGAACGGTTCGATCGACTGGTCGACGAAGCTTCGCTTTCTCTCCGATCTCGCGTTGTTCTGGTTCAGCGCCGACAGCCCGTTCGGCGGGGTCGATTGGGGATTCGCGGTCACGGTGTCGGATCTGCTGCGCATAATCGCGCTTTCGCTTCTGTTCGGACTCTATTTCGCGCTCGTTCTGAATCGCCGCTCGGCGTCGAGCGCGGGCGTGACTGCAAAGCGCGGCGGCATCGCGGGTGCGTTCGCGAGCGTTTTCGGACTTTCCACCGGCGGCTGCACGGTGATGGGCTGCGGCGCGCCGGTGATTCCGGTGGTGGGTCTCGCATTTGCCGGGCTTTCCAGCGGCGCGCTTTCGATGCTCGCGCAGTTGTCGCGCATTGCAACGACCGGGCTCTTCGCCATCCTCACGCTTGCCGTGTTGTATCTCGCCTGGCGAACGGGCGCGCGTTCCACGCGCGAAGTGCCGTTGCCGATGCCGCTGTTGCAGGAGTAACCTCGACTGCATCGAAGCAGGGAAAGGAGGTTGCCATGCTCGTCAGCGAAATCCTGCGGATCAAGGGCAATGCCCTGTTCACGACGCCGCCGGCGCAATCGCTGCTGCAGGCGGTCGAGGTAATGGCCGAGCACGACATCGGCTCGCTGGTCGTCATGGACCGCGGCCGCATGGTAGGCATGCTGACCTTCGCCGAGGTGCTGAAGGCGCTCGCTGCGCGCGGCGGCTCGCTCGGCGACGCGGCGGTTCACGATATCTACGTGCGCGACCCGCTGACCGCCGCGCCGGACCTCGACGTGATGCAGTTGCGAGGGATCATGCTCGAACGTCACGCGCGCTATGTCCCGGTGATGGACGGGACGACATTGCAGGGCGTCGTTTCATTCCACGACGTCGCGAAGGCGGTCTACGAGGACCAGAGCTTCGAGAACCGGATGCTCAAGAGCTACATCAAGAACTGGCCCGAGGACGAGGCGACGACGTAACGGGGCGCCTGCCTACGCCTGCAGCAGGAAGATCGCGGGCCGGCGATCGAAGCGCCGCGCATCGTCGCCGCGCCACTGCGATGCAGTCTTGCGCTCGATCGTTTCGGTCGCGAGCGTCAGATCGGCGGCGACGCAAATGTTCGTTCGCGAAGACAGCGTATCGGCCATCGCGCGAAGCAGCGCTGCGTTGCGATAGGGCGTCTCGATACAAAGCTCGGTGCGCGATTGCGTGCGGGATGCCTGCTCGATGCGGCGCAAGGCGTCGGCACGCGCGTCAGTTTTGACCGGCAAATAGCCGTGGAAGCAGAAGTGCTGCCCGTTCATGCCGGCGGCCATCAGCGCGAGCAGGATCGCCGACGGGCCGACGAGCGGCACGACGCGAACGGCCTGCGCGTGCGCCGCCTCGACGAGCAAGGCGCCGGGGTCGGCAACGCCGGGACAACCGGCATCCGAAAGCATGCCGATGTCCATCCCTGATGCGAGCGTTTCCAGCGGGTGCTTCGTAGCGTCGTCGCCGGTTCCGATCGGCACGATGTCGAGCGTCGCGATCGGATCGACGTGGTCGAGCGATTTGAGGAAAGCACGCGCCACCTTGGGCGTTTCCACGACCCAATGGCGAAGCGTGCGCGCGACGTCGATCGTCCGTTTCGGCAGCACGTCGTCCGGCGCCACGACACCGAGCAGGTTCGGAACGAGATACAGGGTTCCGCGCTTCGTACGCGTTCTCCTACGGCGCAGCGCTCGCGATTACGTCGACGCCTTCGGCGCGCAGCAGATCGACGACGGTGATGAGCGGCAGGCCGATCAGCGCCGTGGGATCGTCGCTTCGGATCGATTCGACGATCGCGATGCCGAGCGTCTCGGCCTTGATCGAGGCCGCGCAATCGTAGGGCGCATCGCGCAACAGATACGCGTCGATCGCCGCACGCGTTAGCGAGCGGAATTTCGTCGTCACGTCGACGAGGCGCACCTCGCATCGACCGGTCGCAGCGTTCGCAAGTGCGACCGCGGTATGGAAGACGACCGAGCGCCCGGACAGTGCGACCAGTTGGCGAACCGCCGTTTCGTGATTGCCCGGCTTGCCGACCGCCATTCCGTCGACATCCGCGATCTGATCCGATCCGAGCACCAAAGCACCCGGCATTCGCGCCGCCACCGCGCGCGCCTTTGCCTCGGCGAGCCGGCACGCGGTCCTGGCCGGTGCTTCGCCGGGAAGCGGCGTTTCGTCGACGCCGGGCGCCGCGGTCGTGAACGTGATGCCGAGGCGCGCAAGCAACGCCTCGCGGTAGATCGACGTCGAGGCGAGCACGAGTTGTGGTGCCTTCTCCATTGTTTTTGCTCGCAATTTTTGACAGCCTGCGACGGAGGCGGTATGATTTTACGTTTTTCGTTCGGCCGCGCGACGGACGTTTGCTTCCGCGCGAGGGCGCCGGGTCGAGGTTGGCGGCGATGGTGTCGCGCGGCAAGCGTTCCGCGGGGAGGTTCGATGCATTTCGTCTCGCCGCGGAGCAGGGTGTCGCCGAAGGAAACGTCGACGCACACGCGCTGCCGCGCATCGCGAATCTACTTTCCGACGGACCCGCGACCATCGGATGGCGCATCGAGGGCTTCACCGATGTGTCCGGCCGACCCGCGCTTCGGATTGCGTTGAAGGGTGCCGTATCGCTGACGTGCCAGCGTTGCCTCGCGGATTTCGTGTGGCCTGTCGACCACGCGACCGAGGTGCTTCTCGCGCACGACGAGGAGGAAGTCGCCGCGCTCGACGCGGTCAGCAGCTTGGAAGTCGTTCACGCATCCGGACCCACCGATCCGCTCGCGCTGGTCGAAGACGAGCTCTTGCTGACGCTGCCTTTCGCGCCTCGGCATCCGGAGGGCGCCTGCGACGGCACGATCATTCAATAGGAGACCATGATGGCAGTCCAGCAGAACAAGAAATCACCGTCGAAGCGCGGCATGCACCGCGCGCACGATTTTCTGTCGAAGCCGCCGCTCGCCGTCGAGCCGGTGAGCGGCGAAGTGCATCTTCGCCACCACATCAGCCCGAGCGGCTATTACCGCGGCAAGAAGGTCGTGCGGACGAAGGACGACGAGTAAGCGCGTACGCAAGCACCGACGGCTGATACGGCGCATGTCGCCACAGATCGTTACCGTAGCGATCGACGCGATGGGCGGCGATCACGGCCCGTTGGTAACCGTGCCCGCCGCGCTCGACTTCCTCGCGTCGACGCCGAATGCGCGCGTCGTGCTGGTCGGCACGAACGCGACGCTCGACGCGCCGCTCGCGAAGGCGCGTCCGCACCTGCGCGAGCGCATCGACGTGCGAACCGCGAGCGAAGTCGTCGACATGAACGAGCCGCCCGCCGACGCGCTTCGCAAGAAGAAGGATTCGTCGATGCGCGTCGCGATCAACCTCGTCAAGGAGGGCGTCGCGCACGCATGCGTTTCCGCTGGCAACACCGGCGCATTGATGGCGATCGCGCGCTTCGTGCTGAAGACATTGCCCGGCATCGATCGCCCGGCGATCGCGTCGCAGCTTCCGACGCGCTTCGGCGACACGCTGGTGCTCGACCTCGGCGCGAACGTCAACTGCACGCCGGCGCAACTCGTCCAGTTCGCCGCGATGGGCAGCGCGCTCGTGAGCGCCATCGACGGCATCGAGCGGCCGACGATCGGGCTCCTGAACATCGGCGAGGAGGATATCAAGGGC
Source organism: Casimicrobiaceae bacterium (assembly GCA_035308425.1). GTDB lineage: Bacteria > Pseudomonadota > Gammaproteobacteria > Burkholderiales > Casimicrobiaceae > VBCG01. The sequence continues at coordinate 33,049 of DATGGP010000086.1, read as the reverse complement.
AACGATGTGGTCAAGGAGACGGCCGAGCTTTTGAAGGCGTCGCCGCTCAACTTCGTCGGCAACGTCGAAGGCGACGACATCTACAAGGGCACGACCGACGTCGTCGTATGCGACGGCTTCGTCGGCAACGTGCTGCTGAAGACCTCCGAGGGACTCGCGCTGATGCTCTACGAGTTCCTGAAAGCCGAGTTCACGCGCAATTTCGTGACAAGGCTCGCCGCTTCGGTCGTGTATCCGGTGCTGATGTCATTTCGCAGCCGCATCGATCCGCGCCGTTACAACGGCGCGACGCTCGTCGGCTTGCGCGGCGTCGTGGTGAAAAGTCATGGCGGCGCCGACCGACTCGCGTTCGCGACGGCACTTTCGCGCGCGTACGCCGAAGTCGAGCGCGGCGTCCTCGATCGCATCGCCCAGCGGATCGCCGAGACGCCTTCGGGCGCGACCGGACCTGATCGCGATGCGTCCGGTCCGCTGCGTGCGCATGCATAGCCGGATCGCCGGCACCGGCCGGTACCTGCCGTCGCGCATCATCACCAACGACGAGCTTTCGCAAAAGATCGACACGAGCGACGAGTGGATTCGTACGCGCACCGGCATTCGGCAACGCCACGTCGTGGCGGATGGAGAACAGACGTCGGATCTCGCATTCTTCGCATCGCGCGCCGCGCTCGCGTCAGCGTCGCTCGCGCCGAGCGACATCGACCTGATCATTGTCGCGACGACGACGCCCGACGTCGTATTTCCGTCGACGGCGTGCATCCTGCAGGCGAAGCTCGGCGCGAACGGCGGCCCGGCGTTCGACGTACAGGCGGTGTGCTCGGGATTCGTCTACGCGCTTGCGATCGCGGATCGGATGATCACGAGCGGCATGGCGCGAAACGCGGTGGTCGTCGGCGCGGAGATCTACTCGCGCATTCTGGATTGGAGCGATCGCGGCACGTGCGTCCTCTTCGGCGACGGTGCAGGCGCGGTCGTGCTGTTGCCTTCCGATGCGCCCGGCATTCTTTCGTCGCATCTGCATGCGGACGGCCGTTACAAGGACATTCTGTGCGTGCCGGGGCAGGTGAGCCGCGGCGCGGTGCAGGGCACGCCGTTCGTGCGCATGGATGGGCATGCGGTATTCAAGTTCGGCGTCAAGGTGCTCGCGGAAGCGGCCGAGGAGGCGCTCGCGGCGAATCGGATGAAGGCGTCCGACATCGACTGGTTGATCCCGCACCAGGCGAACATCCGCATCATGGACGCGACCGCGAAGAAGCTCGGGCTTTCGCCCGAGCGCGTGATCTCCACCGTCCACGCGCATGCGAACACGTCTGCCGCATCGATCCCGCTCGCGCTCGACGTCGCCGCGCGCGATGGACGCATCTGCGCGGGACAGCACCTGATGCTCGTCGGCGTCGGCGGCGGCTTCACATGGGGATCGGTGCTGCTGCGTTGGTAGAGCCAACATGACCATTGCATTCGTATTTCCCGGGCAGGGGTCGCAACAGGTCGGCATGATGGACGGCTTCGCCGACGTGCCGATCGTTCGCGCCAGCTTCGACGAAGCATCGCAAACGCTCGGCGACGACTTGTGGCAACTCGTGCGGGAAGGACCGCAGGAGACGCTGAACCTGACGCGCAACACCCAACCCGTCATGCTGAGCGCGGCGATCGCCGTCTGGCGCGCGTGGCGCGAAGCGAGCGGCGCGATGCCTTCCTATGTTGCCGGCCACAGCCTTGGGGAATACAGCGCGCTCGTCGCGGCCGGCGCGATCGCGTTTCGCGACGCGGTGCCGCTCGTACGCTTTCGCGCCGAGGCGATGCAGGACGCGGTGGCGGCGGGCCTCGGCGCCATGGCGGCGATCGTCGGCGGCGATGACGATGCCGTTGCACAAGCGTGCCGCGATGCTGCGCAAGGCGAGATCGTCGAGCCCGTCAATTTCAATGCGCCGGGACAGATCGTCATCGCCGGACACAAGAGCGCGGTCGAACGTGCGATGGTCGCGGCGAAGGCGCGCGGTGCGAAACGTGCGGTGCTCCTTCCCGTGTCGGCGCCGTTTCACAGCTCGCTTTTGAAGCCTGCCGCCGACCGGCTCGCACAGCGCCTCGCCGAGATCGACATCGCGCAACCGTCGATTCCGGTCGTACACAACGTCGACGTGGAAACGCATGACGCGCCGGACGAGATTCGCGCGGCGCTTGCGCGCCAGGCCGCGAGCCCCGTGCGCTGGACGGATATCGTCAAATGGCTCGTCGCGCATGGCGTGACGAGCATCGTCGAGTGCGGCCCCGGCAAGGTGCTCGCGGGGCTCGCGCGACGTATCGACGATCGGCTCACGGTGTACCCATTGACGGACGGGGCCGCGTTGGCCGAAGCGCGGGCAGCGCTTGCCGCGTAGCCGATCGGGACGTCACGCGTGAACACCATCGAACGCGAGCTTGCCGGACGCGTCGCGCTCGTCACCGGCGCCACGCGCGGCATAGGACGCGCGATCGCGTCTGCGCTCGCGAGCGCCGGCGCGCGCGTGATCGGCACCGCAACGACCGACGCAGGCGCGCGATCGATCACTGAGCATTTGCGCAGGATCGATGCGAATTCGGAAGGTGCGAAGCTCGACGTACGCGATGGCGAGGCGATCGATGCGCTCGTCAAGGACATCGACGCACGTCACGGTCCGATCGCCATTCTCGTCAACAACGCGGGCGTCACACGCGACAACCTAATCGTGCGCATGAAAGACGAGGATTGGGACGAGATCATCGCCATCGATCTCAAGCCGGCATTTCGCCTCGCGAAGAGCGTGCTTCGGCCGATGATGAAGGCGCGACATGGCCGGATCATCCAGATCGGCTCGGTCGTCGGGACGTCGGGCAACGCGGGGCAGACGAACTATGCGGCCGCGAAGGCGGCGCTGGTCGGATTCACGAAGTCGCTCGCGCTCGAGGTCGGCAGCCGTGACATCACCGTCAATTGCGTGGCGCCCGGTTTCATCGACACCGACATGACGCGCGCGCTCGGGGAGGCGCAGCGCGAGGCGCTCGTTTCGAGGATTCCGCTCGGACGCCTCGGCACGCCGGAAGACGTGGCGAACGCTGTCGTGTTCCTCGCGAGCCCGCGTGCCGCGTACATCACCGGCATGACGTTGCACGTCAACGGCGGCATGCTGATGCCGTGAGTCGGGCTCGGCGAACGCGAGGCGATGCATTGCATGAAGCGTCCGCGTTGCGCGCACGGCGCCCACGAAACTCGCGCAGCGACGCCCTCGCTCTGGTAAAATCCGCCGGCTTTGGTCCCGGACCCTTCGCTGGGGAGGAAATGCATGGATAACGTCGAACAGCGCGTCAAGAAGATCGTCGCCGAGCAGCTCGGCGTCAACGAGGCGGAGATCAAGAACGAATCATCGTTCGTCGACGACCTCGGCGCCGATTCGCTCGACACGGTCGAGCTCGTCATGGCGCTCGAAGAGGAATTCGAAACCGAGATTCCCGACGACGACGCGGAAAAGATCACCACGGTGCAGCAGGCGATCGACTACGTCGGCGCGCATCTTAAGAAGTAACGGTTCATCAGCGGGGGCGCGCACGGACGCACCCGCGCCTTCGCGCCGTCCAGGTCTCGGCCATTGCAACGCGACACGTGTCGCGCCGCCGGAGACATCGCCGCGACTGATTCCTGTCCCCTGATTCCTGATTCCTGACATGTTACGTCGCGTCGTCGTCACCGGGCTCGGCATCGTTTCACCGGTCGGCATCGGCGTCCTCGAAGCGTGGCCGACGATCGTCGCGGGCCGCAGCGGTATCGGTCCGATCACACGCTTCGATGCGAGCGCGTTTGCGTCGCGAATCGCGGGTGAGGTGAAGAATTTCGACGTGTCGCGCTGGCTTTCCGCGAAGGAGGCGCGCCGCTACGACACGTTCATCCACTACGGCCTCGTCGCGACGATGGAAGCGATGCGCGACGCCGGCCTCGAGGACTTCGCCGGCGACAAGGAGCGCATCGGCGTCTGCATCGGCTCGGGCATCGGCGGCCTGCCGTTGATCGAGGAGACGCATGACGCGTATCTGACGGGCGGACCGCGCAAGATCTCGCCGTTCTTCGTGCCGGGCTCGATCGGCAACATGGTGGCCGGGCTCGCCTCGATCCACTATGGATTGCAGGGACCGAACCTCGGCACGATCAGCGCGTGCTCGACCGGCAATCACAGCATCGGCGAGGCCGTTCGGCTCATCAAGTATGGCGACGCCGACGTGATGCTTGCGGGCGGCGCCGAGGCATGCGTATCGCCGCTCGGCGTTGGTGGCTTTGCCGCAGCGCGAGCGCTTTCGACGCGAAACGACGATCCCGCGACCGCGAGCCGTCCCTGGGATACCGGACGCGATGGCTTCGTGCTCGGAGAGGGCGCCGGTGTCGTCGCCGTCGAGGAATACGAGCACGCGAAAGCACGCGGCGCGAAGATCTATTGCGAGGTCGCGGGCTATGGTATGAGCGCCGATGCGCATCACATCACGGCGCCACCGGAGGACGGTGGCGGCGCTGCGCGCAGCATGCTCAATGCGTTACGCGATGCCGGGTTGCAGACGACGGACATCGATTACATCAACGCGCACGGCACGTCGACACCGCTCGGCGACATCGCCGAATGCATCGCGGTCAAGCGGGCGTTCGGCGAGCATGCGTACAAGCTTGCCGTGTCGTCGACGAAATCGATGACCGGCCACCTGCTTGGCGCCGCGGCCGGCATCGAGGCGGTGTTCACCGTGCTGGCGATCCGCGATCAGATGGCGCCACCGACCGCGAACCTCGTCGACATCGATCCCAAGTGTGATCTCGATTTCGTACCGCGGGTCGCGCGATCGATGCCGATTCGCGCCGCGATCTCGAACTCGTTCGGCTTCGGCGGTACGAACGCAACGATCGCGTTTCGCGCGGTGCGCTGACGGACGAACGCCTGGCGTGGCGCTGATCGTCCAGAAATACGGCGGCACGTCGGTCGGCTCGATCGATCGCATCCGAAACGTCGCGAAGCGTGTCGCGCGCTTTCATCGCGAAGGGCATCAGGTCGTCGTCGTCGTTTCCGCGATGGCGGGCGAGACGAACCGGCTGATTGCCCTCGCGCACAAGGTTGCGCCACATCCGGATCCGCGCGAGCTCGACGTCATCGCGGCAACCGGCGAGCAGGTGACGATCGGACTGCTCGCGATCGCGCTGCATCAACTCGGCATCAGGGCGCGAAGCTACACGGGCGCGCAGGTGCGCATTCTCACCGACAACGCGCACACGAAGGCGCGCATCCTCGATATCGACGAGGAGCGCGTGCGCAGGGACCTCGCGGACGAAATGATCGTCGTCGTCGCAGGCTTCCAGGGCGTCGATCGTCAGGGCAACGTGACGACGCTCGGGCGCGGCGGCTCGGACACGTCGGCTGTCGCCCTGGCGGCCGCGCTCAAGGCCAACGAGTGCCAGATTTATACCGATGTCGATGGCGTATACACGACCGATCCGCGCATCGTGCCGGAAGCGCGGCGACTCGACAGGATCACGTTCGAGGAAATGCTCGAGCTCGCAAGCCAGGGATCGAAGGTGCTGCAGATCCGCTCGGTCGAGTTCGCGGGCAAGTACCTCGTGCGGTTGCGCGTGCTGTCGTCGTTCGACGATCCGGACAACGATGCGACCGGAACGCTGATCACATACGAGGAAGACGACGACATGGAGCAGGCGATCATTTCCGGCATCGCGTTCAATCGCGACGAGGCGAAGATTTCGGTGATGGGCGTCGAGGACAGGCCCGGCATTGCCTATGCGATCCTCGGGCCGATCGCGCAGGCGAACATCGACGTCGACATGATCGTGCAGAACATCGGCGCGTCGGGGCACACCGATTTCTCGTTCACCGTCAATCGCAATGAATATCGGAAGGCGCTCGACGTGCTCGAAGCGGAGCGGGCGAAGGGACGGTTCGCGGCGCGCGAAGTGATCGGCGACAATCGCATTGCGAAGGTGTCCGTCGTCGGCATCGGCATGCGCTCGCACGTCGGCCTCGCGTCGAAGATGTTCAAGGCGCTTGCGGACGAAGGGATCAATATCCAGATGATCTCGACGTCGGAGATCAAGATCGCGGTGGTGATCGACGAGAAGTATCTCGAGCTTTCCGTGCGCGTGCTGCACAAGGCGTTCGAGCTGGAGAAGGCGCCGGAGCGGGGGTGAACGTGATAATGTAACAATCGTTGGCGGGAGTAACGCTGCGCGACCCGCTCCTGGCGCCAACGGCACGCGCGACAGCCAGATAGAAGCAAACGGAGACGTGGCCGAGAGGTCGAAGGCACTCCCCTGCTAAGGGAGCATGCGGCCAAAAAGCTGCATCGAGGGTTCGAATCCCTCCGTCTCCGCCAGCAAACAGGAAGAATGGGTCGATCAAGAAAGAGCGCGGGCAATACGATCCTTGTCCGCGCAAGTGCGATTCCGAGGCGTGGTTCCACGTGATCGCAAAGCTTCGAGACATGATTCCGGAGCTTCTCGCACTGAACGGCATCGAGGCTCCGTCCCAAGTGCCGTTCGAACGGCTCGCATGACCGAGCATGTCGTCATCGCACCTCACTTCCTGACGATTGCCTGACTGCGCTCGTCGCGCGTTTGGCGTACGTTGTCGATTCGCGGCGACGCATCGGGTGGGCCGATGAAAACGCATCGTGTCGCAGAATCCATGAAGCGTTACGCGGGCATCGTGTTCGCGGTCTGGTCGGGTCGGTCGGTTGGGTTTACGCCGCGGATCCCATTGGTATCGATCACCGGGTGGAGGTGAGCGACAGCGGTTTGTGGAATCGCAATATTCAGAAAGGTGTCGAATACGGCACTGCGGTCGCTGTGATCGGCGGGGCCTTGTGGGAGCGCAGCGAGGATCGTTTGGGCAGCACGTTCTGGAAGGCTCTCGACTCCGCCGTACTGTCATCGGTTACAGCGCAAGCCGGCAAATACATATTCACGCGAGCGCGGCCGTCGCAGATGATGATCCAGGCAAATTTTTTCAGGGGCTCGGTCATTACAGCTTTCCCAGCGGCGAGGTTGCCGAGGTCGCGGGTGCGGTCGCGCCGTTCGTATTCGAGTATGGCCGCGAACATCCGGCCGTTTATGCGCTCGAGGGATCGACGATCTACGACATGGTCGCGAGGGTCAAGACAGGTTCGCATTGGCAAAGCGACGTGCTGGTGAGTGCTGCTCTCGGAACGGCGTTCGGCTACTCACGAGCCACCGCGATCGGTCGATCATTGTCGGGCTGCTCCCCGGAGGCGCATGGGTCGGCTTCAAACGACAGTTCTGATCCTGTCCTCGGTGTTCAACGCCGCGGAATCTTGTCCGGAACTGAATGCATCGGTGGCTGATCGCCAACCACGACAATGAACCGACGTTTCGTTCTGAGGGCAGCCGCCAGCACCGTCGCGACCACGACCGTGGCTCAGCTCATCCCGGCTTTCGGCCAAAAGGCCGCGCGCGCGTCCGCTTCCGAGCAACGCCTGGACTACGGCAGCGTGAGCGAGTTGCGGGCGCTGCTCGACGCACGCATGATTTCGGCGACCGAATTGTTCGAGCACTCGGTTGGCCGGATTGAAGCGCTCGATTTCCGTATCAATGCCGTGGTCGTACGCGACTTCGAACGCGCCCGGGCGGCAGCGGGTGCGGCCGACGCGGCGCTCGCACGCGGCGAACGCCGGCCATTGCTCGGAATACCGATGACGGTCAAGGAATCCTTCAATGTCGCAGGCTTGCCGACCACCTGGGGTTTGCCAGTGGGCCGGGACTGGCGGGTTGCGGAAGACGCAGTCGCGGTCGCCCGCCTCAAGACGGCAGGGGCAGTAATCCTTGGCAAGACCAATCTCGCTGCGGCGATCGCCGACTGGCAAAGCTTCAATCCGATCTACGGAACGACCAACAATCCGTGGGACCTCGGGCGCACGCCCGGCGGCTCCTCCGGCGGGTCGGCGGCCGCGCTGGCCGCAGGATATGTGCCCCTCGAGCTCGGTTCCGATATCAGCGGTTCGCTCCGGGTACCGGCGCATTTGTGTGGCGTCTTCGCCCACAAGCCGACGTCCAGCCTAGTCCCGCAGCGCGGTCACGCGCCGCCTCGTTCACTTGCACTGGCAACCGATCTCACCAGCGGATTAGGCGTTTGCGGACCGATGGCCCGAACCGCTGCCGATCTCTCACTTGCGCTCGACGTGATCGCCGGGCCTGATGAATACGAAGCGCTGGCCTACCGCCTCGCACTTCCTGCATCACGGCATGGTGCGCTGAAAGACTTCCGCGTCCTCGTGCTGGATAGTCATCCTCTGCTGCCGGTGGCCAGCGAGATACGTGCCGTCCTCGATCAGCTTGCGAAACGTCTCGCGACCGCAGGAGCAAAAGTGGCGCGATCCAGTTCGCTGTTGCCTGATCTCGCCGAGTCGGCACGCCTGCATACCCGCATGGTGCGCAACTTTACCGCGTTCGGCCGGCCTCCGGAATTCTTCAAGAAGATTCAGGAGAGCGTCGCAGCGCTGAAGCCGGATGACGACAGTCTCAAGGCATGGCGAACGCGCGCGCCACTGCTTAGCCACCACGAGTGGATGACTGCGGAAATCGCGCGGGCCCGTCTGCGCCGGCAATGGGCCGGTCTGTTCAGGGAATTCGACGTGGTTCTCTGTCCGCCGTTCTCAGTCGTCGCATTCCCTCACGACCAAAAGCCCGATCAAGAGGACCGCACGATCGATATCGATGGCGAGGCGCTGCCGTATCTTTCACTGATCGTTTGGGCGACGGTTGCGACGCCGCCGGGCCTACCCGCCACGGTGATACCGGCGGGCCGATCGAAGACCGGCCTGCCTATCGGCGTGCAGATCATCGGTCCACAGTTCGAGGACCGCACCCCGCTTGCCTTCGCTCAACTGCTCGAAAGGGAGTACGGGGGATTTGCAAGGCCACCCGATATCCCGCTTTGATTTGCTTCACGAGAGCGGCCAGGCTTGCCACAGTGGAGCCATGGCGTCCTCGCGCCTGCGCGACGCAGATCACGGCGCCCGGTCCTCAACTCCCCGCTCAGGCTGCAGCGCGCGCTTCGCCAAGTTGCCGCTCACCATCGACGGTTCGGTCACGAAAACCGCGTTGTCCACGCCAATACCGAGAAGCCGCAGCAACGCCGCTGCCAGCGGTGACGTTGATTCCCGCGTCGAGCATGGCCATCTCGGCGCCTGCGATCGCGCCCATCAGCATCAATTCGTTCAAGTCGCCCAGGTGACCGATGCGGAACACCTTGCCCGCGACCTTGGAGAGTCCTGCGCCGAGCGCGAGGTTGTAGCGTTTGAAGGCGATGTCGATGACGCGCGAGGCGTCGATGCCTCGCGGCACCACGATTGCGCTCACGGTATCCGAATACCAATGCGGAGCCTTCGCACACAAGGGAAGCTTCCAGCCTTCGGTAACGGCGGCGCGGACGCCGCCGGCAAGATGGCGGTGACGCGCGAAGACGGCGTCGAGACCTTCCTCGAACAACATGTCGAGCGACTCGCGCAGCCCGTACAGCAGCGACAGCGGAGGCGTGTACGGGAAATATCCGGTCGCGTTGTTTTTCATCATGTCCGCGAGATCGAAATAGCAGCGCCGCGACGTCGCGCTCGACATTGCTTCGACCGCACGCTTGCTAGCACCGACGATGCCAAGCCCGGGCGGAAGCATCAGGCCCTTTTGCGATCCGCACACGGCGAGGTCGACGCCCCATTCGTCCATACGGAAGTCGATGCAGCCGATCGAACTGACGCCATCGACGAAGAGGAGCGCGCGATGACGGGCGTCATCGATTGCCCGCCGCAGGCCCGCGATGTCGCTGGTGACGCCGGTTGCCGTTTCGTTGTGGCAGGCGAGAATCGCCTTGATCCGGTTCGCCGAATCTTTCTCGAGCACCTGCGCGACGCGCTCGATCGGGACGCCTTCACCCCATTCGCACTCGAGCACCTGCACGTCGAAGCCTAGGCGTTGCGCCATGTCGATCCAGAGATGGCTGAATTGGCCAAATCTGGCGGCGAGAACGGCATCCCCCGGCGACAGTGTGTTCGTGAGCGCCGCCTCCCAGGCTCCTGTTCCCGACGAAGGAAAGATCGCGATCTGGCCGGATTCGGTCTTGAACAGCTTTCGCAGGCCCGCAAGCACGCGCGCCGTCAACTCGGGAAACTTCGACGAGCGATGGTCTTCCATCGCAACCATCATCGCGCGCTGCACGCGATCGGGTATGTTGGTGGGCCCGGGAACGAACAGGAAATTGCGCCCGGTCATCCGGGGCATGGCGGCCTCGTGCATGATGCATCTCTCCTTTGCTTGAACCATTGCAGGCAATCGAATGTAGTTGCCACACGGGTCCGACGTAAAGTCAGGATTCGTGATGGTCCCGGTAAGGAGCCCTGATGTGTCCGCCGATCGGACACGCGAGTTGCGGGAGACGCACCGCCGGCGCCGGCGGCTCGGTACTCAGGCGACGACGTTCACCGGCCTACCAGACGCGAACGCTTCGATGTTGTCGATGAGCTGATCCGCGAGTCGCTGCATCGCGTTCTGCGACGCCCACGCGATATGGGGCGTGAGGATGAAATTCGGCATTCGCAATTTCAGCAGCGCGCTATCTTCGCCCGGTGGCTCCTTGACCAGGACATCGAACCCCGCGCCGGCGATCGCGCCCTCGTGCAACGCCTGTACGAGCGCCGCCTCGTCGACGAGACCGCCACGGGCCGTATTGATCAGGATCGCGCTGCGTTTCATGCGGTGCAACTCGTCGATTCCGATGAGATTGCGCGTGTTCTCGGTCAATGGGCAGTGCAGCGTGAGGACGTCTGCTTCCTTCAGCACCACGTTAAACGGCGTGAACTCGACGCCGGGCGCCTTGGGCGGCGGATGATCGGCGAACAGCACGCGCATGCCGAAGGCCGTCCCTATGGCGCCTGTCGCGCGTCCGATCGAGCCCTCGCCGACGATGCCCAGAGTGGCGCCGGCGAGATCGCGAATCGGGTGATCGAAGAAGCAGAATTGACTCGCATCCTGCCAGCGCCCGCGTTCTATGTCATGCCGGTAATTCAGCAGGTTTCGGCGCAGCGCGAGAATCAGGGCGAACGTGTGCTCTGGCACCGTATCGACGGCGTACTCGCGAATGTTGACGACCCTGATGCCGGCGGACTTGCAGTACGCGACATCGACAACGTCGTAGCCGGTCGCGGCCATCGCCACCAACTGGAGCTTCGTGAGCTTCTCGAGCGTCTCCCGCCGCAATGGCACCTTGTTGGTGATTGCAATAGTGGCCTCTTTGAGGCGTGCTCCCGCCGAGGCGGCATCGGTGGCCCCATGCTCTTCCCACGTGTGCGCGAAGCAAGGTGCCCGCAATTCCGCGCCAAGGGTGGCGCGGTCGAGGAAGACGATGTGGTGCGACATCAGCCGGAGCAGGTTCAGTTGATCGTAAGCAGGCGACGGCGCGTTTTCTTCGACGAAAACCCGCCGGCGCTGGCGACCGCCACTGTATCGCATTGGCGTCTCGCTCGCGCGCCCATGCGCCGACCGGCGTTGCATTTCCCGACAAACGCGCTCCATGCAGCCGATGCCGGTTGCCGCTGGCCGAGATAAGGCCGCCTTACCTGCCGGCCAAGGATTTCTGACTTTACGCGGCGCCTCGTTTGCTTTGAAATCGCAGTACGACCGCGCGAGGTCCGACTTTCAAGGAGAAGCGATGGCGACGTACAACGTTCTGGTGTTCGGTGCCTCGTATGGCTCGCTGCTTGCAGCCAAGCTTCTCGGCGCCGGCCACGGAGTCACGCTCGTTTGTCGAGCTTCGACCGCGCAACTGATCAACGCTGAAGGCATCCGCGTTCGCATGCCGCCTTCGAGCGTCGGTGATCTCGTGGAAATCGATTCGCGCCGACTGCCGGGTCGCTTGCGTGCGGTCACCCCAGATGAGATCGACGCTGCCGATCATCATCTGATCGTATTGGCGATGCAGGAGCCACAGTATCGCGCGCCCGAGTTGCGGGACGCGCTACGCGATGTGGCGCGAAAGAGGATTCCCTGCATGTCGATCATGAACATGCCGCCGCTTCCTTATCTCGCGCGCGTTCCCGAGCTGCCGATGGGACCGTTGCGAGCGGCTTATACAGACTGCACGGTATGGGAGGACTTCGAGCCGGGCCATATGACGCTTTGCAGTCCGGACCCGCAGGCATTTCGTCCGGCAAACGAGAAGCCGAACGTGCTCGAAGTTCGGCTCGCGACGAACTTCAAGACCGCTCGGTTCGCTTCGGACAAGCACAATGCGATGCTGGCCTGTCTGGAAAGCGACATCGAGGCGGCGCGCTTCCCGATTGGCGACGTCGAAATGGCGCTTCCCGTGAAGCTTAAAGTGCACGACTCGTTGTTCGTGCCCTTCGCGAAGTGGAGCATGCTGCTCGCCGGCAACTATCGGTGCGTCCACGAATGCGGAACGCGTTCGATCGCCGCGGCTATCCATGACGATCCCGCCACTGCGCGAACGGTCTATGAATGGGTGGGTGAAGTGTGCCGGGCGCTGGGCGCCAACGCGGCAGACCTCGTGCCGTTCGACAAATACGCGGCGGCCGCATCGGCGCTTACGACACCCTCGTCCGCGGCGCGTGCGCTTTCCTCCGGGGCGATCGACATCGAACGCGTCGATCGGCTCGTCCAGATCGTGGCTGCAACGCAGGGAATGCGGCTCGGCGAGCTAGATCGAACGGTGGGCTTGATCGATGCATGGCTTGCATCGAATCGGGAAAAGCAGCCTACATCGACGGATCGCGCCGACCGTGGGTTCATACAGCGTCAATCCACGGTGCGCGCCCTCGCATCGCTATAGCTGAGCGCTCTCCCTTTTGGCACCGGCTGCGGGCTCCGTGCCCGCGTCGATGGCGTTCACGTCTAGGGACGTGTGACCTATGGGTGCCCGCTCCGCTTGAGCTCCAACGCATTGCGGTTTCGGGTGACGCGAAAGAATCTCGCGTCCTCTCTCGAGCACGAAATAGCGAAGGGCTTCGGCAGCCGGTGACAGAACCTTCGTTTGCATGTTGACGATATGCCAGAGGCGCACGAGCGGAAGGCCTTCGACTTCCAGCAGCTTGATGAGTCCTGCGTCGAGCTCGAGCCGCATCGTATGTAGCGACAGGAAGCTGATGCCCATGTTTGCAATGACGGCCTGCTTGATCGTTTCGTTGCTCGGCATCTCCATGGCGAACGCGGGACGAATCCGCTTCTCCCTGAAAAAGATGTCCATCGACGCGCGCGTGCCGGAGCCCTTCTCGCGCACCAGGAACAAGTCGTTGGCAAGCAGCGTGGGCGGGACGTTGGGAAGTTGCGCGAGCGGATGCTCGGCCGAAGCGATCATGACAAGCGGATTCGGAGCGAAAGGCTCGGCGCGCGTATCGAGCTCGCGCGGCGGTCGTCCCATGATCGCCAGGTCGACCTGGTTTCGCTGTAGCAGGTCGACAAGGGCCTCACGATTGCCGACCTCCAGGCGAAATTCGACCGCGGGGTGCTCGCGCCTGAATTCTGCAAGGAGTCTCGGCACGAAATATTTGGCGGTGCTCGCCATGCCCAACGTGAGCTTGCCGCTTTGCACCCCCTTGAGACGGGCGACGGTGTTCTCGGCGTCCTTCAGCGCACCGAGCATGCGGCGTGCGTGCAGCAGGAAATACTCACCGGGCGTGCTGAGCGCGATCGCCCGTCCCGATCGATCGAAGAGCGACAGACCGACGATATTCTCGAGCTCCTTGATCTGCATTGATACCGCCGGTGCAGTCAAGTGCAGCTCCTCCGCGGCGCGCGCAAAGCTCAAATGGCGGGCGGCCGCGGCAAACACCTGCAACTGGCGCAGCGTGACGTTCAGCATGGAAACACCCGAGTCGTGCGGTCAGCCTAGCACGGCGGCCCGGTGCATCGAGGAACGGCCGGAGTTGCACCCTTTCACCGCAAGAGACGAAGGATGTCGCGCTCGCCGCGTAACGATCAGCCTACTGCGCCGCTTCGATCACGCCGCGACGAAGCTGATCGCGCTCGAGCGACTCGAAGAGTGCCTTGAAGTTGCCTTCGCCGAAACCTTCGTCGCCCTTGCGCTCGATGAATTCGAAGAAAACCGGGCCCAACAATGCCTCCGAGAAAATCTGCAGCAGCAGGCGCGCCTGACCGTCCTCCGTCGTTCCGTCGAGCAGGACGCCCCGCGCCTTCAACCCCTCCACCTCTTCGCCATGTCCGGGGAGGCGCTCTTCGAGCATTTCGTAGTACGTCTCGGGTGGCGCCTTCATCAGCGGCACGCCACTCGCGCGAAGTCCGTCGAGCGTCGCAAGCAGGTTGTCGCTCAATAGCGCGATGTGCTGGATGCCCTCGCCGTTGAACTTCATCAGGAACTCTTCGATCTGGCCGGTCGTGCGCGAGGCCTCCTCGTTCAGAGGAATGCGTATCCTGCCGTCCGGCGCCGTCATCGCGCGCGACGTGAGTCCCGTGTACTCGCCCTTGATGTCGAAGTAGCGGATCTCCCGGAAGTTGAAGATTCGCTGGTAGAAGTCCGCCCAGTACGTCATGCGGCCGCGATATACGTTGTGCGTCAGGTGATCGATGATCCGCAGGCCGTGGCCCTTCGGATGCCGCTCGACCCCGTCGATGAATTCGAAGTCGATGTCGTAGATCGACCGGCCGTCCTCGAAGCGGTCGATGAGGTAGAGCGGCGCACCGCCGATGCCACGGATCGCGGGAAGGCGCAACTCCATCGGCCCCGTCGGAATGTCGATCGGCTGCGCACCGAGCTCGAGAGCGCGCGCGTACGCTTTGTGAGAATCCTTGACGCGAAACGCCATTCCGCACGCGGAGGGGCCGTGCTCGGCGGCAAAGTAGTGCGCGCTGCTCTTCGGTGAGCGATCGACGATGAAGTTGATGTCGCCCTGGCGGTATAGCACGACGTCCTTCGAGCGATGGTTGGCGACATGCGTGAAGCCCATTCGCTCGAAGGTTGACTCCAGCACGCCGGGCGCCGGCGAAGCGAATTCGACGAACTCGAATCCCATCAGGCCCATTGGATTGTCGAAGAGGTCGGTCATCTCAGAAGTCAGAAGTCAGAGGACAGGATCAGACGCGGCGGCGTTTTCGCTGCCGCGACGCGTGTCGCGTTTCAGGGTCAGCGAGGATCAGTCCCAGGCATCTTGGTACGCAGCGCGTGTGGCGGCTCTGTAATCGAATCAATGGACAGCGGGCGCAACCTATAATGCCGCTGCCCGGGCCCGCGTAGGATAACGCCTACAGCGTCTTTCGCCCCCCGCTGATGGCGTTGCGCGCTCGCAGAACCAAAACTCCCGCCGGGGACGACCTTTGGAGACATCGATGACCATCAGGACAACACTTTGCTCGTTGGCAGTCGCACTCGGAGTGGCGGCCGCTCCGCTCGCGTTCGCTCAGGCGCCTGCCGGCGCGCCGGCGGGTTCGACGGGGCAATGCAAGGACAACACCTACACGAGCGCGCCGAGCAAGCGCGGTGCGTGCCGGGGCCACAAAGGCGTGAAGGAGTGGTACGCGAGCGAGAAGGCCGAGGGGGCGAAGGGCACCGAGTCCAAGGGCGGCGAATCGATGTCGAAGTCGAACGAATCGATGTCGAAGTCGAACGAATCGATGTCGCAGATGCCGGCCATGAAGTCGTCGAACAAAATGACGACCGCCGCGCGTACCGAACCCGCGCCCGGCGGCGGCGCCGGCAAGGTGTGGGTCAACACCGCGACGCACGTCTACCACTGCGCGGGCACCACCTGGTACGGCAAGACAAAGCAGGGGGAGTACATGACCGAGGCCGAGGCCAAGGCGCAAGGCGCGCACGCCGATCACGGAAAGGCGTGCAGCTAGGCAGCGTTGGAATGGATCCCGCGCGGGCGTGGGAACACTGCCCGTGCGGGATTCGCAGGATGCGGCGTTATCGCCGCGCGACTATCGCGCCTGTTGCGATCTTCCTCCGCAACTCGTCGGATCGCCTCGCCGGCGCGAGATAGCGCTGCTCGATCCTTCGCCGAAGCTCTTCCGCGTAGCGGATCTCCTCGGCGGACGCCGTCACGAACGGCGGATCGTCGCTCGCACCAGGGTTCGTGGTGTGTGTTGCTTTCACGCCGCCAGTGTCGGCCCGTCGCACGGTGCAGGCCATCGGCGCGCATCGCCACGTCGCGTCGGTTCGATTCGCGCACGCCGTTGCGAAACGCATCACCACGCGAGTAGGAATGTCCCGACGCCAACGGCGCCAGAAGCGCCTATGAAGGTTCGTCAGCGCCTCGACAAGCGACGATACGCGGCGAGATGGCGAATGGCTTCCTGCGCCTGACCCGCGGCTTCGCAAAGCAGCGCGAGATTGTAGTGCGCTTGCGCGAGCTCGGGATTGGATGCGAGCGCCGCGCGATACATTTCCGCGGCCTCGTTGGGTCGCGCCACGTCTTCGAGCAGCAACGCCAGATTGAAGAGCAGCGTCTCGTCGGCGCCCACCTGGGCGAGTCCGGCGCGATACGCCGCCTCGGCTTCGGCAGGGCGCTTACGCTCGTGCAGCAGGCGTCCAAGGTTCGTGTGCGCGGCGGCCAGCGACGGATCGATCGCGATCGCCTGGCGATAGAGCGCGCAAGCGTGGTCGGGGTGCGACGGTTCGAGCGTGAGCGCACGCTGGAACAATGCCTGCGCGGATGCCGCGGGTTCACCAGGCGCGTCGAGAAACGCGACGCGGCCCGCCGAGCCTTCGACCTGAAACCGAAGCAGGTACTGGCCGTCGTCGGGCTGCCACTGCATCGCGCCGTCGCGAACGACGACTGCCGCGCCGACGGCCTCGACGCGCAAGCCGGACATCGGCACTTCGGGCGGCAATTGAGCGCGCAGACGCCGCAGCGAACGCAGGATGCGCGTCGTGGGCAGCTTCGCGCGAACGAGCGCCTGCGCCGTGCGTAATACGACGAGGTCCTGGAACGAGAAACGGTATTCGCGTCGCGGCCCGCGAAGCGGCGAGACGTAGCCGGCGTCGATAAGCGCACGGATCATCGAGCGCGAAAGGCCGAGAAGCCTGGAGACGTCCTGCAGCGAATAGCCTTCGCGACTGCGCGTTATGCGTCCGTTGCCAGGCGATGTGCGAAACTGGACGTCGTCGCCCAAGGCGCAACTCCATGATCCTCGATGCGCTCATTGTAGGGGGCGGACCGGCCGGTCTCGTAGCGGCCGTCTATCTCACGCGCTTTCGACGTAACGTCCTCCTCGTCGATGCGAATGCGAGTCGCGCATCGCTCATTCCCTGCTCGCACAACTGCCCGGGATTTCCCGACGGCATCTCCGGCGCCGAGTTGCTCGCCCGACTGCGCGATCAGGCACGCCGCTATGGCGCGGCGCTCGTCGACGATCGCGTGGAAACGCTTCAGCGCGAAAGCGGCGATCGCTTCGTCGCGCAATGCCGGACGCAAACCTTCGAGGCGCGCACGATCGTGCTGGCGACGGGCGTCATCGACATCGAGCCCGAGCTGCCCGATCTTCGCGATGCCATTCGCCAGGGATTGATCAGACATTGTCCGATCTGCGACGGCTACGAGGTGATTGGCCAGCGTGTCGCGGTGATCGGCCACGGCTCGAAGGGTGTGCGCGAAGCGTGCTTCATTCGCCACTTCGC
The DNA here is from genome assembly GCA_035308425.1 of Casimicrobiaceae bacterium. GTDB lineage: Bacteria > Pseudomonadota > Gammaproteobacteria > Burkholderiales > Casimicrobiaceae > VBCG01. The sequence continues at coordinate 15,398 of DATGGP010000086.1, read as the reverse complement.
GGGCACGTTGACGCTCTTCACGATGGGCGCGGCGGGTGTCGGTGACGAGGAGCGCGCCAAGCTTCGTGCGCTTGGCATCGAGCTCGTCGAAGACGCCATCATCGACGTGCATCGCGATGCATCGGCCATCGTCGGGCTTACGACAGACAACGGGCGCGTGCACCGCTTCGACACGCTGTATTCATCGCTCGGTGCGATAGCGCACGCGTCGCTTGCCCGCGATCTCGGCGTTCGCTGTACCGACGATGGAACCATTTCGACCGACCGCCACCAGCGTACGTCGATCGACGGCGTCTATGCGTGCGGCGACATTGTCTCCGACACGCTGCATCAGATCGCCGTCGCGGCGGCGCACGCGGCGATCGCGGCCACGGCCATTCACAACGCGTTGTAGCGCGCGCTGCGGCGCGTCGCCGTGCGGCTTTCCTCTATCGCACGCTCGAAACGCTGCTCGGGGCCGCGGTGTCGCGCCCATGCGCGTGCATCAGGTGCTGCACCTGGCTTCCGATCGAGCCGAGGCCGAGTTTCGCGAGCGCGCCTTCGGCAGGCGCGTCGACGACGACCTGCCGGCAGCCGTGCTCCTCGGCGAAGCGCACGATCGTCTCGGCGGGATGGCCAACGAGCACGTGGTCCTCGTGCGGGACGCCGGCCTCGTCGAGCAGCCGCTTCGCGGGCTCGAGAACGCGCATGCCGGCCTCGTCGTGGAATTCGCGCAGATCGCGGCGATCGACGAACTGCGCGACGTGCTTCGGCAGCGGCCGCTGCACGTTCAGAAGGTGCACCGGCGACGGCGCGCTTCGATAGAGCGCGATCGCCTGCGTCGCCGCCCAGGTGGCGTCGCGTTCGTCGCAGATCGGGACCAGGATGTCGTTCATCGCGGCCTCCTTGCGTTCATTGGGCGCTCAAAGGGGCGCGTGCTCGGGTTGCGAAGCGTGCGCGCTCTCGTCGGAATCGGGCGCTTTTGCGTTCCTGCGCCGCGCGAGCAGCTTGCCGGCGACGATTACGAAGAACGCGCCGACGACAGGCGCCAGCATCTTCGCGTAGTGCGCGTGCGTGTCGATGTAGCTCTTCACCGCAAGATCGCCGACCGCCATGTCGCCCGCGACGTAGCCGAGGACACCGGCGCCGATCGTGATGAACGCAGGGAAGCGCTCCATCAATTTCAAAAGCATCGCGCTGCCGAAGAGGATCAGCGGCATCGTGATCAGAAGGCCGAGAAACAGCATGCCGAGATGGCCTTGCGCCGAGCCCGCCATCCCGAGCACGTTATCGAGGCTCATCACGATGTCGGCGACGATGATCGTCTTGACGGCGCCCCAGAAGTTGGAGCTCTCCCTAACGTCGCCGCCCTCGTCGTCGGGAAGGAGGAGCTTGACGCCGATCCAGAGCAATAGTGGGCAGCCGGCGAGCTGGATGTATGGCAGCGTCATCAGCAGTGCCGCGCACGAGGTGAAAAGCGTCATCAGGATGACGATGCCCGCGGCGCCCACGATGAACGCGCGCTTCTGGTCGCGCGGCGCGAGCGAGCGGCAGGCAAGGGCGATGACGAGCGCGTTGTCGCCCGACAGGACGATGTTGATCACCGCGATCTTGAGCAACGCGACCCACGTCGTGGGATCGGTGAGGATGGCGAGCATCGCCCGACACTCTTGTCGAGTAGTGACTCACTACCGACACTACGCGGGCGCGATTACGCCGGCCTGTCGCGCGGATTACGCGCGGCTTTCGCGAAGATTACGGCAACATTACAAGCCGACCCAAGGCTACTCCGGGAACGTCACCGTGAACATGTTGCCGAGGCCATCCACGTCCTCGACAAGCCCGATCGTCGCGCCGTGCAGCTTCGCGATCTCGGCGACGATCGCGAGGCCGAGCCCGCTGCCGTCGATATGCGTTCCGAGCAGGCGATGGAAGCGCTCGAAGATCCGTTCGCGCTCGTCGATCGGGATCAGCGGCCCATCGTCGCTCACGCAAAGCCGCGACGGGTGCGACATCACGCGCACCGTGACGCGACCGCCTTCGCGGCTGTAGCGGATCGCGTTGTCGATCAGGTTGTTGATGAGCTCGGCCAAGCGCGTTGCCTCACCGCGCACGCTCACGTGAGGCTCGACGCCCTCGAAGCCGAGGTCGACATTTTTGCGATAGGCCTCGGGAACCCATTCCGTCGTCACGTCGAACGCGAGCTTCGACAAATCGAGCGGAACGAGATCGACGCGCCGCACCGTCGTGGGCTCGTTTCGCGCGAGCGACAGAAGCTGCGCGGCGAGCCGCGACATCCGCTCGACGCCCGTGTAAAGATGCGCGAGGGATTGTTTCGCCTGCACCGGATCGTCCTCGCGCAACGCGACTTCGATGTGCGCCTTGAGTCCGGCCACAGGCGTTCGAAGTTGATGCGCCGCGTCGGCGATGAAGCGGCTTTGATGCGAAAGCACGTCGTCGAGGCGCGACATCAGATCGTTGATCGCCCGCACGAGCGGCTGAACCTCGCCGGGAACGCCTAACGCATCGACCGCGCTCAAATCGAGGTGCGAGCGTTGTGCGACCGCGTGCGAGAGATTGGAAAGCGGCGAAAGCCCGCGCGCGACGCCGGCCCATAACACGATGCCGGCGATCACGATCAGCAGAAGCTGCGGCAGGATGACGCCCACCATGATCGCGTCGACCAGGTCGCGCCTCTTCGTGCGCGTCTCCGCGACGCTGACGCTCGTGTTCCCGGACGCCGCAAGTCGAACCACGCGTACCGGCTCGCCGGCGATCTCGCCGTCGTAGAACGCCGGAGCGCGATGGGCGTCGTTTGTTGAAGAACCCGCGATGCCGATTGGAACGTCAGCATCGCCGGCGATTGTCGCGCGGTTGCCGCTTCGCACTGCGTAGTACACACGGTCGTACTGATCGAGCAGGAGCGAGCGCTCGGCGTCCTTCTCGAGATCGAACGTCGGTGTTGCGCCGTTCGCCTTCACGTGCAGGACGAGCTCGCGCGCAATTTCCAGCAGTTCGCCGTCGTAGACGCGATCGGCGAGCCGGCGTGCGATCGCGTAGCTGCCGAGCGCGTCGACGACGAAGAGCAGCGAAAGCGGGATCAGCAGCCAGCGCAGCAGTTGACCGCGCAAAGAGGGTGTGTGGTCACCCCACGCTCGCGCAGGGGTGAACATACCCCGCGCTACGCGCTCGGGGCGGCCCTTCGCACTCATTTGGCCCGATCGAGCAGATAGCCCATCCCACGCACCGTGCGGATCTCCACGCCGAACGGCTCGAGCTTGCGGCGCACGCGGTGCACGTACACCTCGATCGCGTTGCTTCCGACGTCGTCTCCGAAGCCGAACAGGTGATCGATCATCTGTTCCTTGCTGACCACACGGCCCTGGCGCGCGAGGAAGAGCTCGGTCAGCGCAAGCTCGCGCGCCGACATCTCGATCGGCTCGTCGTCGTGAAAAAGCCGCCGCGCGGCGACGTCGAGGCGCAGCCGTCCGTGCACGAGGCTCGTCCCCGTCGCGCTGTGGCCGCGACGGATCAGCGCGCGCACACGCGCCTCGAATTCGGGCAAATCGAACGGCTTCGTCATGTAGTCGTCGGCGCCGGAATCGAGGCCGCCGACGCGGTCTTCGAGCGTGTCGCGCGCGGTGAGGATCAAGACCGGCGTCTGCACGCGCCGATCGCGAAGCCGCCGCAACACCGAGAGCCCGTCGAGCTTCGGCAGCGCGATATCGAGCACAACGAGGTCGTAGCTCGTCGTCGCGAGCGCCTCGTTCGCGGTGTCGCCGTCGCCGACGAGGTCGACCGCGTACGCCGATTGATGCAGCGCCCGCGTGAGTGCCGCCGCGAGCACGGAATCGTCTTCGACGACGAGGATGCGCATGGTGGGATGGAGAATAGAGGATGGAGGATGGAGGCCGATCCTAAATCCTCTCTCCCGAATCCCCGTCGCTCTGCTACATTCCCGTCCCGATGACCGCCGCCGTTTCGCATCGGGCGCTCTCCGCCGCCGATCTCGAGGCGATCCTCGACGTCACGAAGGCGCTCGCCGCGCCGTTCGACCTGACGACGATGCTAGGGGAAGTGGTCGCGGCTGCGAAGCAGGTACTGCGCGCAGAGCGCGGTTCGGTATGGCTCTACGATGAGCCGCACGGCGAGCTCGTGCTCGAAGTCGCGACGGGCATCGCGCCGGTTCGCGTGGCGTGGCAATCGGGACTCGTCGGTGCATGCGCGACGACGCGACGGATCATCAACGTGCCGGATTGCTATGCCGATCCGCGCTTCGATCGCAGCGTCGACAAGAGCACCGGCTATCGGACGCGCTGCATGCTGACCCTTCCCCTTGTCGACCACAAGGACGTGCTCGTCGGCGTAATGCAGGTGCTGAACAAGGTCAATGGCGTCTTCGATCCCGACGACGAGGCGCTCGCCACGGCGCTCGCCGCGCAATGCGCGGTCGCGCTTTCGCGCGTGCGAATGACGAGCGCGGTGATCGAAGGCGAGCGGATGCGCAAGGCGCTCGAGATGGCGCGCGAGGTGCAGATGAGCACGCTGCCCGCGTCGATGCCGGCCGTTCCCGGCTACGGCGTTTGCGCGAGCTTCCGTCCGGCCGAGCTGACCGGCGGGGACATCTACGACGTCGCGCTGGTCGATCAGGGACTGTTGCTCGTGCTCGGCGATGCGACCGGCCATGGCATCGCGCCGGCGTTGTCCGTGACGCAAATGCAGGCGATGCTACGGATGGCGTTTCGCCTTGGCGCCGACCTGGACACGGCGTTCCTGAACGTCAACAACCGCCTGACCGACACGCTGGCCGAGGATCGCTTCATTACGGCGTTCATCGGCGTTCTCGATCCGGGCACCCACGAGCTGCGGTTCCATAGCGGCGGGCAGGGGCCGATCCTGCGCTATCGCGCGGCAGAACGAAGCTTCGAGCGCCACCGGCCGACGAGCTTTCCGCTGGGTGCGATGCCCGTATCGTCGCTTCGTGCAGCGACGTCGCTTCGGCTGGCTCGAGGCGACGTCCTCGCGCTCGTCTCGGATGGCGTGTACGAGCAGGAGAATCGCGCGGGCGAAGCATTCGGAGAGGCCCGCGTTTGCAGGATCATCGATGAAGGACGCGACGCGCCCGTCGCGGAACTCGTCGATCGGCTGGTCGCCGCCGTCGACGCCTTCGCCGGAGGCGCGCCGCAGAGTGACGACATGACGATCGTGCTTCTCCGGCGTCACGAGGGCGCGAGCGTCGATGGCCGCTTCGCGCGGCGGACGGACGCCTTGGCCGGCCTCGTCGCGTTTTCGGCCGATGCGTTCGAGCGCCTGGCGATCGATTCGCGCTTGCTGCCGCGCGTCGATCTGGCTGTAGAAGAGTTGTTCACGAACATGGTGAAATACGGCCGGGGAGGTGGCGGAGCGGTCGAGGTTCGGCTGGCCGCGATCGAGGGCGGCATCGAAGTAGTGCTCGTGGATCGCGATGTCGAGCCGTTCGACGTGACACGCGCACCCGACGTGGACATCGGGCGGCCGATCGAGCAACGCGAGCCCGGCGGCCTTGGCTTGCATCTCGTACGGCGGATGGCGGACTTCGTCGGTTACGAATACGAGCCGGCGTCGCGCGAGAGCAGGATCACCGTTCGCTTCACGATCGCGCAGGGCGATCCTGTGTAAGGGAGAGACGATGCTGTCGATTGAGCAGGCCGAGCCGGGAATCGTCGTGATCGCCGGGCGCCTCGACGCCGCCGAGGCGGCGTCGGCGCAAGCTTTCCTCGACCAGGTTTCGGGCACCGTGACACTCGACTGCACGGGACTCGACTACATTTCCAGCGCAGGTCTCGGCGTGCTGTTGAAGACGCAGAAGCGGCTCCTCGGCGCGAACGGAGGTTTGCGCCTTCGTGGCCTCAAGCCGCACATCGTCGACGTTTTTACCTACTCGGGCTTCGATCGGATTTTCGAGATCGAGGCCGGGCACTAGCGCGGCCGGCGCACAACGAATCGGCAGCCGATGGCCACCGAACCGGCGAGCAGCCAACTTTTCGCCGCCTCGCGTGTAATTGTCGACAACGAGGTCGATCGCGCGCTGGTCGAGCGGTTTAGGAAGGGCGACCGCGATGCGTTCACCGAGTTGATGGTTCGCTACCAGCGGCCGATCTACAATGCCGCGTTTTGGATACTGCGAAGCGCCGACGATGCCCGGGATGTCGCGCAATCGGTGTTCCTGAAGGTAGCCGAGCATCTGGACGAGTTCGACGGGCAGCGCAGGTTCTTCAGTTGGATCTATCGGATTGCCGTCAATGAATCGCTCAATCTGCTGCGCCGCAACGACCACGAGGAGGCGCTCGACGACGAGATCGATCTCCCCGGCGGGTTGGGCGATCCCGAATCGCACGCGAGCGACGCGCAGCGGACACGGGACGTCGAGCGGGCGCTTCTGACGATGTCGCCGATGGATCGGACCGTGATCGTGCTGCGCCACTTTTCTGAATGCAGTTACCAGGAGATCGCACGCATCCTCGACGTCGATGAAAAGACCGTCAAGTCGCGGCTTTTCGAGGCACGGCAAAGGCTGCGCGAGCTCCTGAAAGCCTATCGCCCATGAACCGACCCCGCACCGACGAACTGATGCATCTCGTCCTCGACGGCGAAGCCACGCCGGCCGAAGCGGGCGAGCTCGAGGAGCGCCTGGCGGCCGACGCTTCGGCGCGGGCGCGTTACGACGAGCTGCGGAGCCTTTTCGCGGCGCTCTCACGGGTGCCGAAGGGTTATCCGCCGGAAGGGTTGATCGCGTCGGTCTTGGCGAATATTCCGCAAAATCCCGACGAGCGGTCGGCGGACAACCAACTATTCATGCCGCCCGGTGTATTTGGGGCAAGTTCAAGCAAAGCCCGGGGCCGAACCCCGGGAAGAAGTTCGAGGTTGCGTCAGGTTCTTCAACCGTGGGCGTTTTCTAGGGGTCATGACATGAACGAGCAAAAGCGTCGCTTCTCTCCCAATCGCAAGGTCGTGATCGCCGGCGGCGTTGCCGTTGCAGCTGCCATCGTGATCGCGGCGACGGGTCTCTTCCCGCCGAATTCGGGTCAGACGGCCGGGACGATCGCGCCGGCCGCGCGGTACATCGCTCCGCAGAACACCGGTGGCGATGTTCCGGGAGGCGGATTGGCAGGCGGCGGATCGGGCAACGGGGCGGTGGATGCTGCCGCGAACAAGGCGGTCAACGCCGCGACCGACCAAGGCGTGAACAACGCCACGGACAAGGCGACCGACAAGGCCACGGACAAGGCCACGGATAAGGCGACCGACAAGGCCACGGACAAAGCGGTCGACAAGGCCACGGACAAGGCGGTCGACAAAGCCACGGACAAGGCGGTCGACAAAGCCGTCGACAAGGCCACGGACAAGGCGACCGACAAGGCGGTTGGCGGCGCGGGCGGGAGCAGGGGCGGGGTGTAGAGCCAAACCCGCTGCAAACGGCTCTGAAAACCCGCCGGCGACGACCGGCGGTTTTCGTTTTGTGCGGTCAGCCTTTATGCTTCGGCCCCGATTCCAACGCGGGAGCCCGAATGCGCCAAAGCATCGCCTGCCTACTGCTGTCGCTCATCCCGGTCGCGGCGCTCGCCGACGATAATCCGCTCGGCCTTTCCTATGTCGACACGCCAGATCTGCGGCTGATTTACTTCGACGCCCTCGACTATCTCGTTCCCCACGCCGTCCGCACGTTCACCAATTCGCTCGCGTTCCAGCGAAACCTGTTCGACTGGATGCCGAAAGAGCGGACGATGGTCCTGCTTCGAGATCATTCGGACTACGGCAACGCGGCAACTGCCACGGTGCCACGCGATCGCATCTTCTTCGACATCGCGCCGCTGTCGCACGCTTTCGAGACGTTTCCCGCGAGCGAGCGCATGTACACGCTCATGAACCACGAGCTCGTGCACGTGACGCAAGGCGACGTCGCGTCGAGCGAGCAGCGGCGCTGGCGTCGGTTCTTCCTCGGCAAAGTGGGAGCGCGCGCTGCCAATCCAGAATCGATCCTGTACGGTTACCTCACCGCGCCGCGATCCGATGTGCCCCGTTGGTACGCCGAGGGCGGAGCCGTGTTCATGGAGACGTGGAAGGACGGCGGACTCGGTCGCGCGCAGGGCGGCTACGACGAGATGGTGTTTCGCGCGATGGTGCGCGACGACGCGCACTTCTATGACCCGCTCGGGCTCGTGTCGTATGGCGTGCAGACGAGCTTCCAGACGAGCTCTAACGCTTATCTCTACGGCACGCGCTTCTTTACCTGGCTCGCGTACGTGTATTCGCCTCAAAAGGTCGTTGACTGGATGAAGCTCAATGACGGCGACAAGGCCTATTACGCCGACGCGTTCCGCCAGGTGTTCGGACTTCCTCTGGACGAAGCTTGGCAGCGCTGGATTGCCTTCGAGCACACCTTCCAGCAGAAAAACCTGGCGGAAGTGCGCCGCAACCCGATCACGCCGTTTCGCAGGCTCGCGGGCACCGCGATGGGATCCATCTCACGCATCTATTACGATGAGAAGAGCGAGACGATCTACGCGGCTTTCCGCTATCCGGGGTTTGTCGAGCACGTCGGTGCAGTGAACACCCGTGACGGCACCGAAACGCGGCTCGCCGATATCAAAGGCGCCATGCTCTATCGCGTCGCATCGTTCGCCTACGATCCGGCGACTGGCATCGCGTTCTACACCAACAACAATCTCGCTGCACGCGACCTGATGCAGGTCGACGTGCATACCGGCGAGGTGCGCACGCTGATCGAGGGCGCGCGTATCGGCGACTTCGTGCTGAATCCCGTCGACAAGGCGCTGATCGGCGTTCGCCACGACAAGGGCCTGGCGACGATCGTTCGCGTCCCGTATCCGTACACCGACTGGCAGCCGATCCACGCCTTCGCGTACGAAGAGGTGCCGTACGACCTCGACATCTCGCCCGACGGCCGCTTGCTTTCCGCGTCGATGAGCGACGCGAACGCTGATCAGTTCGTGCGCGTCTTTGACTTGAAGAAGCTTGCTTCCGGCGATGCGAAGCCACTGTCGGAGTTTCGCTTCGGCCAGTCGATCCCGGAAAGCTTCGTCTTTTCGCCGGACGGGCGCTATTTGTACGGCAGCAGCTACTACACGGGAGTGTCGAACATCTTCCGCTACGAAGTCGCGACGGGCGACGTGGAGGCGGTGACCAACGCCGACATCGGCTTCTTCCGCCCGGTCCCGCTGCACGACGGGCGCATCGTCGTATTGACGTACACGGGCGAGGGCTTCGTTCCCGCCATGATCGAGCCCCACGTGGTGAAGGACATCAGCGCGATCACCTTCCTCGGCAACCAGGTCGTCGAAAAATATCCGATCGTCAAAACCTGGCAGATACCGCCTGCGCGTAACGTCGACTACGAGAAGCTGGTCGAGCAAAAAGGACCGTACGTGCCGCTGCGCAACATGGGCCTCGACAGCGGCTATCCGGTGCTGCAGGGGTACAAGAACGCGATCGGCGCCGGCTATCGATTGAATTTCTCCGATTCGCTCGACATCGCCGACTTCGGCATGACGGCCGCCTATACGCCGACAGGGCATCTTGGCGGCAACGAGCGCCTGCATTTCGACATGGGCGGCGAGTACCTCGGCTGGCGCGCGAGCCTCGCATGGAACCGCTCCGACTTCTACGACTTGTTCGGGCCCACGAAGCGCAGCCGCAAGGGCCTGGCGATGAAGGTGGGCTACGACGACCTTCTGATCTACGATCCACCGCGGAGCCTCACGCTTTCCTACGACATCGAGTATTACGACAAGATCGACACGTTGCCGAGCGCGCAGAACGTCGGCACGCCGTTCACCCAGTTATTGATCGGCAAGGTCGGGCTTCTCTACACCGACCTGCGTCGCTCGCAGGGCGCGGTCGACGACGAGAAGGGCCTCAAGTGGGACGCGGTGGTTTGGGCGAACCACGTGACGGACGAAACGCCCGTCCAGTTGCACGGCACGTTCGACTATGGCTTCGCGCTGCCGATCGCCCATTCGTCGATCTGGTTGCGCACGGCGGGTGGCATAAGCAGCGGCCGCCGCGACAACCCGGTTGCCAATTTCTACCTCGGCAGTTTCGGCAACAACTATGTCGACAAGGGGCCCGAGAAGCGGTATCGCGACTACGACTCGATGCCGGGTTTCGGCATCGACGAGATCAGCGGGCAAAGCTATGTGCGGCAGATGATTGAATGGAATCTGCCGCCGGTCGTCTTCGAGTCGGTCGGCACGCCGGGAATGTATCTCAACTGGCTGCGTCCGGCCGTGTTCTCCTCGGCCCTCGTCACCGATCCCGGCAATTCGACGTTTCAGAAGCACTATGCGAACGTCGGTACGCAGATCGACCTGCGCTTCCATGTGCTGCATCTCTACGACATGACGCTGTCGGTCGGCTATGCGGTCGGCTTCACCGGTTCGCGACGAAGCGGCGACGAGGTGATGGTGTCGCTCAAGATTCTTTAGCGGGAAAGCCGATGCTCGCGATCGTGCTGCACGTTGCCATCGGCATTCTGCCGGTGCTGAGTTTCCTCGCGGCGCTTCTGTACCTCGACAGCTACGAGCTCGTGAAGATGCGGCTCGTGATCGCCGTGATCGCGTCCGGATTCGCCGCGGCGATCGTCTGCTACTTCGTCAACGGCGAGCTGCTGCGCGCATCGGGCATCGACTTCGCGCGCTATAGCCGCTACGTGGCGCCGGTCATCGAGGAGCTCGCGAAGGCGTTGATTGTCGTCGTGCTGATTCGTTCGCATCGCGTCGGCTTTCTGGTCGATGCGGCGATCCTCGGCTTCGCGGTCGGAAGCGGCTTCGCGATCGTCGAGAACGTCTACTACCAGCACCTCGTGCCCGACGCGAGCATCGGCACCTGGATCGTCCGCGGCTTCGGCACGGCGATCATGCACGGCGGATGCACGGCGATCTTCGCGTTGACCGGTTTGTCGCTGCGCGAACGAGCGACGCATCCGACGCCAGCGCTCTTCGTGCCGGGATTCATCGCGGCAATCGTTCTGCATTCGGCGTACAACCACGCGTTCGTCTCGCCGATGCTCGCAACGCTCGCGGTGATCGTCGTGCTTCCTCCGCTTCTTTTCGTCGTGTACCAGAAGAGCGAGCAGGCGACCGCGACGTGGCTCGGCGCCGGCTTTGACGAAGATGCACAGATGCTCGAATCGATCACATCCGGACATTTCGCGGACGCGCCGGCGGGCCGCTACCTGTCGACCCTCAAATCGCGCTTCGAGGGGCCGGTCGTCGCCGATCTTCTTTGCTACCTGCGCCTCCACGCCGAGCTCGCGCTTCGCGCCAAAGGGCTCCTGATGATGCGCGAAAGCGGCTTCGATGCGCGGATCGACGAACCGACGCGCGCGAAGCTTGTCGAGATGCGTTATCTGGCGCGAAGCATCGGCACGATCGGACAACTCGCGATGAAGCCGCTGCTGCGCGCCGGCGACCGCGAAATCTGGCAGCTCAGAATGCTCGAAAGCGAATCGACGGGCGTGGCTGCGTCTTCGGACGCGCGTTAATTCGCCGTTCCGTTTCGCTCGCCATGACCTGCGTCGCGTGCGAGCTGCAGCCGCTCGGCGATGACGCGCTCGAGCACGTCGGCCGAATACGGTTTCATCAGCGCCATCGCGCCGCACTCGGTCAACGCCTCCACCGCGCTCGTATAGCCGGTGCAGAAGATGACCGGCAACCCGGGACGAAGGCCGTGCAACCGCTCCGCGAACTCGAGCCCGTCGATGTCCGGCATGACGACATCCGAGAACACGAGATCCACGCCGGCGCCTTCCTCGATCCGCTCGAGCGCTTCGCCCGCCGAGCCGACGAGCGACACATCGCAGCCGAACGTCTCCAGAAGCTTCCCCGCCGCTTCGGCGCCGTCGCTGTCGTCGTCGACGACGAGGATACGTGCGCCTTTCGTGATCGGATTGGAACGTTTCGCGAGATTGGACATTCGGGAAGTCTCCGTCGCTGGTGTGCTGAGTCAGAAGTTCCGATGATAAAGGAGCGGATGAAATCGGCCGCCGGGCAAGGCGCGAGGCCGAGACAATAGCCCGTGTTATGGCGAAGCCGAGTAACGAAGCATGGCGGCCGATTTCGCCGCGAACTATCGAGCGAATTTCTGACTCAGCACACCAAGGCTTGAACGATCGAAAAAATATACCGCTGATCGCGACGCCGCGCCACGTTGTACAAATTACAAGCGCCCGCGCGCCGGGGACTGTCATTTGTCCCTACGCGATGGGACAATTGGCGTCGCAGCGCCGGGGTAACGCTTTCACGAGTTTGGGGTCAGAGACGAAACTCGCAAATCGTCGATGAAATTCGCCGGCCGCGCCGGTGAGAGTTTCGTCTCTGACCCTGGACTGGTACGCAACGCTGCAAGTCGAAGCTGCGATTCGCGGCAGTCCCGGAGGAGCACCCGCCATGCAAGTCGTCGAGCGTCCGCTCAAGTCGGCCGAACCCATTACGGTCATCCTCGATGCGCTGACCGCGCTGAAGCGCGGCGATGCGTCGATTCGACTTCCCGCGGAATGGCCCGGCGCGCTTGGTCGCGTCGCGGACGTGTTCAACGACGTCGTCGAACGCAATCAGCGAATGGCGCAGGAGCTCGAGCGTCTGTCGAAGGTCGTCGGCAGGCAGGGCAAGCTTTCTCGGCGCGGCAACGTCGGTGACGTGAGCGGGTTCTGGGCGACGTCGATCGACTCGGTGAATCAGTTGATCGATGACCTCGTGCATCCGACGAGCGAGACGGCGCGCGTGATCGGCGCGGTGGCGAAGGGCGACCTGTCGCAGACGATGGCGCTCGAAGTCGACGGCGAGCCGTTGCAGGGCGAATTCCTGCGCACCGCGAAGACCGTCAACACGATGGTCGATCAGCTCGGCTCGTTCGCCGCCGAAGTCACCCGCGTTGCGCGTGAAGTCGGCACCGAAGGCAAGCTCGGCGGACAGGCGAAGGTGAAGGGCGTGGCCGGCACGTGGAAGGACCTGACCGACAGCGTCAACTCGATGGCCGGCAACCTCACTGCACAGGTGAGAAACATCGCCGACGTGACAACCGCTGTCGCCACCGGCGATTTGTCGAAGAAGATCGCCGTCGACGTCAAGGGCGAATTCCTCGAGCTCAAGAACACGATCAACACGATGGTCGATCAATTGCGCTCGTTCGCCTCCGAAGTGACGCGCGTCGCGCGCGAGGTGGGCACCGAAGGCAAGCTCGGCGGACAGGCGCGCGTCGAGGGCGTATCGGGAACATGGAAGGACCTGACCGACAGCGTGAATTTCATGGCGGGCAATTTGACCGGCCAGGTGCGCAACATCGCCGACGTGACCAAAGCTGTGGCGAGCGGCGACTTGTCGAAGAAGATCACCGTCGATGTGAAGGGCGAGATCCTCGAGCTCAAGAACACGATCAACACGATGGTCGATCAGCTCGGATCCTTCGCGTCCGAAGTGACGCGCGTGGCGCGCGAGGTCGGCACGGACGGACGCCTTGGCGGGCAGGCCGACGTGCAAGGCGTTGCTGGCACGTGGAAGGACTTGACCGAGAGCGTCAACTCGATGGCGAGCAACCTCACGGCACAGGTTCGCAACATCGCCGACGTGACGACCGCGGTCGCGAACGGCGACCTCTCGAAGAAGATCACCGTCGATGTGAAGGGCGAGATCCTCGAGCTCAAGAACACGATCAACACGATGGTCGATCAGTTGCGCTCGTTCGCCTCGGAAGTGACGCGCGTCGCGCGCGAGGTGGGGACGGAAGGGCGCCTCGGCGGACAGGCCGACGTGCAAGGCGTCGCGGGCACGTGGAAGGACCTGACCGACAGCGTCAATTCGATGGCGAGCAACCTGACTGGCCAGGTCAGGAACATCGCCGACGTAACCAAAGCAGTGGCAAGCGGCGACCTGTCGAAGAAGATCACCGTCGATGTGAAAGGCGAGATCCTCGAGCTCAAGAACATCATCAACACGATGGTGGACCAGCTCAGCTCGTTCGCTTCCGAAGTGACGCGCGTCGCGCGGGAGGTCGGCACGGAGGGCAGCCTCGGCGGACAGGCCGACGTGCGCGGCGTCGCGGGCACGTGGAAGGACCTGACCGACAGCGTGAATTCGATGGCGAGCAACCTGACTGGCCAGGTCAGAAACATCGCCGACGTGACGAAGGCCGTGGCGAGTGGTGACCTGTCGAAGAAGATCACCGTCGACGTGAAGGGCGAGATTCTCGAGCTCAAGAACACGATCAACACGATGGTCGATCAGTTGCGCTCGTTCGCGTCCGAAGTGACGCGCGTCGCGCGGGAGGTCGGCACCGATGGACGCCTCGGCGGACAGGCCGACGTGCAAGGCGTCGCGGGCACATGGAAGGACCTGACCGACAGCGTCAACTCGATGGCGAGCAACCTCACGGGCCAGGTGAGAAACATCGCCGACGTGACGACCGCGGTCGCAAGCGGCGACCTGTCGAAGAAGATCACCGTCGACGTCAAAGGCGAGATCCTCGAGCTCAAGAACACGATCAACACGATGGTGGACCAGCTTTCGTCGTTCGCCTCGGAAGTGACGCGCGTCGCGCGCGAGGTGGGTACCGAAGGTCGGCTCGGCGGCCAGGCCGACGTGCGCGGTGTCGCGGGCACCTGGAAGGACCTGACCGACAGCGTCAATTACATGGCGAGCAACCTGACCGGCCAGGTGCGGAACATCGCCGACGTGACGAAGGCGGTGGCAAGCGGCGACCTGTCGAAGAAGATCACCGTCGACGTGAAGGGCGAGATCCTCGAGCTCAAGAACACGATCAACACGATGGTGGACCAGCTTCGTTCGTTCGCGGCCGAAGTGACACGCGTCGCCCGGGAAGTGGGCACCGAGGGCAAGCTCGGTGGACAAGCCGACGTGCAGGGTGTCGCGGGCACGTGGAAGGACCTGACCGACAGCGTCAACTTCATGGCGGGCAACCTGACCGCGCAGGTGAGAAACATCGCCGAGGTGACGACGGCGGTGGCCACCGGCGACCTGTCGAAGAAGATCACCGTCGACGTGAAGGGCGAGATTCTGGAGCTCAAGAACACGATCAACACGATGGTCGATCAATTGCGCTCGTTCGCGTCCGAAGTGACGCGCGTCGCGCGCGAGGTCGGCACCGACGGCAAGCTCGGCGGACAGGCCGACGTCCGCGGCGTCGCGGGCACATGGAAGGACCTGACCGACAGCGTGAACTTCATGGCGAGCAACCTCACCGCGCAGGTGAGAAACATCGCCGACGTGACGAAGGCCGTGGCGAGCGGCGACCTGTCGAAGAAGATCACGGTGAACGTCAGCGGCGAAATCCTGCAGCTAAAGGAGACCATCAATACGATGGTCGACCAGCTCAACGCCTTCGCCGCGGAAGTGACCCGCGTCGCC
>DATGGP010000085.1:0-5921 GCA_035308425.1 Casimicrobiaceae bacterium | reverse complement strand
CTGTTAATCCGCAGGTCCCAGGTTCGAGCCCTGGTCGGGGAGCCAATACTATCCCCTACGTGAGCTGCCCGAGGAATGCGCGGGTTCGCTCATGCTTCGGGTCGTCGAAGAACTCTTGCGGCGGTGCCGCTTCGACGATCTCGCCGCGGTCCATGAAGATCACGCGGTCGGCGACGCTGCGCGCGAAATTCATTTCATGCGTCACGACGAGCATGGTCATTCCCTCGCTGGCGAGGTCGATCATGGTGTCCAGCACTTCCTTGACCATCTCGGGATCGAGCGCCGACGTGGGCTCGTCGAACAGCATGACCTTGGGGTTCATGCATAGCGCGCGAGCGATTGCCACCCGCTGCTGCTGACCTCCCGAAAGCTGTGCGGGATACTTTGCCGCCTGCTCGGGAATGTGGACGCGTTCGAGATAGCGCTGCGCCGTTGACTCGGCCTCCTTGCGGCTGACGTGGCGAACCTTCATCGGGGCCAGCATGCAGTTCTCCAGCACCGTCATGTGCGGAAACAGATTGAACTGCTGGAACACCATGCCCACTTCGTGCCGGATCGCATCGATGTTCCTGCCGGAAAGCTCGATTCCGTCGACGAAAATGCGCCCCTTCTGGATCACCTCGAGCTGATTGATGCAGCGGATCAGCGTCGACTTGCCCGAGCCCGAGGGTCCACAAATGACGAAGCGTTGACCGCTCACGACCGTGAGATTGATGTCCTTGAGCGCCTGGAAGGTGCCGTACCATTTGTCGACACCTTCCATCCTGACGGCGACATCGGCGTCACCCTCGGCTGATGCTGGATCCTCGTTCCTGGCGCTGATCGCCATCGCGGAAATTCCTGTCGGTCGGATTACTTCTTCTTGAGTACGGCCGGCATCGGTTCGCCGAGCCACTTCTCGTTGACCTTGTCGAGTTCGCCGTTGGCCTTGATCTTTTCGATGAACTGGTTGATACGGGCCAGCAGCTTCTGTTCGCCCGGCTTGACGGCGATGCCTTGCACCTGGCTCGAGAGCTCAAACTTCTTGTTGTACTTGCCGGGCGCGAGCTTCTGGATCGTCAGATAGCAGACGTTCGAGCAGCCGACCAGCGGCACCTGGCCGGAGATCAACGCCTGCAATGCCGCGGCATCCGAATCGAAGCGCCGGATGGTGGCGGATTTCGGCGTGACCTTGGTGACCGCCGTATCCTGCGTCGACGCGCGCGCGACCGCAATCGTCTTGCCCGCCAGGTCTTCGGGCTTCGCGACCTTGACGTCGTCCTTCCCGTAAACGCCAATGGTGATTGCGGCGTAAGGCTCGGAGAAGTCGACGCTCTTGGCCCGCTCGGGCGTGATGCCGAGCGACGCAACGAGCACGTCGACCTGGCCGCTCAGCAGATACGGAATTCGGTTCGGTCCAGTGACCGCGATCAGTTGCAGCTTGAGGCTCAGATCCGTGGCAAGCAGTTTCGCCACGTCCGCGTCATAGCCGTCGGGCTGGTTCTGCTCGTTCATCAAGCCATACGGCGGGAAGTCGACGAGCATTCCAACCTTGATCGTGCCGCGCGACTGGATGTCCTGCAGCGCGTCGGCGGCGTAGGCCGTCATCGTCCCCGCCGCGAGCAACACGCCGAGTGCGGCAAGGATTGCAAAGGTCTTCTTGAATGCATGCATGATTCGCTCCTTCTTGTTGAGGCCGGACGACTCTCCGGCGTAGTTGGGTCAACGCTGGGTTGCGCGGGCAAATCCTCGCTCCATCCGCCGCGCGACCAGCGACAGCGGCCAGCACATGATGAAATAGATCGCCGCGACTAGCCCGTAGACGAGGAACGGGCGGAAAGTGACGCTGGTGATGATCTGCCCCTCCCGCGCGAGCTCGACAAAGCCGATGATCGACGTCAGCGACGTTTCCTTGAGAAGCTGCACGAGAAAGCCGACCGTCGGCGGCACGGCGATGCGTGCGGCCTGCGGCAGCACGACGTAGCGCATGCGCGCGAAGTAGTGCAAACCCAGCGCCGTCGATGCCTCGGTCTGGCCTCGCGGCACAGCCTCGATGCAGCCGCGCCAGATCTCCCCGAGATACGCGCTGGCATGCGCCGTCAGCGCGATCATGGCCGCGATCAGCGGATTCACGGTAAAGCCGAAAATGGCCATGCCGAAATAAGCGAGGAAGAGCTGCATGAGCAGCGGCGTACCCTGGAAGACGCGGATGAAGACGATCATCGCGCTGCGCGCCACGTGGCTGTGCGCGGTCCGCAGTAGCGCCACGATCAGCCCGCCGATGCCGCCGCCGACGAAGGCGATGATCGCGAGAATGATCGTCCAGCGCGCGGCGAAGACGAGGAGCTCGAACTCGTTCCATCCGAATTGCCGCATCATTCGCTCCTTTCTTTCAGCGACCGAGCGGGTAGCGGAAGGCCGTCCGCTGGATCGCCGCGAACAAAGCGGAGAGGATTGTGGATATCACCAGGTACATCGCCGTGACCACGATATAGGTCTCGAAGCTCGCGAAGGTCTCCGAATTGACATCGTTGCCTGCGGCGGCAAGGTCGGTCGCCGAGATCACCGAAACGACGCTCGAGGTCAGCAGCAGGAAGATGAACTGGCTGGTCAGCGCCGGATAGACGGCTCTGAGCGCTGGCTTGAGAATGATGTAGCGAAAGATCTGCACGCGCTTGAGGCCGAGCGCGACCCCGGCCTCCACCTGCCCCCAGTGGATCGACTCGATGCCCGCGCGGATGATCTCGGTGCCGTATGCGCCCACGTTGATTGTGAGCGCCACCAGCGCCGCGGGGTTCGGATTGAACGAAATGCCGACGGCGGGGAGGCCGAAATAGATGAAGAAGATCTGGACGAGGAACGGCGTGTTGCGGATCACCTCGACATAGACGCCGATGATCCAGCGCAACGGTTTGACACGCGACGTTCTGGCCGCTGCGCAGAGGACCGAGATGACGAGGCCAAGCACCATGGCGCCGCACGAAAGCTCCATGGTGATGGCCGCGCCCTCGAGAAGACGGCCGAAATTGGCGAATACCGGGGCAAACTTGAAGCTGTACACGCGTTTTCGCTGCCTCCTGTGACGCTGCAAAGGAAACGGAAAGGCCTCTTTGCGACCGGGCCTCAAGATCGATCTAACGTATTTCCGGTGCACCGTCAACGACGCTCGCGACGCGAGAGCGTCGCCAGCGGGGTCGCCGTCGTGCATCAATGGTGCACGATGCGTGCAGGCTCCAACGCTTCGAAATTTCCTTCGAGGAGGAGGACATGCGTTACAAGATTCCCGCGCTGCTGACCGCGCTTCTCGCCGTAGCCGGCGCGGTGCGCGCAGACTTTCCAGAACGGCCCATTCAATTCGTGGTCCCGTTTCCTGCGGGTGGAACCCTCGACATCGTCGCACGCAAGTTCGCCGAGTCATTCGCCGAAGCGCTCGGGCAATCAGTCGTCGTCATGAATCGCGACGGAGCGTCGGGTGTGATCGGCACGCAGGTCGTTTCCAATGCGTCCCCCGACGGCTATACGCTGTCGTTCGATGCCAAC
This sequence comes from Casimicrobiaceae bacterium, assembly GCA_035308425.1. GTDB lineage: Bacteria > Pseudomonadota > Gammaproteobacteria > Burkholderiales > Casimicrobiaceae > VBCG01. The sequence continues at coordinate 2,402 of DATGGP010000085.1, read as the reverse complement.
GGTCCACTCACCGTACAACCCGTCGCTGTACAAAACCGCCTATAGCCTCTCTTCGTTCCGACCCGTGTGCCAGGTCTTTTCCTATTCCTACGCGCTTGCTGTCCCGGAGAACAGTGCCATCAACTCCCTGAAGGACTTCATAGCAAAGGCCAAGGGACGAACGTTCAACTACGCATTTGGCGGTGTAGGGACGGCGCCGCAGTTTGCTGCGCTCCAACTATCGGAGGCGGCCGGAATCAAGCTCCTGGGCGTGCCTTACCGTGGCGACCCGCCTGCCGCATTGGGCCTCGAGAGCGGCGACGTTGATTCCGCGGTGCTGACCGCGCAAATCGCACGCCAGCAGAATTTCAAGATCCTTGCCGTGTTTGCGGACAAGCGCCTTCCCGTTTTGCCCAATGTGCCGACCGCCCGCGAACAAGGGTTCGACGTCATTGCCAATACAACGGCCGGGCTGCTCGCGCCGGTGAAGATCAGCGAGGACGCCGCCACGAAGCTCGACGCCGCGTGCGACAAGGCCGTGAAAAATTCGAAGTTCGTTGCCGGGATGAAGCAGCTCGAACAGCAAATCGCCTACCTGCCGGGTGACAAATTCGGTGCGGCACTTGCTGCAGACACCGACGTGAAGCGACGGTTGATCCAAACGAGCGGCATCAAGCAGCAGAAATAGGCTGAATCAACACGCATCGCGGCGTTCGCAACGCGGCGAACGCCGGTCTTTCGCTTGGAACTGCGAGTAAATATCGCTCATTGCGCGATTCGCGCAGCACGAAACCAGAAGGCTCTCCGACGGTCAATCGAAAGCGCGGATGTCCGCCTGCGCTTTGAAAGCCAATAACGATGCGTCGCCGGCAGTTGCTTGGACTCGCGCTCGTCGCTGCGCCTGCCGCGGGCAGCATCTTTCGCTGCGCTATCACGCATGCCGCAACGCTCGGTAAGCCGTCACCCTTCGACTTTGCCGGGCTGAAAGGACAGGCTCGAGCACTCGCGCAGGCGCCGTACCAGCCGCCGAGTACGGAATTGCCGCCTGCGCTCGCGGGTCTTGGGTACGACGCGTTCGAGTCGATTCGGTATCGACCGAATCAGGGGCTGTGGTTCGGCGACAACCTCGAATTCCAGCTTCAGTTCTTTCATCGCGGCTACCACTTCGCGAAGCGCGTGCGAATGTTCGAGGTGACCGATGGACAGGCGCGCGAGATCGCGTACGACCCGCGCATGTTCGAGTTCGGGAAATCGGGCATCGACGGACGTACGTTGCCGTCGGATCTCGGTTTCGCCGGCTTCCGCACCCACTTTCACACCAATTGGGACGCAGACGTCGCGGCTTTCCTTGGCGCCAGCTACTTCCGCGCCGTCGGATCCGATAGCCGCCAATACGGGGCGTCTTCGCGCGGACTCGCGATCGGCACCGGTTCCGATCATGCCGAGGAGTTCCCGGACTTCACCACCTTCTGGTTCGAGCGACCTCGACCGGGGACCGGGCGATTGACGTTTTATGCGTTGCTCGATTCGCCAAGCGTCGCGGGCGCCTATCGCTTCGATCTTTACCCAGGCTCGCCGCTTGTCATGGACATCGACCTCGCGTTGTACCCGCGTAACGCCATCCAGCGTCTCGGCATTGCACCGCTGACAAGCATGTACCTGTGCGGCGAGAACGACCGACGGATGGGCGACGATTGGCGTCCAGAGATTCACGATTCGGACGGACTGTTCATGCAAAACGGTACGGGCGAACGGATCTGGCGTCCGCTCACGAACCCGCCAGGCGTGCATCTCTATTCCTATCTCGATCGCGACCCGCGTGGCTTTGGTCTTCTGCAGCGCGACCGCAACTTCGACCACTATCAGGACGATGGAGCACGTTACGAGCGTCGGCCGAGCATTTCGGTGGTGCCGCGTCCGCTCAGTGGAGCGGCATGGGGCGAAGGTTCGGTGGCCTTGCTCGAGTATGCTGCGCGCGACGAGACGATCGACAACATCGCGGCGATGTGGATCCCGGCACGCGCGCCAAGCCCCGGCGACGAGTTGCTGTTCAGCTATGAATTGCGCTGGGGCTTAAGCGTTGCTTCGGATACGTCGCTTGGTCGCGTGGTCGCGACACGGACTGGCATCGGCGGCGTCGTCGGGCGTCCGCGCACGCATTTTTCATGGCGCTTCGCGGTGGACTTCGTCGGCGGCGAACTGCCGACGATTGGCAAGGACATGACCATCGAGCCGGTCATCCAAGCCTCGCGCGGCAGGATCGAGCTCGTTTCCGCGCGCCCGCAAATGGAGATCAAGGGCTTCCGTGCGATGTTCGATCTCGCCTTGGCGGACGACAGCATCGAGCCGATCGATCTGCGCATGTACCTGCGCATCGACAGCGAGCCGCTGACCGAAACGTGGATGTATCAGTGGATTCCGCC
>DATGGP010000084.1:0-2765 GCA_035308425.1 Casimicrobiaceae bacterium | reverse complement strand
GCGGTTTGCACCGAATCGCCGAGCACGTGGATGCCTGGCACCCTGATCGACTCGAACGTCAGGAAGTCGACCTCGCACCATTGATCGTTCGCGGTGATGACGCCTGCGCTTCGCGCGATCGCCCCGGCGCCATGCGGAGGAATCACGTTCAGCACGTCGGCGCTCACGTCGTCGGCGACTTCGAAGCGCGCGGTGCCTGTCGACGGATCGACTTCGGTCAGCACGCAATCGGGACGATATTCGATGACGCCTCGATAGTCGTCGCGCCACGCGCGCGTGAAGAGCGCCTTCTGCGCCTGCACGTCCTCGTTCGCATCGAGCACCAGCACTTTGCTGCGCGGTTTCGTCCGCTTCAAATACCATGCGATCTGGCATGCGCGTTCGTACGGCGCCGGCGGACATCGATAAGGCGCGCGTGGAATCGAGATCGCGAACACGCCGCCATCGCGCATCGATTCGACCTGACGGCGTAGCGATAGCGTCTGCGGTCCTGCTTGCCACGCATGCGGAAAACGCTCGCGCGCGGCCTGCGTCTCGAGTCCCTTGATGCGATCGAAGAAGAAGTCGATGCCCGGCGAGAGAATCAGCCGATCGTAGGGAATGTCGTCGCCATGCGCGAGCTTCACGCGCCGGCGTTGCGGATCGACGGCGACCGCGATGTCATGGATGATTCGAACGCCCCGACGCGAAACGCTCTCGTATCCGACGGTGAATTCGTCGATCGTGCGACTGCCGCCGATTACCAGGTTCGAGAGCGGGCACGACACGAACGCGGCGTCGCGCTCGACGAGCGTCACGTCGATGTCCGCGTCGCCCCACATCGCGAGATAGCGCGCTGCCGTGGCGCCACCGAAACCTCCGCCCACGACGACGACGCGCGCCTTCGCGCGAGACCACATCGCTGCACAACCCATCATCGAGAACATCATCGACGCGCCGAGCGCCGACGCAAACTGGCGCCGGTTCAAGTTCAATGCTCGGGCGGAAGACGTTTCCATTTCGATGTATTTCGTTTGTGCATCACAGCATGGCGAGCGGAATCCCGTTTTCCCTCGGCAATCATTAGCTTAAGCAAAGCACACCACCTCACAATCGAGACTCGGTGTCGGCGGCCGCCTGACGCGTTAGCAGCATGAGGTGTCACAATGAGCTTGGCGTGTTTTCCACCATGTGGAATTGGTTTCTAATTGATTGATCCATAAAAGGAAAAAACATCCTGCAATGCAATAGAAACGCTTGAGCGTTCGCGCGCGGACTGTTATCGTGCGAGGAAGCCCGTCGCGATGCGCACGGGCCGTCCGGCCAAACGTTTGCGCGCCGGCTTCCCTGGAAACGCGCGGCGCAGCGCTGCCGCAACGCGATGGAGCAACAACATGAACTACGACCTCGAAGCGGCACGGCTCAAAAAGGAATGGGCGGAAAGCCCGCGCTGGAAAGGCATCGAACGCGGTTATGCGGCTGAGGACGTCGTGCGGCTTCGCGGCTCGCTCGTCATCGAGCATACGCTCGCCCGGCGTGGCGCCGAGAAGCTCTGGAAGCTCATGGAGGACGAACCGTTCGTCCACACGCTTGGCGCGCTGACCGGCAATCAGGCGATGCAGCAGGTCAAGGCGGGGCTCAAGGCGATCTACCTGTCGGGCTGGCAGGTCGCGGCCGACGCCAACATCGCGGGCGAGATGTATCCCGACCAGTCGCTCTATCCGGTCAACTCGGTGCCCGCGGTCGTGCGCCGAATCAACAACGCGTTCATTCGCGCCGACCAGATCGCGCACGCCGAGGGCAAGGACGACGTCGACTACTTCGCGCCGATCGTCGCCGACGCCGAAGCGGGTTTCGGCGGCGTGCTCAATGCATTCGAGCTGATGAAGGCAATGATCGAGGCGGGCGCGGCGGGCGTGCACTTCGAGGATCAGCTCGCGTCGGTCAAGAAGTGCGGTCACATGGGCGGCAAGGTGCTCGTTCCGACGCGCGAAGCGGTCGAGAAGCTGATTGCCGCGCGGCTTGCGGCGGACTGTCTCGGCGTGCCCACGATCCTGCTTGCACGCACCGACGCGGAAGCGGCGGATCTGCTCACCTCCGACATCGACGACAACGACAACCCGTTCTGCACGGGCGAACGCACGGTCGAAGGCTTCTACCGCACGCGCGCGGGACTCGACCAAGCGATCGCGCGCGGCCTCGCGTATGCGCGCTACGCCGACCTGATCTGGTGCGAAACGGGCAAGCCCGATCTCGCGTTTGCCAAGGCGTTCGCCGACGCGATCCACGCGAAGTTTCCCGACAAGATGCTCGCGTACAACTGCTCGCCGTCATTCAACTGGAAGCGCAACCTCGACGATGCAACGATCGCGCGCTTTCAGCGCGAGCTCGGCGCGATGGGCTACAAGTTCCAGTTCATCACGCTCGCCGGCTTCCACAGCCTCAACTACTCGATGTTCCATCTCGCGCACGGCTACGCGCGGCAGAACATGGCGGCATTCGTGGAATTGCAGGAAGCGGAGTTCGCGGCGGTCGACCAGGGCTTCACCGCGGTCAAGCATCAGCGCGAAGTGGGCACCGGCTACTTCGATTCGGTGATGCAGACCGTTCAGGGCGCGAACACGTCGACGACCGCGCTCAAGGGATCGACCGAGGACGAGCAGTTCTTCGACAAGGCACAACGGCTGCACGTCGCGAACGGCTGAATCGGCAACGAAGCGCTTCGGCATCGGTGATGCCCTGCGTTTCGGACGTATGGGACGCTTGCGTCACGCGCTCGCGGCCGA
>DATGGP010000083.1:0-70471 GCA_035308425.1 Casimicrobiaceae bacterium | reverse complement strand
TCATCTCGGTGCCGGCGAAGCGCACGCGCGCGCGCTCGATGTCCGCGCGGCCGGAAAGGAAGCCGACGAGCTCGGTGAGCGGCGTGGTGCGAAAGCGGCACTCGGGCGCCGGATTGCGAAGCTCGGCGATCAGCTTGCGATCGTAGAACGCGGCGAGCAGGATGTCCTCGTCGCGCGCCGCGGCCCCGAGCTCGGCGCGAAGCTTCGGAATCCACGGCTCGAGATGCGCGCCGGGCGCCTCGGTCACATATTCGTCGTCGCGGATCTTCGCGCGTTCGAGGAACTCGTCGCATGGCTTCGCGGCGAGCCGGCCGTAGTAGCCACGCGCGTACTTGCGCACCTCGTCGGGGATTGTCTTGTAGCGCTCGCCCTGCACGACATTGAGCGTCGCCTGCGTGACGATGTACTGTGCGAACGGGCTTACGGCGATCGGGTAGCCCAGGTCCTGCCGAACCCGCGCGGCCTCCTCGAGAATCTCCGGCATGCGATCGCCGATGCCCATTGTCCCGAGCTGATAGTGCAGGTTCGAGATCATGCCGCCGGGAATCTGGTGTTCGTAGAGCGCGGGATCGTAGGGGGCGATCCTGCCGCATGGCTTGTTCTCGCGCTCGCAGACCCAGCGGAAATAGCCGGCGACTTCGCGCAGCGCTTCGTCGTTCATCGATGTCGCGAAGCCCAGCCGTCGCGCACGCGCGAGCACGTCCTCGGTCGCGGGCAGCGACGCGCCGTTGCCGAGCGGCTCGCTCGCCGTGTAGCCGTAGCGGAACCCGGATTCCATCGCGACCTCGTAGACCTGCGGCGCGAGCCCCGACAGGCAATGCGAATGCAATTGCACCGGAATCTTGCCGGCAGCGCCAACGATCGCCGGAAAGAGCGTGCGGGCGCGATCGGGCGTCAGAAGGCCGCTCGGATCCTTGATCGAGATGAAATCGGCATCGAGCGTGACGAGCTCACGGGCACGCTCGACGTAGTACTCGTCCGTGTGCACGGGCGACAGCGTGTAGGTGATCATCGCGTTCACCTTCATGCCGGCCTCGTGGCCCGAGCGTATCGACGAGACGATGTTGCGGTTGTCGTTGAGCGCGTCGTAGACGGTGAGCACCTCGATGCCGCGACGCGCGAGCGCGTACGAATTGAGCTCGACGATGTCGTCGGGGAAGAGCTCGAACGTATAGAGGCTTTGCCCGCGCGTCAGGCCGTCGCAGGGCGTTTGGAAGTGGTCGCAAAGGAGCCCGATCCGCTCCCAGGGATTCTCGTGCAGGTAGCGCACGCAGACGTCGAACACCGCGCCGCCGAGGATGTTGATGCAGGCGTAGCCCGCGCGATCAATGGTGCCAACGATCGGCGCCATCATCGCCGTCGTCATCCGGGTCGACCAGAGGCACTGGTGTGCGTCGCGCAGCGTGACATCGATGAAATCGAATCTGTTCATGTCGTCATCATGATTTCATCCTCGACGAAGCGCGTATGCACGTCGCCCGACGTGAAACGCGCATCGTCGAAGAGCGCACGATGGAACGGTATCGTCGTATGAATGCCTTCGACATGCATCTCGGAGAGCGCGCGGCGCATGCGCGCGAGCGCCTCGTCGCGGTCGTTGCCCCATGCGATCAGCTTCGCGATCAGCGAATCGTAGAATGGCGGGATCGTGTAGCCGTCGAAGAGATGCGTATCGACGCGGATGCCGGGACCGCCGGGGAGGCGCAGCTTCCGCACCTGTCCGGGCGAGGGACGGAAATCGCGCGCCGGATTCTCGGCGTTGATCCGACATTCGATCGCGTGTCCATGGAGACGCACGTCTTCCTGCGAAAGCGACAATTGCTCGCCTTGCGCGATCGCGATCTGGTGTTTCACGATGTCGATGCCGGTCACCATTTCCGTGACCGGATGCTCGACCTGTACGCGTGCATTGACCTCGATGAAGAAGAACCTTTGCGTCGCCGCATCGACGATGAACTCGACGGTGCCGGCGCTCTTGTAGCGTGCCTCGCGACAGAGGCGAACGGCCGCCTCGCCCATCCGCGCGCGCACGTTGTCGTCGAGCGCCGGGGAGGGACTCTCCTCGACGAGCTTCTGATTGCGCCGCTGGATCGAGCAGTCGCGTTCCCCGAGATGCAGCACGCGCTCGCCGTCGGAGAGCACCTGGATTTCGACGTGTCGCACGCGCGGCATGAACTTCTCGACGTAGAGCGTGCCGTCGCCGAACGCCGTGCTTGCTTCGCGCGACGCTTCGGCAAAACGCGACGAGACCTCTTCCGCGTTGCGCACGACGCGCATGCCGCGACCGCCACCGCCCGCCGATGCCTTCAGAAGCACCGGATAGCCGACAACCTCGGCGGCCTCGCGCGCGGCATCGGTGTCTTCGACCGTGCCGCGCGATCCAGGCGTCGTCGGCACGCCCGCGTCGGTCGCCATCCGGCGCGCCACCGCCTTGTCGCCCATCGCTGCAATGACTTGCGACGACGGACCGATGAACACGATGCCCGCTTCCTCGCATGCGCGCGCGAAAGACGCGTTCTCGGACAGGAATCCGTAGCCCGGATGGATCGCCTCCGCGTTCGCCGTGCGCGCGGCGTCGACGAGCAGTTCCGACTTCAGATAGCTCTGCGTCGCGGGCGAGGGTCCGATGCAGATTGCCCCGTCGGCGAGCGCGACGGCAAGCGATTCGCGGTCGGCTTCCGAATACGCCTGGATCGCCTCGAGCCCGCGCTCGTGGCACGCGCGGATGATGCGCACGGCGATCTCGCCGCGGTTCGCGACGAGAACGCGGCGAAAGGCGCGCCTCATGTTTCGGACGGATCGAGCACGATCAGCGGCGCGTGCGCGTCGACCGATTGACCGTCCTCGACGACAATCTGCGTCACGACGCCGTTCGCCCCCGCCGGAATCGAATTCATCAGCTTCATCACTTCGATGATGCACACGATCGTTTCTGCTTCGACCCTTTGCCCAACGCGTACGAACGGCGGCGCGCCGGGCGCCGGCGCACGATAAAACGTTCCGACCATCGGTGCGCGAACGACGACCGCATCGGCAGGCAGCCTTGCCGACGACGTTCTTTCGCTTGTTCTCGACGGCGTCTCTTTCGTCGGTTCGCCCGCCGCAACCGATGGCGAAGGCGCCGGTCGCACTTCCGGCGTCGTCCGCTCGAGTACGCGTCGCTTGAGCTCGACTTCGATATCGCCAACCTTCAGCCGGAATTCCGAGAACTGCTCGGACGACTTGACGAGCTCGACGATGCGAAGCAGATCCTCGTACGTCAGGTTGTCGTGGGCCAAGGTTGGCGTCAGGCTTCCGAATGCGCGGCGGTCGATTCCTCGGCGCGCCTGTCGCCGAATGCCTGTCGCCGAAGCCACAGCTTCACCTCGGCCGCCAGATGCACGACATGCGGGTCCGTCGAATCGCGCGGACGCTCGAAGCCCACGTTTTTGATCTCGACGACACGGCCGGGCCTTGGCGCCATGATCGCGATGCGGTCCGACAGCTTGATGGCCTCGTCGATGCTGTGCGTGACGAAGATCACCGTCTTCGGTTCGCGCTGCCAGATCTTGAGAAGCTCGTCCTGCATGTACTCGCGCGTCTGGATGTCGAGTGCGGCGAACGGCTCGTCCATCAACAGCACCGTCGGATTGACCGCGAGCGCGCGTGCGAGCGAAACGCGCTGGCGCATGCCACCGGAAAGCTCGCGCGGATAGCGCTGCTCGAAGCCGCGCAAGCCGACCAGGCCCACGTAGTGGTCGACGATACGCCGCTGCTCGTTCTCCGGCAGTTGCTTGCGCCGAAGGCCGTAGCGTATGTTCTGCGCGACCGTGTACCACGGGAAAAGCGCGTACTCCTGAAAGACGACGGCGCGCTTCCACCCCGGTTCGGTGATGAGCTCGCCGCCGACGCGAAGCTCGCCGCGCGTCGGTTGCTCGAAGCCCGCGAGCAGGTTGAGGAGCGTCGTCTTGCCGCAGCCGCTTGGTCCGACGATCGAGAAGAACTCGTTGTTGTCGACGCGGAACGTCACGTCGAGCAGCGCGAGCAGCGGCTCGCCCTTCATCGAGACGTGCACCTTGCTCACGTTCTCGACGCTGACCTGGGAGTCGCCCGCGCTCATAGGCCCTCCACGCTCGTGGCTTCGCCACCTCGCTGCCCCCTGAGGGGGAGCAATTCACGCTGGGGGCGGCCCTTCGCGCTCATTTGCCGTGATACCACGGCATCGCGAAACGCGCCGCCTGCCGCATCAGGTAATCGAGCACGAGGCCGAGCGCGCCGATCAGCACCATGCCGAGGAGGATGTAGTCGCTGCGAAAGAGCGTGCGCGCGTTGTTGATCATGTAGCCGAGGCCGCTCGGCGCCGCGACGAGCTCCCCCGCGACGAGCGCCATCCACCCGATGCCGAGGCCGATGCGCATGCCGGTGAAGATCTGCGGGAGTGCGGCGGGAAGCACGACGGTGAGGAAAAGCTCGCGTCGGCTCGCGCCGAGCGAAAGACCCGCGCGTACGAGGTATGTGTCCACGTCGCGGGCGCCGGCGAGTGAATTCAGCACGACGGGAAAGAACGCTGCGAGAAAGATGATGTAGACGATCTGCACGTCGCCGATGCCGAACCAGAGGATGCTGAGCGGTATCCACGCAAGCGGCGGAATCGGCCGGATGAATTCGAGCAGCGGATCGACGACCGCGCGAAAGCGCTTCGACCAACCCATCGCGAGGCCGAGCGGAACGCCGAGCACTGTCGCGGCGCCGACTGCAAGAACCACGCGCTTGAGGCTGTCGAGAATGTGCATCAACAGGACGCCGCGCGCCGCGAGATCGGCAGCCGCCGAGATCACGGCGGTCGGCGGCGGCATCATCACGTCGAGCTGTGGATTGATGCGCTGCCCATACATGCTGATCAACTGCCACGCGACGACGAACACGACGAGCAGCCACAGGCGCGAGATTCGCGACAGCGCGCGTTTCCACGCCGGCGGTGGTGGAGGCACCATCGACGCGGCGAGCCTCATCATCGCCTCGTTGGTCGGCGGCACGCCGCCATCGGGCGTAACGACGCCCGGAGGGCGCACCTCGATGTCGCGCACCTTCGGAGCCGGCGCCTCGACGTGGTCCTCGATCGCCGGCTCGGCGAATGCTCGCGTGCGTGCCTGCGTCATCGAATGCAAACCCATCCGGCGTCGCTGGACGCTGCGATGGCAAGCATTCGCATCGCGGCGATCATGGATGGTACGTTTTGCCCTTGAACGTCCACGGCTTCGTCAGCTCGCCGGGCTCGGGGAACGGCGCGGGGCCGTGCAACAGCGAAGCGCCATAGGGTTTGTACGGCAGGTTGCCAACGCCGCCGAAGTCTTTCGGCAGGAACGGCGGATGCTTCGGCACCGCCCAGCCGAGCTTCTCGTACGTGGCATCCATGTAGTGCGTGTTGCGCACCTTCTGCCATTCGATGTTGGTGACGTCGTTCTTCGACGCGCCGGTCTCGTAGGCCCACTTGCTGATGCGCGATTCCTCCTTCGGCCAGATGCCGTTCGGATCGTCGAACGGGTAATAAACGGTAGGCTTCGGCCAGAACAGATAGTTCTGCGTCATCTTGGTGATCAGCGCCTTTCCGAGCCGTCCGTATTCGGGGCGCTTCATCAGCGAATCGATCGCCTCGTCGGGATTCGCCTGCGACCACAGCACCGACTCCATGAACGCGTCGTTGATGAGTTGCATGACGTCGGGCGCGTTGTCCTCGATCTCCTTCCGCCCGTAGCAGTAGCCGCTGTAGATGTAGTAGGGATCGAGCGGCTCGAGCAGTCGCGATACCTTCAGCACGTCGGTCGAATAGGAGACGTGCGGCTCCCAGATCGTGTAGACGTCGATGCCCTTCGGCGCGGTCGCGAGATCGCCGGGCGGGCTGCTGCGCAGCGTGTAATCCTCGTTCTGCTTGAGGCCGAGATACTGCGCGGCCGCGATGAATCCGAAGTGATTCGTGGAACCGGTCGTGGTGCCGACGACGGCGGGGCGCTTCAGCACGCGCGCGCCCTTGAGATCGGAAAGGCTCTTGAGCGGCGAGTCGAGCGGGACCGTCGCCGCGTGCGTGAGCGCGGGCGAGTGCACGGCCATCGCGCGCATCGGCACCTTGTTGCTGATCAGCGCTAGCACGCCGAGCGCGCCGGTGTTCGCCATCTGGATGCGCCCGGGAATGAACGCCTCGTTCGAGAATCCAGCGGCGACGAACGTCTTCCAGTCGGTGTCGATGCCGCGCTTTTCGAGCAGCTTCTGCGTTTGCATCACATGCCCGACCATCTCCTCGCCTGACCATACGACGATCCACGCGGCGCCAAGCGGCCACCAGCCCTTGCCTTGCAACCATTGCTTGGACTTGGCGGACACCTGCTCGTAGGGAAGCGGCCATCCCCAGTCGGTGAACTTGCGCGTGACGACGGCCGGCGCTTGCGCTGCGGCACCTTGCACGCCGACGATATCGGCGACGAGCAAGCCACCGGCTGCCTTCGCGACGCCACCCAAAAAGCGGCGGCGCCTGGCATCTCCCGGTTCGCGCACATCGCTTTGCGTACCGTCCTTCGTTTTCGCGTCATCCATGAAACGTCCCTCCTCGCGGTTATGTTCGGCGCGTCGCCACGCACCTTGTCGCGCGAGCTAAGCGCGCATTCGTGCCTCGCTCTTTCTCGATGCGTCGATCCGCTTGCGAACCGGACGCGCAACGCGCGCATCGCCCGGTTCGGTGAGGGTGGCGGCGATCTCGGTCGCCGCCTCCTGCATGGCCGGCACGAACCCGTAACCCTTGTGAAGCGTCATGCGCGGCGCGGGACCGTGAACGGCAATCGCGGCGCAAATGCGGCCCCGCGCATCGCGAACGGGGACGGCAAGACAGACCGAGTCGACGAGGTATTCGCCCACGTCCGTGCTGACGCCGCTTGCACGAATGCGCGAAAGCTCCTGTTCGAGCGCGCCGGGATCGACGATCGTGCGCGGCGTATAGCGGCGCAGGGGTCCCGAACCGAGCAGGCGTCGGACCTGCGCAATCGCAAGCGACGAGAGCAGCAGCTTGCCGCTTGCCGTGCAGTGCAACGGCACGCGCGAGCCGGCCTTCATGTGCAGCCGCACGTTGGCCGAGGTTTCGACGCGATCGAGATACACGACCTCGCCGCCGTCGAGCATCGTGAAGTTGCACGTTTCTCCGATCGTCTCGACGAGGCGGGCGAGTATCGCGCGCCGTTCACGCCGCGCCGGCGAATGCATCTGCACTTCGAGCGCCAAAGCTGCGGTGCGCGGCCCGATGACGTAGCGCTTCTCGTGAACCTCGCGTTGCGCGAGCCCGCCGTCGACGAGGAGACGCAGGATGCGAAAGACCGTCGGCTTGGGCAGGCCGATCGCGCGCGTGACTTCCTCGAGCGTCGGCGGGCGTTCGGCCGAGGCGATGTGCTCGAGCACGGAGAACGCGCGAAGCGCCGACGAATCGGCGCGCTCCGCGTTGGCCGCCTCACCGCCGAGTTTCGCTGAGCGAAATCGCATGTTTCATTATTGCAAGATCGGGCGGACCATGCAACGCGCGTTCAATCGACCGTCATGACGACCTTGCCGATCGTGTGGCCCTGCTCGACGATGCGATGCGCATCGGCGGCGCGCTCGAGCGGCAACACGGTCGTCACGAGCGGGCGCAGCGATCCCTCGTCGAACGCGGATGCGCACGTTTCCAGAATGCGCGTTTGCGCAGCACGTGCGTCGGCATCGCCGAGATACGAGGGCGCCGTCATCTGCACGTAACCGAGGCGAAGATTGCGCATGCGCGCTTCGTTCACGTCGGCGAGCTCGCACGGCGTCGACAGCAGCGTCGCGATGCGTCCATAGAGGCGCAGTGCTCTAAACGACGTGCAGAACGTCTTGCCGCCCACCGTATCGAGAACGACGTCGACGCCGCGTCCGCCCGTCCAGCGCAGCGCTTCCGCGACGAAGTCCTGCTCGCGATAAGGAATGGCGAGCTCGGCGCCCAGTTCGCGCACAATGCGCGCCTTTTCCGCATCGCCGACGGTCGCTGCGATGCGCGCGCCTCGGTTTCGCGCGAGTTGAATCGCCAGGTGACCGACGCCGCCGGCACCGCCATGAACGAGCAGGTGCTCATCGCGTTCGAGCGAGATGCGGTCGACCAGCGCCTCCCAGGCAGTGATCAGCGCCAGCGGAACTGCGGCGGCCTCGATCATCGACAGCCGCTTCGGCTTTCGCGCGGCCTCGCGTTCGTCGACGATCGTGTACTGCGCGTAGCTCCCCGGCATGCTGCCAAGGCCGTTGGCGAAGAAATAGACGTCGGCGCCGGGACGAAACCGCGTGACGTCATCGCCGATCGCTTCGACGATTCCGGCGCCGTCGCAGCCGAGAATCGCCGGCAGGTTGTTCGGATAGTAGAAATGCAGCTTACGGATCTTCGTGTCCAGCGGATTGAGGCCGGCGGCGTGAACGCGAACGAGAAGCTGGTGCGCGTCGGTGATCGCCGGCTTTGGAACATCGACGAGCGTGAGCACGCCGGCATCGCCGGGGCGAGGCATCAGAGCGGCTTTCATTGAGGCGCGTGCTCGATGATTTGAAAGCGCTCGGCGAGAATGCGCTCGAACGGACCGTCGAACCAGTCATTGCGAGCCAATCGCTCGAACCAGGGCGTTGCGCGCGAGCGCTTGCGCTCGTCGGAGTCGAGCGCGCTGCGATCCGCAAGGCGGTGCAACACGTGAAGGCGGCATTCGTTGCCGGCGCTCGACTCGCCGAGGATGAATCCGCGCCACCGCGGACATTCGAGCAGAATCGGACCGTGCTCGGTGCGGTACCAGTCGCACAGTTCGTCGCGCCATTCTCGCGGCGCGGTGATGATTACGTAGAACAGCCACCGACCGGCATCGGGCGTTGTCTCGCCGCTCGATAGTACCGGCGTCACGCGCGTTTCGGCGACGCCTTTCGGCGGTTCGCCTTTCTCGCACAGGATGATCGTGCCACGGCCATCGACGCGGCGCAGGCATTCGACGTGGCCGAGCGCGTCACGTGCAATTGCGCCGACGCGAGCGTCGGCGATCAATGGGGTTTGCCAGATGAGCACCCATGCCATTTTGAGTCGCACGCCCAAGGAGGGATTTGCATTTCGGGACAACCCGATGCTTTTTCGGGACATGGCGAGCCTCTGGCGGGAACGACACCGCGTCCCTTGCTGCGCGGCTACAAGCGCTGCGGCGCCGGTCGTGCATTCACGGCTCGCCAGCTCGACGGACTGCATCCGAACGATTGCCTGAACCAGCGCGAGAATGCCGGCGTCCCGGAAAAACCGACGCGCTCCGCGACCTCGGCGAGCGGCCGATGGCTCGCGAGAAGCTGCGCTGTGACTTCGATGCGTGCCTCGTTCAGAACGGACGAGAACGTTGCACCGACTGCTGCCAGATGGCGATGCACCGTTCGCCGGTCGACGCCGAGTCCGCGCGCCACCGTGTCGGCGCTGCAATTGCCGCTCGACAGCAGAAGCCGCACGAGCTCGCGCACCTTTTGACTCACGGGCGCGGTTCCGTCGACCATGATCGAATCGAGATAGCGGTGCGCGTACTTGGCGAGCATCGCATCGGACATCGCGAGCGGCGTATCGAGGTCGGCCGCGCGAAAGACGATCGCGTTGAACTCGTTCTCGAAATCCACTCGGCAACCAAAGAATCGGCGATACGTCGCGATGCTTCGCGGCGCCGAATGCTCGAAGCAGACGCGAAGCGACTTCCAGTCGGGTCCCGCAAGGCGGCTCAGAATGCGGAAGAACGCGCCGAGCGAAAGCTCGGTCACCTGTCGCCCGGCGCCCGGGCCACTGCTCGTAAGGACATCCATGCGCAGGATCGCAAGGTTCCCCGACTCGTCGAGGCGCAGCACGAGCGACTCGTTGTGGAACGGAAGGTAGCGCGCGAGCGAAGAGAGCGCCGAGCGCAAATCCGGCTCCTGATGCACGACGATGCCGATCGGCCCCAGAATCCCGACGGCGCGCGATTCGGCGAGACGGAGACCAAAGTCATCGATGCGCGCCGCTTCATTCGATCGCTCGAGCAGATCCGCGAACGCCTGCGCCGAGATGCGCGCGTCGAGATCGTCGAGCGCCGCGAGATCGAGGCCGACTGAGCGCACGAGACGCTCCGGCGCGAGCCCGAGCGAGCGCGCGAGTGCTGCGTACCCGGTCAGGATCTGGCTTCGGGCGCGGTAAGACATTTCTCAAAATGATAAGGCCGAGTCCCAATCGGCAAAAGCCGGCGCCGCACGCGGGATGAGAATCGCAGCGTCAGCATTCGCCTCGATCAAGGAGAACCTCATGCATTTCTTCGACGATACGTTGTTGCCGGAAAACCAGGAGAAGCTCGTCATCCAGGCAGCGCCCTACGGTCCGGAATGGCTGCCTTCCGATTCCGACGACATTCCGGTCAGCATGGAAGAGCAGGTGCAGAAGGCGGTCGACTGCTACAACGCGGGCGCCACGGTGCTGCACGTCCACGTCCGCGAGACCGACGGCAAGGGCTCGCGCAGGATGTCGACGTTCAACGAGTTGCTGTCGCGTTTGCGCGTCGCCGTGCCCGACATGGTGCTGCAGGTGGGCGGCTCGATCTCGTTTGCCCCCGAAGCCGAAGGACGCGAGGCGCGCTGGCCAGGCATCGACACGCGGCACATGCTGGCCGAGCTCACGCCCAAGCCCGATCAGGTGACGATCGTCATCAACACGAACCAGATGAGCATGGTCGAGTTGATGTCGAACGACGACATCGCGGGCACCAGCATGGCGAGGCCGGAGTATTACAGCGCCTATCGCGAGATGGTCACCGAGGCGCCGCCGTCGTTCTTCGTCGAGCATCTGAAGCGTCTCGTCGCGAAAGGCATCCAGCCGCACTTCATGCTCGGCAGCATTCACCAGCTCGAAACGGTCGAGCGCCTGATTCGAAGCGGCGTCTACACCGGCCCGCTCGTGTTGAATCACATGGCGCTCGGCGGCGGTTACGCGGGACGCAATCCCGCCGACATGCTGGAATTCGTGCGCCGCTGTCCCGACGGCGCGGTGCTTACGATCGAATCGATCATGCGCACGGTGATTCCGGTCTGCACGATCGCGGTGGCGCTGGGACTGCACGTTCGCGTCGGCGTCGAGGATAATCTATGGCGGCGCAAGGGCGAGCGCATCACGACGGTCGAGCAGGTCGAGCAGATGGTGCGCATCGCGCGCGAGATCGGCCGGGACGTCGCGACAGGTGAAGAAGCGAAGCGCATCTACAAGATCGGCACCTACTATCGCGATGCGGACGAAGCGCTCGTACAGCTCGGCTGGCCGCCGAACCGTGTGCCGGGGCAGCGCGGATTCCCTGTGCGCGCGCCCGAGATCGTCTCGAGTACGGATAAGCCGGCGCGCGTGGCGAAATCGGCTGGAATGCAAGCGCGGGAAACGATGCCCGGCTGAGCGGCATCTGGCGTCGAGGCGAGACGCGATCGGGCGGCAATGGATCTGAAACTGCACAACAAGATCGCGCTTGTCACCGGCGCCGGAGGTGCCATCGGCACGGCAATCGCAGGCAAGCTCGTCGAGGAGGGCTGCACAGTCTACGTCGCCGACGTCGACGAACAGGCAGCTCGCCGAACTGCTTCGCGTCTGGGCGACGCTGCGCACGCAGTTCGAATCGACGTCGCCCGCTACGATGACGTTCAGCGCGCCGTCAACGGCATCGTGGATCGCCACGATGCACTCGACATCCTCGTCAACAACGCCGGCATCCTGAAGACCGCCTCCGTCATCGATTCGACGATCGAGGACTGGGACGAAGTGTGCCGAATCAATTTGTCGAGCGTCTACTACTGCATCAAGGCGGTGCTGCCCGTCATGCTGTGCAGGCGCTACGGCAAGGTAGTCAATATCTCGTCGATGGCCGCGGCGAAGGCAGGCGGCGTTTTCGGCAACGTGCTGTACGGCACGACGAAAGCCGGCGTGGTCGCGTTCACGAAGGGCTTTGCGCGCGAGCTCGCGCCGCATGGCATCAATGTCAACGCGATCGCGCCGGGCCTGCTCGAAACGCCGATGACGCGCGAAAAGCTGGCCGGCATCTCGCACGAAGCACTGCTGTCGCAATTGCCGATGGGCCGGCTCGCATGCGTCGACGATATCGCGAATGCGGTCGCATTTCTCGCGTCGGATGTCGCGAGCTACATTACCGGCGACACGCTGCTCGTCGACGGCGGGTGCCTGACGCGATGAGCACTGCCGGGCCGTCCCAAAATGCGAATTTCGCCCGCTCGGGGGCAGCGAAGCGCGAGGCGCGTTCGATCGCGCGCGAGCGTGTGGGGATCACACGCCCCATCAACTCCCCGCCAGTCCCTGCGCCGCCGGCCAGAAGTAATCCTTCCAGCTCGACGGCAGGTGCTTGATGCTGCCGACGTCGTGCATGTATTTCGCGAAGATCATCGTGTTGTAGGGCGTCACGCCGATTCGCACCTGCGGATCGGACAGGATCTTGACGAGATCGTCCGCGGTGAGCTTCTTCTCGTTCGTCATCGCGATGTACATCTGCGCCGCCTCGCGGTGATGCTGGTTGATGAAATCGCTCGCCTCGCGCTGCGCAGCCAGCCACGCGTCGACCCATTTCGGATGGTCCTTGACGACATGCGCGGGAGTGACGACCTCGATCGTCGTTGCCGGTCCGTTCGTCACGTCGTTCGCCCAGAGCACGACGTGCACGCCCGGCGTGCGCAGCTCCTCCTCGCTGTACGGGGGATAGCTGAAATGCGCGTTGACCTCGCTCTTGCCGGACATCACCGCGACGGCGGCTGTCGGATGGCCCATCGATACGGTCAGCGCATCGAGCGCAGTGCGCTTGTCGGGGCCGAACGCTTTCGCGGCCGCCATCTGCAACACGATCGCCTGCACCGAAATCTTCACCGCGGGCACCGCGATGCGATCCTTGTCGGTGAAATCCTTGATCGTCTTGACCGCCGGATCGCGCGAGACGAGTGGATACGGGAACGAGGAGATGCCCGAGATCGCCTTGATCTCGTTCGCGCTTCCCTGCGTCTTGTCCCACATCGCGAGAAGGCCGGTGATGCCCGACGACGCGAAATCGACGCTACGCGAGAGAAGTCCGTCCACCGTCGCGGTCGTCGTGCTCATCGTCGCCCACGTAACGCTGGCGTCGCGTTCGCCGAACGCCGCCAGTTGTTTCTCGAACAGCTTGTCGTGCTCCATCACCATAAGCGGCAGATACGGCAGCCCGTACTGTCTCGTCACCTTGATCGTTTGATCGGCAGCGTGCGAAGGGATGACAAGAGCGAGCGCGACAAGACCGAAGAGAACGGCCGCACCGTGGGCGAACCGATGAAACGACATGGCAGCGCGCTCCTTGTTATCGCGTCGCGTGGCGCGAGTTCGCGCCTTCGCGCGCTTCGTCGATGACGCGGGCGATGAACGCCTCGCCCATTTCGATCTGCTCGAAGGTGATGAATTCGTCGGGCTTGTGCGCATCGCCGATGGAACCGGGACCGCAGATCACCGCCTCGAAGCCGGCACGCTGGAACTGACCGGCCTCCGATGCGAAAGCGACCTTGCCGCCGCGGCCGTTTCGCGCGAGCCGCTCGATGCGCTCGACCACCGACGCGCTCTCTTCGGTGTGAAGCCCCGGATTGTCGGACTTCGTCTCGAACTCGATCGCGCTTTCCGGCGCGATCGCCGTCATCGTCGGAACGAGCTCGGTTTCGCAGTACGTCTTCAATCGCGCAAGCAGGCGATGCGGATCGTCCTGCGGCACCGTGCGAAACTCGAAGTCGAGCGTCGCGTCGCGCGGCACGATGTTGAGCGCGGTGCCGGCGCGAAGCACGCCGGCATGAAGCGTCGAGTACGGCGGATCGTATTCGCGATTGAACGGCCCCTCGCTCGCGAGCTCGCGCTGCATGCGGCGAAGCTCGACGACGATTTCCGCGGCGTAGTCGAGCGCATTGACCGCGTACGGCGCGAGCGCCGAATGTGCTTCACGGCCGTGCACGTGCGCGCGCATCGCGAGCTTGCCCTTGTGGCCGGTCACCACCTTCATGCCGGTCGGTTCGCCGACGATGCAGATGCCGGGCGCGACGCCCATTGCCTGCATGTCGCGGATCATCCGGCCGACGCCGATGCACCCGACCTCTTCGTCGTACGAGAACGCGAGATGGATTGGCATCGCGAGCGGAAGGGCGAGCATGTCGGGCAGTGCGGCGAGGACGATCCCGAGAAACGATTTCATGTCGGCCGCGCCGCGACCCACGAGTCGATCTTCCTGCACGGTGGCAGCCCACGGATCGACCGACCATGCCTGACCATCGACGGGCACGACATCGGTGTGGCCGGAAAGCACGATGCCGGGTCGTTTCGCGTCGCCGATCGTCGCGAAAAGGTTGGCTTTAGCGCCCTCGTCATCGTGCGATAGACGCCACGCGACGCCATGCGACGCAAGGTACCGGGAAACGCAATCGATCAGCGCGAGGTTCGAGCGGCGGCTGGTCGTGTCGATTTTGACCAGCTCGCGAATGATGTCCAGGCTGCGCGGCGCACCGCGAGTCGAGTGGGCATACCGATCCTGGTCGGGTTGCGCCATTGCTGTCGTGGAGTAATTCGACGGAGCTTCGGTCGTCGAGCAACCGAGTGCGCGTCAACGATAGCACGCCGCGGACGTATCTCCGCGCGATGCGAAATCGTTCATGTTATCGCGATGGCAAGTCGGCCGCCGGCAGGCGCATGCGCGCGATCGTTCCGCCGCCCTCGCGCGGCAGCAGATCGAAGCTTCCGCCATGCAGGCGCGCGATCCGATCGACGATCGCAAGGCCGAGTCCCGCGCCGGCGGCGCCGTCGGCGCGTGCACGCGCCGCGTTCGCGCGCGTGAACGGTTTCTTCAGTCGCTCGACGTCCGCCGGCAGAATGCCGGGTCCGCGGTCGGCCACCTCGACGAACACGTCGTTGCCGACGCGCATCGCTTTAGCTTCGAGCGGCGGCTTGCCGTACGCGAGCGCGTTGTCGATGAGATTGTTCGCCACCCTCGATAGCGCGGTCGGCTTGATGCGCGCGTACGCTGGGGACGCGCTCGCAAGGCGCACATCGCGTCCGGCCTTCGCGTAGCGCGCGACGCTCGCGGCGAGCTCGTCATTGACGTCGATCGGCTCGCTCGCGGCGGCGACGTCGCTCCGCGCGAAATCGAGAAACTGGTCGATGATGCGATCCATGTCCTCGATGTCGGCGACCATGCCGGCGCGCGTTGCTTCATCGTCGCTCGACAGCTCGATGCCTAGGCGAAGGCGCGCGAGCGGCGTGCGAAGATCGTGCGAGACGCCGGCGAGCAGGATCGCGCGGTCGCGCTCGATCTCGCGCAGGTTCGCGAGCATCGCGTTGAATCCGCGGTTCACCGCAGCGATCTCCGACGTTCCCGATTCGGGAAGGGCAGGCGGCGTCTCGCCGCGGCCGACGCGCTCGACCGCATCCTTCAGTCGCCCGAGCGGCCGTGCGAGATAGCGCGCGAATGCGAACGCTGCGAGCAGCAGAAGCACGATGATCGCAATGGTCCATGCGAGCAGGCGCGTCGGGATGTCCTCGCGCGAGCGAGGAGGGAGCGGAAAGCCGACCCAGTAACCTTCGTCGCCCGCTTGCAACCGGACGAAGAGTTGTCGCGCGCGCGGCGAAATACGCACTTCGGTGCCCGTGCCGAGGTCTTCGCGCAGCCGATCCTCCAGCTCCTTCATCGTGGTGCCGATCGGCGCGATGCCGATCGAGGGTCGCTGGCGCTCGGACACGATGTGCACGCCATATTCTCGGCTGAGACGGGCGAGCGCTTCCCTTCGCTGCGGCCCGTCGACGCTTTCGAGCGACGCGCGAAGCGCTTTCATCTGCACGACCTTCGTGTCGTTGAACTGCTTCGCGAGCAGCGCCGCGCGATCCTGGTTGAAGACCAGCATGGTCGTGACGGCTGCGAGCGCGACGACGGTCACGAGCAGCAGAACAAGCCGTCCAAAAAGCGAGCGCGGCCAGAACGTCCAATGCTCGAAGCGCGAACGCGGCTTTCGCTGCGTCTCCGGCGCGTCGCGCGCGTCCGGTATCCGGCCCGACGCCATGGGAAGCACGGTGGGGGGAGACTCGCTGGCCGGGCTCATGTGCTGCCGTCGGCTTCGGCAGCCGGCGACGCATCGGCGGCTTCCTGCGTCCCCTCGGGCACGTACACATAGCCGAATCCCCAGACCGTCTGGATATAGCGAGGATTGGCCGGGTCGGGCTCGACCAGCTTGCGCAATCGCGACACCTGCACGTCGATCGCGCGATCGAACACCTCGTGGTCGCGACCGCGCGCGAGCAGCATCAGCTTTTCGCGCGCGAGCGGCTGCCGCGGATGCTGCGCGAAGACATTGATCAGCGAGAACTCACCGGTCGTGAGCGACTTCACTTCGCCGTCGCGCTCGAGCGTGCGTGCTGCGAGATCGAGCGTATGGCCGCCGAACGGAATCCGTCCTTCGCGCGTCGGTGCGCCAGGCGTGGGCCGTTCGCCGTGCCGCCGCAACACCGCATGAATGCGCGCGACGAGCTCGCGCGGATTGAACGGCTTTGGCAAATAATCGTCGGCGCCCATCTCGAGGCCGACGATGCGATCGACGTCCTCGCCCTTCGCGGTCAGCATGATGACGGGAACCGTTTCGCCCGCACCGCGCAATCGGCGGCAAGCGGCGAGCCCGTCCTCGCCAGGCAGCATCAGGTCGAGCACGAGCAGGTGCGGCGGATCGCGCTGCAGCTTGCGATCGAGCTGCGACGTATCGGGCAGCGATTGCACCTGGAAGCCCTGCTCGGACAGGTAGCGCGACAGCAGGTCGCGCAAGCGCACATCGTCGTCGACGACGAGGATCCGGGGCGATGACGTTTTCGGCATGGCGGAAGATTAGAACGTTCGCGTGCGACGTCGGCAGCGCTCGTGGTGTAACGAATTGTATCGTCCGGCGATAGACGCAATCTCCCGTTGCAATCGCGAAGGCAGCGTGTGGAACGGGCGATCGACAATGCGGACGAAGCAATCGTGTTCGATGCGCCGGAACGGCCGGTTGCACGAAGGACTCGATTCTTACGGAGAAAGAACATCATGACCATGCGATTCGCGTCACGCATCGCGGCAATGGCCGCGGCCGCGCTCATCGGTTTCGCCGGGGCCGCTTCGGCGCAAGCCATGCACCACGGGCACGGCGGCGACTTCATCATGAGCATCGTCAAGCTCAAGAGCCAGCTCAACCTCAACACGTCGCAGCAAACCATGTGGGACAACGCGGTCGCGGCCGGCAAGGCCGCGCGAACGACGGCACGCACGAACATGCAGAACGTGCACGATGCACTGACGGCCGAGCTCGCGAAGTCCGAGCCGGACCTCGCGTCGGTTGCCGCGGCTTCCGATAAGGCGCAGCAGGCGAATGCAGCGTTGCATACGCAGGTGCGCGATGCGTGGCTTGCGCTATACGCCACGTTCACGCCCGATCAAAAGGCCGTCGTTAAGAATGCGATCTCGCAGCGCCTCGCGAAGATGGAGCAATTGAAGCAGAAGATGCAGGCGCGCCACTCGCAAACGACGAACTGAACGAGGCTCCTCCCCTGCCGGCTTCTGCCGGCGCCTCGAAATGGGCGCGAGCGATCGCGCCCTCTTTTTGTCGGCAGCAGGCCTCACCCGGCGGCCAGCGCCACCGGACTCTGCTGCATCAGGCGAATCGCGGTCGCATGGAGGGTGGCTGCGACGACGGGTTTCGGCAAAAGCATCAGTCCGGCGGTGCGCGCTTCGCGCTCGGCGTTCGTGCCGGTGTCGCCTGAGACGATGATCGCGGGAACCGGCACCCCGAGCTCGTGCCGCAGTTGCCGCACGGCCTCGATGCCCGAACGGCCCGAAGCGAGCCGCAGGTCGGCGACGATCAGGTCGGGATAGCGCTCGAGCCCGCCGATCGCCTCGATCAGCGTATCGATCGTATCGCCGCAGACGACGTTTGCACCCCACGTCGCAAACAGCGTCTGCATCGCGTCGAGCGTCGCCGCATCGTCGTCGACGACCGCAACGACGCGACCGATGCATGACGGTGTCGTGCATACATCGCTCCCTCGTGAAGAAGAGACGCGGTATCGAATGCGGGAACGGCCGCGTGCGGCACGCGGGACGAGCACCCGAAAGCGCGATCCGATGCCCTCCCGCGAGTCGAGCTCGATGCCGTGGCCGAGCAGGTCGGCGAAGCGACGCACGATCGCGAGGCCGAGGCCCATGCCGCGACGCGCCTGCGAAGGCATGTTGTCGTCGCGCACACGATAGAACTCCTCGAAGATGCGCTGCCGATCCGGCGTGGCGATGCCGACGCCGGTATCGACGACGTCGATCGCCACGTGCTCGCCGCGTGGCCTGGCCCCGATCAGCACGCCACCGTAGTTCGTGTAGCGTATGCCGTTGGCGACGAGATTGCCGACGATCCGCTCGAGGAGCGCCGGATCGCTGTCGACGACGAGCTTGGTTTGCACAATGCGAAGCGACAATCCGCGCGCGGCCGCCTGTGGCGCGAACTCGGTACGGATGCGCGCGAAAAGCGGTCCCAGCGCGACATCGGATCGTTCGGGCGCGAGCGCGCCCGCGTCGAGCCGCGACAGGTCGATCAATTGCGCGAATTGAATTTCGAGCGCGTTGGCCGCGGATTCCACGTTCATGACGAGCGGCCGCCATTCGGCATCCTGAGCGCGTGCCGCCAGCGCAGCCACGTAAAGGCCGAGCGCATGCAGCGGCTGGCGCAAGTCGTGGCTCGCCGCAGCGAGAAGCTGGCTCTTCGCGAGATTCGCGGCTTCGGCGGCCGCGCGCGCATCGACCGCGCTTCGCGTGCGGTCCTTGAGCTCGGCGATCAGGTCGACGTTCTCGTAGCGGATGACGAGCGAGCGCGTCAGCACGTCGTTCAGCCGATGACCGAAGCCGACGACGAATGCGAGCACGACGCTCATCACCCCGGCGATGAACCAGTGCACCTGGTCGCCGACCGATGCGACGCGCACGATCAGCGGCACGAGCGCGGGCAGCACGAAGCCGTAGAACGAGGGCTTGTAGACGGCGGTCAGATTGAGCCCCCCGAGCGCCGCGCCGAAAATGCAGACGATCAGCAGCGACTGGTAGGCAGGTGACTCCGGAAAGATCGCGACCGCGGCAGCGCCCCACAGCGAGCCTGCGAGGGCCGAGCCAATCGCCCAGTAATGTCCCCAGCGCGCCGCGTCGCTCAACGTGGGTTGTGCACGCTCGAACGCGCGCACGAGCACCGCCCGCCACAACTGATTGACGCTGATCAGCGCGGCCCAGGCAAGCATCGACGCTGCCGCGATCTCGGTCCACATCACCGCGCAAAGGATCAATGCGCCGAGTCCCATAGACACGGTGGTCCGGTGACCGTGCGCGTAGAGCGTCGCGACCTGGTCCGCGCGCGCTCGCGCGATCAGCGCGGGCGGGATGGTCGCGAGCGGCGACATCGTGTCGTTCGAGCGGGTGACGACGCCTGTGACTTTCACCGACGCTCGGATTCGAGCCCTTCGTCGAGGACGACGCCGCGGCGCGTCAACTCGGCGATCGCCTGCGCGCGCGATCGGACATTCAGCGCACGAAGGATGGCGCTGACATGCACCTTGACCGTTCCTTCGGAAAGCCGCAGATCGCGACAAATCGTTTTGTTGGGCTTGCCCTGAACGAGCAGGCGCAGCACGTCGGCTTGTCGATGCGTGAGGCCAAGTGCGTGGCCCGGGATGCCGCCGATCATCGGACCCGCTGCGGCGAAATCGGTAGTGATGCTCGTCTCGCCGGCGAGCACCGTACGCACGGCGTCGAGCAATTCCTCGGGCGTCGACGTCTTCGCGATGTAGCCCTGCGCCCCCGCGGCGAGCGCCGTGCCGACGGTCCCGCGATCGTGCGTCGCCGACAGCACGACGATAGGCAGGTGCGGATATGCGCGGCGCATCTGTACTAGCAGATCCATGCCGTGCGCGCCGGGGAGCGTCAGATCGAGGAGCACCAGCGCGCAATCGGGATGGCGCGCGAGCGCGGTTATCGCTTCGTCGCGATCGATCGCGGAAAGCACTTCGACCGGACCGTGCAGGTGCGGCAGCGAATGCGCAAGCGCCTGCTGGATCAGCGGATGATCGTCGACGACAAGTATCTTCACGCGGCCTCCCCTTGGCCTTCGCGCGATTCGCGCCTGCGGCCCAATCTACCGGGACAAGGGGACCGGGGAACCTGTCAATGTTGGCAGGGGAGGCGCGACGCACTGACCGCGCGAGGCGCTCAACGAAGCTGCGCGGGTACGCGCTCGACCGTCATGCTGAACCCCTGTCGGCCGAACGCCGATTTCTTCTGATCGGCCACTTCGCGTTGCAGCGCGCGAAGTCGCGTATCGATTTCCGACGCATCGTAAAAGTCCCCGTCCTTCGCCTTGGCTGCGATCTCGAACTGGTCGATCGCGCCTTTGAGATTGCCCTGCCACGCGTAGTACTCGCCCTGATGGCGATGCGAGAGCATCTGCTTGTTCTCAGCGGCATACGCGCGCGCGGCGAGGAGCTGCAGCGGACCATCGCTCGGAAAGCGCGATAACTGCTCCTCGACGAACTTCGCCGCGTCGGCATTGCGCCCGGCCTTGAGCAGCGCCTCCGGATAGTCGTAAACGAGCTGCATCTTGTTCGGATACTTCGCGACGGCCGCGCCAAACCGCTTGATTGCGCCATCGACGTCTCCCGATTCGAGCATCACGTGTCCCGCGATCGCGTCGATCATCGGATGCTCGGGTGCCGTTTTCTCGAGCGTCGCCAGTTCCTTCTTCGCGCGATCGAAGTCCCTGGCACGAAGAAGCGATGCGACTAGACCGTATTGCGCCGCGGTCGCGTTGTTGTACTTGTGCTCCGCGATCGCATCGTCGAACCATTTGACCGCCTGCCGCGGCTCGCCCTCGTAGCTTCGCAGCAGCGCACGAACGAGATGGAAATCGAGCGAGTCGACGACCTGTCGATACGGGTGATCCGCCGCGCGCGCCTGCGCCTCCGCAATGCGCTCGTACGTAACGGGGTGATCGCGCAGGTACGTCGGCACGCTGCCTTCGACGAAGCGCATCGCGGATTGCAGCCGCTGCATGAACGTCGCCATCGCCGTCACGTCGAAGCCGGCGGCGTCGAGGCGCTGGAAGCCCAATCTATCGGCCTCGTACTCGTTCTCGCGCGTGAAGTTGATCTGGTGCTGGATCGTCATCGCCTGTGTCGCCGCGATGGCGCCGGCGGCGGCGTCACCGTTCGAGTTGCCACCGGCGCGTGCGGCGAGAATCGCCACCGCGAGCCCTGCGAGCGACATCAATATCGAGTCCTTCTGCGCGACGAGCGCGCGCGCCATGTGATGCTGCGTCACGTGCGAGATCTCGTGCGCGAGCACGCTCGCGAGCTCCGACTCGGTTTGCGCGAGCTGGATCAGGCCGGTGTTGACGCCGATGAATCCGCCGGGAAGCGCGAATGCGTTGATCTGCGGATCGTAGACCGCGAAAAACTGGAAATCCTGCTTGACGTCGGGCGACACCGCCGTCAAGCGATGTCCCAGCTCGTTCAGGTAATCGTTGACCTCGGGGTCGTTCATGTATTCGCCGCTCGCATGCAGCTTCTGCATGATCGTCTCGCCGAGCTTTCGCTCCTGCGCGGGCGAGAAGTCGGTCTGCGACACGTCGCCGAGATCCGGCAGGCGTTGCGGATACACCTGCGGCAATAGCACTTGCGGCGGCGGAGGGGCGCGCGAAGGCTCGGTAGCGCCATAAACCGGCAACGATGGCGACGGAGAAGGCGACGCTGAAGGCGCGGGCGCGGGGGGCGTCGCGTCGCCTGCCGCGTAAAGCGGCGCGCATGCAAGCGCCACCGCGGTGACGGTAGCGACGAAGGTGCGGTATCTATGCACGAATGGGCCGGCGCGCGCGCGAGGAGCGAATCGACGTGATGCTAAGATGCCGCGTTCGCAATCGAGTTTCAGGATTCGCGTCTCTTCCGATGCCACGCGCGCACGTCAAGGCGATCCGCGATCCGCACGAGCACCCCACCACGCGCGTCGCGGCTACACGACGCGGCAAGGCGGGCGACGCCCGAAGCGCCGATCATCGAGTCGGGGGCGACGCATCGACATCCGGCGGCAATTTTACTCACTTCGACGCCTTGGGCCAGGCCCACATGGTGGACGTGGGCGGCAAGGATGTTACGAAGCGTATCGCGCGCGCGGGCGGCCACATCGCGATGACCGCGGTGACGCTCGCGATGGTCCGCGAAGGGACGGCAAAGAAGGGCGACGTACTCGGCATCGCGCGAATCGCCGCGATCCAGGCGGCGAAGCGTACGCCCGACCTGATCCCGCTCGCGCATCCGTTGATGCTGACGCGGGTCGGCGTCGAATTCGACTATCGCGACAAAGGCGTCGCCATCGAGGTAACCGTCGAGACGCATGGGCGCACCGGTGTGGAGATGGAAGCGCTTTGTGGCGTCGCGGTCGGGCTTCTGACAATCTACGACATGTGCAAGGCAACCGATCGCGCGATGCGCATCGGTGAGATTCGGCTGCTCGAAAAATCGGGCGGACGTTCCGGGCATTACCGGGCGGAGTAGTCGCCGATCCCCGCAGACCGTCAGGCCCGGCGCCGCCTTCCACTACGCCACGCTTGATAGGAGACCACGATGAACCAGGGTGCGTTGGCCGGCAAGGTTCTCGGCATCATCGGCATCGTCATGTGCATCATCGCGGGCATCGCGCGATTGACCGGCCACTACACGATCGGCAGCTTCCCGGCGATCACGTTGTTCGAAGGCGGCACTGCCGTGATGGTCGCGGGCTGCTTCTCCCTGCTCTGGGACCTCGTCGCGCGGCGCTGATCGATCGAGACGCTACGCCAGGCGAACGTAGCGCCATCACCAGTTCCACATTGTTCCGTCCTCGAGCCGGTTGACGGGCAGTGCGCTCGGACTATAGGGATAGCGCGCCGCGAGCGCTTCGTCGATGTCGACGCCATGACCCGGCGCATCGCCTGGATGCAGGTAGCCGCTGTCGAATCGATACGCATGCGGAAAGACGGCATCGGTCCCGGGTGTGTGCCGCATGTATTCCTGGATGCCGAAGTTGGGCACCCAGGTATCGAAGTGAAGCGCCGCACCCATGCAGATTGGCGAGAGATCGGTCGCGCCGTGCGAGCCGGTGCGCACCTGGTAGAGCTCGGCGAGATGCGCGATGCGGCGAAGGTGCGAGATGCCGCCGGTGTGCACGACCGTCGTGCGGATGTAGTCGATCAGTTGCTCGCTGATCAGCCGCTGACAATCATGGATCGTGTTGAAGACTTCGCCGACGGCGATCGGCGTCACCGTGTGCTCGCGAATCAGACGAAACGCTTCCTGATTCTCGGCCGGCGTCGGATCCTCCATCCAGAACAGCCGGTACGGTTCGAGCGCCTTGCCAAGACGCGCGGCCTCGATCGGCGTCAGGCGGTGATGCACGTCGTGCAGAAGATGCGGCTCGAAGCCGAAGCGCGCGCGTAGCGTCTCGAAGAGCTTCGGCACGTGATCGAGGTACTTCGTCGTCGACCACACGTTCTCGGTCGCGATCGCGGCGTCGGCAGGTTCGTAGTAGAGCTTGTCCTTCGCGACACCGTACGTCGACGGCAAGCCCGGAATGCCGCACTGCGCGCGAATCGCCTTGTAGCCCATCTCGATGTAGCGGCCGACCTCGTCCGCTGTTTCCTCGATGTCGTTGCCGTTCGCGTGGCCATAGACCATCACCCCTTCGCGACTCGCGCCACCGAGGAGCTGATAGATGGGAAGTCCCGCGACCTTGCCCTTGATGTCCCACAGCGCGGTGTCGACCGCGGCGATCGCCGACATCGTGACCGGACCTCGCCGCCAGTACGCGCCGCGGTAGTAGTACTGCCATGTGTCCTCGATGCGCGCGGGATCGCGGCCGATCAACGCCGGGATCACGTGATCGGCGAGATAGGAGACGACGGCGAGCTCGCGACCGTTGAGCGTCGCATCGCCAACGCCGTGGATGCCATCGTCGGTCTCGATCTTCAGCGTGACGAAATTGCGGCCGGGACAGGTGACGATGACGCGCGCGGCGGTGATCTTCATTCGTTCGTTCGGGCGGCGGCGAAAGTCGCTCGCGCCCTGATAGGGATGGTCGGGTGGCTAGGCCACTTGACCACAGTATAAAGGCGAGGCTACCATCGGTCGAGATGGCGGTCGAAAAACCAGTCCGGGGTCAGAGACGAAACTCCCGGAAGCAATCGGATGAACCGAGGCTGCTTCGCGGAATTTCGTCTCTGACCCCAGACTGGTTGCGCGGCTGACCCCCAGACTGGTTTCGTTTCCGCCCGTTTGCACGGAGCTCGAGCATTGCCGCTTCAACTCGTCGAGCCGAAACGTTTGTACCGGCAGATTGCCGATCAACTCGCGCAGTTGATCGCGCGCGGCGAATTTCCTGCGGGCACACGGTTGCCTGCGGAACGCGAGCTCGCGACGTCGTTCGGCGTGAGCCGCGCGTCGGTGCGCGAGGCGATCATATCGCTCGAAATGAGCGGGCTGGTCGAAGTGCGGGTAGGCACCGGCATCTTCGTGACGCCGCAACCCGAAACAGCGAACCGTGCCAGCGGCGATGCGGGGCCGGGTCCGTTCGAGCTTCTCGCCGCCCGCAAGCTCGTCGAAGGCGAGATCGCCGCGCTCGCTGCCCGAAACGCCAGTGTGGCCGATGCAACTGCACTGCGCCAAAGCGTCGCGCGCCTCGCGGGCTTTCACGACGACTTTGCCGCTCGCGAAGCGGAGGACCGCGATTTTCACGTTCGCGTCGCAAAGGCGACCGGCAACGGCTCGCTCGAGCTCGTCGTCGAAGGTCTTTGGAACCAGCGCGCCGAGCTGTGGGGGCGCCTCCAACGTCACTTCCATACGACCGAGCTTGCCGAGCGCACCGTTCGCGATCACGCGGCCATCGCCGCGGCCATCGAGTCCCACGATCCGATCGCCGCGCGCGCGGCGATGCATCGGCATCTTGCGCGCGTCATTCGCGAATTTCAGCGCGGCGTCGACAATTTGCCGGAACGCGATCGCGACACCGCGCCGACACAGGCTTCGCGTCCATCGCGAAGTCGGCGCAAGGCAGCCTCATGAATGAATGAACCGGCGCGAAGCGTGCGTGCGCTGATGTGCGGCACGGTCGGCGTCGAAATCGACGGGCATGCGCCCAACCACAGGAGGACGTAGATGAAATGCAGCACGAATCAATCGCAGGGACGCCGCCGTGCGGTGCAGACGCTCGGAGCCGCCGCGGTTGCCGCCGCGGCGATTTTCGCGTTCGGCACGGGAAGCGCAACGGCGCAGGTGGCGATCAACATCGTCGACGTCGCGGGCGATCTTGCGCTCACGCAGGATGCGATCCAGAACTTTGCATCCAAGAATCCGAAGCTGATCTCGAAGGTGACGTTCACGAAGGCGCCTGCGCCGGAGCTGCCCGGCAAGCTCAAGGCGATGCAGGGTGCGGGTCGAAGCGACATCGACATGGTGCTGACCGGCACCGATTTCCTGGCTGCCGGGATCGAGCAGGGCCTGCTCGTCAAAATCCTCCCCGACCATTCGGCGAAGTTTCCGAACCTGATGCAGAACTATCAACCGGCCGCGGCGAAAATGCAGGAGCTGGCCGGCGACTATGGCATCGAGGTCGCGTTCATGCCCGCGGGTCCGCTGCTCGAGTACAACCCCGACAAGGTGAAGCAGGCGCCGACGACGCCGCAGGAGCTTCTTGCATGGTGCAAGGCGAACCCGAACCGGTTCATCTATGCGCGTCCGGCGAATTCGGGACCAGGTCGCACGTTCGTCATGGGCCTGCCGTACATCCTCGGCGACAAGGATCCGAAGAATCCCGCGAGCTGGGACAAGACCTGGGCGTATCTCAAGGATCTCAATAGCTGCATCGAGTACTACCCGAGCGGCACGGGTGCCGTGATGAAGGAGCTCGGCGAGGGCTCGCGCGACATGACGGTGACGATGACCGGGTGGGACCTGAATCCGCGCATTCTTGGCATCGTGCCGAAGTCGTTCAAGGTGACGCCGTTCCAGCACATGACGTGGGTCAACGACGCGCACTACATGGTGATTCCCAAGGATGTGCCGGCCGACCGCGTCAACGTCATCCTCGACCTGATGGCATACATGCTGAAGCCCGAGGCGCAGGCGCTCACCTACGACAAGGGTTATTTCTATCCGGGACCGGCGGTGAAGAACGTGCCGCTATCGATGGCGCCGAAGGAAAGCCAGGAGCTGATCAAGGAATACGGACGTCCCGAATACGACAAGTGGCTCAAGGAATTTCCGCATACCCAGTCGCTGGAAGCGAAGGGGCAGGTCGAGATGTTCCGGATCTGGGACCAGCAGGTGGGGGCGGCAAAGACAAAGTAACGCGAAACTCCTCAACAGCCCTCTCCCTACGCAAGGGGAGAGGGATCGCTTTCTACTCGACACATGAAACACGACTTCAGCGAGCTGCGCCTTGATCGCGTCACGCGCCGTTTCGCCGGCGCGGGCGGCAACGCGTTCAATGCGCTGAACGAGCTTTCGCTCACCGTGCGGCGCGGCGAATTCATCGCGCTGCTCGGACCCTCCGGTTGCGGGAAATCGACCGCGCTCAACTGCATCGCCGGTCTCTTGCCGCTCTCGTCCGGCACGATCGGCCTCGACGACACGCGCATCGACACGCTGCCGCCCGAGCGTCGCGGTTTCGGCATGGTGTTCCAGAACTACGCGCTCTTTCCGCACATGAGCGTCGCGAAGAACATCGGCTTCGGCCTGCGCATGCGGGGAATGCCGCAAGCCGACGTTGCGCCTCGCGTGGCGAAGGCCCTTCGACTGGTGCAACTAACGGGTCAGGAGCACAAGCTGCCGGGACAACTTTCCGGCGGCCAGCAGCAGCGTGTCGCGATCGCGCGCGCGATCGTGATCGAGCCGCCGCTGATCCTGATGGACGAGCCGCTTTCGAACCTCGACGCGAAGCTCCGGCTCGAAACGCGCTCCGAAATCCTGCGCATTCATCGCGAGCTCGGACGCGCGACGATCTACGTCACGCACGACCAGCACGAAGCGCTGTCGCTCGCCGATCGAATCGTCGTGATGAAGGATGGCGTCGTGCAGCAAATAGGAACGCCCGAGGAGGTGTATGCGCAACCCGCGAACATCCACGTCGCGCGCTTCATGGGCTATCGCAACGTCGTCGATCTGCCGATTGCCGGCGAGCGCGACGGACACGTGACGCTCGAGGCTCCTGACATGAAGCTCGTCGGCGTGCGGAAGCTCCCGCTCGATGGCAAGCGCGCCGCTGTCGCGATGCGTCCCGAGGAGATCGCGATCGCCACCGAGCCGGCCGCGAGCAACGTAATTGCCGCGCGTGTCGACCACGTCGAATACGGCGGCCGCGATTCGCTCGTCGAGGTGGTGACGGCGGGCGGAAAGCGACTGCACCTGCGCTCGTCGACGAAGGTCGCGGCCGGCGCGAACGTGTACGTTCACGTGCCGCCCGAACGCGTGCTCGTTTACCCGAGCGAAGGCGGCGGCATTTGAAATGGCGGCCGCAACGCTTCGGAGCGCAGGATTCGACCGAGCGGTCCTGCTCGTCGTCCCGGCGGCGGCCTTCATGCTGCTGCTCTTCGTCTATCCCTTCATCTACGGACTCGTGCTGTCGTTCGAGCCAAAGACGGGCGGCGCGCTCGCGAACTATCACAAGTTCTTCACAACGTCGAACTTGTGGCCGACGATCGGCACGACACTCAAGCTCGCGGTACCAGCAACGATCATCAACGTGTTCATCGCCGTGCCGATCGCGTACCGAATGCGCGTGCGTTCGCGCTGGCAGCGGATCGCCACCGCGCTCCTCGTCGTGCCTATCACGCTCGGCACGGTGCTGATCGCCGAAGGGATGCTGACGTACTTCGGTCCGCGCGGCTGGCTCGCGCAATTCCTGCAGGTCACGCATCTCTATGACGGGTCGATCCGCCTCACGCACAACTACTGGGGCGTGCTGATCTCGCTCGTCGTGTCCGGCTTTCCGTTCACGTTTCTTTTGATCCTGTCGTACATCACCGGCATCGATCCGGTGCTCGCCCGCGCGGCCGCGACGCTCGGCGCCGATCCGAAGGCGCAGTTCCGCCACATCTATCTGCCGCTGCTCGCGCCGGGACTCGCGATGTGCTTCTGCCTCGCGTTCGTGCAGGCGTTCTCGGTGTTCCCGTCGGCGGTGTTGCTCGGCGCGCCCGCCGGTCCGACGCGCGTGATCTCGATCGCCGCGTACGAGGCTGCGTTCGAGCAGTACGACTATTCGCTCGCCTCCGCGATCGCGATGATCATGGGATTCGTGCAGCTTCTGATCGTCGCGTTCGT
The DNA here is from genome assembly GCA_035308425.1 of Casimicrobiaceae bacterium. Lineage (GTDB taxonomy): Bacteria > Pseudomonadota > Gammaproteobacteria > Burkholderiales > Casimicrobiaceae > VBCG01. Next base: position 42,045 of record DATGGP010000083.1, on the reverse strand, counting down.
GCTGTCGCTTCGCGGCTGGTTCTACAAGGGACCGGTGACGGGCGGGAAGGGATAGGCGGCGTGGATCAGATCATCATTCCGCGCGAACGGCTCGTCGCGATCCCCGCGGTGCGCACTCGAACGGGTAACGCGTGGGCTCTTCGCGCCTGGCGCGCGCTGCTCGCCGGCGTCATCACGCTCTTTCTCGTCAACGTCGGCCTCATGATCGCCGCGGTCGCGACGAATTCGTTCGCGAGTCGCTGGCTCGGCACCTGGCTGCCGCAGGGGTGGACGCCGTCGTGGTACGTCGACGCGTGGAAGGAGTTTCAGCTCGCGTCGATCCTGTGGGTGACCGTCGAGGTCGTACTCGCCGTCGTGCTGCTTGCGCTTCTGATCGGCGTGCCGGCGGCGTATGCGCTGGCGCGTCGCGACTTTCCAGGGAAGCGCGCGGTGTTGCTGTTGTTCCTCCTGCCGCTGATGGTGCCGCCGATCACCTACGGCATCCCGCTCGCGACGGTGCTCTACCAGACGGGGCTCGGCGGCACGCTCGCCGGCGTGATCCTCGCGAACCTGATTCCAGCGGCGCCGTTCGTCATTCTCGTCATGACGCCGTTCATCGAGCAGATCGATCCGAATCTCGAATCGGCGGCGCGGGTCTTCGGCGCCAACACGTGGCGGATGTTCGTTCACGTGCTCGTGCCGCTGCTCGCGCCCGGCATTCTCGCCGCGTCGCTGCTCGTGCTCGTGCGCACGATCGCGCTCTTCGAGCTTACGTTCCTGACCGCGGGCCCCGATTCGCAGACGCTCGTCGTCGCGCTCTATTACGCGGTATTCGCCGCCGGGGTGCGCGCGCCGCAATCGGTCGACGCGATGGCGATGATCTACATGGCGGTGACGCTCGTGTGGCTGTTGATTGCGCTGCGCTTCGTCAATCCGACGCAACTCGTCTCGCGCGTCAAGGAACATCCACAGACGGCGTAGCGTCGATCAATGGTGAAGCGTCTCGACCTCTCGACCCTCGATCGGTTGCCGCCCGAGTTCGCACGCCCGCACTATTCGATCGCCGATGTCGGCATCGGCATCGTGCACCTCGGCATCGGCGCGTTCCATCGAGCACACCAGGCGATCTACACCGACGACGTGCTCGCGCGCGGCGAACTCGCGTGGGGCATCTGCGGCGTGAGCCTTCGCGCGGCCGGCGTCCGCGATCGACTGGCGCCTCAGCAGGGTCTTTACACGTCGATCACGAAAGATGTCGACGGCATCTCACGTCGCGTCGTCGGCAGCGTCCGCGAGGTGCTGTTTTACGGCGAACAGCGCGACAAGGTGCTGCAACGCCTGACGGTGCGTGAGACGCGAATCGTTTCGCTGACCGTGACCGAGAAGGGCTATTGCCACGAGCCGGCGACCGGGCGCCTGAACGTCGATCATCCGGATATTGCGCACGACCTCGCTTCGCTGGCAAAGCCGCGAAGCGTCGTCGGCTTGCTCGTCGCCGCGCTTCGCGAGCGCAGGCGCACGCACGGCGCGCCGCTGACGATCGTCTGCTGCGACAATCTCACGCAGAATGGCGGCCTGGTGCTGGGACTCGTGATGACCTTTGCGAATCTGATCGACTCGGAGCTTGCCGACTGGATTGGCCGCGAGATCGCGTTTCCGTCGACGATGGTCGATCGCATCGTGCCCGCCACGACGGCGCGCGATATCGACGAGAACGCCGAAGCGCTCGGTGTGAAGGACGAGGCACCGGTCGTGCACGAGCCGTTTTCGCAATGGGTGATCGAGGATCGCTTCGCGGCGGGACGCCCGGCGTGGGATTTGGCCGGTGCGACGTTCGTTCGCGCAGTCGACCCCTACGAGGCGATGAAGCTGCGCTTGCTGAACGCAAGCCATTCGGGGCTTGCGTATCTCGGCTTCCTCGCCGGTTACGAGTACATCTACCAGGTCGCTGCGCAGCCCGATTTCCTCGGCTGGATGCGGCGCTTCACGGCGGAGGAGGTGACCCCGACGCTCGCGCCGCCGCCCGGCATCGATCTTCGCGACTATCGCGAAACGCTGGTGCGCCGGTTCCGTAATCCCGCGCTCCCGCATCGAACGCAGCAGATCGCGATGGACGGCTCGCAGAAGCTGCCGCAGCGCATTCTCGGCACGATTCGCGACGGCATCGCCGCGGGCCGCTCGGTTGCGCTTGGATGTCTCGCCGTAGCTGCGTGGATGCGCTACGTCTACGGCGAGGACGAGCGAGGGGAGCGCATCGAGGTTTCGGATCCGCTCGCGCCGGTGTTCGCCTCGCTTGCGGCGAAACATCGCGGCGATCCGCGCGCTTTCGCGCAAAGCCTGTTCGCGGAGGAGGCGATTTTCGACGATGACCTGCACAACGAGCCACGCTTCACGGACGTCGTCACGCGCTGGCTCGAGATGCTGTTCGCGATCGGTTCGGCGACTACCGTTGCACGCGCAGTCGTCAGCGGTACCTCCAGCGAATGATCCCGCTAGAGCTTCATCCCGATCGTTTGTTTCCGGCCGAGCCGTCGACGCGCCGGCTCGCGCGCTCGCTCTATCAAACGGTGCGCGATCTGCCGATCGTGAGCCCGCATGGACACACCGATCCGCGCTGGTACGCGGACAACGAGCCGTTTCCCGATCCGTCGGCGCTTTTCATCGTTCCGGATCACTACGTGTTCCGGATGCTCTACAGCCACGGGATTCCACTCGAGTCGCTCGGGATTGCCCGCCGTGACGATCCTCGGGCGACGCCGCCGTACGACGCGCGCGCGATCTGGCGTCTCTTCGCGCGCAACTACCACCTGTTTCGCGCCACGCCGACGCGCCTCTGGCTCGATCACGCGTTCCACACGGTGTTCGGCATCGACGAGCGGCTGACGGAGGAAAGCGCGGATCGTTATTTCGATCGGATCGATGCCTGCCTTCGCGACGATGGATTCCGGCCGCGCGCGCTGTTCGAGCGATTCGACATCGAGGTGATCGCGACCACCGAGTCGCCGCTCGATCCGCTCGAGCACCACCGCGCGATACACCAAAGCGGATGGCGGGGACGCGTCGTCACTGCGTATCGACCGGATCCGGTCGTCGATCCACAGTTCGAAGGGTTTGCCGCGAACGTGGCGAAATTCGGCGAGATCACGCGCGAGAACACGGCGACGTGGACCGGTTATATCGCTGCGCATCGCGCGCGCCGCGCGTTCTTCAAGTCGATGGGGGCGACGTCGACTGATCACGGACATCCGACCGCGCGCACCGCCAACCTCGAAGCCGCGCAATCCCAACGCCTGCTCGATCGCGCGCTTGCGGGCACCATCGATTCAGAGGAGGCGGAACTGTTCCGCGCGCAGATGCTGACGGAAATGGCGCGGATGAGCATCGACGACGGCCTCGTCATGCAGATCCATCCGGGCGCCTTCCGTAATCACAATCCGCAGGTCTTTGCGCGCTTCGGACGCGACAAAGGCGCCGACATTCCGACGCGCGCCGACTACGTGCACGCGCTGAAGCCGCTGCTGGACAACGTCGGCAACGATCCGCGCCTGACGCTGATCCTGTTCACGCTCGATGAGACGACGTACGCGCGCGAACTCGCGCCGCTCGCCGGACACTATCCGGTGCTGAAGCTCGGGCCGCCGTGGTGGTTCCACGACAGCTTCCAGGGCATGCTGCGCTTTCTCGAACAGGCGATCGAGACAGCGGGATTCGCGAATACGGTCGGCTTCAACGACGACACGCGCGCGTTCATGTCGATTCCAGCGCGCCACGATGTGTGGCGGCGCGTCGTCTGCCGCTTTCTCGCGACGGCGGTCGTCGAGCATCGGCTCGGCGAGGACGAGGCAATGGCGCTCGCGCCGGCGCTCGCGCGCGATCTGGCGAAGGCGGCGTATCGGCTGTAAGGGCGAAGGCGCGTTCGGCGATGGCACAGCACGTCGTCTCGATCGAAAATCGTATCGGTATGCAATCGTACATGCGGCCGATTGTCAGGCGCCGGTATCACGGTTAATCTCGCCGCCATGCATCGCCGGATTCCGACATATCGGCTCGCGCTGACCGCGCTCTTCTCGCTGCTCCTCCTGTGGATGCAGCAGGAATCCGTCCGGCACACGATCGAGCACATCGGCGCGCGGATCGAGCGCTCGAAGTACGGTGTGCTGGAGCGGCCGACGGCCGACGTCTGCGCCGAATGCGAGCTGCTCGCGGCCGGCGCGTCAGCGATGCCGACGTCGTCGGTAGTCACGCTCGCCGATGTGCCGGCATGGATCGACGTGGTCGCGCCCGCTGGGCGCACATCGATCGCCGCGCCATTCTTTTACCGGAGCCGCGCTCCGCCTCGCTTCCTCCAGTCCGCGTAACCGATCCGCCGCCCGCGCGGCGATGTTGTGCTTTCCTGGAGGATTCATCGTGATTCGATCTGCGTTCGCGCGCGCCGCGATGGCGTGCGCGTTGATCGTCGCTCCCGCGGCCCGCGCCGCGAGCGACGAGGACCTCGCGCAATTGCGCGAGGAAATCAGGCAGCTCCGGCAGGCGTACGAAGCGCGCATCGACGCGCTCGAGGCGCGCGTGAAGGATGCCGAGGCAGCAGCAAAAGCGGCGCAGGCGCGTGAGACGCCGCCTGCGCCTTCCACGGCAGGGACGACACCGCCACCGACCCCCGGCGCAGCCCCGCCCGTCGTCGCATCCGCAACGGCCCCTGTCGCGCCGGGCAGCGCCGCCAACGCGTTCAACCCGGCGATCTCGGCCGTGCTCGAAGGCGTGTACTCGAACCTCTCGCAGGATCCGAACCGCTATGGATTGGCGGGCTTCCCGTTGACGAGCGACGTTTCGCCGGGTCATCGCGGACTCGGCATAGGAGAGTCGGAATTCACGCTGTCGGCAAACGTCGACACGCGCTTTTCCGGAGCCCTGACGGTCGCGCTGACACCCGAGAACACGGTGTCGGTCGAAGAGGCCTACGGCATAGCGAACGGACTTGCGAGCGGTGTCGTGCCGAAGTTCGGGCGCTTCTTTTCAGGCATCGGCTACCTGAACGAGCAGCACCAGCACGCGTGGGATTTCTACGACGCGCCGCTCGCGTACCAGGCGTTCCTTGGCGGCCAGTACGACAACGATGGCCTGCAGGTGAAATGGCTCGCGCCGACGGACCAGTTTCTCGAATTCGGCGCCGAGATCGGCAACGGCGACAACTTCCCGGCCAGCGCGCGCAATCGCAACGGCATTGGCGCGGCCGACGTGTTCCTCCACACGGGCGGCGACGTCGGCGACAGCCACAGCTGGCGCGCCGGGCTCTCGTATCTCGACGCGCGCGCAGGGGATCGCGACACGACGCAGTTCGACGCGACCGGCAACCTCGTCGATACGCGATTCACGGGCAAGAGCCGCGTCGCGCTCGCCGACTTCGTCTGGAAGTACGCGCCGCACGGCAATCCGCTGACCACGAACTTCAAGCTGCAGGCCGAGTACTTCTGGCGGCGCGAGCACGGCGATCTAACCTATGACGCGGACGGTGCGCTCCGACTCACGCAAACTGCGCCGTACGCGTCGGTGCAAAGCGGCGGCTACGTGCAGGCGGTCTACCAGTTCATGCCGATGTGGCGTGCGGGCCTCCGCTACGACCGCCTCTTTCCCGGCACGCCGAACTTCGGCGCCAATGCGCCGTTCCTCGCGACGCCGGCTTTCCATCCGCAGCGCTACACGTTCATGGTCGACTGGACGCCGTCCGAATTCAGCCGCATACGACTGCAATACGCGCGCAACAACGTGCGTCCCGACGTCACGGACAACGAGTGGTTCCTGCAATACATCCTGACGCTTGGCGCGCATGGCGCGCACAAGTTCTGACGAGGTGCCCAACATGCACGCAACGACGAAAGCACTGATTGCGCTTGCCGCGCTGGCGCTCGCGACACCGGCGACCGCATCGCTCGCGATATTCGCGACCGTTCCCGAATGGGGCGCGCTCGCACAGGAAATCGGCGGCGACAAGGTGAGCGTCTACACGGCGACGAACGCGCTGCAGGATCCCCATCATGTCGAAGCGAAGCCGAGCCTCATCGCGCGCGCACGGAAGGCCGATCTGGTCGTGGCAACGGGCGCCGAGCTCGAGGTCGGCTGGCTGCCGCTCGTGCTGCAGCAGGCGGGCAACGCGAAGGTGCAGCCCGGGCAGCCGGGCTACTTCGAAGCGGCGAGCTTCGTGACGACGATCGAGCGGCCCGCGCGCCTCGACCGCGCCGAAGGCGACGTGCATCCGCTCGGCAACCCGCACATCCAGACCGATCCGCGCAACATCGCGCGCGTCGCCGCCGCGCTCACGCAGCGGATGGGGGAGCTCGATCCAGTCGATGCAGCGTTCTTTCGCGAGCGCTACGCAAGCTTCGATTCACGCTGGCGCGCGTCGATCGTGCGCTGGGAGGCGCGGGCGGCCGCGCTGCGCGGCGTGCCGGTGCTCGTGCAGCACAAGGCGTTCTCGTATCTGCTGAACTGGCTCGGGATGAAGGAGACCGGAACGCTCGAGCCGAAGCCCGGCGTCGATCCGACGGCGGCGTCGCTGGCCGAAATCCTCAACGAGCAACAGCGCCATCCGGCGAAGATGGTGCTGCGCGCCGCATATCAGAGCGATCGCGCGTCGCAATGGATCGCCGAGCGCGCGCACATTCCCGCGATCGCATTGCCGTTCACGGTCGGTGGCGATCCGGATGCGCGTGACCTTACGAGCCTCTTCGACGACACGATCGCGCGGTTGCTGGGAGCGGTGAAGTGAGCGCGGGGGAGGCCCAATGAGTGCGACCGACCTTCTGATCCTCGGCCCCGCGCTCGTCGCGGGACTGCTCGTCACCGCCACGCACGTGCCGCTTGGCACGCAGGTGCTCGCGCGCGGCATCGTGTTCATCGACCTCGCGATCGCCCAGATCGCGGGATGCGGCGTGATTCTGGCTGACCGTCTTGGCTTCGACGCCGGCGGCCCCTCCGCGCAGGTCGCTGCGCTCATGGCCGCGCTGGCCGGCGCGTCGCTGCTCACCTGGACCGAGCGGCGTTGGCCGGACGTGCAGGAAGCGATCATCGGCGTTGTGTTCGTGATGGCCGCCACCGCCAGCCTGCTGCTGCTCGCGGGCAACGTCCATGGCAGCGAACACCTGCGCGATCTTCTGGTCGGACAGATCCTCTGGGTGCAGCCGCGCCAGCTCGCCATCGTCGCGTGCGTCTACGCGGCTGTGCTTGCGCTCTGGTTCGGCGCAATGCGGCGTCTCGGACGCGGCGGTTTCTACCTGCTGTTCGCGTGTGTCGTGACGCTGTCGGTGCAACTCGTCGGCGTCTATCTCGTGTTCGCGACGCTGATCGTGCCGCCGCTTGCGACCCGGCGCATCGGACGCGGACGCCTCGCACGCGCCTGGGCGATCGGCGTCGCGGGTTACGCGAGCGGCATCGCGCTGTCGGCGGCATTCGACATTCCGACCGGGCCGCTCATCGTCTGGACGCTGGTCGCCTTCGGCGTCGCGCATTTCATGCTCGCGGCGCGAGGCTCGCTGCCGGCGGCGGCGGTGACAGGATGACGATAAATCGCCCGCCAGTCCCCTCGCAATCTCCCCCTCGCTTGCCTCCGACACGCCGGCGCGGGCCGCCGACGCCATTACATCGACCGCAACCGCTCCGCCCGCTGCGGCAGGAACAGCACGCATGCAATCATGAACGCGGCGATCACGGCCGACGCCGTGTATCGACTGAGCGCCAGCCCGCCATGCGAGTGGGGCTTGTCGAGCAGATCGCCGAGCGTCGCACCGAGCGGCCGCGTGAGGACGAAAGTCGCCCAGAAAAGCAGCGTGTGCGAAAGCCGCGTGAAGCGATAGGCGAGGGCCAGCAGGAGAATCGCGCCTCCGAACACGAGAGCGGCGTTCTCGTAGCCGAGTCCCGCGCCATCGGCCATCCAGTCGCCGAGCGCTGTCCCGAGCGTTTGCGAAAGCATGATCGTCAGCCAGTAGAACATCTCCGCCTTGCGCGACGTCAGATCATTGACCGAAATCGAGCCCAGCGTGAAGCGCCATGCAGCGAGCGACGCGAGCAGCAATACCAGCAGCAGCGAGGCTCCGCCCGCATACCCGATGCCGAGCGAGCGATCGAGAAAATCGGCGAGCGTCGTGCCGAACGTCGTCGTGGCAACGATCACCGCCCAGAACAGGAGCGGGTGGAAGCGCTTCGCCGTGATCTGCGCGCTGACAGCGATGACGAACAGCGTTGCGAAGATGGCGCTGCCGACGAGGTAGCCGAGGTTCATCGACATCGTGACCGCGTCGCCGCCCGTTTCGCCAAGCGTCGTTGCCGCGATCTTGATGATCCAGAAAAGGAGCGTGACCTCCGGCACCTTGCTCAGCGTTCGTCTGACGGTGTCGCTCATCCGCAAGAGAGTCCTGTGTAGCGAGGTGCCCGACGGACAACGATCCTGCGTACGCGGGCAGCCGTCGCTTCGTGAGGTGGAACTACGGCGAAAAGAGGCCTCGAAGCGAGGCCTTGCCATGACGGACACGCGATGCGCGCGCGGAGTTCCACGTCATCGCATCGCTGCGCGAAACTTGCGTCTTCGCCTATCGTGCCCTTACTCCCGATCGCGCGAATCGAGCGCAATCGTTACAGGCCCGTCGTTCACCAGATGGACGTGCATGCGCGCGCCAAAGATGCCATACGGCACCGGCTTGCCGAGATTTTGCGAGAGCGCGGCGACGAATGCGTCAAAGGCGGGCTTCGCGACATCGGGCGGTGCCGCGCGCGACCACGACGGCCGATTGCCCTTGCGCGTGGACGCATACAGCGTGAATTGCGAAACGGCGAGCACGTCGCCTCCGACGTCGCGCACCGAAAGATTCATCACGCGGTTCGCGTCGTCGAAGATGCGCATTTCGGCGATCTTGCGCACCAGATACTCGCGGTCGCCGGCCGTATCGTCGACCGCGACGCCGACGAGCGCGAGAAGTCCGTGGCCGATCGCCGCCACTAAGCTACCGTCGACTTCGACGCACGCTTCGCGCACGCGCTGCACGAGCGCCCTCATCGGCGCAAGGTGGTCGAGCGCATTACGGCGTATGAATCACCTTTCGCTCGACCTGGACAAGGCGCCCCAGCTCGAACGTGAGCGTAGTGATCGTCTGCGGGTCGTCAGGTGCAGGCAGATAGGTCCACTTGACCACTTTTCGCCCGGCGCCCGATGACAGGTCCGGCCGGCCCACGCGCGCGACGACTTCGCCTTCGCCGATGCCGGGGACCAGGAACTTGCGCTCCGCGGCGTTGCCCTGTCGATTGGCGCTTTTGCTCGATTTCCGTTCGCTCGTTTTCGGAAGCGGCAATTCGCGTGGCTCGACGATTTTTGCGTCGCTTGGGGGAATGCGAAACGGCACCACGGAGACCGGCGCAGGGTCGCGCCCGAAATCGCGAAGCTCCTTGCCTGGGGGACAGGCATCCTCCTGGTACATGACCGAGCCGTCGTCGCGGAGGCATTTGTAAAGGCCCGCGTGCGTGGTGGCCGGCATCGCGAGCGCGACCGCAAAGACGGCGATGGCGCGGATCGCGTGACGTCGGAAGCATCCGATCCAAGGCTTCATGGCGCGCTACGATAGCGCTTTCCGCCTCGCGACGTCACTAAGACCTTCGATGGATGCGCATGCCCGGCTCGCGGCGCGCGTTGGCGCGATCGAGCCGTTCCACGTGATGGAAGTGCAGAGCGCGGCGCGCGCGCTCGAAGCGGCCGGCCGAAGCGTCATCCACATGGAAATCGGCGAGCCCGATTTTCCGACGCCCGAGCCGGTGCTCGAAGCCGCCCGGCGCGCGATCGCCAACGGCCATTTGCGCTACACGTCCGCCTTGGGCCTGCCCGAGCTTCGCGAGGCGATCGCGCGGGACTACGGCAATCGCTACGGCGTCGATGTCGATCCGCAGCGCGTGATCGTCACCTCTGGATCATCGGCCGCGCTCCTTCTCGTCATGGCGCTGCTCGTCGATCGGGACGATGAAGTGCTGCTCGCCGACCCCGGTTATCCGTGCAATCGCCATTTCGTGCGCCTCTTGGAAGGCACGCCGATCGGCATTCCCGTCGGCCCCGAGATGCGCTATCAGCTCACCGCCGAGTCGGTCGAGCGCCACTGGCGCGCGAAGACGCGTGGCGCCCTGATCGCCACGCCATCGAACCCGACGGGCACCACGGTGCCCTATGAGGAGATGCGCCGCATCGTGGCCACCGTCGAGCGCCTTCGCGGGCATCTGGTTGTCGACGAGATCTATCTGGGGCTCACCTATGGAGAGAAGCCGCGCAGCGTGCTCGAATTCGCGCACGACGCGTTTGTCGTCTCGAGCTTCTCGAAGCTCTTCAACATGACCGGCTGGCGGCTGGGCTGGATCGTCGCGCCGGAAGCGCACGTGCGCGCTCTCGAGAAGCTCGCGCAAAACCTCTACATCTCGCCGGCCGCGCCGTCGCAGCGCGCCGCGCTCGCATGCTTCGAGCCCCCGACCGCCGCGATCGTAGAATATCGAAGGCGGGCCTTCGAGGGGCGCCGCGACTTCCTGGTCCCCGCGCTCCGCTCGCTCGGTTTCGCTGTCCCCGTGATGCCGACCGGCGGCTTCTTCGTCTACGCCGACTGCTCGCGCTTTTCGGATGACAGCCAGCAATTCTGTCGCGAAGTCCTCGAGGGCGCGGGTGTTGCTTTCACACCGGGCATCGACTTCGGTGCGAACCGCGCGCGACAGCACGTACGAATTGCTTATGCGATCGACGAGCGCAAGCTTTCCGAGGGTGTAGCCCGCTTGGGCGAGTTTCTTGGCAAGAGATCGGCATGAAGGATGAAGCAAGCGTGGATCGCACGCGCGCCGGTCCGGTGTCCGGTCGTGAATCGTCGGCGAGTGACGAAACGCGGCATCGCCGCCGCAGGCGCTGGCCGATCGTCGCCGCCGTTCTCACCGGCGCCGTGACGGTCGCGGCTTGCGCAACCTTCGACACCGTCGACTATTACTGGCAAGGCGCCGCCGGGCAGTTCGAGCTGCTCGCCAACGCAAAGCCCATTCCGGATGTCATCGGCAAGAGCGACGCGGCGCTTGCCACACGATTGAAGCGCATCCGCGAGATCCGCGAATTCGCGAGCCGCGAGCTCGGCCTTCCGAACAACGGCAGCTATACGCGCTACACCGATCTCGGGCGGCCGTTCGTCACCTGGAACGTGTTCGCGACGCCGGAGCTTTCGCTCAAGCCTTTGCAGTGGTGCTTTCCGATCGCGGGGTGCGTCAACTACCGCGGCTATTTCCATGAGTCTCAAGCGGCCAACGAATCGAAGCGCCTGAAGGTGGCCGGCGACGACGTCTACATCGGAGGCGTGCCCGCGTACTCGACGCTCGGCTGGTTCGATGATCCGGTGCTCTCGTCGTTCGTGAGCTGGCCCGAGACCGAGGTGGCGCGCCTCATCTTCCACGAGCTCGCGCACCAGCTTCTGTACGTGAAGAGCGACACGGCGTTCAACGAGTCGTTCGCCGTGACCGTCGAGGAGGAGGGCCTGGCGCGCTGGCTCGCGTCGCGCCACGACTCGAAGCTCACGAAATTCGCGGACCGCGCGAATCGGATGCGCGCGGTCTTTCGCGATCTCGTTCGCACCACGCGCGACAAGCTGGCCGAAATCTACGCCAGCCACGAGAGCGACGACGAGAAGCGACGCGCGAAGCGGGAGATCATCGACGCGATGAAGGCCGCATACGAGAAGGCGAAAGAGGGCGAGCCGGGATTGTCCGGTTACGACCGGTGGTTCGCGCAGCAGCCGAACAACGCGGCGCTTGCGGCGGTAGGCCTGTACACGGACTGGGTGCCGGCGTTTCGCGAGCTCCTGCACGAATCCAACGATGATCTGCCGACGTTTTATCGGCGCGTGCGCGAGCTCGCCGCAAAGCCGAAGCGCGAACGCGATGCGGTACTGGATGCGCTCGCGAAGCAAGCCACGGGCGCCGCAATGTCGGCCGGGCAATCGTCACCCGAGATGCACTCACAGAACGACGCAGCCGCGAATGTAGCGAACCTCCGGGTGAGCACGGCGCGCGGACCGCAAGCTCACGGCAATTGATCGCGGCCTTTGCTGCCTGTTAAACTATCAGGTTCCTTGCCTCACCCTGCGTTTTAGGGGGAGGCCGACCGCGGGCGGATCGATGAGTTCGCCCGCCAATGACCGAAAGGAGAATCCGCTCTCATGCGCCACTATGAGATCGTGTTCATCGTGCATCCCGATCAGAGCGAGCAGGTGCCCGCCATGATCGAGCGCTATCGCACGATGGTCACCGGCCCCGGCGGCCGCATCCACCGGCTCGAGGATTGGGGACGGCGCCAGCTCGCCTACCCGGTCCAGAAGGTTCACAAGGCGCACTACGTGCTGATGAACATCGAATGCGGACTCGAGACACTCACCGAGCTCGAGCACGCCTTCAAGTTCAACGACGCGGTGCTTCGTCATCTGGTCATCGCGATGAACGAGGCGGTGACGACGCCCTCTCCGATGATGAAGGAGGAGAAGGCTCGCTCGCTCCTTCACAAGGACGCGCGCGAGGGTGAGCGCGCGGAAAAGCCGGCGGCCGAAAGTGCTGCACAGTCGGCGCCCGCGACCGCCTGATCGTGCGGCCGCGTGCCGGGCGTCAACCAGATCACGCTTCACGCGATGCTCTCCGCCCGCGAAGCGTTGCGCTATACGCCCGCTGGCCTACCGGCCATCGAATGCACGCTCGACCACCGTTCGGAGCAGCATGAAGCCGGAGGGCAACGCAGGGTCGAATGCGAGTTGCACGCCGTGGCGTTCGGTGATGTCGCGCTCGCGCTTCGCGATTGCGCGATCGGATCGGTCTTGCGCGTCGAAGGCTTCATTGCACGCCGCTATCGCAGGGGAACGAGCGTCGCGCTGCATCTGACGCGGTTCGAGCGGATCGCTACGACGAAAGGAATCTGAAAAATGCCACGTCCCATGGGCAGAGGCAAAGGGAAGTTCAAGAAGGACGGCAAGCGCCGCGAGCGCGGCAACAATCTGTTCAAGCGCAAGAAGTTCTGTCGATTCACGGCCGAGAACGTGAAGCAGATCGATTACAAGGACATCGACGTCCTCAAGGACTTCGTGCAGGAGAACGGCAAGATCATGCCGGCGCGGATCACCGGCACGAAGGCGCGCTACCAGCGCCAGCTCGGCACGGCGATCAAGCGCGCACGCTTCCTTGCGCTTGTGTCGTACACCGATCTGCACTGACGAGGCCCGCCATGCAGATCATCCTGCTCGAAAAAATCGCGAACGTCGGCAACCTGGGCGACGTCGTCAAGGTGCGCGACGGCTACGCGCGAAACTTCCTGATCCCGCACGGCAAGGCCAAGCGCGCGACGCCCGAGAATCTGCAGGCGATCGAGGCGCGACGCGCCGAGCTCGAGAAGGCGGCTGCGGAGAAGCTCGTCACGGCGCAGGCGCAGGGCGAAAAGCTCGAGGGCTCGACGCTGCGCATCGTCCAGAAGGCCGGCGTCGACGGGCGCCTCTTCGGCTCGGTCACCAACGCGGACATCGTCGATGCGCTGAAGGCGCAGGGCGTCGAGATCGAGAAGTCGATGGTGAGGATGCCGAGCGGGCCACTGAAGCATGTTGGCGAGCATGCCGTGTCGATCGTGCTTCATACCGATGTCGTCGCGCACGTCAACGTCAACGTCGTCGGCGAGACGATCACGGCCTGAACGTCAGGTTTCGCGCTCGCAACAAGCGAAGGTAAAGCGCGGCCGCTCGATTGTCGCGATGAACGTCAACGCGAAAGGGCCGAATGGCCCTTTCGTCGTATGTGCGTAGTCGTTTTGCGCGGGTAGAATCGTGCGTTTTCTTCGCAATCGCCACACCACGTGCCCGACGATCTTCCGCTCGATTCCCTGAAGCTTCCGCCGCATTCGCTGGAAGCCGAGCAGTCGGTGCTCGGCGGCCTCATGCTCGACAACGAGGCAGTCGACAGGATCGGCGATGCCATCGGCGCTGACGATTTCTACAGCGATGTGCATCGCGTCATCTACCGGCACATCCTCCAGCTCGTCGGCGAAGGGAAGCCCGCCGACGTCGTTACCGTGTCGGAGGCGCTTGCTTCGACGCACAAGCTCGATTACGTCGGCGGCCTCGCGTATCTCGGCGCGCTCGCGCAGAACGTGCCGACCGCCGCGAACATCCGCCATTACGCAAACATCGTTCGCGAGCGCTCGATCCTTCGTCAGCTCGCGGCAACGGCGACCGACATCGCCGAATCCGCGTTCAATCCCCTGGGTCGCAGCGCGAAGACGGTGCTCGACGAGGCCGAGGCGAAGGTGCTGCACATCGCGGAGCAGGGATCGCGCGGGGCGCAGAACTTCCAGCCGATCGGAAAGCTGCTCGGCAATGTCGTCGAACGCATCGAGGAGCTTTACAACCGCGACAATCCTTCGGACGTCACCGGCGTGCCGACCGGCTATTCCGATCTGGACAGGATGACGGCCGGCTTTCAGCCGGGGGATTTGATCGTCATCGCCGGCAGACCGGCAATGGGCAAGAGCTCCCTCGCGCTCAACATCGGCGAGCACGTCGCGCTCAACACCGGCATGCCGGTTGCCGTTTTCTCCATGGAAATGGGTGCGTCGCAGCTTGCGCTGCGGCTGATTGGATCCGTAGGAAAGCTCGACCAGCACAAGCTCCGCACCGGTCGCCTTGCCGCAGACGATTGGGACAAGCTGTCGAACGCGCTTGGTCGATTGAACGAGGCGCCGATCCTGATCGACGAGACGCCGGCGCTCAACGCGATCGAAGTGCGTTCGCGCGCGCGGCGGCTGCTGAAGCAGTACGGCAAGCTCGGGCTCGTCGTCGTCGACTATCTGCAACTCATGCAGGCGACGACGCAAGGGGAGAATCGCGCGACCGAGATTTCCGAGATTTCGCGCTCGATGAAGTCGCTTGCGAAGGAACTGTCGGTGCCCGTCGTCGCGCTGTCGCAGCTCAACCGGTCACTCGAGCAGCGGCCGAACAAGCGACCGGTGATGTCGGATCTTCGTGAATGCGTTGTCGGCAGCACGCTCGTGAATCTTGCTGACGGGGCGCGCGTGCCGATCGGTGCGCTCGTCGGCACGCAACCTGATGTTGTCGCCGTCGCTGCCAATCACCGACTGATATCCGCGCGATCCGATCTCGTCTGGTCGAAGGGCATCAAGCCGATATTCAATATCGCGCTTGCCGAGAGCAGATCACTGCGCGCGACGCGGCAACATCGTTTGCTTGGCGAACAAGGCTGGCGCACGATCGGTGAATTGGCGCCCGGCGACAGCGTCGCGGTTGCGGCGAAGAACACCGGATCAACGAAAGCGCATTCCGATCTCTACTGGGATCGCGTCGTCGGCATCCAGCCCGCAGGCAGCGAGGAGGTGTTCGATCTCACCGTGCCCGGTCCATCATGCTGGCTCGCGGACGGCATCGTGAGTCACAACTCGGGCGCGATCGAGCAGGATGCGGACGTGATCATCTTCATCTATCGCGACGAGGTCTACAACTCCGAATCGCAGGACAAGGGCATCGCGGAGATCATCATCGGCAAGCAGCGCAACGGCCCGACTGGCACCCTGCGGCTCACCTTCCTCGGCGAATACACGCGCTTCGAGAATCACGCGACGGCCGGCGGCTACTGAAGCCGCGCTCGCCGGCATTGCGGGTCGATCGATGCGCGAGCCCGTACGGCGGGTTCAATGCCCGAACCAGTGTGTGACGTTCTTCCAGGCGAACGACATCGGATCGCGGCCCCAGAACAGCGTGCCGTCGTAGTAGTAGCCGTCATAGGTCCTGCCGGCAATCAACTCCGGACTGCCTTCGTTCAGCACGTCAGCGAAGCGCTGCTCGGCGGTTTGCGGAGGCGGCGGCCGTTTGTCGGGGTCGCGAACGCCTTCGACCTCGATCCGTTGGAAGAACACCGGATATTTCTCGGCGAGCTCCTTGTCGTGCGCTGCCTGCTTTTGCAGCGGCGCAGCCGAAAGCGGCGATTGCTTGCCTTCAGGGAGCGGCCGCGAAATCTGCCACTGCTCGGCAGACGAAAGCGACGACGCGAAAACGAGAGACGAAGCAAACGACGCCGCGAGCATGCGGCGCGCGAAGGAACGTCGGACGGGCTGCATCGCCGCGTATTTTACTCGCCGAAGCAAGCGCGTTTCACCCCCTCTCGGACGCCCGGTTCCGCCGCGCCGCCGTCCGCCTCGCTCGCATTCAGCGACCGCCAATCACAACGCTTCCGCTGCGTGATCCGCAAGCCGTGATCGCTCGCCGCGCTGCAGGGTGACGTGTCCCGAATGCAACCACCCCTTGAAGCGGTCGACGACGTAGGTGAGACCGGAGCTGCCTTCCGTGAGATACGGCGTGTCGATCTGGGCGATGTTGCCGAGGCATACGACTTTAGTTCCAGGACCCGCGCGCGTGATCAGCGTCTTCATCTGCTTCGGCGTCAAGTTCTGCGCCTCGTCGATGATCAGGAATTTGTTGATGAACGTGCGCCCGCGCATGAAATTGAGGCTCTTGACCTTGATCCGCGAACGGATCAGGTCGCGCGTCGCCGCGCGGCCCCATTCGCCCGTCTCGTCGTCGGTCTTGTTCAGCACGTCGAGGTTGTCCTCGAGCGCACCCATCCACGGGTTCATCTTCTCCTCTTCGGTGCCCGGCAGGAATCCGATGTCCTCGCCGACAGGCACCGTGACGCGCGTCATGATGATCTCCGAGTACACCTTGAACTCGAGCGTCAGCATGAGCCCCGCGGCAAGCGTCAGCAGCGTCTTGCCCGTGCCCGCCTGGCCGAGCAGCGTCACGAAGTCGATGTCGGGGTTCATGAGCAGGTTGAGCGCGAAATTCTGCTCGCGATTTCGCGCGACGATGCCCCAGACGTTGTTCTTCTGGTGCGTGTAGTCCTTCACCGTCGACAGCACGGCGCTCTTCCCGGCGATCTCGCGGACGACGGCATGAAAAGCCGTCTCGCCCGGCCGCTCCAGATAGAGGAATTCGTTGACGTGCAGCGAGGGCACGAGCGGGCCCGAGAAGCGGTAATACGTGTGGCCACCCTGCTGCCACGACTCCATCCCCTTGCCATGCCGGTCCCAGAAGTCGGGCGGCAACTCGCGCACGCCGGAGTAGAGGAGCTCGGTGTCTTCGAGCACCTTGTCGTTGAAATAATCCTCGGCGGCAAAACCCAGCGCGCGCGCCTTGATCCGCATGTTGATGTCTTTCGAAACGAGGATCACGCTGCGCTTCGGCATTTGCCGCGTGAGATGCATCACGACGGCGATGATCTGGTTGTCGGCGTTGCCGTTCGCGAGCGCCGCGGGCAGATCCGCGACGATCATCTCGGACTGCAGGAACAGGCGCCCCGTCGCGGCGCCGCTCGATTTCTCGTCGAGCCGGATGCCGTTCGTGATCCCTTCCGCGCCGGGCGCCGCATAGGTCGTCACCAGCTCGTCGAGAAATCGCGACGCCTGGCGGGCGTTGCGCGCGACCTCGGTCATTCCCTTCTTGTGCGCGTCGAGCTCCTCGAGCGTCAGCATCGGCAGGTAGATGTCGTGCTCCTCGAAACGAAAGAGGCTCGTCGGATCGTGCATGAGCACGTTGGTGTCGAGCACGAACAGCTTGGAGGAGGCGGGGGACCCGGCGCGGGCCGGCTTGCGGGTAGGGAGGAGATGAAGCGTGGAGGGAGCGGGGCGCAGCTTGCGTTCGACCATGGGCCTCCTGAAGGAACAATCATCGGGATGCGAATGCGATCCCCCGCGAACTAATGTAGGCCCGATCGCGGGGCGGCACAAGGGCGCGCGACGCGGGTGGTCGCGGCACCTGCGATTTGTGGTGGAAAGGGGACAGCGTCCCTACAGCGTCTTCACGAACTCGAGCACTTCCTCGGCGTGCCCCGGGACCTTGACGCCGCGCCATTCCCGGGAGAGCTTGCCGGCACCATCGATGACGAACGTGCTGCGTTCGATGCCACGCACCTTCTTGCCGTACATGTTCTTCATCTTGATCACGCCGAACTGGTCGCAGAGCGCCTCGTCGGGATCGGACAGGAGGGGAAACGGGAACCCCATCTTGCTCTTGAAGTTCTCGTGCGATTTGAGCGAGTCGCGCGAGACGCCAGCGACAACGGCGCCGAGCTTCGCGAACTTGGGGTAGAGGTCCCTGAACTGCATGCCTTCGGACGTGCATCCCGGCGTATTGTCCTTCGGATAGAAATACAGCACGACCGGGTGGCCGGCGTGATCGGAAAGCTTGAACGTGCCGTCGGTGGAAGCTGCCTCAAAGTTCTTGACCTTCGCCATCAGCGTCTCCCAGAAATTCGTTGCCTTGCATGAACACCTTGCCCGTTCGTCCGTCGATCGTCCCAAGCCCCGTTTCGCAGCGCGGCAACGAAAGCGGCTCGACCCCGTCGCGCAACTGGGTGACCGGCCCGAGCGTCCAACCCTGCGCCTTCCATCCGCTCAACAACTGATCGAAAACGCCCGCGAGCCGCGCACCTTCGAGCTCCGCGTGCAGCGTGAACACGTGACCGGTGGGTGACGGTTCGCCCGTGCGTTCGAGCAGATGCGCGGCGACGTTCTCCCCGGTGACGCCATCGGTGCCGATCAGCTCGTCCAACGTCGGCAGCGTCGTCGGAAACTGCGGGCAGCGGATCAGCTCGCCGCGCCACACCGGCAGATGCGGATAGCGCCCGCGACCATCGGAGCAGTAGGCGAAGCCCAGCTCCTGCGTGAGCCGCAACGCGTGCACGCTCGTCTGCCAGCCGGCCGCGCCGTGCGTCGTCGGTGACTCCTTGAAGATGTCGGCGTAACGTTCGCATGCGCGCTGCATCTCGCGTCGCGTCCACGAAGCGTCGGCACGTGCGACGCCGTCCTGCCAGCGAATGTGATCCCAGCAATGAATGCCGGTTTCATGACCCTCGTCGCGGACGCGTCGAAGGACGTTCGCCGCGCGCCGGCCGATGTCGGGTGCGGGCAGCAGCGTTCCGTACAGCAGCGTGCGAATACCGTAGTGGCGAATCACCGACGTGCGCCGCACCTTGCCGACGAAGCCTTTGCGAAAGACGCGTCGAATCGCGCGGCCGGTGTGATCGGGCCCAAGCGAGAACAGGAACGTCGCCCGCACGCCATGCTTCTTCAGGAGCTCGAGCAGCCGTGGCACGCCCTCGCGCGTTCCGCGCAGCGTGTCGACGTCGATTTTGAGGGCGAGGAGCACGAAAACGCTGCGGGGATCACTCCACCAACGCCCCCGCCTGCGCCACATCGCCACGATACGCGTCGAAAATTCGCCGCAGCGCCTCGTCCATGCCCACCTTCGGGGCCCAGTCGAGATCGGCGCGCGTGTTGTCGATCTTCGGCACGCGATTCTGCACATCCTGGTAGCCGCTGCCGTAATAGTCGTCCGCAGTGGTATGGACAATCCTTACCGCTGCGGCGCTTTCCCGGTATTCCGGATACTGCGCGGCAAGCGCGAGCATCTTCAGCGCGAGCTCGCGCACCGAAAAGTTGTTCTGCGGATTGCCGATGTTGTAGATCTTCCGCGTCGCCACATCGTTGCGATTCTCGATGATCTTCATCAGCGCCGCGATGCCGTCGTCGATATAGGTGAACGCGCGCTTCTGCGTTCCGCCGTCGACGAGCTTGATCGGCTCGGCGCGCACGATGTGACCGAGGAACTGCGTGATGACGCGCGAGCTTCCTTCCTTCGCGGTGTTGATGGAGTCGAGCCCCGCGCCGATCCAGTTGAATGGCCGGAACAGCGTGTAGTCGAGGCCGTCCTGCTCGCCATAGGCATGGATCACACGATCCATGAGCTGCTTCGCGCACGCGTAAATCCAGCGCGGCTTGTTGATCGGACCGAGCACGAGGTCGGAGCGCTCCGGGTCGAACTCGGCGTCGGCGCACATCCCGTACACCTCGGAAGTCGACGGGAACACTAGGCGTTTGCCGTGTCGCACGGCCGAGCGCACGATCGGCAGGTTGGCCTCGAAATCGAGCTCGAACACGCGAAGCGGCTCGCGTACGTAAGTGGCGGGTGTCGCGATCGCGACGAGGGGAAGCAGCACGTCGCACTTCTTGACGTGATACTCGATCCACTCGCGATTGATCGTGATGTCGCCTTCGAAGAAATGGAAGCGCTTTTCGGACATGAGATCGGCGACGCGCTCGGTCTGCATGTCCATGCCGTAGATTTCCCAGTCGGTGCGAGCGACGATCGCCTGCGACAGGTGATGGCCGATGAAGCCGTTGACGCCGAGGATCAGGATGCGTTTCATGCGTTGCGCGGGGGGAAACGGGCGGCGCGATTGTAGCGCGCGTCAGGCGAGCGGCAGGCTCGCCGCGCCGAAGCGCGCGCGAAGCTCCGACGCCGTGACGGGCTGCCCGTCGAGCTCGAGCAGGTCGATGCGAAGCGACCCGCCGCCGCCACAGCGCGCGATCAGCGGCTCGCCGACAGCGAGCGTGGACGCGTGCGACCCGGCATCGGCATCGAGCACGCGGGTACGAAGGACCCGTGCCGCGACGCCGCCGACCGTCGTTCGTGCTCCCGGATACGGCGGCGCAACCGCGCGCACGAGATTGTGAATGTCGACGGCCGACTTGCGCCAGTCGATGCGTCCATCCTCGGGCGTGCGCGCACCGAAATACGAACCGCGCGCGACGTCGTTCGCGATGCGAGGCGCCGTACCGGCAATCAATCCTGGAACCGCGGCGTCGAGGCAGACTTCCGCGGCGAGCGTCACCTTGTCGAAGACTTCGCCTGCGGTGTCGTCGGGCAGGATCGGGACTGCCTGCTGCGCGACGATGTCGCCGGCGTCGGCCTTGTCGGTCATGTAGTGCAACGTCGCGCCCGTGTGCCGTTCGCCGTGCAGCACCGCCCAGTTGACCGGTGCGCGACCGCGATAGTGCGGCAGCAGCGAGCCGTGCATGTTGAGCGCGCCGCGGTGCGCGAAAGCGAGGAGCTGCGGCGCGAGCATCCGGCGACAGTAGAAGCTGAAGATGAAGTCCGGGCCGAGCGCGGCGATGCGCTCGACGATCTCCGCCGCGTTGACGTCGTCCGCCACGATGCATGGGATCGCGAGGTCGGCGGCGACATCGGGAATGCGCGCGAACCACTGCGCTTCCGAGGGATCGTCGGGATGCGTGACGACGAGCTTGATGTCGACAGCGTGCGCGTGCAGAACGCGCAGGCAGCGCGCGCCGACGTTGTGGTAGGCGAACACGACGGCGGTCGCGGCCCGGCACCCCTCGCCCGCCTCGCGCTCGCTCGGCTCCCTCTCCCCGCAGGCGGGGAGAGGGTTGGGGTGAGAGGAAGCCTCCTGGTCGTTCATCGCCTCACCGAATCGCCCGTACGCTTTCCGCGGGCCGATGCGGAAGCTCCACGTCCTCGTGATCGCGCTCGAGCACCGCGCGAATCACGTAGCGCGGCCGCTCGCGCACCTGCTGGTAGATGCGCCCGACGTACTCGCCGAGCAGTCCGACGCCGAACATGATGCAGCCGATCAGGAAGAATGCCAGGATGTCGCGATCCCACAGCGCCTTCACGCCTTCGAGGAAGCCGCCCATTACCGCGCGCTCGACGATCACGATCGCGTAGAGCACCACCGACGTCAGCGCGACGATCATGCCTGCGAACGAAAAGAGCTGCAGTGGCACCAGCGAAAAACCGGTGACGAGATCGAAGTTCAGTCGGATCAGCCGATACATCGAGTACTTCGACACGCCCGCGGCGCGCTCCTCGTGCAGCACGTCGATCTCCGTCGGATGGTGCGCGAACGTGTAGGCGAGCGCCGGGATGAACGTGCTCACCTCGCGCGCGGCGACGACCGCGTCGACGATGTCGCGGCTGTACCCGCGCAGCATGCAGCCCTGATCGGTCATCCTGATCCGCGTGATGCGCTCGCGAAGGCGGTTCATCCACCGCGACGCGGTCCTGCGCCACCACGCGTCCTCGCGGTTGCGGCGCACACCGCCCACGTAATCGGCGCCGGCGTCCATGGCCGCGAGGAGCTTGCCGATCTCCTCGGGCGGGTTCTGCAGGTCGGCGTCGAGCGTGACGACGCGCTCGCCGCGCACCCGCTCGAAGCCGGCGAGGATCGCGAGATGCTGCCCATAGTTCGCGTTGAAGAGAATCACGCGCGTGACCTCGGGGCGCGCCGTGAACTGCTCTCGCAGAAGCGCCGCCGAGCGATCGCGACTGCCGTCGTTGACGAAAATCACTTCGTACGGAACGTGAAGCGCGTCGAGCGCCGGGTAAAGACGGGCGAACAGCGCCGGCAGTCCCGCCTCCTCGTTGTAGACGGGAACGACGACCGACAGGAGCGGCGAAGTCATGGCCGCGCCTCGGCGAGCACATCGGCGCACGCGTCGCAGACGCGGTCGACATCGACGACGCTCATCGCGGCGTGCAGCGGCAGCGTCACGGTGCGTGCGGCGATGCGTTCGGCGTTCGGCAGGT
Organism: Casimicrobiaceae bacterium; assembly: GCA_035308425.1. Lineage (GTDB taxonomy): Bacteria > Pseudomonadota > Gammaproteobacteria > Burkholderiales > Casimicrobiaceae > VBCG01. The sequence continues at coordinate 19,594 of DATGGP010000083.1, read as the reverse complement.
CGCCAGGCCTGTAACCGTAGCGACGGCCAAGCGTCGAAAGATGCAGCGACTCGTAGGAGACGCCCGTCGCGATGCCGCGCGCGGCGAGCGCGTCGCGAAACGCCTTGCGCGAAAGCTTCGCATCGTCGGGAAGCAGGATACAGAACATGTTCCACGACTGCCCGTCGCCCTCGACGGGTCGCGGCGGCAGCACGCATCGAAGCGAAGCGGGAAAGCGCTCGAAGTAGCGGAGCACGAGCATGCGGCGATGCGCGAGAAATTGCGGCAATCGCGCAAGCTGATCGAAGCCGATCCTTGCGTTGACATCGGGCAGGTTGAACTTGCCGCCAGGATACGCGACGTCACGCGTACCGTCCGGCAGTCGCTCGATGCCGTGGAACCGAAGCGCCTCGACGCGCTTCGCCTCGGAGGCATCGTTGACCACAAGCGCGCCACCTTCGATCGACGTCATGTTCTTGTTCGGATGGAAGCTGAACGCGACGAGATCGCCGATCGCGCCGATTGGCCGCCCGTTGAAGCGCGACCCGATGACGAGCGCCGCGTCCTCGATGACGCGAAGACGATGGCGCCGGGCGAGCGAATAAAGCGCGTCCATGTCGACGAGCGAGCCGGGCCAGTGCGTCAGCATGATCGCGCGCGTGCGCGATCCGATGTGGGCTTCGACCGCAGCGAGGTCGATGTTGCGCGTCACGGGATCGCAGTCGACGAACACCGGCGTTGCGCCACACTTCACGATCATGTTGAGCACCGTGAAGAAGCTTTGTGCGCAGGTGATCACTTCGTCGCCCGGGCCGATGTTGCAGAGCTGAAGCGCCACCTCGACGGCCGCTGTTGCGGACGTCATCACGCGCACCGGACGACCTTCGCAGAACCGCGACAGCGAAGCCTCGAAGCGATCGACCCACGGGCCGCTCGCGATCTGACCGGATCGAAGCACGTCCGCGACGCCCGCGATCGTCGCCTCGTCGATCACCGGCCCGGCGAATTTGATTGCGTGCCGCGATGTTGCCGTATCGGGGTTCATCAGTTTCGCGCAACCAGATACACGCCAATCACGATGAAGCCGATGCCAAGCCAGCGTGCGGCCGTCACTGCTTCGCCAAAGATGTAATGCGCCGCGATCGCGTTGATGATGTAGCCGAGCGAGAGCATTGGATACGCGACCGAGACAGGAACGCGCGAAAGGCCGAGGATCCAGACGACCAGGCTTACGCCGTAAAGCGCTACGCCGGCGATGAAGTGACCCTCGCACGCCATCTGCGTCAGCGTCGATGCCCAGTTGTCGGCGGAGAGCGTGATCACGCCAAGGCGGTTCGTGCCGCCCTTCAAGAAGAGCTGCGCGGCCGTGTTGAGCAGCACGCCCGACAAGAGCAGCAGGAAGGCCGGGTAGGTCATCTCCGTCGCGCGCGGGGATGCATCATCGCCTTGCCACCAGCACGCGCCGTGGATCGGAGGCGACGACGCGCATCGGTACGCCTTTCGCTTCGAGCGCGTCGTGCATGTCCCGCGACATCAGCGCGTAACCCTGCGGCAGCGCGTCCCAGCGGGCAATGAAATCCGACAGGTGCGCGATGCCACGATCGGGCTCCGCGTCGAGACCGAGCGCGAGCTCGTCGCGGTATTCGACGACCGTTGTCGTGCGGCGAAGATAGAAGGGCAGCGTCTGGTCGTACATGCGGACCTGGAAAACCGGCGCGTTCGGATCGTACGGAGGATTCGACGCATTTTCCAGCGTCGTGACGAGATCGGCCGCCGAGCGTGTCGTGCGGAACACATCGGAACCGGTGAAGGCCGCCTGCATCGCGACGATCGTCGCAAGCGATATCGCGACGACGGCCGCGGTCTTCGCCACTTCGCTGCGCAGCCGAAGCGCAAGCCATGCGGAAACGTATCCCGCGCCCGCTACACCCAGCGCGATCTCCACCCAATGGCCCAGCGCGTCGTAAAGCGCGCGCGGCGTACGCGCATTGGCAAGCGCTTGCGCGATGCGCGGCCATTCGGCGAGCGCGACAATCCATAGTGCCAGCGTCACGACGGCGAGAAGCGCGACGAACCATGCGAGCGTGCGTGTCCGCGTTTTCTCGATCTCGACGCCAAGCACGAGCGCGGCGGCCGGGAACATCGGCAGGATGTACGACGGCAGCTTGGATTCCGACAAGCTGAAGAACACGAGCACGAATCCGGCATACACGAGGCAAAACTTCGCCCACGCGAAGCCACCCTCGTCCAGGATCGCATCGCGCCACGCGTGCCGAAGTCGCCACAGGAAAAGTCCGGTCCACGGCAGCAAGCCCGCGATCGCCATCGGCACGAAGTACCACCATGCGCCGACGCGATGGTGCTCGGTCGTCAGGAATCGCTCGAAATGCTCGTGAATGAAGAAGAAGCGGGCGAACTCGGGATGGCGAAGGCTTACGAGCACGAACCACGGCGCCGTCAGCGCAACGAGGAGCGCAAGTCCCGCGCCGAGGTGCAGTCGCTTCCACGGCGTGCGATCGCGCGTAATGGTCGAGTAGACGACGAGCGTCGCGAACGGAATCAGAAGCGCGACGAGACCTTTCGTAAGGACGCCTCCGGCCGTCGCGGCGTACGCGAGCAGCATCCAGGCGCGCGCGATAGCGGGTGACGCGCGTGCATGCTGAGCGCGCAGGAACGCGCAAAGCGCGAGCGCGAGCCAGAACGTGAGGAGCGCATCGAGCGTGACCAGGTGCGAGATGCCAAACGGCCACAGGCTGCCCGCGAGCACGAGCCCCGCATAGAGACCGGCGGCCGGCGAGGCGATCGCAGCGCCGGTGCATGCGACCGCAACGACGGTCGCGAACCCGGCGATGGCCCCCGGCAGCCGTGCGGTCCATTCGTCAAGCTCGAATGCCTTGAAGCTCAGCGCGGTGAGCCAGTACTGTAGCGGCGGCTTCTCGAAGTACTCGAGGCCGTTGAGCCGTGGCGTCACGAAGTCGCCAGTTGCGAGCATCTCGCGTGCGATTTCCGCGTAGCGGCCTTCGTCGGGATGCTGCAACTTGCGCACGTCGAGGTTCGCGAACCAGGCGAGCGCGAAGACGACGGCGAGCGCGATCCATGCGCGACGCGACGGTGCGGCGATGGTCGGCGAATGTCGTTGCAACGAGGGGGAGATTGCGGTCGCCATCGGGCCGCGGGTTGAAAGGCTCGCGCATTCTACCTTCGAGACACCGGTTGCATGGCGGCGCGCGCAATAGCGCTCGCCGTTGCGCGCTGGAACATTGGCAACGATGTCAGAGTCACAGCGAGATGCCGTAAGGGACGCGGCAGGGTCTGGCACGGCGCACAACAGGACCGTACGATGGACGGCCGAATCGGCAAACGGTTCCAGTCGCGGTGAAGATCCCGCGCGAGTTCCTTCATCGCGCCGCCACCGTGACGGCCATCGTCGCCGGCTTCGTTGCCGTCGGTTTGCTGCTCGTCGTCGCGTCGCGCGTGCTGCTGCTCGTATTCGCGGGCGTGCTCTTCGCGGTGATGCTGCGCGGCCTTGGCGCGAAGATCGCGCGGCACACGCCGATCCCGATATCGGTTGCGCTGGCGCTCGTGGGCATAGGCATCGTCGCTGTTCTGGTGGCCGCGGGGTGGCTCGTAGGCCCGAAGATCATGGTGCAGGCCGATACGCTGCGCGAGAAGCTGCCGCAGGCGATTCACGATCTCCAATCGCGCGCCGAGTCGCTGCCGGTGATCAAGCGCGCGATCGAGCATGCGCCGCCGATCGGCAACGCATTCGCCGCCCACGAAGGCATATTCAGCAAGATCACCGGCGTCGTGTCGCTTGCTTTCGACGTCGGCATCGAAGCGTTTTCGGTGATTGCGCTCGGCGCCTACCTGGCGGCGCAACCGGATAGCTACATCACCGGAGTGTCGGGGCTCTTCGCACCTGCGTATCGGCGGCGTGTCCGCGACCTTCTCGACGAGCTCGGAACAACGCTGGGCTGGTGGCTCGTCGGCAAGGCGATCTCGATGGCACTCATCGGAATGCTGAACGGCATCGGCCTGTGGCTGCTCGGCGTGCCGGTGCCGGCGGCACTCGGACTGATCACGGCGCTCTTCACGTTCATCCCGAACTTCGGACCGATCATCTCGCTGGTTCCCGCGGCGCTGATGGCCTTGACGATCAGCCCGATCCTTCCAGCCTATGTCGCGTTACTGCACTTTTGCATCCAGTTCGTCGAGAGCTACCTCGTCACGCCGCTCGTGCAGCAGCGCACCGTCTCGCTGCCGCCGGCGTTCACGTTGACGATGCAGCTCGTGACCGGCGTGCTGTTCGGACCCCTCGGACTGATTCTCGGCGCGCCGCTCGCCGCGGTCGCGCTCGTCACGGCGCATCGGCTGGTGCCGTGGGAAACGCCGCCGCCCGAAGTGGGATTGCACCGTCACCACGAATGACGGGCCGCGAATCAATACCGAACTGCGAAATCGGTGAGCGAGAGTCCGAGCAGGATTGCGAGCCAGAAAAACCCTGCCGTCGCGGCGATCCGGAGCATGTAATGCGCCGAGCGCAGGTGCATGAAGAAAAAGATGACGAGCAACGACTTCGCGACGGCGATCGCGAGATTGATCGCCCCATTGCCCCAGCCGAGCGGAATGAATGCGCTGCCGAGCGTCAGCAGCAAGAGCACGATCAGTGCGACCCAGACGAGGACGTAGGTGCGTACGGCGGGAACGGGATGGGCGATCATGAGCGCGAGACGAGGTAGAGAAGCGGATAGAGGAAGATCCAGACGATGTCGACGAGGTGCCAATAGAGGCCGCCGAGCTCGACGGGCGTGAAGTAGTCGGGCGAGAAGTCGCGCCGCTTCGCCATCCACGCGAGCACCAGCATCGTCACGATGCCGATGATCAGATGGATCGAGTGCACGCCGGTCATGAAGAAATACATGTAGAAGAAGGTCTCGACGCCGCCGGCGTGCGGGCCGGTATGCGCGAAGTCGATCACCGGCACGAGATGGTCACGCCAGTCGAGGTAGTACTCGGTGAACTTGATGCCGAGGAATACCGTGCCGAGGGCCGCCGTGGCCAGCAGGAATGCAATCGACGCGCGACGAAGGCCGAGTTTCGTCGAACGCACGGCGAGCGCCATCATCAGGCTGCTCGTGAGAAGCACGCCGGTGTTGATGCTGCCGAGCGTGAGATTCGTCAGGCGGCTCGCGATCGCGAACGCCTGCGGATCGTGCACGCGGGTCGCGGTGTACGCGACGAATAGCGCGCCGAAGAACAGGATCTCGGTTGCGAGAAACACCCACATGCCGAGGTCCGACGCCGTCCGCTGCTGCAGCGGATCGTCGAACTGACGCGCGATGACGACGGCTTCGGTCATGGGCGTGCGGAGTCGGTGCGAAGGTTCCTCTCACCCGCCTCGTTCACGCTCGGCTCCCTCTCACCGCGTGCGGGGAGAGGGTTGGGATGAGGGGCGATCTCCGGCGGCTCGTATTGATAAGGCGGCGCCGTCACGACCGGAATCGATACGAAGTTGTCGACCGGCGGCGGCGACGACGTTTGCCACTCGAGCCCCGTCGCGTTCCATGGATTGGGGCCCGCCCGCGGGCCGTTCCTGAGCGACCAGAAGAGATAGAAGAGCGGCAACAGATAGCCGACCGCGAGCACCGACGCCCCCGCCGACGACAGCACGTTCAGGACCTGGAACTCGGGCGGGTACTCGTGATAGCGCCGGGGCATGCCGAGGTAGCCCAGCACGAACTGCGGGAAGAACGTGAGGTTGAAACCGATGAAGACGACGATGGCTGCGAATCGCGCCCAGCGATCGGAATACATCCGCCCGGTGATCTTCGGCCACCAGAAGTGGATCGCGCCGAGGAAGGCCATGACCGCTCCGCCGACCATAATGTAGTGGAAGTGCGCGATGACGAAATACGTATCGTGCAAATGGACGTCGAGCGCGAGCGACGCAAGGAAAAGGCCCGTCATGCCGCCGACGGTGAAGAGCGCGACGAACCCCAGCAGGTAGAGCATCGGCGCATCGAACCGGATCGAGCCCTTGTAGAGCGTCGCCGTCCAGTTGAACACCTTGATCGCGGACGGAATCGCGACGAAGAACGTGAGGATCGAGAACACGGTGGCCGCATAGACCGACATGCCGGCGACGAACATGTGGTGGCCCCAGACGAGAAAGCCGATCACCGCGATCGCGAGCACCGCAAAGGCCATCGAGCGATAGGCGAAGATTTTCTTGCGCGCGTAGCAGGTGATGATTTCGCTCGCCACGCCCATCGCGGGCAGGATCATCACGTAGACCGCGGGATGCGAGTAGAACCAGAAGAGGTGCTGGAAGAGCAGCGGGTCGCCGCCGAGCGCCGGATCGAAGACGCCGATGCCGGCGAAGCGCTCGATGGCGATCAGGAACAGCGTCATCGCGAGCACCGGCGTCGCGAGCACGAAGATCACCGCCGTCGCGTACATCGCCCAGATGAAAAGCGGGAGCCTGAACCACGTCATGCCGGGCGCGCGCATCTTGTGGATCGTGACGATGAAATTGATGCCGGTCAGGATCGACGAGAAGCCGACGATGAAAACACCGGTCGCCGCGGCGATGACGTGCGTGTTCGAGAACATCGTCGAGAACGGCGTGTAGAACGTCCAGCCCGTGTCCACGCCGCCGGCGATCAGCGCGCCGACGGTGAAGAGCCCGCCCGCGATATAGAGGTACCAGCTCGCGAGGTTCAAGCGCGGGAACGCCATGTCGCGCGCGCCGATCATCAGCGGCACGAGGAAGTTGCCGAGCGTCGACGGGATCGACGGGATCAGGAAGAACCAGACCATGATCACGCCGTGCATCGTGAAGAGCTTGTTGTACGTCTCCGCGCTCACCAGGTCCCCGGCAGGCGTGATGAGCTCCATGCGCATCAGCGCGGCCGCGGTGCCGCCCACAAAGAAGAAGAGCGTGATCGAGATCGCGTAGAGGATTGCGATGCGCTTGTGGTCGACGCTCGAAAGCCACGACCACAGGCTGAAGCCGTTGTCCAGGTAGCTGCCACGCGCGGGGAGCGTCAGCGTGCTCATTGCCTCGCCTCCCAATCTTCGCGCCCGTGGCGCTTTTTGTCGTGAATCGGCACACGCGCATGCAGGCAGCGGGAAAGAGTCGGCGCGGGCGACTGGAAGTGCCGGCCGTGACGGGTGGCGCCGACGAGCGCGGCCGACGGAGACAGTATGCGGGACGAAGCGAATAGCGGCCCCGCGCGAAGGAGGCGCCGGGCATTCGTGGGCCGGCTCTCACGGACTCGAAGCCCGCGACGGCTCTTCCCCGCTGCCCGACAACGACAGAAGACGCTCATTTCACCAACCCTGGATTCGCATCCCTCAACGACTTGATGTACTCGATGATGTCCAGCAAGTCCTCCTCGCTGATCTGCCCCTGGAACGACGGCATGATCGGCTCGTACCCTGCCACCACCTGCGACTTCGGCAGCATTACCGAGTCATGGATGTAATGTTCGTCGGCGACGATGCTCGTGCCGTCCGAAAGCTGCACCCGCCGGCCGAAGAGACCCTCGAGCTTCGGCGCGTGCACCGACGCGTTCGCGCCATGGCAGCCGCTGCACCCGTACTGGCGAAATCGTGCGGCGCCTTCCTCGGCCATCGATTCCTGCGCGTTGCCGCTCGTGAGCCATCGCGCAAAATCCGCGGGCGCCATGACGACGACGTGCCCGATCATTCGCGCGTGATCGGTGCCGCAGTATTGCGAGCAGAAGATGTGATAGTCGCCGGGGTGCGTCGCGGTGAACCACAGGATCGTGTAGCGGCCGGGCAGCACGTCCTGCTTGATGCGAAACGCCGGCATGAAGAAGCTGTGGATCACGTCCTGCGAAGTCATGACGAGCTTGATCGGCCGCCCCGCCGGCACGTGCAGTTCGTCGATCTCGCGCTGGCCGCCGACGTGCTCGAGCTTCCACATCCACTGCTTGCCGACCGCGTAGACCTCGGTCGCGTTCGCGACCGGCGACGCGTGCACGTAGTAGAGGTCCGCTGCCCAGAATCCCATGCCGAGGAAGATCACGAGCGGCGTCGCGATCCATGCGATCTCGATGTGATGGCTCTCGCGCCGGAGCTCGGCTCCATGCGGCATCTCGCGATTCGCCTTCGACCCGTGCCGGTACTTGACCGAGAAATAGATGATCAGGAAGAAGACGACGATCGTGACGACGCCTGCGAGCCCGAGCCATGCGTAGAACAGATGGTCGACGCTCACCGCGAGCGGCGAATCGGCAGGCGGGTGAAGGGGAAAGTCCCACACGGCGATCAGCCGGAAGACGCCGTGCGACGTTTCACGACCACGAATACGAGGGTGCATCCAAGGAGCAGCACGCTTCCGATTCGGAGCGCCTGAAGCACATCTGCGCTGTAGCGGCCCGTCGGCGCGAAATGGAAGCAGAGGAGGAGCAAGCGATCGACGGGCGATGCGATCGCATCGTTTCCGGCGTCGCGCAACGCGTCGCGAAGCTGTGACGGCGCGAAATCGAAACCGAAGAAGTAGCGCGATACGCGGCCATCGGGCGTGAGGATCACGAACCCCGCCGGATGCGCGTACTGATGCGTGTCGGCGTCGTAGACATAGCGAAAGCCGACTGCGTCTGCGAGCGCATCGATCGCGTCCTCGCGCCCGGTGAGAAAATGCCAGGCCGTCGCGTCTTCTTCGACGACAGCGCGGCGTTTCATCCGTACAGCGTCGGCAGGCGCGTCGCGCGGATCGATGCTCGCGACAATGACGCGGTAACGATCCGGGGCGACATCCGTCTTGGCCACGCTTTGCGCGAGGTTGCCGATGACTGTGGAGCACAGCGTCCTGCATCCGAACCACGCGAAGACGAGCACGATCGGCACGTCGCCGTAGTAGTCGCCGAGTCGAACCGAGCGACCCGATTCGTCGCGAAACGCGAGCGCAGCGGGAAGTGCGTTACCCATGCGCTGCATGAAGCCGACGTGCGCAGCAAGCGTCTCGGGACGTGTGTAGGGGCATGCGTCGAACGCGGCCACGAGCGCGGCGACGAATGCGACGATTCGCAGCAGCGTCATTTCGGCTTCACGTTGCCGCGCTCGATCATGATCTCGATCGCGCGGTCGATCGGGATCCGTACGACGCCTTGCGCGCGATCGATCCACGCGTATTGCGACAGCAGCGCGTGCTTCTCGGCACGAAGCGCACGAAGATCAAGCGGCGGCGCGCTCTGAAGCGGCGGCGACGGCATCTGGATCGGCGGTGGATTGATTCGCGCCAGCGGGCGGCCGAGCATCGTGCCGATCAGCGCGATCGCGCCTGCGGCCATGAAGCCGGCGAGCACGATCGTGCCGGCCAGCACGCCGGCCGTTTCCCACACGCGCTTGCCGTCGATGTCGGCCGTCTCGTGCGAAGTGTCGAGCGAGTGCGGCGGCGCGACATGCCCCTGGACGACGATGTCAGCCACGATGCGGCTCCTTCCCGGGTGCGCGGCGAATCGGCAGCGGAATTCGAGCCACCGGCACGAACACTGCGACGAAGATGCCGCCAAGTGCCGCAACCGCGAACACGTCGCTCCACGCGATCGCGATTCCGTGCGTGCGGAACGTCGGCGCGACGAGCCAGAAGCTGTCGACGAGATGCGCGAAGAGCAGGAATGCGGCGAGGGCGCCGAGCGTGCGCGGGATCCGCTTCGCGCGCCGTGACAGCAGCACCAGGAACGGTAGCCCGAAATGGACCGCGACCAGGAACAGCGCGAGGTCGTGCCAGCTCGTGTTGAGGCGCGGGATGTACCACGAAATCTCGCTCGGCAGATCCTCGGCCCATGTGATGAGGTACTGCGTGAACGCGAGATACGCCCACGTCATTACGAACATCAGCACGAGATTGCCGAGGTCCTGGAATAGACCGGGAATGTCGGTTGCCCAGCGCTTGTCGATCGGGCCGGTCGACGGGAGGTTCGCCTGCGCGCCGACCGTGTCGCGGAACTGCCATGCGGCGCAGACGACCGCGAACGCGAACGCGGCCATCGTCTGGCCGATGCCGACGAGCAGCCCGAACGTCGTCGAGAACCAGTGCGGCGAAAGCGACATGATCCAGTCGACGCCGGCGAACGTCATCGTGCCGGCATAGAAAAGAAGGGCGAACGCCGAGATCGCACGCAGCCGTTCACGGTCGCGAAGCGGTGCGTCCGGCGCGCGCGCGAACGCCCACCTGCGCAACAGGTGCCCGAACCCGAGCCATACGACGAAGTACGCGGCGTTGCGGATCAGGAAGAAGCCGAACGACAGGTACCACCGTTTGCCGCGAACCAGGTCGTCGGCGGCAAGCACGTCGGGCCGCGTCCAGGCATAGAGATCCGACATCACGAACAGGAGCGGCACGACCAGGACGAGCACGAGCGGCAAAAGCCGCGCCGACGTCTCGAGATACGGGCGGATCACCTCGCCCCATCCGCCGCCTGTCATGTTGTGCACGGCCAGCATCGCGATGCTTCCGGCCGAGATGCCGAGGAGGAACCACCAGACGAAGAGGTACGACTGGAATGCCGTCGCCCGGTCGAACCATGCGGAGATCGCGAACAGCACCGCGCCGACGAACGCGACGACCCAGGCGATCCATTCGCGCCCCTCGCCAGGAAACATTCGTCTCATCGCCCGAGCTCCGCGCGGTGCTCGGGCGGCACGTCGTCGATGCGCGCATTCTGAGAAAGCTGCAGCGCGCGGATGTAGGCGACGATCGCCCAGCGATCCGAAGGCGACACGCGATCGGCGTACGAATACATCATTCCGTAGCCATGCGTGATCACGTTGTAAAAATGCGCGTCGGGCGCGTTGCGAAGCCGCGCGATGTGATACGACGGCGGGTGCGGGAAGCCCCGTCGCGGAACCATGCCGTCGCCGTCGCCCGCGATGCTGTGGCACGGCGAGCAGTAGATGTCGAAGCGCTCGCGGCCGCGCTCGAGCGTTTGTCGATCGATCGGAAGCGGATTCGTGGCGGTGAGCGGCTTCGGGCTCTCGGGCGTGAGATCGGCCTTGACGTTGCCCTTGTCGTCGACCGGATAGACGGGGGCTTCGGCCATCGGAAGCGGCAAGCGGCCGAGCTCGCCGCTCGACGTGCCGGCGATGGCGCCGCCGCTACGCGCAACCGTGCCCGCCACGTCGGGGCGCGACGAGCGACCGTCGGACCAGAAGTTGCTGGCGGCGAGCGGCTTGTACTTCGGCTGGTTGTACATGTCCTGCATCGCCTTCTCGCAGCCGGCGAGCGCGAACGAGAGCGTCAACACGAGCAGCGCAAGTGCGCATCTGACGCCGGAAAATGCGCTGTCGTTCATGGCGAGAACGGAACGACGCTGACGCAAGTCGGATCGAGCGACGACAGGAAGCGCTCGGTCGCCTCGCGCTCGAATTTCGGATCCAGCGCCTCGATGCAGAGGAAGAAGCGGCTGCGCGTGGCGAGGTCGAATTCCTTCGCATTGAAGATGGGGTGATGAAGCTTCGGCAGGCCGGAGAGCAGCAGATAGCCGAAGAACGCGAAGAGCGCCGCGCCGAGCACCGTGCACTCGAACGTCGGCGGAATGAACGCCGGCCAACTGTTGAACGGGCGGCCGCCCGAGTTGATCGGGTAGTTGACGACCGCCGAGTACCACTGCAGAAAGTAGATTCCGCCGCCGCCGATGATGCCGCCGATGAGCGTGACGAGCGCGACGCGATCGCGGCGAAAGCCGACGGCTTCCGGAAGTCCTGGCACCGAGAATGGCGCATACGCGTCGACGCGCGCGTAGCCTTCGTCGCGCGTGCGTGTCGCGGCGGCGACCAGCGCGTCGGCGTCCTTGAACTCCGCGAGCAGCCCGTAGATCGGCTGCTCGCCGTTCGCTGTCGTCGTCGGTGTCACGTTTCGCCCTCCTTCTTCTCGAGCACGAGCTTGCGCATCTCGGAGATCGAGATCGCCGGCAGGAAGCGCACGAACATCAGGAAGAGCCAGCCGAACGCGCCGAGCGAGCCGAACAGCGTCGCCCAGTCCCAGAACGTCGGGTAGTAGACGTCCCACGACGACGGCAGGAAGTCGCGATGCAGGCTCGTGACGATGATCATGAAGCGCTCGAGCCACATGCCGATGTTGACGACGATCGAGATCACGAAGAGCGTGAGCGTCGAAAGCCGCACACGCTTCCACCACATGAGCTGGGGCACGGCGACATTGCAGAAGATCACCGTCCAGTAGATCGGCGCATACGGCCCGCTCATCCGATTCAGGATCATGAACTTCTCGAACCGATCGCCGCTGTAGAAGGCCATGAAGATCTCGACCACGTAGCTGTACGCGACGAGCAGCCCGCAGACGAGCATCACCTTGGCGATGTTGTCGAGGTGGCGGGCGGTGATGAAGTCCTTGAGACCGAAGATCGCGCGGAGCGGAATCGCGAGCGTCAGCGCCATCGCGAAGCCCGAGAACAGTGCACCGGCGACGAAATACGGCGGGAAGATCGTCGAATGCCAGCCCGGCGTGTTGCCGATCGAGAAGTCGAGCGACACGACGCTGTGCACGGAGATGACGAGCGGCGTCGCGAGGCCGGCCATCAGCAGATAGGCGGTGTCGAACCGCTTCCACTGCCGCGATTCGCCGCGCCAGCCGAGCGCGAAGATGCCGTAGAGAATCTGCTTGATCCTGTGGTCTGTGCGATCGCGCAGCGTCGCGAGATCGGGAATCAGTCCCATGTACCAGAACAGGATCGACACGATGATGTACGTGCCGATCGCGAAGATGTCCCAGACGAGCGGGCTTCGCCACTGCGGCCAGACGTTCATGATGTCGGGGTATGGCACGAGCCAGTAGAAGAACCACGGCCGCCCGAGGTGCAGGATCGGCATCACGCCCGCCATCGCGACGGCGAAGATCGTCATCGCCTCGGCGAAGCGATTGACCGACGTCCGCCATTTCTGTCGAAGCAGAAGCAGGAATGCGGAGATGAATGTGCCGGCGTGCCCGATGCCGACCCACCAGACGAAGTTCGTGATCGCGAACGCCCAGGCGATCGGAATGTCGACGCCCCAGATGCCGACGCCGGTCTTGAACAGGTACGCGATCGCGATGACGAAGAGCAGCGTCAGCAGCGTGCACAGCGCGAAGCCCGCGTAATAGCCCCAATGCGTCGGCCGCGTCAGGACGATGTCGCTGATCTTGTCGGAGATGGTCGCGTACGAATAGCGGCCGCGCAGGAACTTGATGCGCTCCTCGTCGACGCGATGGCTCGTTGCGGTGATCGCCGACGGCAACGTCAGGTTTCCTTGATGTCCGGATTCGGGTTGAGGAGCTTCGCTAGATAGCTCGTCCGCGGCTCGGTGTTGAGCTCGTGCAGCAGCGGGTAATCGAGCGGCGAGGCCTTCTGCTTGTTGACCGCGCTTTGCGGATCGTTCATGTCGCCGAACGTGATCGCGCGCGTCGGACACGCGGCCTGGCAGGCCGTGACCACCTCACCATCGCGAACGCGCCGGTTCTCCTTGTCGGCTGTGATGCGGCCGTTCTCGATCCGCTGCAGGCAGTAGTTGCACTTCTCCATGATCCCGCGCATGCGCACGGTGACTTCCGGGTTGCGCTGTCCCTCGAGACTTTCGGTGTACCAGTCGCTGTACTGCAGGAAATTGAAGCGGCGTACCTTGTAGGGGCAGTTGTTCGAGCAGAAGCGCGTGCCGACGCAGCGGTTGTAGACCTGCACGTTGATGCCCTGCGAATCGTGCACCGACGCTTCGACCGGGCAGACCAACTCGCACGGCGCACGCTCGCACTGCATGCACGGCACCGGCTGGAAGTGCGTCCGCGGCGCATCGATCGCGCCTTCGTAATAGCGATCCACGCGGATCCAATGCATCTCGCGCCCGCGCATCACCTCGGGCTTGCCGACGGTCGGGATGTTGTTCTCGGCCTGACAGGCGATCGTGCAGGCATTGCAGCCGATGCATGCGCCGAGATCGACGGTCATCGCCCACTTGTAGTTGTCGTACTTGAAGGGGTCGTACAGCGTGCCGTTGCCGCGCTCCGACGTGATCTTGCCGGCGGCCTTCGCGTCGCGATGGAACGCCCCGATCGTGGCGACGCGCACGAGATCGCGTCCCTCCATCGAATGATGGTGCTGCGTCGTTGCGAGCTTGTATCGGCGGCCGGTCTTGCGCAATTCGATGCCGGTAAGCGCCCACGGCGCGTTCGTACGCCGTAGCGGATACACATCGACGCCATGTTCGTTGCCGACGCGGCCTGCGCGATTTCGTCCATAACCCAGCGAAATGCTGACGGCGCCATCGGGGTGCCCCGGCAGGATCCACACGGGCGCTTCGATCCGCGCGTCGCCATCGCGTAGCTCGACGACGTCGTCGGTGGCGAGGTGAAGCCGCGACGCAAGCGCCGGCGCGACGAGCACCGCGTTGTCCCACGTGATCTTCGTCAGCGGCCGCGGCAACTCCTGCAACCACGGGTTGTTCGCGAAGCGGCCGTCGTGGAGCGAAGGATCGGGCACGAACATCACTTCGACGCGACCATCGTTCGCACCGGTCCCAGGTGGCGATGAGGTTCCCGCCAGCGCGTTGGGTTGCAACGCCACCGTGCGCTCCTGGAACGCGCTGTTCGCGACCACGCCGTCGGAAAGCGAGCGGTTCCATGCGCTCTCGAAATCGGTCCCGAGCGCAGTTCGCCAGTTGTCGCGAACGATGTCGTAGCCGCGGCGCTCGACGCCGTCGACGATCATCGACATCACTTCGTGAACCGAGCGGCCGTCGTAGAGCGGTGCGATCGACGGCTGGACGATCGTCGCGGTGCCGTCGAACGCGCGCGCATCCGACCAGGCCTCGAGGGTATGCGCGGCGGGCAGATGCCAATCGCAGCGCGCCGACGTCTCGTCCTCGTAGAGGCCGAGGCGAATCGACATCGGCACGTTGCGAAGCGCTTCCGCGAACGCGACATCGCGCGGCGAAAAGTAAACGGGATTCGCGTCGACGATCAAAAGCGTATCGATGCGCCGCGCGGCCATGTCCTGCACGAGCGACGCAAGCGATTGCGCCTGGTCGAGCGGGCTCGCGATCACGGGATCGATGTACGCCATCGTTTTGCCGACGTTTCCGAGGCGCGCGTTGATCGCGTGCGCGATCGCGTGCACGAGCGGCGGCTGGCGGTCGCCGGCGACGACGAGGCAGGTGCCGGAATGGGCCGTCAGGTCCTTGATGCACGCCGCGAGCCATGCGTCCGGTGCGGCGGCGCGATCGGGCGCATCAATCGCGACGCCGACGAGCTTCGCGATCCGCCGTGCGATGTCCTCGATGTCGCTCGCTTTGACGGATACGGCGTGGTCGGCATACGCGCTCGTGAGGCTCGGCGTGCTCGCGATCGCGTAGAGGCGATTCGACGACTGGGTCGCGTTGTGCGTCGCATGGCCGTTCACGAAGTCGCGGGCATCGCGAACGCGCGAAGGACCGGTCCCGAGAAAATCGGCGTCGAGCGACAGCACGGCGGCAGCGCGATCGAAACGATGCCGTACGTCGAGCGACGCGTTGAACGCGAGCTTCGTCCCGGCGTAGACGTTGTCCCGGTTGATCGGCTCGTACGCGTGCCATTGCGCCTTCGGATAGCGCGCGAGGAGCGCCTTCATTTGCGCCGCGAGCGTTGGCGATGTCACGGTTTCAGTGAGAACGCGAAGACCGTCGCCCTGCCGTTTGACAAGATCGAGCAGACGCGCCTGCAATGCGGCGGCGAACGTTTCCCATGTGCTCGGCTCGCCGCGATACGTCACCGCCTGCGCGCGATCGGGATCCCAGAGATCGAGCACTGCGGCCTGCGCGTGCACGTCGGTGCTGCCGAGGCTCGCCGGATGCTGCGGATTGCCCTCGATCTTCGTCGGGCGCCCCATGTTCGTTTCGACGAGAACGCCCAGCGCGTATCCCCCGACGACGTTCGCGCTCGCATAGAAGCGCGGTTCGCCTGCGATCTGTCCTTTCGGCGCGTACGTGTACGGGTGAATCGGTTCCTGGGGCTCGCGCGAGCACCCGGCAAGGCCCGCGAGCGCGAGCGACGCCGACATGAGTTTCAGAAAATTCCGGCGATCGGCATCGTGGAACGGAACGAAGCGCGGCCAGCGAAGTGAAAGCTCGTCGCGCAAAGCACCGCCTTCGATCAGCTCGTCGAGGCTTCGCCACATGCGCGGTGTTTTGCTCTCGTGCATTCGTTCAGCGATGACAGGTGGAGCAGTCGGTCAGCGTCGACTTGTGGATGTGGTAGGCCGCAACGAGCCGTTTCCCGAGCTCCATCTGATCCTCGCGCGGCTTCCAACCCATGTCGAACACATGCTCTACGGGGCGCAGATGCTTTTCAGGCTCGCGATGGCAATCGAGGCACCACTGCATCGTCAGCGGCGCGACGCGCCAGGTGAGCGGCATCTCGTCGACGCGGCCATGACAGGTCTCGCAGCCCACGCCTTTCGCGATGTGGATGCTGTGGTTGAAATAGACGAAGTCGGGCAGGTCGTGGATGCGCATCCAGTGGATCGGCTTGTCGCTTCGCAGGCTCGCGACGACCGGCGCGAGCATCGGCTGCTGCGTGAAGAGCTGCGAGTGGCATGTCATGCACGTATGCGTCGGCGGAATGCCGGCGAACGCGGATGTTTCCACGGACGTGTGGCAATAGCGGCAATCGATGCCGTCGTCACCGACGTGGTGCTTGTGGCTGAACGGAACGACCTGCTCCACGGGCGTGCCGACTGCGGGATGCGGCTTGATGAGGATTCGCCACGCGAGAAGTCCGATAAAGATCGCCAGGAGGACCCCGAGCGTCGCGAGCTTGAGCTCGAGAACGAGACGCTGCGAGAAGACCTGCGCCATCGTTTCTCAGTGCCACGTGTCGGAGGTCGTCGGCGCATCGATGCGCCCGGCATCCGACCTGCCGGTTGTGGATGTGCGGCTTGGCAATGGCCGACGCGCGCGTACCGCCATCGGCCGCGACGCTTTTGGTGGTTTTGTTGCTGCACGCACGGTGCATCAGCCGTGCCAGGCGCCGTCCATCGGACAGAACGCTTGATTCGCAATCGCGAATGGATTGAAGGCGTCGAAGGTGCACGCCGGCTTGCGCGGATCGCCGCTGTAATTCCGACATGCGGCCGCGTAATTACTACAGCGAGCGACGTGTGGTGAAAGAAAGGCCAAGCAAACCCGAGCCGGCCGGGAAGCGCCAGGCACGCGAGGAGCGTCAGGTCGAGGAGCGCTCCGGCCTGCGCACGCCGGTCATCTACGAAATCGTTCGCAAGCGCGGCGACGACGAGATGGCGCGACCCGCGACATCGCTATGGTGGTCGGGCGTCGCCGCGGGCATGTCGATGAGCTTTTCGCTCTTGACGCAGGGGATCCTGCTCGCGAGCCTGCCCGATGCGCCGTGGCGCCACCTCGTCACCAGCGCCGGTTACCCGGTGGGATTCCTCATGGTGATCCTCGCCGGGCAGCAGCTCTTCACCGAAAACACGATCACTGCGGTTCTGCCGGTGATGAAGGACTTCACCCCGCGCAACGTGTGGCGGCTCTCGCGCTTGTGGGCGATCGTCTGGGTCGCGAACACTGTCGGAACGCTGTTCGCCGCGTACTTCTGCACCTGGACACCCGTCATCGCGCCGGAGCTTCGCGACGCGATGCTGCAGGTGAGCGGCGAGCTGATGAAAAGCGGCTGGGTCCAGATGTTCTTCAGGGCGATCGCGGCCGGCTTTCTCGTCGCGGCGACCGTCTGGCTGATACCGAGTGCGGAATCGGCGAAGTTCTGGGTCATTTCGTTGTTCACGTTCCTGATCGGCGCCGGCGGCTTCGCGCACATCGTCGCGGGAAGCGTGGAGGCGTTCCTGCTTATCGCCAACGGACGGCTCGACGTGGTCACGATGCTGGTCGATTTCATGGTCCCGACGCTGCTTGGCAACGTCGTCGGCGGCACGGCGCTCTTCGCGTTGATCTCGTATGCGCAGGTGATGCAAGAGATCTGAGCACGCGATGGCGGCGGCGCATGCTACATTGCGCCGCGATGGCCAGCGCGACCGACGCGACCTCCCCGTTCACCATCGAAGCCGCGGGCGCCGATGACATCGGTGTCATCCAGGCGCTCGCGGACGCGATCTGGCGGCGCCACTACCCCGGCATCATCTCCAACGCGCAGATCGACTACATGCTCGCGCGCGGCTATTCGCGCGAGGCGCTGTCTCATTTCCTGAGCGAGGCCGACGCGGGCCTCGCGCTCGCGAAGCGCGATGGCGTCGCGGCCGGGTTCGTCGCGTGGCATCCAAAGGATCGCGCGACGATGAAGCTCGAGAAGCTCTACGTGATGCCCGAGTCCCACGGACGCGGCATCGGGCGCGCGCTGATCGAGCACGTGATCGCCTGCGCACGCGCCGGGCGCTTCGCACGCGTTGCGCTTAACGTGAACCGGGAGAACGCGGGCGCCATCAGGGCTTACGAGCGCTGTGGCTTCGCCATTCGCGAGCGCGGCGATTTTCCGATCGGCAACGGCTTCGTGATGGAGGATTTCATCATGGTGCGGGACATCGGGCCGTGACGGACCCGAGAACGCCGCTCCTTCTCTACGACAACTACGCGCGAAGCCTGCGCGAATTCGCACCGCTCGACGAAGGCGGCGAAGTCGGCCTCTACACCTGCGGTCCGACCGTCTACGACTACCAGCACATCGGCAATTACCGAACGTTCCTGTTCGAGGATTTGCTGAAGCGCGTGCTGCTGTTTCACGGGTATCGCGTGCGCCACGTGATGAACGTCACCGACGTCGGTCATCTGACCTCCGATGCCGACACCGGCGAAGACAAGATGGAGAAGGGCGCGCGTCGCACCGGGAAGAGCGCGTGGGAGATCGCCGCGCTCTACACGCAGGCGTTCGTCGACGACATTCGCGCGCTCAACATCCTGCCGCCTGACGTGCTGTCGCGCGCGACCGATCACATCCCGGAGCAGATCGCGTTCATCGCCGATCTCGAAGCGCGCG
Source organism: Casimicrobiaceae bacterium (assembly GCA_035308425.1). Lineage (GTDB taxonomy): Bacteria > Pseudomonadota > Gammaproteobacteria > Burkholderiales > Casimicrobiaceae > VBCG01. The sequence goes on along the minus strand of DATGGP010000083.1, from coordinate 618 downwards.
GCTACACGTACCGCACCAGTGACGGCATCTATTTCGACACGAGCCGGCAGGCCGACTACGGCTACCTCGCGCGGCTCGATCGCGCAGGCCTCGAAGCGGGCAAGCGCGTCGATTTGGGCGAGAAGCGCAACCCGACCGATTTCGCGCTATGGAAGTTTTCGCCGATCGAAAGCACGCGACAGATGGAATGGGAAAGCCCCTGGGGCAGGGGCTTTCCCGGCTGGCACATCGAGTGCTCGGCGATGGCGCAGCGCTATTTGGGCGATTACTTCGACATCCATTGCGGCGGCGAGGATCACATCCCCGTCCACCATACGAACGAGATCGCGCAGACGGAAGCGCGCGTGGGCACGCGGCTCGCGAATTTCTGGATGCACGGCTACTTCCTGCTCGCGAACGACGCGAAGATGGCCAAGTCGGCCGGCGAATTCCTGCGGATCGGCGCGCTCGTCGATCGCGGCTACGAACCGCTCACGTTTCGCTACCTCTGCCTCACCGGGCACTACCGCACGCAGCTCAATTTCACGTGGGACGCGCTCGACGCGGCGGCCACCGGACTCGCGCGGATGCGAAGCGCGTTCCATGCGCTGCCCGTCGATGCGCACGTGGAGGCCGCGG
>DATGGP010000082.1:0-147025 GCA_035308425.1 Casimicrobiaceae bacterium | reverse complement strand
GCGCGTGATCAGCCGCCGCAGCCAGGGGCGCAGGCGCAGGTTGATGAACCCTTCCATCACGATCTGACCGGCGAGCGTGCCTGTCAGCGTGGCGTTCTGTCCTGAACACAAGAGGGCAATCGCAAACAGCACGCTCGCCATCGTCGTCCCGAGCAGCGGCGAGAGGAGCTCGTAGGCGTCGCCGATGTCGGCGACGTTCTGGTGGCCGGTGCCGTGGAAGGTCGCGGCGGCCATCACGAGGATGGCGGCGTTGATGAAGAGCGCGAACATCAAGGCGAAGGCCGAGTCGATGGACGCGAAGCGGATCGCTTCTTTCCGGCTCTCGTACGAATCGGTGTACTTCCGCGTCTGCACAATCGACGAATGAAGATAGAGATTGTGCGGCATGACCGTGGCGCCGAGGATCGCGACGCCGATGTAGAGGCTCGCCGCGTCGAGTCGCGGCGAAAGTGCGCCGCGAAGTGCGGTCCACGTGGGCTCGGCGAGCCAGCATTCGTACGCAAAACAACCACCGACGGTCAGCAGGAGCACGACGACGAGCGATTCGAGCTTGCGTATGCCGGCACGCTGCAACGCGAGCAACGTCAGAGCATCGAGTGCCGTCACCAGTGCGCCGACGACCAGCGGCAATCCGAACAGCAGATTGAGCGCGACCGCGCTGCCGAGCACTTCGGCAAGATCGCACGCGACGATCGCGAGCTCGCACGCCGCGAACAACACGTAGGCGATCGGACGCGGATAGAACGCGCGGCATGCTTGCGCGAGATCGAGCCGCGCGATCACGCCAAGCCGCGCGGCGAGCGTCTGCATCAGAAGCGCGATCGCGTTCGCCGCCACGAGCACCCACAAGAGCTCGTGTCCGAAGCGCGCACCGCCCTCGAGGTCGGTCGCCCAGTTGCCGGGATCGATGTACCCGACGCTGATCAGCGTCGCGGGACCGAGATACGCGATGAATCGCCGCAAACCGCCGCGCGCCTGCTCGGGCGCGAGCGTGCCCGCGAGCGTTTGCGGCGACATCGCGTCAAAAAGCGCTCAGCGCCTTTTGCTCGTCGTCGACGACGTGCCGCGTGTCTTCGATGTGCGCGCGCCCGGCGGATTCTCCGGAAGCTCGTCGTCGGATTCAGCCGATTCGCCCGTGATCGCGCCTGCGCCGGGCCCTGCACCGAGATCAGCTCCCGTCGTGGGATCGGAGTCGAGATCCGATGCGAGACGCTCCTTCATCTTCTCGCCAAGCGCTTCCTGGTTGGAATCCATGCTCACCGAGAAGCTGCCGTCGCCGCCGGGATCGGCGTTCGTCATCGCACCATCGCCGTCGACGAACTCCCACTGTTCGCCCTGATTCCACGGCCCGCGCATGTCGCCGGGACCGACCGACAGGTTGAAGTACTTGTTGCGAAACTCCGGAATACCCGGCAGCTTGCCGGGTGGGAAATTCGGCTCGATCGAATAGAGCGCCTTCTCGAACGCCTTCTGGTGTGCGACTTCGCGCGTCATCAGAAATCCCAGTGCTTCCGCAACGCCTTTGTCGTCGGTGACGTTGATGAGACGCTCGTAGATCATCTTCGCGCGCGCTTCCGCCGCGATGTTGGAGCGCAGATCCGCGGTCGGCTCGCCGATCGTATCGATGTATGCAGCCGTCCACGGCACGCCGCCGGAATTGGTGAGGCCCGCACCGCCCCCGTACAGAAGCGACGTCACGTGACTGTCGCCACCCTGGTTCATGCGCCGAAAGAGCTCGCCGTGCTCGGTCAACCCTTCGGCCACCGCGCCCTTGATGCCCTTGTTCAACATGCAGACAATCGTGCCGATCACTTCGAGATGCGAAAGCTCCTCGGTCGCAATGTCGAACAGCATGTCACGTCGGCCTGGATCGTCCTCCGCGATCGCCTGCGTGAAGTAGCGCATCGCCGCGGCGAGCTCGCCTTGCGGGCCGCCGAACTGTTCCAGCATGAGGTTCGCGAGCACCGGATTCGTTTCCGATACGCGCACCGTGTATTGCAATCGCTTGTTGTGAGCAAACATGGAAGCCTCCAGTCGATGATGCGAAACGGGGAGAAGCCCGCGAAGACCTGCAATGGACCGGGCCTTGCCGTCGAGCAAGGTCCATTCCGGGGTTTTTGATCGCGGAACGAGGCAACGACATCGCAGCACGGCAGGCAAGGCACGGCGCCGCATTCACCGCCGCGCGAATGCGGCGATGCGGATGCGGCGCACTCGCGCCGCGGTTGCGATTTTCAAATTCGCCGGTAAAGATGGCCGATCTGCGAGTGGATCACCGATGCACGCGCTGCACCGTGCCGGACCCGCGCCATCGCAGCGGCTTCAGTGCGTGTCGTTCGTCAGAAACGGCGGCAATGATGCGAACTCGATACCTTCATCGGTGAGCGCCTGCGCTTCGTCGCGCGACGCTTCCCCGCGAATCGCGCGCGGGGGCGCTTCGCGGTAGTGAATCCTGCGCGCCTCTTCGGGAAAGCGACGACCGACGTTCTCGGTATTGCGCACGATCTCCCGCAGCTTCGCGAGAACTTCGTGCGGCATGCCGAGTGCGACCGTTTCCGCACCTTCGCGCGGCGCGCTCGACACGGACGGCATGGCGTCGGCGTTGTCGCTCGCGGGGGCCTTGTCGGCGCTCGCGGCGTCGCGCGGCTTCACGTTGCGAGTTGCACGCGCGCTTTGCACCTTCGGGACGCTGACGCGCGCCGACGGCACGCGCTCGACCTGCGCGTCGTCGCATATCGGACAGCCCACGAGGCCCCGCCGTTGCTGATCCGCGAACGCGTCGCCCGAGGCGAACCAGCCCTCGAAGCGATGGCCCTGCGCACAGCAAAGCTCGAAAATGATCATGCGCCCTTAACGTACCCACGCGCCGACGCGCCGATTGCCAGCCGCGTCATGCTACCGGCGATGGACGCTCGTCGGGAGCGCCACTCGTCGCGCGAGTCGGACGCGACGAACCTTCGAGGCGATCGATGCGCCAGCCCTGATACCGGACGGCAACGACGCAACCGCCGATGATGGCCGCCAGCGTCATGAGCGAGCCGACGGCGAGCGTCGAAACGCCGGTCAAACCCTGTCCAATCGTACATCCGAGCGCCGTGACGCCGCCGAAACCCATCAACACGCCGCCCACGACGTGGTTGCCCACATCCTCGACCGACGCGAAACCTTCCCATCGAAATGTTCGTGTCGCGAGTGCCATTGCCGCCGAGCCGACCAACACGCCCAGCACGCCGGCGATGCCGAACGTGACGACGCGCGATTGATCGGTCCACAGCAGCAGCAATTCGAGCAGATATGCGGCGGGCGCGACGAAACTGTACGACTCGATGTGTCCCGAGTTGGTCGCGACGAACTTCTCCTCGAGCGTCTGCGGATCCTCGGGCAAATAGCCGAGGTGCCCGGACACGTACCACCCGCCGACGATCACCGCGCCGACGATGATTCCGCCGATGACGAGCTCGCGGCTCGCGCGAAATTCGCGGCTTGCGAACGTAAACGCAACGAGCGCGCCGGCGACGGCGAGCGGCAGCCAGACGCGCACCGAGTTGCCGAACCCGAGCGCCATCGCGAGCGTCGGCAGGTCCGACGCTTTCGCGCCGACATTGACGCGCAGCGCGTCGAGCCCGTACACGCGAAGCGGCGCGAATGCGCCTTTGAGCGTCATGTACGCGCCTGCGGCGAGAAACATCAGGACGATGAGCGACTTCACGTTGCCGGCGCCCGCGCGGATCAGCGTTCGACTGCCGCAGCCCGATGCGAGCGCCATTCCGAAGCCGAACAGGAACCCGCCGACGAGATGCGAAAGCCACGGCACTGCGCTCGACACGTAGATCGACTTGCCGATGTCGATCGATCCCGACGCCTGCAATGCGCACGTTCCGAGAATCGCGACGGCGATGGCGAGGATCCACATCCGCATCCGCTGCCAGTCGCCGAAATTGACGATATCGGTGATCGCGCCCATCGTGCAGAAGCGCACGCGCTGCGCGACCGCGCCCAGCACGAACGCGAGCGTGAAGGCGAGGCCGACGACGAGCGCGGCAAGGTGCGATGGGTCTTGCATCAGTGAGCGTGGAACGATCGAGGATCGTGCCTTGTAAGATCCCCCCACGCTCGCAGCTTCGCTGCTTCGCTGCCCCCCGGGGGGCGCGATTCGCGCTTGGGACGACCCGGCGCGCTCATGCGATCGGATTCTCGACGCGCAGACCCTTGAAGCGCGCGAAATCCCTGTCGGACGACACCAGGACCGCATCGTGACATAGCGCAAGCGCCGCCAGATGCGCGTCGCTCGTCAGGTTGCCCGCCACGCCGGTCTCGCGAAGAAGCTCGCGCAAACATTCCCAGTGATCGTCACGCTCGCGCACCACCTGAATGTTCTCCTGACCGAGCCACGCTTCGACCTTGGAGATGGCGGAATCCGGCGAAAGCGGCTTCGGAAACACGCGGGCGTTGGTTGCGAGGCGGAGGAACCCGAGAAGCACGACCCACGGAAGGCCGACCCTCTCTTCGTCGACCACCGCGGCTTCCCACCACGCTCGCGCCCGCTGATGTTGTTTCGCATCCGAGTTGACGGCATACAACAGCATGTTCAGATCGACGATCTTCATTTGCCGAGCGTCAACTCGCGGCCGATTTCGTCGTCTTCGAGTCCCGCGGCCAGCGAAAGCGCCTTGTCCAGCGATTGCCGCGGCGCGCCCATCGCGTGCACTTGCTCCTTGTACGCCCTGACGCGCCGCCGGCTAGCGCCGCCCGCGAGCCCCGCCCTGATCGTACGGTTGATGAGTCGCGTCAGGCTGACGTTCTGTCGATGCGCCTCGCGCTTGAGCCGCTCGAGCAACTCATCGTCCAGCCGAATCGTTGTTCGCATCGTGGCATCATAGCATCACCGAGGCTGATGCGGATGCATCAAAGCGGGCGCGAGATGCTGTCGAGCATTCTTCGCACCGGCGCCGGCACTGCCGCGCTCCGCGCCTCGTCGATCGAAAGCCACGTGAGATCGTCGGCATGCGCTTGCGCGGGCGGGGCTTCGAGGCGAATCCGCATCGGATGCATCGTGAGCGCGAAGTGCGTGAAGACGTGTCTCAACACGGGCATGGGCACGCATTCGTTCGCGACGATGCCGAACCTCGCGCAGGCACGTTCGCTCAGGTCGTCATTCACGTCGAATTCGGGAAAGCCCCACAGTCCCGGCCACACGCCAAGCAGTGGGCGACGCTCGAACAAAAGGCGACCGTCGTGTTCGAGCAGCAGCACGTTGATTTCACGCTTCGGCAGAAGCTTTCGTGGCCTGCACGCCGGCAAGACATCGCTCCGCTGCTCGCGATGCGCGACGCAATCGTCGCCCACCGGACAGGCATCGCAACGTGGGCGATTGCGCGTGCAAACGGTTGCGCCGAGATCCATCAGGCCTTGCGTGTACGCGGTCATCGTCCCACACGCATCGCCTTCACCATCCAAGTTCGGCAATCGCGACGAAGCGATCTCCCAAAGCCGCGCCTCGACCTTCGGCGCGCCCGGCCAGCCGTCAACGCCGCCATGCCGCGCGAGCACCCGCTTGACGTTGCCGTCGAGAATCGCCGCCCGCTCGCCGCCGGAGAACGCGGCGATCGCCGCGGCCGTCGAGCGCCCGATGCCGGGCAGCGTCGCAAGGGTTGCCGAATCGGATGGAAAACGTCCGTCGTGCCGCTCGACGACGATGCGCGCCGCCGCGTGCAGATGATGCGCGCGACGGTAGTAGCCGAGCCCGCTCCAGTGCTCGAGCACGCGTGCGAGCGGCGCAGATGCCAGCGCAGCGACATCGGGAAACGCGGCGACGAACCGCACGAAATACGGCAGCACGGTCGCCACCTGCGTCTGCTGCAGCATGATCTCCGAGAGCCAGATCCGGTACGGATCGGGCGCCTGCTGCCACGGCAAATCGCGCCGGCCGTGCATGCGCTGCCACGCGACGACGCGCGCGGCAAACGAAATCACTTCGAGCCGAGCCGCTGCTTCGCGCGCGCCGCCGCGTCGGTCTTCGGGTAATCGCGGATCAACTGCTCAAGCGTGCGCCGCGCCGCAGCGTTGTCGCCCATGTCGGATTGCGCCGACGCGATGTTGAGCAGCGCATCGGGCGCCTTGCCGCTGTCGGGATAGTCCTTCAGCAACTGGCGCTGCGTTGCGATGGAGCCGCGATAGTCGCGCCGCGCGTATTGCGCGTTGCCGAGCCAGTACTGTGCCGACGAAGCGAGCGCGCTGCGAGGATACGACTTCAAGAACGCATTGAACCCGTTGATCGCACCCGTGTAATCACCCCGCTTGAAGAGGTCGAGCGCGCTGTCGTACGCGCGCTGCTCGGCAATGTTGTCGGCCGGATTCCGTACGGGCGGCGCCGTGGCGGCCGGGCCCGGCGGCGCGGCGACCGCCACCGGCGGCGGACCCCCCTGAGGCGGTGCTTCCGAAGATCCCTGCGGTGCGCCGTCCGCATTCGCCGCGCCGTTCGACGAACCCTGCGCCGCCGATTCGAGCTTGCGAAGCCTTGTGTCGAGGTCGACGTAGAGATCGCGCTGGCGCTTTTGGGCCTGCTCGAGCTCGTAGGTGACGACCTCGATCTGTCCACGCAGCTTCGCCACGTCGGACTGCAGCACCTGCACCTGATTGGCGAGGTCGACCAGGCCGCCGGCCTTCGCCTGCTGCTCGAGCGCCGCCAATCGATCGTCGATCTGGCGCTCGATCTGCGACAGGCGAACGTTGGTCGCCTCGATGCGTCGGCGCGCTTCGTCGTCGGGAAAGATCGCGGCCTGCGCGACGTGCGCGATCGCGCAAAGCGCTACGCCCGCAAGCACCGCGCGCACGATGCCTGCGGTCGATCCGTTTCTGGCGCTCATGGTTCTCTCCCGCCAGACGGCAGCGCTCACTCGCCCGCGTAGACGATGTCGTCGCGCCGATTCTCGGCCCATGCCGCTTCGTCGTGGCCCGGATTCTTGGGCTTCTCCTTGCCGAAGCTCACCGTTTCGATCTGGCCGTCCTTCGCACCGAGCAACACCATCATGCGCTTGGCCGCGTCGGCACGCTTCTGTCCGAGCGCGATGTTGTACTCGCGCGAGCCGCGCTCGTCGGTGTTGCCCTGGATCGTCATCCGCGCGTTCGGATGCGACGACAGGTAGCGCGCGTGGGCTTCGACGAGCGGCCGATATTCGTCCTTGACGACGAAGCTGTCGAAGTCGAAATAGACGCTGCGCTTGCTCAGGATGCTCGACGGATTGTGCAGCTCGTCGCCGAGTTGCGAGCCGCTCACATTGCCGCCTTGTGCGCCGCCCGTCTGCGCCCCGCCCGCGCCGGGCGCCGTGGCCCCCGATGTGCCGTGGTCCTCGACCGGTGCTTCCGTCGTCGGCGTCGACGAGCAACCAACCAATGCCGCCGCGATGAACGCGACAAAGAGCAAATTGCGCATGCCACCTCCTGCAAGGATTTCGTGCGCGCTGCGACCGGACGCGCGTTGAAATGGAAGCACCTTCATGACCGCGGGAACGGTCCCCACGCGGGCTCGCGCACGTCGGTCGCGGGCGCGACGAGCCGCTGTTTCACTCGACCATCCATGGACACCGCGGCGAGGATGCCGCGACCTCCGTCCTGGCTCTCATAGATCACGAGCTTGCCATTCGGCGCAACGCTCGGGCTCTCGTCGTTCGGGCCGGCGGTCAGCACCTGCACCTGGTGCGTCGCGTAGTCGAGCGTCGCGATCTGGAAGCGTCCTCCGTCGCGGCGCACGAACACGATGCCCTTGCCGTCGGGCAGCGGCCGTGGCGAGACGTTGTAGCTGCCCTCGAACGTGAGGCGCTCGACCTGCCCGCCGAGCAGGCTCGCGCGATAGATCTGCGGCGTGCCGCCGCGGTCGGACGTGAACACGAGCGATTGTCCGTCGGGCGTGAACATCGCCTCGGTGTCGATCGCCTGCGACGCCATCACGCGCGTGACGCCGCTGCCGTCCGGATTCATCAGATACACCTGCGAGCCGCCGTCCTTCGTCAGCGTGACGGCGAGCTTGCGCCCGTCGGGCGACCACGCGGGGGACGAATTGCTGCCGCGGAAGTTGGCGATCGCGCGGCGTACGCCGGTCTCGAGCGATTGCACGTAGACGACCGGCTTGCGGTTCTCCAGCGAGACGTACGCGAGGCGCGTGCCGTCCGGCGACCAGCGCGGCGAGAGCAGCGGCTCGTTCGACGAGACGATCGATTGCGGCCCGTAGCCGTCGGCATCGGCGACCAGCAACTGGAAGCGCGAGCCCTGCTTCGTGATGTAGGCGATGCGCGTGGAAAAGACGCCGCGATCCCCGGTCAGCTTCTCGTAGATGATGTCGGCAATCTTGTGCGCGGTGATGCGGAACTGCGCCGGCGCGACGGTGAACCCCATTTGCACGAGCGCCGTCTGCTTGACGACGTCGACGAGCGCGAAGCGGACATCCGCCCGACCGTCGGGCGTTGGCAACATGGAGCCGACGACGACGGCGTCGGCGTTTCGTGCGCGCCACACCGAGGCCTCCACGTCCTGCGCGCGAACGGGTCGCGGCACGATCCCCGACGTGTCGACGAGGCGGAACAGTCCCGAGCGCTGCAGGTCGGCGGCGACGATCTGGGAGATCGAAAGCGGCCACGTGCCTTCCGCGTCGAACGGAACGATCGCGATCGGTATCGCGGTGCCCGCGCCGCCGACGATCTCGATCGAAAGCTGCGCTTCGGCAACATGGATGCCAAACGGAAGGAACGACAATGCGATCACGGCAAGCCAGCGACGAAGCGAACGGATCATCGAGCGAAGTCAATCGGGAGGAGCAAAACGGAGTCGCGCCGCATGGCTCGACGCGATGGCGCTACGTGGCGCGCGGGAGACATTATAACGATCGTCGCCGCAACGAGGACGACGGCGATGCCGCGCTCGCGATGACGGGCGACGCAATGTTCGATCAATGCGCCGCGACCGTAGTCGGATAACCGAATGCCTGCGTGATGCGCTCCCCGAGGCGTTGTGCGTCGTTTCGGTCGGCGTAGGGTCCGACGTAGACGCGATAGAGTCCGCCTGCCTGACGAATCCTCGCTTCGACCTTGACCGACGCGAGTTGGTTCTGCACGTGTGCAAGAAACGCCTGCGCGTTGACAAAATTGGCGAAGGCGCCAAGTTGCACCGAATAGCCGCCGCGCACGTCGGCGATCGGCGGCGCGTCGATGCTCGCCAATGTCGGCGGGGTCTCGACGGGCGGCGTGAGCGGCGCCGTGATGGCCGGCGCATCGGCAACGAGTGCGAGTGGCGGCCTCGAAGCCTGGGCCGATTCGGCGAGCGACCCGGGCAGGATCGCGTCGACCTCGACTTCGCCGCTGCCGTTTTGCGCGATGCCGAGCCGATACGCAGCCGCGTACGAGAGGTCGATGATCCGGTCGTGCAGGAACGGGCCGCGATCGTTGACGCGCACGACGATGCTCTTGCCGTTCGCGACATTGGTCACGCGCGCATACGAGGGCAGTGGCAGCGTCGGATGCGCGGCCGTCATCGCATACATGTCGTAGGCTTCGCCGATCGACGTCTTCTGGCCGTGGAAACGGCGCCCGTACCACGATGCGACGCCGCGCTCGTGATAAGGCGTCAGCACCGTCGCGGGAACGTACTCGCGGCCGAACACCGCATAAGGCTTGTTCGCCGCGCGATGCAGCGGCTCGAGCCGCGGTATGGCATCGGGGATCGCGTCGAGGTCGGCCGGCGGATGCACTCCCGGCCCGTCGTCCAGATAATATTTGCCGGAAGCGGGCGGAGCGCCGGGCGACGAACCCTGCGGCGCGGCGCTTCGCTGGGGGACGCTCCCGCAGCCGGCTGCAAGCAGCACGACGGCAAGTAGCGTGAGCGAGCGTGGCATGAGGCGCGCGATTTCCCCGCGCGGAAATCTACACGAACGCGAGCGTCTCGTCGCGCGATTTCGAGGAAAAAGCCGTGGCGAGCCATGTGTATGCGTGGAATCCGAAGCTCTGGAACTGGCCCGAGCTCGCGCGCGAGCGGCGCGTCATCGATCGGCGCGGGCACGTCGACATCGAGTGGGCGTGCGGGCGAAATCGCGCGATCGAGGTCGGGTCGCGCGCGTTCTTCGTACGCCTCGGCATCCCGCCCAAGGGGCTGTTCGGTTCGGGCTATGCGCTCTCGACGCCGCGCGAGGATATCCATTGGCTGGACGACAAGGCGCAGCAGGGCGTTCGCACCAACTACGTGAAGCTTCGGCTCGATACGCTCTTCGAGACGCCGCTCATCACGCTCGACGAACTGGCGCAACCGCCGTTTCGACGCTTCCGCTGGGCGGTGCGCCAGTCGGGGATGCGACTGCCGTCATCGATCGCCGACGCGCTCGAGCCGTGGTGGGAAGCGCGCGTCGCCGATGCACGTCAAGCGCGCGCCGCGTCGGCGAGAAAACGCGCGCCGAACGCGACGCGCGGGGGTTCGGCTACGTCTTCTTCTGCGGATCGTCGGCGGGGTTCACGTACGTGATGTCGAACGGCCCGTTGCCGCTCACCTGGATTACGGTGGGCCCCTTGGCGAGCGCGTAGTGATGCGCTTTCGCCGGCAGCGAGTGGAAGCCGCCCGCCGGAAGCGCGTGCGTCGACTTGGCGTCGATCCTGTCGCCGAGGCCGAGATAGAAGACGCCCGAGATCACCGTCAGGTCCTCGTCCTGCGAGTGCCAGTGCGGCGGGATGCGGAACGGGCCCGACGTCTTGATCCGGATCACGAACGGCCCGGGCTTCGCTGGATCGCCCTTCAGCACGGCGACCTTCACGCCCTTCGGTAGCGCCGGCGGCGCCGGACCCCACTTGATATCCTTCGGCGCGATCATCTGCGCATCGTTCTCGGCCACCGCCGATGGCGCGTAGCCTGCGGTTGCGAGCAGAAGCGCGCACCCCGCCACAACCATTGCTCGATGCATCGGATCCTCCATGCGCGGTCTCACTCCCTGTCGGCAGCATCGTTACCGCGCCCGCGCGATGCCGGCGACGCGCCCGCGTCCACGAGCGCCCTCGCATGGTAGAGCAACGTGAGGCCGCGCGCGCGGCGAACAATCGCGACGCGGATCGCGCGAGGTATCGACTCGTTACCGAGTGGCGGATCGACGCGCCGCTCGACGCGCTTTTCGACGCACTTTCGACGCCGGCCGATTGGCCGGCATGGTGGCGTTACGTCGATCGTGTCGAGCCGGTCGCGCAAGGCGATGCGCACGGCATCGGCGCCGTGTGGCGCTACACCTGGTCCAGCCGGCTGCCGTATCGGCTGACGTTCGACATGACGACGACGCGATCCGACCGTCCCCACGCGATCGAAGGCGCGGCACGCGGGGAACTCAGCGGCATCGGATGCTGGCGGCTTGCGAGCGATGGCGACGTCTCGTGTGTGCGCTACACCTGGCTCGTCGATACGGGCAAGCGCTGGATGAACGTCGCCGCACCGCTTTTCGCGGCGCTATTCGCGTGGAATCACGATCAGGTGATGAAGGCTGGCGGCGAAGGACTCGCGCGGCGCCTCGGCGTAAGATTCATCGCACACCGCCGGTTACATGACTGAAGGAATCGCCATGCACTACCTGCTGATCTACGAGCTTGCGCCGGACTACCTCGAACGGCGCGGCGCGTTTCGCAATGGCCATCTGAGGCTCGCATGGCAAAGCGACGCGCTCGTCCTCGGCGGCGCGCTCGCCGATCCGACCGATCGCGCGATGCTCTTGTTCGAGGGCGACTCTCCCGACGTGGCGAGGCGCTTCGCCGAGGCTGATCCGTACGTCGCGAACGGGCTCGTGCGAAGCTGGGAAGTGCGGCCGTGGACAACCGTCGTAGGAAAGTTCGCGGCAACGCCGGTGCGGCCCACGTGAGCGCGGGTTGAACTCCACCAGCCTCATCATCGGCATCTTCACCGGCGCGATCGGCGTCGGCTATTTCATGTACGGCAAGCGGCAGGCGAGGTTCGCACCGCTGATCGCCGGCATGCTGCTTTGCGTCTATCCGTATTTCGTCACCGGCGTCGTCTGGCTGGTCGTCGTCGGCGCAGCGCTGATGGCGGCGCCGTTCTTCATCGACTTCTGAGTGATTGGAGTCGCACGGCGTGACAAGGCCGCCGCCGTGGCAAAGCGCGGCCGCATGGCGCGATGATCGGAGTTGATGCGGCGCTGATCGTGCTGCTCGCGCTGCCATTCGCCGGCAGCATCGCCGCGATGCTCTTCCCGGCCAATGCACGCAACGCCGAGGCCTGGCTCGCGGGCGTCATTGCGCTCGCCGCATTGCTCGTCAGCCTGGGATGCTACGACGCGGTTTCGCACGGCCACGTCCTGCGCATCGCGGCCGCGTGGCTGCCCATGGGCGAGCTCGATTTCACGCTTCGCATGGACGGCTATGCATGGATGTTCTGCGTCATCGTCACGGGCATCGGATTCCTGATCGTGCTGTACGCGCGCTACTACATGTCGCCGCGCGATCCGGTGCCGCGGTTCTATTCGTTCCTGCTCGCGTTCATGGGCTCGATGCTCGGCGTCGTGCTGTCGGGGAATCTGATCATCCTCGTGTTCTTCTGGGAGCTCACGAGCCTCGCGTCCTTCCTGCTGATCGGGTACTGGCATCACAACCCGGCTGCGCGCGACGGCGCCAGGATGGCGCTGATCGTGACGTCGGCCGGCGGCTTGTGCCTGCTCGCCGGCGTGCTGATCCTCGGGCACATCGTGGGCAGCTACGATCTCGACCGCGTGCTCGCTTCGCGCGAAGCGATCGTCGCCAGCGATCTTTACGTCCCGGCGCTCGTGCTGGTGCTGCTCGGCGCATTGACCAAGAGCGCACAGTTCCCGTTCCACTTCTGGCTGCCGCATGCGATGGCGGCGCCGACGCCCGTGTCGGCCTACCTGCACTCGGCCGCGATGGTGAAGCTCGGCGTTTTCCTGATGGCGAGGCTCTGGCCGGTGCTGGCCGGGACCGACGCGTGGATCTGGATCGTCGGCACCACCGGGCTCGTGACGTTCGTCTTCGGCGCGTACGTCGCGATCTTCCAGCAGGATCTCAAGGGACTGCTGGCGTATTCGACGATCAGCCATCTCGGCCTCATTACGCTGCTGCTCGGATTGAACAGCACGCTCGCCTGCGTCGCGGCGATCTTCCACATGTTGAACCACGCCACGTTCAAGGCTTCGCTGTTCATGGCGGCGGGCATCATCGACCACCAGACCGGCACACGCGACATCCGCAGGCTCTCGGGCCTGTTCAGGTTCATGCCGATCACCGCGACGCTCGCGATCGTCGCGGCCGCGGCGATGGCGGGCGTGCCGCTCCTGAACGGTTTCCTGTCGAAGGAGATGTTCTTCGCCGAGGCGCTCGAAGTCACCGGTCCATTGCCGTGGCTCGATCGCGCGCTGCCTTATATCGTCACCATTGCCGGCATGTTCAGCGTCGCGTATTCGCTGCGCTTCATCCACGGCGTGTTCTTCGGTCCGGATCCGGTCGGGCTGCCCCGCATGCCGCGGGAGCCGCCGCGGTGGCTACGTTTTCCGATCGAGTTGCTCGTGCTCGCCTGCGTGGTCGTCGGCGTCTTTCCGGCGCAGACGGTGGGGCCGCTGCTCCACGTCGCTGTCGGCGGCGTGCTCGGTGCGGCAATGCCCGTGTACAGCCTCGCCGTCTGGCACGGCTTCACGCTGCCCCTGCTGATGAGCGTTTGCGCGCTCGCGGGGGGTCTCGTGCTGTTCCTTGCGTTGGGCTCTCATTTCGCGCGCGGCATCGAGGGCGAGCCGTTCGTGCCGCCGATCGACGGCCAACGCGTCTTCGACGCCGTGCTGGTCGCCGTGTCGTGGCGCTGGGCGCGCGCGCTCGTGCGTCTAATGGGTACGCAACGGCTTCAGCCGCAACTTCGCCTGATCGTGCTGCTCGCGATCGCGGCTGCGCTGTGGCCAGCGTATCGGCTGGGGATCCCGCTCGGCACGCCGGGAACGACGCCGTTCGTTGCGACGCTCGCGATCGCGTGGGCGGTTGGCGGCGCGTGCGCGGTCGGCGCGGCATGGCAGGCGAAGTTCCACCGGCTGGCGGCGCTGATCCTCGCCGGCGGCGCGGGGCTCGTCACCTGCCTCACGTTCGCCTGGTTCTCGGCGCCCGATCTCGCGCTGACGCAACTCGCCGTCGAAATCGTCACGACGGTGCTGCTGCTCCTTGGACTGCGCTGGCTCCCCAAGCGCGTGCCGTATCGCTTCACGTGGGCCGGCGCACGCGCCGCGCTTCCTCGGCGGCTCCGCGACCTCGCGATCGCCGTTTCCGTCGGAAGCGGCCTCGCCGCGCTCGCCTATGCGGCGATGACGCGGCCGTTACCGGACACGGTGTCGAAGTTCTATGTCGAGCACGCTTTTCCTGAAGGCGGCGGCACCAACATCGTCAACGTGATCCTGGTCGACTTCCGCGGTTTCGACACGCTCGGCGAGATCACCGTGCTCGGCGCCGTTGCGGTCGCCGCCTACTCGCTGCTGCGTCGCTTCCGCCCGGCGCACGAGAGCATGGAGCCGCCTGCGCAGCAGCAGGAGCAGCCCGATTCGGCGGCGGCGGACGACGGGTTCGTGCCCGGCGTGCTGATGCGCGGGATGTTCGCACCGATCTTCGTGTTCGCGATGTACCTGCTGTTCCGCGGCCACAACGAGCCCGGCGGGGGCTTCGCCGCCGGCATCGTCTTCGCCATCGGCATCATCCTGCAGTACATGGCGAGCGGCACGCGCGCCGTCGAGTCGCGGCTCGTTCTGCGACCCGTGCGACTCATGGGCATCGGCATCGGCCTCGCTGCATTGACGGGCGCCGGGGCGTGGCTCGTCGCGCATCCGTTCCTCACGTCGCACGTTGCGCACCTCGACGTGCCGCTGCTCGGCGACGTTCACTTTCCGACTGCATTCCTGTTCGACATCGGCGTCTTCCTCCTGGTCATCGGCGCAACGACGCTGATGCTGATCGCGATCGCGCATCAATCGCTGCGCGCCCACCGCGGCGAACGCGAGGAACACGATCGCAAGGCGTGGAAGCCATGACCGAGCTCGTCGTCGCGTGCGCCATCGGCCTTCTCGCAAGCTCCGGCGTCTGGTTGCTGTTGCGGCCGCGCACGTTCCAGGTGGCAATCGGCCTTTCGATGCTCTCGTACGCGGTCAATCTCTTTATCTTCGTCATGGGCCGGCTGCGCCTCGGGGCAGCGCCCGTTGTCGAAGCCGGCAAGGCCGCGAATCCGGCGGCATTCGCCGATCCGCTGCCGCAGGCGCTCGTGCTGACCGCGATCGTCATCGGCTTCGCGACGACCGCGCTGCTGCTGGTCGTGCTGCTCGCGGCGCGCGGCTTCAGCGGCACCGATCACGTCGACGGCCGTGAATCCAATCGATGACCCTGACCGAGCACTTGGTGATGCTGCCGATCGTGCTGCCGCTCGCGGCCGGGTCGATCACGCTGGTGATCGACGAGCGACGCCTGGCGCTCAAGGCGGCGATCAGCGTCGGCGCGGCGCTGTTGCAAGTCGCCGCTGCGGTCGCGCTCGTCCGGCTCGCCGACGAGTCGTTCGCGACGGTTTATCCCATCGGCAACTGGCCGGCGCCGTTCGGCATCGTGCTCGTCGTCGACCGCCTCGCGGCGATCCTGGTTCTGCTCACGTGCGTGCTCGGAGTCGCGGCGCTCGTCTTCTCGCTGGCGCGCTGGCAGCGCGCGGGTCCGCGCTTCCACTCGCTCGTGCAGTTTTTGCTGATGGGCGTGAACGGCGCATTCCTCACCGGCGACCTCTTCAACCTCTTCGTCTTCTTCGAGGTGTTGCTCGCCGCCTCGTACGGGCTCGCGCTCCACGGCTCGGGCGGCGTGCGCGTCGGCGCGAGCCTGCACTATGTGGTCGTGAATCTCACGGCTTCGCTTTTGCTGCTGGTGGGAATCAGCCTGATCTACGGCGCGACCGGCACGCTGAACATGGCCGATCTCGCGCTGCGCTGGCGCGATGCGGCGCCACCCGATCGTGCGCTTTTCGAGGCGGGCGCGGCGATTCTTGGCGTCGCGTTCCTCGTCAAGGCCGGCATGTGGCCGCTCTGCTTCTGGCTGCAGCGCACGTACTCCGCTGCGAGTGCGCCCGCCGCCGCCCTGTTCGCCGTGCTGACGAAGGTGGGCGTCTATGCAGTGCTGCGCACCGGCCTCCTGTTTGGCACGGGCTCGGAAGCGACGCCCTCGGTCGGCACGCCGTGGCTCGCGTATGGCGGGATGGCGACGATCGCGTTTGGCGCCCTCGGCGTCCTCGCTTCGCAAGACATGGGTCGGCTCGCGAGCTACAGCGTGCTCGTGTCGTCGGGTACGCTGCTCGCGGCCATCGCGATCGGCAGCACGCCGCTCACGGGCGCCGCGTTGTACTACCTCGTCGTGTCGACGCTCGCGCTCTCGGCGCTGTTCCTGCTTGTCGAGCTCGTCGAACGGGGTCGCCGTCCGGGAGCCGAGATCCTGGCGGTCACGGCCGAAGCGTTCGGCGCGGGTGAGGACGAAGGCGAAGAGCTCGAGATCGGCATCGCCATCCCCGCCGCGACGGCGCTGCTCGGACTGAGCTTCGCCGGTTGCGCGATCATGCTCGCCGGCCTTCCGCCGCTGGCCGGCTTCATCGGGAAGTTCGCGATCCTGAATGCGCTGCTCGTCGCCGACCCGGTGCCCGCGGCATCGTGGGCGCTGCTCGCGCTGCTGGTTGGGTCCGGAATGGCGACGATCATCGCGATGGCGCGCGCCGGCGTGCGCCGCTTCTGGGCCACCTCCGATGGATACGTGCCGCGCGTGCGCGCAATCGAGCTCGTGCCGATCGCGCTCCTGCTGGCGCTGTGCGTCGCGCTCACGGTGGGCGCCGGGACGCTGATCCGCTATCTCGACCAGGGCGCGCGGGCGCTGCACGCGCCGGGCGGTTACGTCGATCGGGTGCTCGGGCGATGAAAAGGACGTTCCCGTTGCTGTGGCTCTCGCTCATCGCGATGTGGCTTGTGCTGAACGGCACGGTCGCGCTCGGGCATGCACTCCTCGGAATGGTGGTGGCGCTCGTCGCCGTGCGCGGCCTTCATGTGCTGCAGGCGCCGTTGCAACGCGCGCGCAAGCCGATGGTCGCGCTTCGGCTCGCGTCGATCGTGCTGCTCGACATCGCGCGCTCGAATGTCGCGGTCGCGGCGATCGTGCTGCATCGGCGCGTGCCCGAGCATCGCGCCGGCTTCCTCGAGATCCCGCTGGAGCTTCGCCATCCTGCGGGGCTCGCCGTGCTCGCCTGCATCATCACCGGGACGCCCGGCACGTCGTGGGCGGGGTATGACTCACGTACCCGCGTGCTGACGATGCACATCCTCGACCTCGTCGACGACGAGGCTTCGATCCGCGCGATCAAAGACCGCTACGAACGCCGCCTGATGGAGATCTTCGAATGAGCGCCTCGCTCCTGCCTGTTTCGCTTCTCCTCGCCGAACTCTTGCTCGTGCTCGCCATGGCGTTCGCCGTGATCCGTCTGCTGCGCGGGCCGCGCGCGCAGGATCGCATCCTGGCGCTCGACACGATGTACGTCGACGCGATGCTTCTGTTGCTGGTGCACGGCATGCGCGAGGCGACGACGGTCTATGTCGAAGTCGCCCTCGTGATCGCGATGCTGGGCTTCGTGTCGACAGCCGCGCTCGCGCGATTCCTGCTGCGCGGCGAGGTGATCGAATGAGCGACTTTGCTGGATTGTCCCCGCTGGTGGCCGCGCTCGTCGGCCTGCTCGCGATCCTCGGCGCGGCGCTCGCGCTGATCGGATCGTTCGGACTGCTGCGGCTGCCAACGTTCTACCAGCGCGTGCATCCGCCGACGATGGGCACGACCGGCGGCGTCGGCCTCACGCTGATCGCATCGATGCTGCTCTTTTCGGCGCTTGAGGCGCGGCCCGTTCTGCACGAGCTCGTCATCGCGGTGTTCACGTTCATCACGACGCCGGTGACCTACGTGCTGCTGATGCGCGCGGCCGTGCATCGGAACGGCAAGCGGGGCGGACGCTGATCGGGCCTCGCTATCTCGATCGACGACATGATGCATGGGTAATGCGCGCCGTGATCGGAAGGCTGCGCCGCGAATGGGCGCTGCCGATCGGCGTTGCGACGACGCTCGCGTTTCCTGCTGCTGTTCGTGGCTTACAGTATCTCGTGCTGATCGTCGAGAAATAGCTCGGATGCGCCAACCGATCGCGGCGTTCCATCAGGACGAGGAAGGCCACTGGGTAGCCGAGCTCGCGTGCGGGCATTTCCAGCACGTGCGTCACGACCCGCCGTGGCGGCTGCGGGCGTGGGTGACGACCGCCGCGGGCCGTCGCTCCGCGATCGGTCGCATGCTCGATTGCCGCAAGTGCGAGCGGCACGCGCCGCCGGATCAGAAAGAATGAGCCGAAATTGGTGCCAGAGATGTATTTCTAAATGATCTCTGGCACCAATTTCTAATTCATCTCTGGCACCAATTTCCGGGGTCAGTTCGTCGTGAAGCAGTACAGATACCCGGCGCTGCCGGTCTTCGCGAGCAGCGCGTCGCTGCAACCCGCCGACTTGTGCGATGAATTCCACGACGCGTTGGCGATCGGATCCGGGTTCGTGCCGTTGCGGTCGTGATGGCCTAGCATCACGCTGCCCTCGCCGCTCTTCGTATAGTTCCCGCAGGTCATGTCGCTGCCGGGCGGGAACGCGGTGCCGTCCGGTTTGGAGCCGGTGAGGATGTCGTGCCGATTCGGCTTGTCGCCGAAGCCGTTCACGACGTCGCCCTTCTCGGTCAACGCCGTCTGCTTGCTGATGTTGTTCTTGCCATGGAGCTCGTCGAGATCGTGCGCGATGATCTCGCGCTTCGCGTTTCGCCACGGTCCCTTGCCGATCCGATCGCGCGCGTTGACGGCGTCCGGTCCTTGCGTGCTGAGATAGGCGTGCCAGGTGTGGTCGCCCGCGCCGACCGCGCTCGCGAGCTCCTGGCAATGGCGATCGGCGCCCGCAAGGCCGCCGTAGTCGGCGCCTTTCCCCGACCCGGTGCTCGTGATGAAAAACGTCATCTGCGAGGCGGCGCTGCGTGTGCCACTCGCCATCTTCATCCCGCCCATGTCGCTGCAGCCCGCGACAAGCGCGCCGAAGGCCGCCAATCCGATCGTCAATCGTGCCATTCTTTTTCTCCCCTGTATGGCGCCGGCGACAATCGCCGGCAATCGCCTGTCAACATCGATCGCGATGATGCTATTCCCGCGGCGCCGCGCGCAAGGTATCGTCACGATGCGGCCGGCACGCTGGCCGACGAGCAAGACATTTTTCGGAAACCGCGGAGGATGACATGACGAAGGACGCGCAATTCGAGTCGGCGCTGCGGCGCGACGGCTTCGCCATCGAGCGCAAGTTCGTGCCACCACTGACCATCGTATCCGAGCACGCGCACCCGTTCGACGTGCGTGCGCTCGTGCTGAACGGCGAGATCACGTTGACGGTCGAAGGCGAGAGTTACGCATACCGCGAAGGCGACATTTTCGTGGTACCGGCCGGGCACCGCCATGCGGAATCGGTCGGGCCGGCCGGCGTCGATTACCTCGTCGGCCGGCGATCTCTCGACACGAGCAACGCAAGCGACCAAGCGGGGACTTCATGAAACGCAGCGCATCGGCCATGTGGAACGGCGATCTCAAGTCCGGCCACGGCACCATTTCGACGGACAGCGGCGTGCTGTCCAACACGCAATACTCGTTCGCGACGCGCTTCGAGAACGGCAAGGGAACGAATCCCGAGGAGCTCGTCGCGGCCGCGCACGCGGGCTGCTTCGCGATGGCATTGTCGGCGCAGCTCGCCGAAGCGGGTCTCGTCGCGCAGAGCATCCAGACCAAGGCCACGGTCACGCTGGAAAAATCGGGCGGCGGTTTCGCGATCCCGGCCGTGCATCTCTCGCTCGTCGCCAGGATCCCGGGCGCGAGCCAGCAGGCATTCGACACTGCGGCCGACAACGCGAAGACCGGCTGCCCGATCTCGAAGCTTTTGAACGCGACGATCACGCTCGACAAGAAGCTCGAAGCGTAGCGTGGCCTTAAGAGCGTGGCCGACCGCCGACCGACGGCGGCCATCGGCAACGCGCGCAGGCCGGAGTAGTATTGGAGCCGCGAGAGGCCCACGCGCGCGCCATGCGCGCGCGCAGGATGCCGACGCGAACGATTCGCCTTGTCATGGAGCCGCTTGCGGTCCTGATCGTGCTGCCGCTCGTCGTCGGAGTGGCGGCGGAGCGCTTGTTCCGCGATGCCTCGCGCGCGTCGCTCGCGGCGGCCGTCGTGTCGTCGCTTTCGGTGTACGCGTGCCTTCGCTATCTCGATCCGACCGGTACCTGGAACGAGCTGGCGACGTTCCTCGTCTCGCCGCTCGCGATCGCGTTCTCGCTGGCGAGCGTGCTCGTCTGCTTCGGCTATTTCGAGGGGCGCCGCCATCGCCGGCGGCAAGCGTGATTGAATCCTCCGCGCCTAAAGTTGTCATCATCAGCTAACCGCTACCGTTTCCTCTTCTCATGCGGCGCGCATCGCTCTACAGCACTTCCCCTCGCCCGCGCACATCGGGGCGCGACGAGCACGCAAACGGTGCGAGCGTCCCCGCCGCGGACCCGGCGCCCACCGCGCAAACGCCGGCCGGTCCGCCCGCTGCGCTGACGCGGCGCGCGCGCGCCCGGCGCTTCCTCGGTCGCCACAACGCGTTCCTGTCGCTTCTGCTCGGCGTGTTGATCGCGCTTGGCGCCGTCTACGGCTACAACGCGCTTCAGACGCCGCCGCACGCGCTCACGCAGGAAGACATCGATTCAGCGGTACTGCACACGCTCGACACCAAGCAGTTGCCGTCGCAGGCGGCCCGCGCGTACGAAGCGGTGCGCGGGTCGGTCGTGCGCGTGCGCGAATACGAACGGGAGCCGGGCGACGGCGAAATCACAGAAGCGGGCGTGGGCACGGGTGTCGTCATCGTCGACAAGGGCATCATCCTCACGAACCTGCACGTGGTCGCCGACGCGAAGAAAGTCGGCGTCATCTTCGCCGACGGCACCGAATCCGAAGCGACGATCATCGCGACACAGCCCGAGAACGACCTTGCGGTGCTGCAAGCGAAGACGATTCCCGACGATCTGCAGGCCGCGACGCTTCGCTCCACCAAGGACCTAGCGCTCGGCGACGAGGTGATCGCGGTCGGCTTCCCGTTCGGGATCGGACCGTCGGTCACCGAGGGCGTGGTGTCCGGCTTGCGGCGCGAGTACCGTTCCCCGGAAGGTAAGCGCTTGCTCACCAACCTGATCCAGTTCGACGCGGCGGCCAATCCCGGCAACTCCGGCGGGCCGCTCGTCACGATGGACGGCGCCGTGGTCGGCATCGTCACCGGCATTCTCAACCCGAACAATCAGCGTGTTTTCATCGGCATCGGCTTCGCCGTGCCCATCGAGAACGCCGCGGCAGCGGTCGGTCTCTCGCCTTTCTAAATCTCGTTTCGAGGGAGCTTCATGGAAAACCGGGACAACGCGGGCGGCGACGTTGCGTCGCTGATGCAGCGCATTCTTTACGAAGTCAAGAAGGTCGTCGTCGGCCAGGATCATTTTCTGGAGCGCGTGCTCGTCGCGATGCTCGCGCAGGGCCACCTCCTCGTCGAAGGCGTGCCGGGCCTTGCGAAAACGCTGACGGTCAAGACGCTCGCGAAGGTGATTCGCGGCTCGTTCAAGCGCATCCAGTTCACGCCCGACCTCGTCCCGGCCGATCTCGTCGGCACGCGGATCTACAACCAGAAGACGGGCGAATTCACCACTTCGCTCGGACCGGTGTTCACGAATCTGCTCCTCGCCGACGAAATCAATCGCGCACCCGCGAAGGTGCAAAGCGCGCTGCTCGAAGTGATGCAGGAGTATCAGGTGACGATCGCCGGGCAGACGCATCTCGTGCCCACGCCCTTCCTCGTCATGGCAACACAGAACCCGATCGAGACCGAAGGCACGTATCCGCTGCCGGAGGCACAGGTCGACCGTTTCATGATGAAGGTCCTCGTCGGCTATCCGAGCGAAGAGGAGGAGTTCGTCATCGTGGAGCGCGTGACCGGCATCGCCGCCGACGTCATCACCGTCGCGAGCACCGACCAGCTCTCCGCGTTGCAACGCCAATGCCGCAACGGCTACGTCGACCCGTCGCTGATGCAATACGCGGTGCGCCTGGCGAATGCGACGCGCTTTCCCGATCGCTACGGCGTGCCTGATTTCGCCAAATACGTGACGTTCGGCGCGAGCCCGCGTGCATCGATCAACCTGATCGAAGCCGCGCGTGCGCTCGCGTATCTGCGCGGGCGCGATTACGTGCTGCCCGACGACGTGTCCGACCTGGCGCCCGACGTGCTGCGCCATCGTCTGGTGCTCTCCTATGAAGCGCTCGCCGACGGTTTTGCGCCCGACGATCTCGTGCGAAAGGTGATGCAACGCATCCGGCCGCCGGAAAAGCCGCTCGAATCGCATGTCAAGTTCGCAACGCAGTAAGGTCCAGGCGAGCGGCAACGTCGTGCCGCTCGACTCGGCGCGCAACGCCGAGCGCGCGCTTCGCAAGCTCGAATGGACGGTGCTGCGAAGGCTCGACGGCCTGCTGCACGGCGACTACCGGACGCTATTTCGCGGCTTCGGGCTCGATCTCGCGGACCTGCGCGAATACCAGTATCACGATGACGTGCGCCACATCGACTGGAACGTCACTGCGCGCCTCGCGACGCCGTACGTGCGCGAATACAACGAGGATCGCGACGTCACCGCGTGGTTTCTGCTCGACGTGAGCCCATCGGTCGATTTCGGCTCCGGCGACGTGCGCAAGCGCAGCGTATCGACCGATTTCGTCACCGTCCTCGCGCGCATCCTCACGCGCCATGGCAACCGTGTCGGCGCGGCGTTCTACGGCGAGACGATGGACACGGTCGTCCCGGCACGCGGCGGGCGCCCCCACGTGCTCCACATTCTTCATCGGATGCTGCACCGGCCGTTGCCGACGAAATCCGCGCCGACGAACCTCGAGCAATTCCTGCGCGCGGCGTTCCCGGTGATTCCGCGACGCTCGCTCGTATTCGTGGTCTCCGATTTCATCAGCGCGACGGCGTGGGCGCCCGCGCTCGCGCAATTCGCCGAGCGGCACGAAGTGATCGCGGTGCGGTTATACGACCCGCTCGAGCAGGAGCTTCCCGATATCGGCCTCCTGACGATGCAGGACGCCGAAACCGGCGAGCAGATCTTCGTCGACACGCACGATCGCGGGTTCAGAAAGCGATTCGTCAAGGCCGCGCAAACGCGCGAAGCACGGCTTCGTGCCGGCTTTCGCGATGCGGGCGTCGACGTGCTCGAACTTTCGACGAACGATGATCTCGCCGACGCGATCCTGCGCTTCGCCGATCTGCGCAAGCGACGCAGTCATCTTGCGGCGGGCGCAGTCGTGCCGCAAATGACAAAGCACGATGTCGTTCCTCTGGCCTGAATTCCTCTGGCTGCTCGCGCTGATCCCGGTTCTGATCGGGCTGTACGCGCTCGCGCTTCGTCGCAAGAAGAAGCTCGCCGTGCGCTACGCGAGCCTCGCGATGATTCGCGATGCGCAAGGCGTCGGGCAGCGGATTCGCCGGCACATTCCGCCGTTCATGTTCCTGATCGGGCTATCGCTCATGCTCGTCGCGATCGCGCGACCGACCGCGATCGTGACGCTGCCGACCCAGCATGAGATCGTCATTCTCACGATGGACGTATCGGGCAGCATGCGCGCCGTCGACGTGAAGCCGACGCGGCTCGCCGCGGCGCAGGAAGCCGCGCGTGCGTTCATTCGCGACCAGCCGAGCAACGTCAAGATCGGCATCGTGTCGTTCGCGGGCACAGCGGCGGTCGTGCAGGCGCCGACCGACAATCGCGACGACCTGCTCGCGGCGATCGATCGCTTCGAGCTGCAGCGCGCGACTGCCATCGGCAGCGGCCTGCTCGTCTCGCTGAAAGCGATCTTCCCGGATGTCGAGTTCGACCTCCGCTCGTCGAATCCGCGCCTGCACGACACGTCGCACGGCGTGCCGATCGACAAGGCCGGCACGGATCAGGCGAAGGAGCCGCCGAAGCCGGTGCCGCCGGGCTCGTACAAGTCGGCGATCATCATCCTGTTGACCGACGGCCAGACGACGACCGGTCCCGATCCGATCGAATCGGCGAAGATGGCGGCCGAGCGTGGTGTGCGCGTTTATACGGTCGGCATCGGCACCGTGGAGGGCGAGGTGATCGGCTGGGAGGGCTGGTCGATGCGCGTTCGCCTCGACGAGGATTCGCTGAAGCAGATCGCCAACGTCACGCGGGGCGAGTATTTCCACGCCGGCAACGCCGTCGATCTCAAGAACGTCTACAAGTCGATGAGCTCGAAGATGGAGCTCACGAAGCAGCAGACCGAGATCACGGCGCTCTTTGTCGCTGCCGCGGCGTTTTTCGTCGTGGTCGGCGCCGGCCTTTCGCTCGCCTGGTTCAATCGCCTGCTGTGAAAAAGGGGCCAGTGTCGCCTCTGACCCTGCTGCCTCGCAGTACACTTGAAGGGTTCAAAAGCGTGCCGCGGGAGGCCGCGATGGCCACGGTGATCGAATCGAACGACGCGTTCACGGCGTTCTGGAACGACATCCTCGTCCCGAAGTTCGAGCGCTTTCGCAACATCATGCTCGACGGGCTTTCGTATCACAGCCGCGTCCCGCTCGAGCGACTCACGCTACCCGCAGGCACGAACGCGCTCGACGTCGGTTGCGGTTGGGGCGACACCGCCATCGAGCTCGCGCGCAAGGTCGGTCCGTTCGGCAAGGTGGTCGGTCTCGATTGCTGCGATGCGTTCCTCGAAAAGGGCCGTCGCGACGCCGCCGCCGAAGGGCTCGCCAACGTGCGCTTCGTCGTCGCCGACGTGCAGAGCTACCGCTTCGAGCGCGAGTTCGACTTCTGCTTCTCGCGCTTCGGCATGATGTTCTTCGCGAACCCGGTCGTGGCGATGCGCAACGTCCGAAGCGCGCTTCGTCCCGGCGCCACGCTGATGTTCGTCACGTGGCGCTCGCTCGACGACAATCCGTGGTTCGGCATTCCGAAGGCCATCGTGCTCGAGTTCCTGCCGCCGCCCGGCGAGAATGCGCAGACGTGCGGACCGGGACCATTCTCGATGGCCAATGCGGATGTGGTTCGCGCACAACTCGAGGCCGCGGGCTTCGTCGAGCCGGCGTTCACGCGGGTCGACGGCCCGATCATGGTCGGCCGCGACGTCGACCAGGCGATCGACATGCAAATGGCGCTCGGACCCGCCGGCGAGATCGTTCGCGAGGCGGGCGCAATCGCGGATTCGCGCAAGAACGAGATCCAGCATGCGCTGCGCAGCGAGATCGGGCGATATCGCGCGGCGGACGGCAGCATCTGGATGGAATCGAGCTCGTGGACGATCACGGCCCGAAATCCGGGGTGATGTCGCGCTACACGGCGAACGTCGCGTGGTCGCGCGGGGATGCGCTCTTCACCGACAACCGCTACAGTCGCCGCCATCGCTGGCGCTTCGACGGCGGCATCGAGGTCCCCGGATCGGCGTCGCCGCATTCGGTGCCGCTACCGTATTCGAGTGCGGAAGCGGTCGATCCGGAGGAAGCGTTCGTCGCGTCGATATCGAGCTGCCACATGCTGTGGTTCCTGTCGATCGCCGCGAAGCGAGGCGTCGTCATCGACGAGTACGTCGACGATGCCGAGGGCTTCATGGAGAAGGATGCCGACGGCCGGATGGCGATCACGCGCGTCGTCTTGCATCCGCGAATCGTCATGGGCGATCCTGCCGCATCGCAGGACGCCGTGGTTGCGATGCACGATGAGGCGCACCACGCGTGCTACATCGCGAACTCGGTGAAGACGGTGGTTACGTGCGAGCCGGTGATCGCTGCACGCGGTCACTGATGTCGCGAGCATCAGCAGCCATCACTTCACGGCCCCGGCCGCAAGCCCCGACGTAAGCTTCGACTGCAGCGGCAGGAACAGCACCAGCGTCGGCAGCGTGGCGATCGCCGACGCCGCCATGATCGCGCCCCAGTCGACGCGGTCGTCGCCGAAGAATTGATAAAGGCCCAGCGGCAGCGTCTTCATGCCCGTCTGCGTGAGAAATGCGAGCGCGAACAGGTACTCGGTCCAGCACAGGAGGAACGCGTACGTCGCCGTCGCGACGATGCCGGGCAGCATGATCGGGAACACGATCCGCCAGACGATCTGGAAGCGCGTCGCGCCATCGATCGTCGCCGCCTCGTCGAGGCTCTTCGGCACCGTCGCAAGGTAGCCGGTCAGCAGGTACACCGAGAACGGAATCGTGAACGCGGTGTAGCAGAAGATCATGCCGGCGTAGCTGTTGGTCAGGTTCCATTTCGCGAACGCGACGAACAGCGGATCGACGAGCACGATCCACGGGAACACCTGACCGAGCAGCACCGCACCGAACAGCACGCGCCTGCCGACGAAGCGAAAGCGCGAGAACACGTAGGCGGCACAGACCGACACGAACGTCGACACCAGCGTCGCGGACACGCAGATGATCAGGCTGTTCAGCGTATAGACGACGAAGCCCGACGCGAAGATGCGCCGGTAGTTGGCGAGCGTGAAGCCACCCGTCCGACCGAGCATGCCGCCGCCTGCCTTGAACGAGCCGTAGAAGATGCAGATCGACGGATAGACCAGGAAGACGAGCGCGACGATCGTCACGCCGAGCACGAGCAGCGAGCGGATCGGCGTCGGCCGCTGCCACGTCGCGCGTGACGCACCGCGTTCGCGATCGGTGCCGACATCGAGCAAAAATGTCGTCACCCGGTCAAGCTCATCAAAGGTTCTCCGCGAGATCGTTTCGCGTCACGAACCGGTAATACACGATGCCGAAGACGGCCATGACGAGCGCCATCACGATGCCGACCGCCGAGCTGTAGCCGACCCGGAAGTCGACAAACGCCTTGATATAGATCTCCGTCGCGAGCACGTTCGTGAACGTGCCCGGCCCCGCGCCCGTCGCGAGCCACACGTACACGAAGTTGTTGAACGTCCAGAACACAGATGTGAGCATCAGCACGGTGATCGTCGGCATCAGAAACGGCAGCGTGATATGGCGAAACTGCTGCCAGCGCGACGCGCCATCGAGTGCAGCCGCCTCGTTCAACTCCTCGGGGATCGATTGCAGGCTCGCGAGCAGCGACAGCGCGACGAGCGGCACCGTGTTCCAGACGATGATCGTGACGACCGACGGCCACACGGTGGCGAGATTCGCGAAGAACGCGACCGGGTCGTCGACGATGCGAAGTTTGATCAGAAGCGCGTTGACGATGCCGTTCTGCGCGTCGAGCAGGAAGCGCCAGACGACGACCGCGACGATCGGCGGCGTCGCCCACGGAATCAGGATCGCGAGCTTTGCCGCGGTCGACAGACGAAGCCGTGCGAGAACTGGCGAGTCGAGCAGAAGCGCCATCCCGAGCCCGATCAGGATGCGCAACACGACCGACAGCGCGGTGAGCCATACGACCGTGTTGAACAGCAGATGCCCGAATTCCGGGCTCGTCAAAAACTCGCGATAGTTGTCGAGCCCGACGAAGCTGCCGCCGACGCGAAGCTTCAGAAGCGAAAGGTCCGTGAGGCTGATCGCCGCGTTCTCGAACGTGGGATACGCATAGAACGCGGCGAGGATCAAAAACGCTGGCGCGAGCATCAGCGCGATGAATCGACGTTCGCCCTGCATGTCGCGCTCAGCTTGTGAAGATGCTGCTTGTCGAGAAGGCGCCGTTCCCCTCCACGCGCTCGTTACATGGCGCCGTCCGCGCGCGCGACGCCCCGACGGTGCGGTCGTCGCTATTTTCCGCGCGTCTTCATCAGCTTGGATACGGTCTGCATCAGCTCCTCGGCGGCTTGCTGCTCGCTCTCCTGTCCCGAAAGGGCAGCACTGAACGCTCGGCCGGTCGCGTTCCACATCGCTCCGATCGGCGCCGGTCCGTCGGAATACGGTCCCCAGGTGCGAGCGTACCCGAGTTGCTCCGCGAACCCTTTGAGCTCGGGACTCCAGTCGACGTTCTTCAGAAGCGATTTCTGCGCAGGGAACTGCGTCGTGTAGAACCTGGTGAAGATCGGCTCGGACGCAAGGTACTCGATCAGCTTCCACGCTTCCTTCGGATGCTTCGAGTTGGCGTTGATCACGAGCATGCGGCCTCCGATCATCGAGCTGCGCGTCACCGACCCTTTGGGAAACGTGCCCGACACGAACGGCAATGGCTTGCCGGGGTTCGCGGCCGCGTACATCTCCAGGACCTGCTTGTACGTGTTGGGCGGCATGGCGGCCATCGCCTGCTGGCCGTTCACCAGCGCCTGAAGGATCGCCGGATCGTGCGCGTCGCTCGCGGAGAGATTGGACGTCGGATTGTGGCCTTCGGTGATGAACGACTTGTAGTAACGCATGCAGTCGGCGATGTCGGCGACGGTGAGATTCATGCCGTACTTGCCATCGGGCTCCCGCACGACCATCGCCTTGCCGTTCGACCACCAGTAGAAGTTGGCGAGAAACCAAATCGCGCCTGACGCGGAACCGCCCGCCGGAAATCCCAATCCCGCCTTGCCGGTGCGCTTTCTTACCAGCGCGCTGTCGTCGTGCAGTTCTTTCCACGTATCCGGCAGCTTGGTGATGCCCGCTTCCTTCAGAAGATCGGTGCGATAGACCATCGCCCACGTGTCGGTCGTCCACGGCAGCCCGTAGATCTTGCCGTCCTTGCTTTGCGCGAGATCGTGCGCCATGAAGTCAGCGAAGCCGTTTCCAGGCGGCGAGCTCTTGATGAGATCGTTGAGCGGCAGCACGGCGCCGGCCTCTCCCATCTCCTTCACCCATACCTGCGCCACATGGACGACATCCGGCCCCTGCTCCGCGGCCGCCTCGCGCAGAAACTGATCGCGCGCGTCACGCCAGCCGATGCGCTGCAGTGCTACCTTGATCCCCGGGTTCTGCTTCTCGAACTGGTCGAGCGCGGCGCGCAGTTCCTTCTCTTCGGTATCGTTGAAGCGGAAAGTGAGGTTGACGACGTTCTGCGCGGCGGCGGAACCGACCGCGAACGCGAGCGCGCCTGTCAGCGCGGCCAAGCATCGCGTCCATGTCTTCATCACGGGCCTCCTGTCGGCGCATTTCGCTGCCCGGTCATGCTAACGTTATCATCAAATCGATGTCAATGCGTAGAGCACGATGACCGCGATCGCTGAAGCGTTCCGAAGCCGCCATCGCGCGCCGTCGCGAATGCAGGACGTCGCACGTCTTGCCGGCGTGTCGGTGATCACGGTCTCGCGCGTCCTGCGCGAACCCGACAAGGTCGCCGAAGAGACGAGAGCGCGCGTGCTCGCCGCGATCGAGGCGATCGGCTATGTGCCGAACCTCGTCGCGCGAAGCCTCAAGTCGCAACGCTCGGGCGTGATCGCCGCCGTCATTCCAAGCGTCACGCACTCGATCGTCGCGGAAGTCGTCCGCGGCATGACCGAAGTGCTGAACGGCGAAGGGCTGCATCTGCTGCTCGCCGACAGCGGGTTTTCTCCCGACGAGGAGGAGGCGCTCGTCGCCGCGTTCCTTGCACGCCGTCCCGACGCAATGTATCTGACCGGAACGACGCATACGCCCGGCACGCGCCGGATGCTCGATGCCGCGCGCATTCCAGTAGTCGAGACCGGCAATCTCACCGATGCGCCAATCGACATGGTGGTGGGCTATTCGAACTTCGCCGCGGCACGCGCGATGACGCGCGCGCTGATCGACGGCGGACGGCGCTCGATCGGCTACGTCGGGCAGCGCGGACGCGACTACATCGATCGCGTCCGCGATCGGCATGCCGGCCACTGCGAGGCCCTGCGCGACAAGCGGATGCGTTTGCGCGCACGTCTGCAGATCGAGGTCGATTTGAGCTACCGCGGCGGCGCTGCCGGGCTTTCGCAACTGCTCGCGAACGAGCCCCGCCTCGATGCCGTGTTCTGTACGAGCGACGTGATCGCGATCGGCGTGTTGTTCGAGTGCCAGCGACGTGGCATCCGCGTGCCGGACGAGATCGCTATCACCGGCATGGACGATCAGGAGATCGCGTCGCAGTGCGTGCCGGCGCTGACGACGATTCGGATGCCCCGCTACGAGATGGGCAGGCGCGCGGCCGAGATGCTGTGCAGGCGTCTCGCCGGCGAGACGATCCGGACGAAACGCGTCGATCTCGGCTTCGAGGTCGTGCGGCGCGATACGACCTGAAGCGCGTCGCTACAGATGCCTCCCGCCGGTGGCCTGGAGGTCCGCGCCAGTGATGAAGCTTCCCGCGTCCGAACAAAGCAGAAGCGCCGCGCCCGCCATCTCGTCGGGCGTTCCTGCGCGGGCCATCGGGCTCGAGTCGCGCTCGATCGCCGCCCACGCATTCGCATCCTCGCGCCGCCACTTGTTGCGCTCGGTGGCGATGAGACCGGGCGAGAGGTTGTTGATCGTCACCCCGAAAGGCGCGTACTGTCGCGCGAGGTTGATCGCGAGGTTGTGCTGCGCGCTCTTGAGCGCCGCGTAGATCGTCAGTTCCCCCTCGGGTCGCGTCTGGTTGATGCTGCCTATCGTCAGCACGCGCCCCCATCGGCGCACCTTCATCGGTGGCAGCGCGGCGTGCAAAAGTTCGACGGTCGCGTTGAAGTTGATCCGGGTCTGCCGCTCGATCTGCTCGTCAGTCACGTCCTCGAACGGGACGCGATACTGGATCGACGCGCAGACGACGAGCACGTCGATGCCGCCAAGCGCGTCGCTCACGGCCGCAATCGTGCGTTTCGCCTCGCCCGCGATAGCGAAATCGGCTTGGATGACGAAGGCGCGAACGGCGCGCGCCGAGATCTCGTTCGCTGTTTCGCTCGCGGCATCGGGTTTTCCGAACGCGATGTCTGCTGCGGCACAATAGTGAATCGCGACGTCCGCGCCCGCATCGGCAAATGCGAGCGCGATCGCGCGGCCGATGCTGACGCTGCCGCCCGTGACCATGGCGCGGCGACCCTGCATAGAAAAGCGTGCGGCGAGCCTTTGCGCGGCATCGATTCGGACTTGTGCAATTTCGTTCATCGTCTGCTCCGGCTTGAACCTGGTTCGAGACACTCCGGCTTGTGCCGCTGAGCGGCGCCATGATAACGTTGTCATCGCCCTTGCCGCAAACGCGTGGCGACCGATCTGAAGAACGAAATGCGCGAACCGATCGTCACGAACGTCGATGCCCACGTCTTTCGCGCACCGATCGACAAGCCCGTCGTGAACGCGTTCGGCGCCATCGCGGATCGCCCGATGGCGCTCGTGCGAATCGTCGACAGCGACGGCCTCGCTGGCTGGGGCGAGATCTGGTGCAACTTTCCCAATGTCGGCGCCGAGCATCGCGCACGTCTCGTCGCGAGCGTCCTCGCGCCGTTGCTCGTCGGTGAGCCGGTGAGCGACCCCGAAGCACAGTTCACGCGCCTTTCACGCGCGGTCGCTTCGCAGGTGCTGCAAACGGGCGAAGCCGGCCCGTTCGCGCAGTGCATCGCCGCCGTCGATCAGGCTTTGACCGATCTCGCTGCGCGACGTGCAGGCATGCCGCTGTGGCGCCATCTCGGCGGGACGTCAGGAAGGGTTCGCGTGTATGCGAGCGGCATCGGACCGAACGACGTCGAGCCGGTCGCGATGCAACACTGGGACGCGGGATTTCGCGCGTTCAAGCTCAAGGTCGGCTTCGGCCGCGAACGCGATCTCGCGAATCTCGAAACCATCCGGCACGCATTGCCCGTCAGTGCGATCGTGATGACGGACGCGAACCAGGCATGGACATCGACGGAGGCAGCAGCGATAGCGCGCGATATGAAGCCGTTTCGCCTCGCGTGGCTCGAAGAGCCGATCGCGGCCGACACACCTTGGTCGGTGTGGCAGACGGTCGCGGCGACCGCTCCGATGCCGCTCGCCGCAGGCGAAAATCTCCGCGGCGAGTCGGCGTTCGAGGCGGCAGTCGCTTCGCACTCGCTCGGCGTGCTGCAACCGGATATCGGCAAGTGGTGCGGGTTTTCGCGCGGCGTCGCAATCGGCCGGCATGCGGTTGCGTCGGGAATGCGGTTCTGCCCGCATTGGCTCGCGGGGGGTGTGGGGTTGATGGCATCGCTGCATCTGCTCGCAGCCGTCGGTGGCGACGGATTTGCCGAATGGGACGCGAATCCCAATCCGCTTCGCGAACGCTTTCCGCTCCCTCGCGTCGTCGACGGCTCGGTCACGTTGCGAGATGCGCCGGGGCTCGGATTCGAGCCCGATCGCAAAGCGCTCGCCGAGTTCGCGGTCAACTATTGATGCACGACAGCGGCTGTGCCACATCCTCGAGTGATTTGCGCTCGGCCGCGACGCCGAGCCGCCATGCAACGACCGCGGCGATCAGCATGAGGAACGCGCCGAGCGCATAGCCCGAGGCGATCGCCATCGGTTCGCCGGTGCCGATCAAAAAACCGAAGAGCCACGGCGCGGCAATGCCCCCGATCCCCGTGCCGAGCGCGTAGAAAAACGCGATCGCGAGCGCGCGCACTTCAACGGGAAAGCTTTCGCTCACGACGAGATACGCGGAGCTTGCCGCCGCTGACGCGACGAAGAACACGAGCATCCAGGCAATGGTCTGCGTCACGGCCGTGAGCGCGCCCGCGACGAACAGGATCGCCGTGAGGGCGAGCAACGCGCCTGACGTCGCATACGTGACGGCGATCATCTGCCGCCGACCCCATGTATCGAAATAGCGTCCGAGGACGAGCGGGCCGAGGAAATTGCCGATCGCGAACGGCAGCAGATAGAGGCCGACGCTTTGCGGCGGCACTGCGTAGAAGCGCCCGAGCACGAGCGCGTAGGTGAAGAAGATGGCGTTGTAGCAGAACGCCTGCGCGGCCATCAGCACGAGACCAAGCGTCGCGCGGCGCGGATAGCGGCGAAAGAGCGTGACGCCAAGATCGATGAAGCTCGCGCTTCGCGCACGTATCGCGAGGCGCAGGTTCGCGAGCGATGCATTCGTCGTCCCA
Source organism: Casimicrobiaceae bacterium (assembly GCA_035308425.1). Taxonomy (GTDB): domain Bacteria; phylum Pseudomonadota; class Gammaproteobacteria; order Burkholderiales; family Casimicrobiaceae; genus VBCG01. The sequence continues at coordinate 113,966 of DATGGP010000082.1, read as the reverse complement.
CCGCCCATCACGCGGCGCTCTACGCCACCGCAAATGCGCTCGGCCTCGTCGACCCTTCCATGCAATAAGAGCCATCGCGGACTTTCGGGCAGATGACGGCGAAGCAGAAGAATCGCGCAGCCGAGCAACGCGCCGACGCCGAACGCGGCGCGCCAGCCGACGTCGGGCGGAAGCCGACCGGGCACAAGCAGCACGCTCGATCCGATCGCGCCGAGCGCTGCGCCTAGCCAGAAGCTGCCGTTGACGCCAAGGTCGGTACGTCCGCGATAGCGCGCGGGAATCAATTCCTGGATCGCGGAATTGATCGCCGAGTATTCGCCGCCGATGCCGGCGCCGGTCACGAAGCGGCAAACGGCAAAGGCGGCGAAACTGTCCGAGAACGCCGTCGCGGCCGTTCCTACGACGTACACGCCGAGCGTCACGAAGAACAGGCGCTTGCGGCCGAGAAGATCGGTGAGCCAGCCGAACAGCAACGCACCAAGCACCGCGCCCGCGAGATAAGCGCTTGCCGACGCGCCGACTTCTTCGTCTGTGAGGCGTAGCGAGGGACTGGCCTTCAGCGCGCCGGATACCGCGCCGGCAAGCGTGACTTCGAGCCCGTCCAGCACCCACGTGATCCCGAGCGCGACGATCACGAGCGTGTGAAAGCGCGACCATGGCAGCGCGTCGAGGCGCGCGGGAATCGAGGTTTCGACGATCGTGCCGACGGGACGCGCGATTCGTGTCATGCACTCACCAGGCCTTGACCGCTGCGGCCCCGATCTCTCGGTCGTTATAGTCGCGGCAAGCGGCTGAACGTTACCCTGGTAATGCGGCAAAATCCGTAGTATGGGAAAACCGCATTCCAAGCTGACGGCACAAGGGTAGATCTCCGTACCCGCCGAGGTGCGAAGGAAGCTCGGCCTCGCCCCGGGGTCGGTTCTCGAGTGGCGTGGACACGAAGGCGAATACGTCGTTGGCCGCGTCGCCCGCCATACCTCCGTCGACATTCACGAGGCACTATTCGAAAAGGCCCCGAAGCCGATATCGCTGGCCGCCTTGAAGCGGGCGATCAAGCGCCACGTAAAGCGCAGGCATGCGCGCGATTGATACGAATGTTCTGGTCCGCCTGCTTGCGCGCGACGACGAGAAACAAACCGAAGCGGCGGATCGGTTCGTGTCGCCTGGCGCCTGGGTGTCTCACCTCGTGCTCGTGGAAGCCTGCTCGGTGCTGCGTTCCGCGTATGGCCTTCGCAAAGAGAAGATCGCGACGGCCGTCGAAATGTTGCTGAAGCACGCGGAGCTCACGATCCAGGACGCCGATTCGTCGCTTTGGCGCTCGATCGTTTTCGACAGCGCAAAGCACCGGGCTTTTCCGACTGCCTGACACTCGAAATCGCGCGCAAGGCTGGACACTTGCCTCTCGGAACGTGCGATCGCGGATTGGCGACAAGGGATGGCGCATACCGCGTGTAAGGGCTTCTCGCGATGCCGCTTGCGTGCGCGGCTAACCGAAGAGCTTTGTTACGTTCTTCGCCACCCGGCTCGCATCGTTCTCGGCCAGTCTTCCGAGAACGCCACGGATAAGTCGATGATCGAGCGTAAAAAGCTTGAACCGCACGATCGAAGCGACAGGGAGGCCGGCAGCAGCGAGATCGGAGATCGAAACGTCCAGTGGCCATCCCGCGTGCTGCGCGGAAGTGATCATGGCCATCACGCTATGTGCAGCCGCGGCGTTGAAAGCGGACCGATCGGAGAGAATCAGCGCCGGCCGGTTCTTTTCGGCGGTTCGGTCGGTAACCGGGAAGGGAACGCGAACGACATCATGCCGGTTATAGGTCGCCATACGCGGCTTCGTCTTCGGCAGTATTCCATTCACTTATCGTCTTCTCGACTGCACGCAAGTACTCGAGATCGACTCGTTGGAGTCGGCGCACGATGACGCGCCGGTCCTTGTCCAAGTCCCACGCCAGCAGATCCCCGGGTTTGCTTTGCAGCGCAGCGCGCACTTCCTGCGGCACGGTCGTCTGCCCCTTACTCGTGATCTTCGAGATCAGCGACTTCATCGTCCCGCTTCCGATTCAAATGGTCCACCTTACCCCCTTACGGTAAGGAATTAAAAATCGGCATTCTCGGGCATGACAAGCCACCGGCCGGACGGGCGTGATCTTCGACTTGCGACTCGAGTGGCTGCCCAAAGAGTGGGAACCGGCCTTCGAACAGGGACTCGGTGTGCGCCCTACGTCGCCACCAGCTTCCGATGCGCCTGCACGCTCATCAGGATCCCGAGCCCGATGAAGAGCGAGATCAGCGCAGTGCCGCCGTACGAGACGAGCGGCAGCGGCACGCCCACCACGGGCAGGATGCCGCTCACCATCGCCATGTTGACGAACGCGTAGGTGAAGAACATCAGCGTGATGGCGCCGGAGAGGAGCCGCGCGAACAGCGTCGACGCGTTGGCGGTGATCATCATCGCGCGCGCAATCAGCAGCAGGTACAGAAGCAGCAGCACGATGTTGCCGATCAGGCCGAATTCCTCGCCGAACACCGCGAAAATGAAGTCGGTGTGCCGTTCCGGGAGGAAGTCGAGGTGCGTCTGCGTGCCGTTGAGCCACCCCTTGCCGACCAAACCGCCCGAGCCGATCGCGATCGATGCCTGCATCGAGTGGTAACCGGCACCGAGCGGATCGAGCGACGGATCGAGAAACGTCAGGATGCGCTCGCGCTGGTAATCGTGCAGATGCGACCACACCATCGGCCCGACGGCGGCGCCGAGCGCCATCAAGCCGACGATCACCTTCCACGACAGGCCGGCAAGGTAGAGCACGTAGAAACCCGACGCGCCGATCAAGATCGCGGTACCGAGATCGGGCTGCCGCTTGATCAGGTAGACCGGCACGACGATCAGGATCACCGCGAACACGAAATCGCGCCAGCGAATGCGTCCCTCGAACTTCTGGAAATACCAGGCGAGCATCAGCGGCAGCGCGATCTTCATGAGCTCGGAGGGCTGGAAGCGCGCGATGCCTAGATTGAGCCACCGGCGCGAGCCGTTCACGACGACGCCGAACATCGCGACGCCGATCAGCATCAGCACGGCGGCGACGTAAAGCGGCACGGCGACGCGCGCGAGCCTCTGCGGCGCGATGTTCGCAAACACCCACATGAGCACAACGGCGAACGACAGGCTCATCGCCTGGCTCGTCTCGCGCGCGACGCTCTGATCGGCCGCCGAGAACAGCGTCACCAATCCGACGCCCACGATCGCGAGCGCGGCGGCGAAGAGCATCGAATCGATGCGCCGCGTCAGCACCTCCCACGCGCGGGCGATGGCGGCACCCATCAGTCGCGAAGGGCCGGCCCGAGCGACTGACCCGCCCCCTCGGGGGGCAGCGAGCGGAGCGAGCGTGTGGGGATCGTCATCAGTCGCGAAGGGCCGCCCCGAGCGACTGACCTGCGGGGGGCAGCGAGCGGAGCGAGCGTGGGGGTCTTCATCTAGGGCCTGTTAACGCTATGGGCACAAACGCGAACGAGTGGCTTGGGCCGCCAATCAAGACGGACGACGAAGCGAAGACCGGGCGTCTTCACGAGGAGGACAACGCAGAGTGGCGGCCCAAAGCGCTCGTTCCCTCCGGGTTGCTGCCAAAAACGCCCAGCGCTGCGTTGCAAAGTCTCGCCGGGTGCCCGACCCGCCTTCGACTTCGCGCCTTGCGCTGGGCGTTTTTGGGGATGCAACGCGTTTGCGCCCATAGCGTTAACAGGCCCTAGTCCCCTTCGTCTTCGCCCACGCCCATCTCGTCCGCCGCGCCGGGCTCGGATTCGCCGAGCAGATAGCGGTCGAACACCTTGCGCGCGATCGGCGCCGCGGCCTGCGCACCGAAGCCGCCGTTCTCGACGAGCACCGCGACGGCAATCTTCGGATGGTCGGCAGGCGCGTAGGCCTCGTACCACGCGTGGTCGCGCATCCGCTCCTCGACGTGATGCTCCGAATACTTCTCGCCCTTGAGCGAGAAGAGCTGCGCGGTGCCGGTCTTGCCCGCGCTCGCGTACTTCGCGTCCTTGAACGCGGCGGCGCTCGTGCCTTCCTTCGGCACGCCGGCGAGCGCGCGCTTGACGACCGCGAGATCCGTGGGACGCACGTCGAGGCGCGACGACGGCTCGTGCGCGATCTCGCGCATTTCGCCGGTCTTGACATTCAAAATCGACTTGACGAGATGCGGCGTATAGCCGACGCCGTCGTTGGCGATCATCGCGATCGCGTGCGCGAGTTGCATCGGCGTGAACGCGTTGTAGCCCTGCCCGATGCCGGCGGAGATCGAGTCACCGAGATACCACTTGCGTGCATCGTCGCGGTAGTTCTTTCCCGCGAAGCGCTGGCGCTTCCATTCGCGCGACGGCAACACGCCGGAGAGCTCCCCCTCGATGTCGATGCCGGTCTTCTGGCCGAAGCCGAACTTCGAAAGAAAGCGTGCCGTGTCGTCGATGTCGGTATCGTTGGCCAGCATGTAGTAATAGGTGTCACACGACTGGACGATGGACTTGTACATGTCGACCGTGCCGTGCCCGCCCGGCTTGTCGTCGCGGAAGCGATGCGCCTGTCCCGGGATTTGAAAATAGCCGGGGTCGTAGATCGTCTGGTTCGGCGTGCGCTTGCCCGACGTGAGCGCGGCGAGCGCGAGATAGGGCTTGATCGTCGAGCCGGGCGGATACGCGCCCCGAAGCGGGCGATTCAAAAGCGGCTTGTCGATCGAATCGTTGAGCTCCTGCCAGTTGGCCGGATCGATGCCGTCGACGAAGAGGTTCGGATCGAATCCCGGCTTCGAGACGAATGCCAGCACTTCACCCGACGTGGGATCTAGCGCGACCAGCGCGCCGCGGCGATCGCCGAACGCGGTCTCGGCCACCTGCTGCAAGCGGATGTCGAGCGAGAGCGTGACATTGTTGCCCGCGATCGGCGGCGTGCGCTTGAGCGTGCGGACGGCGCGTCCGTTCGCATCGACCTCGACCTCTTCGACGCCGGTCGTTCCATGCAACTCGCGCTCGTACGAAAGCTCGACGCCGGCCTTTCCGATGTAGTCGGAGCCCTTGTAGTTCGCGGTTTCGTCCCACGACGCGATCCGCTCGTTATCCTTGTCGGTGATCCGGCCGATATAGCCGATCACGTGCGACGCGACCTCGCCGAACGGGTATTGCCGGAAAAGCCGCGCCTTGATGTCGACGCCCGGAAAGCGGTAGCGATTGACGGCGAAGCGCGCAACTTCCTCGTCGGTCAGCTTCGTGCGGATCGGCAGGCTCTCGAAGTCCTTCGATTCCTCGAGAAGCTTTTTGAACCGCTTGCGATCGCGCGGCTCGACATCGACGATCTGCGCGAGCCGGTCGATCGTCTCGTTCAGATTGGCAATGCGCGACGGCGTAATCTCGAGCGTGTACGCCGAATAGCTTTGCGCGAGGACGACGCCGTTGCGATCGGTGATGACGCCGCGGTTCGGCGCGACCGGCACGATCGCGATCCGATTCGATTCGGCGAGCGTCTCGAAATGCGCGTGCTGGACGATCTGCAGGTAAAAGAACCGCGCGAAAAGCCCGCAGAATGCGAGGAAGACGAGCGCTGCGACGAGCGACAACCGTCGCCTGAAGTGATGGAGATCGCGCTCCGGATTGCGAAGCTCGGCAGCGCCGTAGCCGCCGCGATCGCGCTCGAAGCGCCGCCGCGATGTGAAGAGCAAGCGTCCACCCATCGCGACGTTCCCGGGTCAGCGATGCGCGCCGGAGCGCGCCGGGCGCTGTGGCCGCTGCAGGAGCACCGACACGAGCGGCCACATGAGCGCGCCAACGAGCGGCGGCGAAAGATAGTTCCAGCCGGGCAGCGCAGCGCCACCGACGAAGCGTACGAGCAGCACGATCAGCGCGCAAATCACGAGCAGCGCCGCGACCTGCACCGCCTGCTGCCACAACGGGAAACGCAACACGCGCCGGCGAAAGTATTCGGCGCCGTAGGCGAGGATCGCGTAGGCGAGCGCATGCTGGCCGAAGAGCGTCGCATCGCCGACGTCCATCACGAGACCCACGCACCATGCGGTGCCGACACCGCAAAGGCGGGGCTCCTGGATGCACCAGTAAAGCAGGACGAGCGCCAGGAAATCGGGCCGATACGTGATGATGGGCGGGGCGAACGGAACTAGATTCAGCGCAAGGCCGGCCAGAAGCGACAAGAGCACGAACCACGGCTTCGCCGGCCGAAGGATTTCGTCGGACGACGCCGGCGCGAACGAGCCGACATGGGGAAGCACCCTCATTGCGCGGTTCCTCGCCTGCAGTCGTCGTTCATGGCGCGCCGATCCTCATCGCCGCGCCCTTGCCCGCCCGCCCTTTTTTGCCGTGTCGGGCTCGCCGGACTCTTCGGGACGCGCTGGCATCGAGGCCGACTGCGACAGCACGAGCAGGAACTCGCTGTGATCGATGCCGGCGAGCGGCTTGCAGACGATGCGCGCGAACATCTGCCCCGCGTCCTTGATGACGTCGACCACCTCCGCGACCGCGAGGCCCGGAGGATAGGTGCCGTCGAGGCCCGACGTGAGAAGCCGATCGCCGGCCCGCACGTCCGCGGAAGGCGAGGTGAAGCGCAGTTCCGGCGAGCGCCCGGTGCCGTTGCCGAAGAGGACGCTTCGCGCGCCGTTTCGCTCGACCTGCACGGGCACCGCCTGGTCGCGATCGGTGATGAGCGTCACTTCGGACAAATAAGGAAAGACGCGCGTCACCTGGCCGACGACGCCGTTCGCGTCGATCACCGCGGCGCCCGCGTTCACGCCGGCTGCGGCACCCTTGTCGACGAAGAGCTTCTGCGTGAACGGATCGCGACCGCTATACAGAATCTGCACGGCGATCGCCGTCGCCTTGTACTGATCGCGCACGCCGAGAAGTGCGCGCAGCCGCGCGTTCTCCTCCTCCATGCGCTGGTAGCCCTGTGTCGCCGGCGCGCGCGCGACGAGTTCTTCCTGCAACATCGCATTCTCGTCCGCAAGGCGCCGCTTCGAGCCGAAGTAATCGGACACGTACGCAAGCGCCGCGCCGGGCATCGCGAGCACGCGCTCGACCGGGTAGAGCGCGATCGCGACCGCCTGCCGAACGTTTTCGAGATAGCGGAAGCGGGTGTCGGCAAAAAGCAGCGCGATCGACAGGATGCCGAAGAACGCGAGCCGCGCGAGCGGCTTCGGCCCGCGATTGAAAAATGCCGGCGTGTCGACGGGGATCGGACGCATCGCGCGACCGCTATATCAGAGAGAAAGAGTCGCTTCCAACGCTACTTCCGCAGCATCCGTGCCTGAGCAATGTAGCGGAAAGTGGTCTCGAATCCCAATCATCGCGCCGGAAAACGTCGGCGGCGAGGATCGAGAGGCGCCGCAAAACGTCATTTGCACGCGTTCAGTCGGGGCGGGACGCGCCGTCGCGCCGATGCGCGGCCTTCCGGTTTCGAGGCAGACGAGTATGGGTCATTCGGCCGCAAAGCGCCGTCCGGACCGACTGACGCGACGCTTTGCGCATCGAGCGTCAATCGCTCGTGAAGATCGTCGACAGCTTCTCCATGTTCTCCAGCGCCTTGCCGCAGCCGCGGACGACGCAGGTGAGCGGGTCTTCCGCGACGACCACCGGGAGCCCGGTCTCCTCCATCAGCAACCGATCGACGTCGCGCAGCAGCGCGCCGCCGCCGGTCAGCACCATGCCGCGCTCGGCGATATCGGCGCCGAGCTCGGGCGGCGTACGTTCGAGCGCGCTCTTGACCGATGACACGATGCTGTTCAGCGGATCGGTCAGCGCTTCGAGGATCTCGTTCGACGACACCGTGAAGCTGCGCGGAATGCCCTCGGCGAGGTTGCGCCCCTTGACTTCCATTTCCTTGACTTCCGAGCCGGGAAAGGCCGAGCCGATCGTCTTCTTGATGATCTCGGCCGTCGTCTCGCCGATCAGCATTCCGTAGTTGCGACGGATGTAATTGACGACCGCTTCGTCGAACTTGTCACCGCCGACACGAACCGAGCCGGCGTACACCATGCCTCCGAGCGAAATCACGCCGACTTCGGTCGTGCCGCCGCCGATGTCGACGACCATCGAGCCCGTGGCATCGCCGACCGGAAGATCGGCGCCGATCGCCGCCGCCATCGGCTCCTCGATCAGGAACACCTTCGAGGCGCCCGCGCCTAGCGCCGATTCGCGGATCGCGCGCCGCTCGACCTGCGTCGAGCCGCACGGCACGCAGATGATGATGCGCGGGGACGGGGAAAAGAGCCGCGAGTCGAGCACCTTCTTGATGAACTGCTTCAGCATCTGCTCGGTGACCGTGAAATCCGCGATGACGCCATCTTTCATCGGCCGGATCGCGGTGATGTTGCCGGGCGTGCGGCCGAGCATCTGCTTGGCGGCGAGGCCCACTTCCTGGATGACCTTCTTGCCGTTCGGACCGCCTTCCTGGCGAATCGCGACCACGGACGGCTCGTCGAGCACGATGCCCTTGCCGCGCACGTAGATCAGCGTGTTCGCGGTGCCGAGGTCGATCGCGAGGTCGCTCGAAAAGTAGCCTTTGAAGGAGTCGAACATGAAAAGGATGTGGACGCGGGCAGGAAGCCCTGCACCCTTTTCGAGACGGATGCGGGGACGCTTGAAACGGGCGATATGATAACCTAAGCCATCGCGCTATCCGCACTGATTCGGCGCGGTTTTTTGCACCGATCGGCCTCGCTTCCCGCGTCGCGGCGTCGCGGCCGAGCGCGTGAGAGCGCTCCGCAACACGCGTTCGCGCATGCCGGAAGCGAGAGCGCCACCGTATCGATTCCCATGAGCGTGAAGGGCCGTCCCGAGCGCGAATTGCGCCCCCTTGTGGGGCAGCGCAGCGGCGAAGCTGCAAGCGTGGGGGTTCAATGAGCTTCTCGCTCGACGACGTGGTGCGGCTCGCGCGCCTTGCGCGAATCGAGCTCGACGAGGCTGCGGCGCGCGACGTCGCTGCGAAGCTCGGCGCCATCTTCGGGTTGATCGATGCGCTCCAGGCGATCGATACCGCGGGCGTCGCGCCGATGGCCCACGCGCAGGACGTCGGGCTGCCGTTCCGCGAAGATGTCGTTACGGCAAGGGATTGCCGCGACCTCTACCAGACGCAGGCGCCGGCGGTCGCGGACGGCTTCTATCTCGTCCCGAAGGTCCTCGAATAGTGCTCGAGCGATGAGGACGATCGCCGAGCTGTCGGCCGCCTTGCGCTCGCGCGAGGTGTCGAGCGTCGAGCTCGCACAGGACGCGCTTTCGCGCGCGCACGCGTCGCAGTCGGCGCTCAATGCGTTCGTTACCCTCGACGACGAAGGTGCGCTCGCGCAGGCGCACGGCGCCGACGCGCGCCTCGCGCGCGGCGACGCCACGCCGCTCACCGGCATCCCCATCGCGCACAAGGACGTGCTGATGACGCAGGGACTTCGCACGACCTGCGCGTCGCGGATGCTCGAGCACTTCGTCGCGCCCTACGACGCGCGCGTCGTCGCGCGCCTGCGGGAGATGTCGACGGTACTAATCGGCAAGACGAACATGGACGAGTTCGCGATGGGCTCGTCGTCCGAGACGTCGTATTTCGGGCCGGTGCGAAATCCGTGGAGCACGCAATGCGTTCCGGGCGGCAGCTCCGGGGGCTCGGCGGTGGCCGTCGCCGCGTCGGTCGTGCCGGCGACGACGGGCACCGATACCGGCGGCTCGATTCGCCAGCCGGCAGCGCTCTCCGGCGTCTGCGGCATCAAGCCGACGTACGGCGTTTGCTCACGCTACGGCCTGGTCGCGTTTGCGTCGAGCCTCGATACGCCGGGCGCGTTTGCGCGGAGCGCCCACGACTGCGCGCTGATGCTGACCGCGATGGCCGGGCACGACGCGCGGGATTCGACATCGCTCGACCGACCAATCGAGGATTATTCGCGGATATTGACGACTCAGGCCGACGCGAAGCCGCTCGCCGGTCTTCGCATCGGACTCCCGCGCGAATACTTCGCCGAGGGCGTCGAGCGCGAGGTTGTCGGTGCCGTCGAAACCGCTATCGACGCGATGCGCGCGCTCGGCGCAACGACGATCGATGTGTCGCTGCCGATGGTTCGCCACGCCGTCCCCGCCTACTACGTGATCGCGCCGGCCGAAGCATCGTCGAATCTGTCGCGCTTCGACGGCGTGCGCTACGGCCATCGCGCCGAGCATTACCGCGATCTCATCGACATGTACTGCCGCACGCGCGCGGAAGGTTTCGGCGCCGAGGTGAAGCGACGCATTCTCGTCGGCACCTACGTGCTGTCCCACGGCTATTACGACGCCTATTACCTTCAGGCGCAGAAGGTGCGCAGGCTGATCGCGCAGGACTTCGTTCGCGCATTCGAGACGTGCGACGTGATCGCGGGGCCGACCGCGCCGACCTGCGCGTTCGAAATCGGCGCGAAGACCGACGATCCGGTGCAGATGTATCTGAACGACATCTTCACGATCGCGGCGAACCTGACCGGCATGCCGGCGATGTCGATTCCGTGCGGGTTCACGAAAAAGGGATTGCCGATCGGCCTCCACCTCCAGGGCAACTACCTCGACGAGGCGCGCGTGCTGAATGTCGCGCATCGGTACCAGCAGGTGACGGATTGGCATTTGCGTGCCCCCTCACCCCAACCCTCTCCAGGCATGCGGGGAGAGGAAGCCGAGCGCAAGCGAGGCGGGTGAGGGGCGCGAGGGAACAGCATGACCTTCGAAATCGTCGTCGGTATCGAGACGCACGCGCAACTGTCGACGGCGTCGAAGATCTTCTCCGGCGCGTCGACATCGTTCGGGGCGCCGCCCAATACGCAAGCCTGCGCGGTCGACATCGCGCTGCCCGGCGTGTTGCCCGTGCTGAACCGCGGCGCGGTCGAGCGCGCGGTCCGTTTCGGCCTCGCTGTCGGCGGCACGATCAACCGGCGCAGCGTCTTCGCGCGCAAGAACTACTTCTACCCCGATCTCCCCAAGGGCTACCAGATCTCGCAGTACGAAATTCCCGTCGTCGAGGGCGGCGGCGTGACGATCGCCACCGACACCGGCGACAAGCGCGTGCGCCTGACGCGCGCGCATCTCGAAGAGGACGCCGGCAAGTCGCTGCACGAAGGATTGCCGTCGGACCTTCGCGACGTGTCAGGCATCGATCTCAATCGCGCCGGCACGCCGCTGCTGGAGATCGTGTCCGAGCCCGACATGCGGAGCACGGCCGAAGCGGTCGCCTACGCGAAGGCGCTGCACGCGCTCGTCACGTGGATCGGCATCTGCGGCGGCGACATGCAGGAAGGCAATTTCCGCTGCGATGCGAACGTGTCCGTGCGAAGACCGGGCGAGCAACTCGGCACGCGCTGCGAGATCAAGAACCTCAACAGCTTCCGCTTTCTCGCGCAGGCGATCGAATACGAGGCGAGACGCCAGATCGAGATCATCGAGGATGGCGGTCGCGTCGTGCAGGAGACGCGCCTCTACGATGCCGAGCGCAACGAGACGCGCTCGATGCGGACGAAGGAGGACGCGCAGGACTACCGTTACTTTCCCGACCCGGACCTGCCACCGCTCTCGATCGACGAGGCGTGGATCGAGCGCATTCGTGCCGCGATGCCGGAGCTGCCTGAGGCGATGCGCGCGCGGCTCGTCGCACAGCATGGCATCAGCGGCTACGACGCGATGCAACTCACATCATCGCGTGATCTCGTCGATTATTACGAAGCGGTTTGCGAGGCTCTGCCGGCGAAGGATGCCGTCTCGCACAAGCTCGTCGCGAACTTCGTGCTCGGCGAATTCAGTGCGGTGCGCAATCGTGCCGACATTTCGGTTCGCGCCGCGCCGGTCGATGCGCGTGCGTTGGCGCTTCTACTGCGCCGTGTCGCCGATCGCACGATCTCGGGCAAGATCGCGAAGGATGTATTCGAAGCGATGTGGGCCGGCGAGGGGTCGCCCGATGCGATCATCGAACACCGCGGCTTGCGTCAGATCGTCGACAGCGATGCGATCGAGACACTGGTCACGCGTGTCGTCGACGCAAATCCCGTCGCCGTCGAGCAATACCGTGCCGGCAAGGAGAAGGCCTTCAACGCGCTCGTCGGCGAAGTGATGAAGGCCTCGAAAGGCAAGGCCAATCCCGCGCAGGTCAGCGCGATTCTGCGGCATCGACTGTCGCGCTGATCGACGCAGCCCGCGGGAACCTTGCCCGCCTGCGCTTTTTCATAACACTATCGCCACTTGTTTGTCGTGGTTCGTCGATGGTAATCCGCATGTTGGTCGCGCTTGCAATGCTTGTCGCGTGCACCTCGGAGGTGCGCGCAGCCGATGCATTGCCGGAGTCAAAGCCGCCACTGGCCAAGAAGCGAAGCGCTGCGTCGGCCGTCGCGAAATCGCTTGTCGGCAAAGTCGTGCAACGCGGCAAGGTGTCGTGGTACGGGCGTCGCTTCGCGGGCCGGAAGACAGCGAGCGGCGAACGCTACGACCCCGGCGCGCTGACGATGGCGCATCGTTCGTTGCCGCTTGGCTCCGTTGTCGACGTGACGAACAATGCGAACGGCAGGCACCTGCGCGTTCGCGTCAATGATCGCGGACCCTATTGCGCGGGGCGCGTTGCCGATCTATCGCGCGCGGCGTCGCAGCGCCTCGGCTTCAAGGACAAGGGCGTGACCGAAGCGACGATCCGCGTCGTATCCCTTCCGAAGGAACCGCCGATCACGCTCGCCAGCGACACGACGCAGCGCGACAACGATCCGCCCACGATGTAGGCAACAAGCTGCCGCACACACGCGGCAGGGCCGAGCGAGCGCGCTTGCCTAGAACACCAGCTTGCCGAGCAATACGCCAAACACGAGCACGATCAGGAAGATGACGAGCGCGATGAAGAACAGCACCTTTGCGATCGTTCTCGCGCCCGACGCCACCCCGGTGAAGCCGAAGAAGCCGGCGATGAGCGAAACCACGAAGAAGATGACGGCCCACTTGATCATGCCGGCCTCCTTGATTGTTGTTGTCCGCCAGCGAAGGACCCCGCGTGCCGGGCAAGGTTCCGTCGGGCTGCGACGTCAATGCATCAACGGCTTGTACCGCGGCCGATGCGGCCTCGCGCCCTCCTCGCCAAGCCGTCTTTTCTTGTCGGCTTCGTATTCCTGGTAGTTACCTTCGAAGAATACCCACTTCGAGTCGTCCTCGGCGGCCAGGATATGCGTCGCGATCCGGTCGAGGAACCAGCGGTCGTGCGAAATCACGAGCGCGCTGCCCGCGAATTCGGCAAGCGCATCCTCGAGCGCGCGCAGCGTTTCGACGTCGAGGTCGTTCGAGGGTTCGTCGAGCAGAAGCACGTTGCCGCCTTTCAACAGCGTCGCGGCGAGATGCAGGCGCCCGCGCTCGCCCCCTGAAAGCTGGCCGACGTTCTTCTGCTGATCGCTGCCCTTGAAGTTGAAGCGGCCGAGATAGGCGCGCGATGGCATCTCGAATCGGCCGACGTTGATGATGTCGAGGCCGCCCGAGATTGCCTGCCAGGCGGTCTTGTCGTTGGGCAGCGCCTCGCGGGTCTGATCGACGACGGCGAGTTGCGCCGTGTGCCCGACGATCACTTCACCCGCATCCGGCTTCTCGCGACCGGTGATCAAGCGAAAGAGCGTTGTCTTGCCTGCACCGTTGGGACCGATGACCCCGACGATGGCCCCCGCAGGCACTTTGAACGACAGGTCGTCGATCAGAAGCCGATCGCCGAAACCCTTGCTCACGTGGCGAAACTCGATCACCTCGTTGCCGAGGCGCTCGGCCACCGGTATGAAGATCTCCTGTGTCTCGTTGCGCTTCTGATGATCGTAGGATGAAAGCTCCTCGAAGCGGGCGATCCGCGCCTTGGCCTTCGCCTGCCGGCCCTTCGGATTCGTGCGCACCCATTCGAGCTCCTTCTGCATCGCCTTGATGCGCGCTGCTTCCTGCTTCGCCTCGCGCGCGAGGCGCTGCTCCTTCTGCTCGAGCCATGACGTGTAGTTGCCTTTCCAGGGAATGCCGTAGCCTCGGTCGAGTTCGAGGATCCACTCGGCGGCGTTGTCGAGAAAGTAGCGATCGTGCGTGACCGCGATGACGGTGCCGGGAAAATTCGAGAGGAACTGCTCGAGCCACTCGACGCTCTCCGCATCGAGATGGTTCGTGGGCTCGTCGAGCAGCAGCATGTCGGGCTTGGAAAGCAGAAGACGACACAACGCGACGCGCCGCTTCTCGCCGCCCGACAGTTGCGCGATGTTCGCGTCCCAGGACGGAAGGCGCAGCGCGTCCGCGGCGATTTCCATCTGCACCGCCGCGTCCGCGCCCGATGCGGCGATCACCGCTTCGAGGCGCGCCTGCTCCGCGGCGAGCGCATCGAAATCGGCGTCGGGCTCCGCGTAGGCCGCATACACTTCGTCGAGACGCGCCTTCGCGGCGAGCACTTCTCCCATGCCTTCCTCGACGACGCTTCGAACGGTCGCATCGGGATCGAGCCTCGGTTCCTGGGGCAAAAAGCCGATGCGCAGATCGGGCATCGGAACCGCTTCGCCTTCGTACTCCTTGTCCTCGCCGGCCATGATGCGAAGCAGGCTCGATTTTCCGGCGCCGTTAAGTCCAAGCACGCCGATCTTGGCGCCGGGAAAAAACGACAACGAGATGTCCTTCAGGATGACGCGCTTGGGCGGGACGACCTTGCCTACACGATTCATCGTGTAAACGTATTGAGCCATGGGCGTTGCGAAACCGGGTCTTTCGTAAGCCCGGATTATCGCAGGGAGAACCGAAGCAGGGTCAGACACGACGCTCGCGAACCATCGGTGCGATGGCTTACCGCCACCACACCCGAGTGCCGTCGGACCCTATTCGATATCAGCGGGCGCTGAGTTCGACCCGATCGAGATCACGCGCCGACGCGCCGCCGCCCGTCGTCACCGCAGAGCCTTTCATTGGATCGCGAAGCTCGATGAAGCGTTGCTTGTCCGCCTCGTAGCGCGCGGCGATCGACGCCGCTTCCTTTTTCTTGCTTGCAATCAACTCGTTCTGGCGGCCGAGCTCGGCATCGATCGTCTCGATTTCGCGGGCGATGTTGCCGGGCGCCGGGCGCGGTGCGAACGTGGCCTTCTTTTCCTCGAGCTCCTGGCGCTGCTTCGTCATCTTCGCGACAAACGCATTCGCGGACTCGATCTGCGCGTCGATCGTGCCGACCGCGCGCGACTTTGCCAGATCGATTTCCGCGACGTTCGTGTACGACTCGATCAGCGCCTTGTCGCGGCGCGCGGCGATCAACCGCTCGCGCTGCTCCTCGCGAAGCCTCTGCTCTTCGGCGTCGCTTTTTGGCGATTGCCTGGCGACGACAGCCTGCGCCTGCTCCGTCTTGCGGATCGCCATCCCCTGCTGATTGAGCTCGACGTTGGCGCGATTGACCGCCTCCGCGGGCAGCTTGTCGCTGTAGTGAACGACGCCGTGCTCGTCGGTCCATTTGTAAAGCGCCGCATGGACGTTTCCTGCGATAGCCGCTGCGACAAGCGCGCCGAGCAGCAACGCGGAAGCGCGCAAGGCGTTGCTTCGGACACAGGTCGGTCGGCGTTCGACGTCGCTTCTTATCGCCATGTCGCTCACTTTTGCGGAGGGCAGATTGTGACCGCGGGCGGCACGCCCGCCCGCCCCACCCGTGAAAAAGGGCCTGTTTCGATGGAAGGTTGGGACTTGCGCGTCGTGCCCCGGTGGTCATTTTGCCCCATCCAAGCATGTCGTATGCCAATCAGGGATCAGAAATCAGGGGACAGGGATCGGTCGCTTCGGCGTCTCCGGTGGCGCGACGCGTGTCGTCGCGTTGGGCGTCAGTATCATCTCGGATCCTGATACTGGCTGCTTCTGATTCCTGATCCGTATGCGCATCATCACGCTGAACGTCAACGGTCTCCGCTCCGCTGAGCGCAAGGGATTCGCGCGCTGGCTCGCGCGCGCGGAGCCGTGGGACGTGGTGTGCCTGCAGGAGATCAAGTGCCACGAGAGCGACGTGCCGCGCACGCTGGCGTCGCCCCGCAAGTCGCACGCCGCGTTTCACTCGGCAATGCGCAAGGGCTATAGCGGCGTCGCACTCTACGCGAAGCATCCGCCGCGTATCGCGACAGGCTTCGGCCACGTCGAATTCGACGGCGAAGGCCGTTACCTGCAGGCCGATTTCGGCGAGATTTCCATCGTCAGCGTCTACCTGCCATCGGGATCGAGCGGCCCGCAGCGCCAGGCATCGAAGTTCCGCTTCCTCGACGCCTTTTTGCCGCATCTTCAGCGGCTCGTCGACAGCGGCCGCGAGGTCGTGATGTGCGGCGACTGGAACATCGCGCATCAACCGATCGACCTTAAGAACTGGCGCGGCAATCAGAAGAATTCCGGCTTTCTTCCCGAAGAGCGCGCATGGTTGACACGCGTGCTCGACATGGGGTTCGTCGACGTTTTTCGGCGCGTCGACCCGCGACCGGAGCAATACACGTGGTGGTCGAACCGCGGCCAGGCGTGGAAGAAGAACGTCGGGTGGCGAATCGACTACCAGATCGCGACGCCGGGCATCGCGGCGAAGGCGCAAAGCGCGTCGATCTACAAGAACCGGCGCTTCTCGGATCACGCTCCGCTGGTCGTCGATTACGACTTCGAGCTTCGTTAAGCCGTGCTGCGCATTCGCGAACTGACGCTGGCGCGCGGCGCTCGCCGGCTGCTTCACGACACCAACCTGACGATTCACCATCGTCACAAGGTCGGTGTCGTCGGCCCGAACGGGTCCGGCAAGTCGAGCCTCTTTGCCGCGATCCGCGGCGAGCTCATTACCGACGCGGGCGCGATCGAGTTGCCGCCCGCGTGGGTGATCGCGTACGTCGCGCAGGAAACGCCCGTGACCTCGACCTCCGCGATCGAGCACGTGCTCGATGGCGATGCCGAGCTTCGCGACGTGGAGCGCGCGCTCGGTGAGTGCGTGCCGCACGAGATGACGCGCCTCGCCGATCTGCAACATCGCTTCGAGACGATCGGCGGCTACGCAGCACGCGCCCGGGCCGCGACGCTGCTCGCGGGCCTCGGCATCGAGGAAGCGCGCCAATCGCAACCGCTCGACGAATTCTCGGGGGGCATGCGGATGCGGATCGATCTCGCGCAGGCGCTCATGTGTCGCTCGGATATGCTGCTGCTCGACGAGCCGACGAATCACCTCGACCTCGATGCGGTGCTCTGGCTCGAGGACTGGCTTCGCCGCTATGAAGGCACGCTGCTCCTGATCACGCACGATCGCGATTTTCTCGACGCCGTCGTCGACACGATCGTGCATATCGACGATGCCAGGCTTGTTTCGTATCGCGGCAATTACGCCGACTTCGAGCGCGAGCGCGCGGCGAAGCTCGCGCTGACCCAGTCCGCGTATGCGAAGCAACAGCGACAGATCGCGCATCTTCGCTCGTACATCGATCGCTTTCGCGCGAAGGCGTCGAAGGCGCGGCAGGCGCAGAGCCGCATCAGGACGCTCGAGCGCATGGAGGTCATCGCACCCGCGCACGTCGACAGTCCGTTTTCGTTCGCATTCGCGGCGGCGGACACTGGCGGGCGCCAGCTCGTTCGACTGAAGCATGCGACCCTCGGCTATCCCGGCGCAGCGCCCGTTCTCGAACGTATCGACTGGAGCGTGCTCGGCAATGCGCGCATCGGTCTCCTCGGCGCGAACGGCGCCGGCAAATCGACGCTGCTCAAAGGCCTCGCGGGCCGTCTTCCACTCGCAGGCGGCGAGCGTTCCGTCTCGCAGAAGCTACGCATCGGCTATTTCGCGCAGCACCAGGTCGACGCGCTGCGCGTCGATGAAACGCCGCTCTGGCATCTCGCGCGGATCGAGCCGAACGCGCGCGAGCAGGAGTTGCGCGACTACCTGGGCGGTTTCGATTTTCGCGCCGACATGGCGACGTCGCCCGTCGCGCGGCTATCCGGCGGCGAGAAGGCGCGCCTCACATTGGCGCTGATCGTGCGCGAGCGGCCGAACCTTTTGCTGCTCGACGAACCGACCAACCATCTCGATATCGAGATGCGCGAGGCGCTCACCGAAGCGCTGCAGGACTACGACGGCGCGCTGATCGTCGTCGCGCACGATCGGCATCTGCTGCGCGCGACGGTCGACGAGCTCTGGCTCGTCGACGATCGTGCGGTGCATCCGTTCGACGGCGATCTCGACGACTATCGCGCGTTCGTGCTCGATCGCCTTCGCCGCGGCGCGCGCCGCGACGCTGCCGACGACTCGAGAGCGCGGCAACGCGATCGCCGCGGGCGCAAGCGCGAGGAGGCAGAGGCTCGCCAACAGCGCGCCGATGCGCGAAAGCCGTTGCTTGCGCGAAAGGCGACCGTCGAGGAGGATCTCGCGCGACTCGGCGCCGAAAGGCAGGCGCTCGACGCGTGGCTCGCGTCGGAAACCGCGTACGCGGAAGAAGCGAAGGAGCGCCTCGTCGCGTCGATCGAGCGACGAGGGGAGCTCACCTGGACGCTCGCGCGTCTCGAAGCCGAATGGCTCGAGATCGCGGAAGCGCTGGATGGCCTCTGATCTCTACCCCGCGTACGGGCCCGGGCGGTAGAACAGGTACACGGCAAATCCGAGCGTATCGCGTCCCCAGCGGAGATACGCGTCGCGCCATCGGTGAATGCGATCGAGCATCTCGGGCACGTCCGGATCCTCTGGATGCTCGCGGGCGTAGCGCTCGATCGAACGACAGTACTTCCATTCGTACTCGTCCCACTCGTCCACGGACGCAGTCGCCGCATGGATCGGAACGAGGCCTGCATCGATGCCGGCCTGCACGTTGCCGGCGTGATTCAGATATTGGCCAGCGTCCGCGCCGAGCAGCGCGAGATATTGCGGATGCGCACGACGCTCCCAGAAGCCTTCGCCGATCATCACGTAACCGCCCGACTTCGTCCACGACTTCAAATGGCGGCAGATGCCGGTCATGCCGCCGGGAATGCCGCCCGCGCCGAGCATCACCGTCAGGTGAAATGTCTCCGGATCGGCCTGGAATTCGGCGATGTCGACGTTGTCGAGATGCAAGCGACCCAGCGCACCGGTCCACTCGGCCCGTTCGCGCGCGGCGTCGAGCATCAGCGACGAATTGTCGATCGCCATCACGCGCGCGCCGAAACGCTCGATGATCCGAAGCGCGAGCTCGGCGCGCCCGCAGCCGAGATCGAGCACGACCGACGCGTCGTCGAGCGGCAGGAGGTCGAGCATGCGTTCTATCTTCGCGGCGGACATCGGATTGCAATAGTCGTGGTCGCGGTGCGCGATCGCGCTGAACTTCTGTCGATTCATTCGCGAGTCATCCGTGACGGTTGTCAAAGGAGCGCTGATCGCAACCCGACTGTCAGCTTGCGACGCGGCCGGTCACGGCTCCCGTCATCGGGACGCCATTTTCGCGCCACGGCGCGACGCGGAGCAGCAACGCCATTCCCGGCAGCGCGAGGAACGTGCAAAGCAGATAGAAGTCGAGCCAGCCGGTCTGCTCGACCACCCAGCCGGTCGATGCGTTGATCACCGTGCGCGGGACCGCGGCGAGGCTCGTGAACAACGCGTATTGCGTGGCGGTGTACCGGGGATCGGTCGTGCGCGCGATGAACGCGGTGAACGCCGCCGTTCCGAGACCCACGCCGAGCGCTTCGAACGCGATGACGAGCGCGAGCAGCATCCGATCAGGCCTGTTCACGTACGCGAGCCATGCGAAGCCCAGGATCGATACGACCTGAACGATGCCGAAGAGCCACAGCGCGCGATTGATGCCGATCTTCACCATCCACAGCCCGCCGAGCAAGCCGCCGATCACGCTTGCCCACAATCCGGCGTTCTTCGCAATCACGCCGATGTCGGTCTTCGAGAAGCCCATGTCGAGGTAGAACGGCGTGGCGAGCGCCGTCGCCATGCTGTCGCCGAGCTTGTAGAGGAAGATGAACAGCAGCACGATCAGCGCATTGCGAACGCCGTTTCGCGCGATGAATTCGTGGAACGGCTCGACGATCGCCTCGCGCAGATTCGTCGGCCGCCCGCGCACGAGCCGCGGCTCGGACACCGCGAGCGTCATCGCGATGCCGGGCAGCATGAAAAGCGCGGTCATGAGATAAACCGCCGACCAGGGCATGCGGTCGGCGAGGATCAGCGCGAGCGCACCGGGAACGAGGCTCGAGACGCGATAGGCGTTCACGTGGATCGACGTGCCGAGACCAAGCTCGGGGTCGGGCAGGATCTCGCGGCGAAACGCATCCAGCACGATGTCCTGGCTTGCCGAGAAGAACGCCACGATCGTCGACAATGCGACGATCGTCATGATGTCGGCCTGCGGATGGAGCGCGCCGAAGAGCGGGATCGAGACGAGCAGCACCAACTGCGTCGCGAGCATCCAGCCGCGGCGGCGGCCGAAGATCGGCAGCGCATAGCGGTCCAGAAGTGGCGACCAGACGAACTTCCACGTGTACGGAAGCTGGATCAGTGCGAAGAAGCCGATCGTCTTCAGATCGACGCCTTCGCTTCGCAACCACGCGGGCAACAGATTGATGAGGAGGTAGAGCGGCAGTCCGGACGAGAAACCGGTGAAGACGCAGATGAGCATCCGCCGATTCAAAAGCGCTTCGCGCCACGTTTCTCTTCCGTTCATTGCCGCCGGAACCGATAGATCGCGAGCTCGCCCGCGAGATTGGGTGCAACCCGCACCGGACGCCCCTTCGCGAGCACGACGCGATCGAGCACGCGAAAGCCTCGTTCGGCGAGGAACGCGTCGAAGTCGGCGACCGTGCACAGATGAATGTTCGGCGTGTCGTACCACTGATAGGGCAGCGACGACGACACCGGCATGCGGCCGTGCAAGATCTGCAGCCGATGCGACCAGTGGCCGAAATTTGGAAACGTGACGATCGCCTCGCGGCCGACGCGAAGCATTTCCGCGACGATGGCCTCGATGCGACGCATCGCCTGCAGCGTCTGCGACAGGATCACGACGTCGAAGGCCGCGTCATCGAAGCCCGCGAGCCCGCGCTCGAGGTCGCTCTGGATGACGTTGATGCCGCCGCGAATGCATGCGAGCACGCCCGCGTCGTCGATCTCGATGCCATAGCCTTCCGCGCGCCGTTTCGATTCGAGGAAAGCAAGGAGCGCGCCGTCGCCGCAGCCCAGATCGAGCACGCGCGCGCCATCGGCGACCCAGTCGACGATCGTCGCGTAGTCGGCGCGCATGACGCCATTTCTCGTGGCAGCCGTCGATGTGGCGCCCGCGGTCACTGCGCGGCGCCGATTTCCGACGCGATCCGTTCGAACCACGCGCGCACGACGGCGTGGTACTGCGGATTGTCTAGCAGGAACGCATCGTGGCCGTGCGGCGCTGCGATCTCGGTGTAACTCACGTCGCGGCGCCCGCGCACCAGTGCCTTCACGATTTCGCGCGAGCGCGACGCCGGGAAGCGCCAATCGGTCGAAAACGAGATCACGAGGAAGCGGCAGGTCGCCGGCGCGAGCGCGCGCGCGAGATCGCCGTCCTCGCGCGTGGCCGGATCGAAGTAGTCGAGCGCTTTCGTGATCCGAAGGTACGTGTTCGCGTCGTAATACTCGGCGAACTTCTCGCCCTGATGGCGAAGGTATGACTCGATCTGGAACTCCGGCGCGAACGAGAAGTTGAGTCCCTCGCGAAGCTGGCGCCCGAACTTCGCGTCCATCTGCTCGTCGGAGAGGTACGTGATGTGGCCGATCATCCGCGCGACGCGAAGGCCCCGCCGCGGCTTCGCATCGTACGCCTCGAAGTTGCCGTCGTGAAAATCGGGGTCGGTCATGATCGCCTGGCGAGCGATCTCGTTGAACGCGATGTTCTCGGCCGACAGGTTCGGCGCTGCTGCGATAACCAGCGCATTGCGAATTCGCGACGGATAGCGAATCGCCCAATCCAGCGCCTGCATGCCGCCGAGGCTCCCGCCCATCACCGCCGCCCATTGACGAATGCCGAGACGGTCGGCGAGTTGCGCCTGCGCGTCGACCCAATCCTCGACGGTGATCAGCGGGAAATCGCTGCCCCACGCGCGTCCCGTTTCCGGATTCGTCGACAACGGCCCCGTGGAGCCGAAGCAGCTTCCGAGGTTGTTCACGCCGACCACGAAGAATCGCTGCGTGTCGAGCGGCTTTCCGGGGCCCACCATGTTGTCCCACCAGCCGACGTTGCCTGGATCCTCGGCATAGAACCCGGCGACGTGATGCGACGCGTTCAGCGCATGGCAGATGAGCACCGCGTTCGAGCGCGCGGCGTCGAGCGTACCGTACGTTTCGTACGCCAGCTCGTACTGCGCAAGCGTGCGCCCGCAAGCGAGCGGCAGCGGCGTATCGAATCGCGCAACCTGCGGCAGGACGGGGCCGACCGAACGGTCGCCGACGGTAGCATGCTCGGCCTGGGCGGTGGTCTCCGAGAAGGAGGGCATCGACGCGCATCGTAGCGCAATGCCCGCGGCGCCGAACGTTCGCGGCGTCGCAACCGCACGCGGCACTCGATCACGCTGTCTCGTCCGAAACGACGAAGGACGCTCCGGTGTCGCTTCCTCCGCCCGTGCTGAGCGTCATGTCCTGCGCAACGAGGAAAAACGCGACGCCCATCGACACGAGGAATGCCGCAGCCTCGCGTTCGAGCAGCATCGCGATCGTCGCATAGCTTCCCGCGAGCGTCGCGATCGGCGCGACGACGCTCGCCGAGCGCCAGCAGGAAACCGGCATGCCGCTGCGTGAATCGAGCAGATGGCAATAGCGGCGGCCGTCGAAGTCGAAGCAGCGCTCGTAATCGCCGCTGGTGGCAACGGCGCCGTCATGGATCGCAACCGTCGCGATCGCATCATCTTCTCTCGCAGGATGGCGAATGCCGATGCGCCAAGGCGAACCGTCGGCGCGGCCGCCGATCGCGCGCACGTCGCCGCCGAGGTTGACGAGCCCATGGGCGACACCCTGGTCGCGACAGATCGACGCCGCGCGATCGCACGCGTATTCCTTGCCGATGCCGCCGAAGTCGAGCTCCATGCCGGCGTCGGGCAGCCGCACTTCGTGATCGCTCCACTCGACACGCTGCCAGCCAATCAGCGGCCGCAGCGCGTCGAGCTCGTCTGCCGGAGGAACGCGCGGCGGATCGCGCTTGAAGTCCCATGCGCGGCGAAAGACGCCCGACGTGATGTCGAAGCAGCCGCCGCTCGCCTCGTGACAGCGATCGGCGTAGCGAAGAAGCGCCGCTGTCTCGGCATCGATCGCAACGCTCGTGCGGCCGGCGGAGCGATTGATCGCGGACGTCACACTGTCTTTGCGAAAGCGCGAATACTTGGCTTCGATCCGTCGGACGTCGGCGATCGCCGCAGCGGCCGCGCGATCGGCGAGCGCACGATCCGGCGTCGACAATTGAAGCTCGTGCACCGATGCCATCGCCGCGAAGCGATAGCGGTGACACGGCGCACCGGTCAGAACCGCCTCGTGAGCCCGAATTCGATCCATCGCGCCGAGAATTGCGCCAGCCCGGGACTCCCGCCGCCGATACGCAAGTCGCCGCGTTGCCGGTAGAAATCAGCGCCGACGTCGACCGTGATCCGATGCGGAAACTCCTTCGCGACACGAAGCCCGAGCGTCACTGCGCCGAACGCCGACAGCCGCTCGTCGGCCGTGTAGGGCTCACCGGGAACGAGGCCCTGCGGGAACGGCGGATCGTGATAGAAACGCGCCGCCGACTGCGTGTAGTAGCGGAGCGTCGGCGTCAGCGTAAAACCCTGGCGAACTTGCTGAACCCACGACGCTTCGAGCATGTGCGAGCTGTCGCCGAACGAATCTTCGAGATATCGATGGGAAAGCTGGAGTGTCGCGTCCGGACGAGGAAAGCGCACATTGAACCGCGTGAGCCACGCGAAGATGCGCCGATGGTTCGGTCGCGCGTCGAGGAGCTTGTAGGGATCGGAATAGTAGCCGCGACCCTCCGAGTAAGTGATCGTCGACTCGACGACGGCACGCGCGTTCAGAACCTGCGTGATGCCGAGCAGATAGTCGTATGTTTCGCGCGGCTGATCGAGCACGGGACCGTTCACGCCTTCGACCGCGTTGATGCGATCCTTCGCCGCGCCGAACCCGATCGCGTACGTGCGATTGCGATCGTCGCTCCACGTGCGCCACTCGAGCGACGCGGCGCGCGAGATGTAGTCCTGCTCGTCGGAGTACGCCGCGCCGGCCGAAAGCGACCAATCGTCGACATACTTGGTGACCTTGAGGTCGCCCGCCTTGCGATAGTCGCCGATCCCCTTTCCCGATGCGCCCGACAGCGTGTCGTGGAAGAGTGGCGACGCGCCGGAGACGCTGTCGTAAACGAGCGAGCCTTCGACGACGAGCGACTCGGACAGCGGAACGAGCGCGTAGAGATACGGGCTCTTGACGGCCATGCGATCGGCGCCCGGCTGCCAATCGCGATAGTCGTAATAACGGAGCGCGACGACGCCTTCGTCGGGCGCGCTTTGCGCGCGTGCCGCAATCGGCAGGATGCCGGGAAGCGCGAGCGCGGCGGCGATCAGCGCGAAGGCACGGTCGTCAGTTGCAGCCACATCCTCCTCCGCCGACGGTGCCGCCGCCGCCGGCGCCTTCCTTGCTTTGATAGATGTGGTTCTTTGCCTTCGTCCCGATCGGATCCGTATCGAAGCGCATCGACGGGCGCGCGAGATCGCCTTTCTCCCAGGGCTTCGGCGGATCGATCGCTGCGCATGCGCCGGTCGCGATGACGGCGCACGCGACGAGCGACACTTCAATGATTCGCGAGCAGCGCACGAATGCGGGTCTCGAGCTCGTCCTTGCGCTCGTCGTGAAAGCCTTCCTCGACCGCGACGATCTTTCCACTGCGATCGATCAGGTAGGAGCTCGGCATGCCTTTCACGTCGTAGGCGGCCGGCGTCTTCCCCTGCGGGTCGTAGACGATCGTGAACCTCGCGGGTGTGTCGCTCAGGAAACGCTCGGCATCCTGCCGACGCTTGTCGACGTTGATGCCGACGATCGTCAGCCCTTCGTTGACGTAGCGCGCCTGCATCGCGTTCATCCAGGGAAACGAGCGGCGGCAGGGTCCGCACCACGATGCCCAGAAATCGACATAGACGACACGTCCGCGAAGCGGATCGAGCGAGACGCTCTCGCCGCGCGACGTCGGCAGAGAGAAGGATGGCGCAACGTTGCCCGGTGCCCCCCCGTATGCGGCGACGGCAACGAATGCAACGAGCAGGAAGGCGGCGAGACGGCGCATGGGACCTTGGCGACTGCCTCCGGCAAACAACGAGCGTCGGCGAGGTATTCCCTACTCGTTGAGCCTCTCCAGCAGCGGCGTGAGCTTCCCGGGATCGTCGACGCGCCGGATTCGCTCGACCAGCGCCGCGGACGCCTTTACATCGCTCGTCAACACGCGCTGCTTCACGGCGAGCAGATGCGACGGATGCATCGAGAACTCGCGCAGGCCGAAGCCCAGGAGCAGGCGCGTCAGCTGCAATTCGCCGGCCATCTCGCCGCACACGGCGATCGGCACGCCGGCCTTCGTCGCACTGCCGATGGCGAGACTGATCAAGCGCAGCACGGCCGGATGCAGCGGATCGTAGAGATGCGACACCGCTTCGTCGGCGCGGTCGACGGCAAGCGTGTACTGGATCAGGTCGTTCGTGCCGATCGACAGGAAGTCGAGCTTGCGCAGGAACGCGCCGATCGACAGCACCGCGGCCGGAATCTCGATCATTCCGCCGACCTTCACGCTGTCATCGAACGGAACTTTCTGCTCGCGCAGCATCTCCTTCGCGCGCGCGATCAGCGCGAGCGTCTGATCGATTTCCGACACCGACGCGAGCATCGGGATCAGGATGCGCACGTTGCCGTAATGCGTCGCGCGCAGGATCGCGCGAAGTTGCGTGAGGAAGAGGCGCGGCTCGGCGAGGCAGAAGCGCACGGCGCGAAGCCCGAGCGCGGGATTCGGCGCGACGCGCGCGAGCCCGTCGAGCTCTTCCGGCTGCTTGTCGGCGCCGAGGTCGAACGTGCGAATCGTGACCGGCTTGCCCTGCATGCCTTCGGCGGCCTTCCGATAGGCGTCGAACTGCTCCTCTTCGGAGGGCAGTCCCTCGCGATTGAGGAACAGGAACTCCGATCGGAAGAGCCCGATCCCCGTCGCGCCGTTGGCGAGCGCCGGCTCGACATCCTCGGGCAATTCGATGTTCGCCTGCAGCTCGACGTGCACGCCGTCGAGCGTCTGCGCGCGCTTGCTGCGAAGGCGCCGTAGCTTCTGACGCGCGAGTTCGAGCTCGTTCTGGCGCAGCCGATACTCGGCGAGCACGGCGCGATCGGGATTGACGATGACGACGTGGTGCGTGCCGTCGACGATCAGCATCTCGCCGTCGCGGATCAGTTGCCGCGCGTTGTGCGTCGCGACGACGGCCGGAACGTTCAGGCTGCTCGCGACGATCGCCGTGTGCGACGTGACGCCGCCGAGATCGGTCAGGAACGCGGCGAAGTGATGGTGCCTGAACTGGATGACATCGGCAGGCGAGAGATCGTGCGCGACCAGGATCGTCTGCTCCTCGGCGCTTGGCGCGGGCAACGTGCCGGGGCGGCCCATCAGGCGCTTCAGCACGCGCTCGCCGACCTGCACGACGTCGGCCTTGCGCTCGCGAAGATACGAATCCTCGATCTGATCGAACTGCTCGACGAGCACGCTCATCTGCCGCGCAAGCGCCCACTCGGCGTTGCACGCCTGCTCGGCGATGATCCGCTTCGGCGCGTCGGAAAGCGTCGGGTCGTTCAGGATCATCCAGTGCACGTCGAGGAACGCGCCGAACTCGCCCGGCACGTCGCCGCTCGTCAGCGCTTGGTGCAGGCCTTCGAGCTCGCGCTGGACGTCCTTGATCGCGCTCTCGAAACGCGCGATCTCGGCGGGTATCTTCGCCTGCGCGATCGTGTAGTGCGCGACTTCGCGGGTCGCGTGCGAAACGAGCTGCGCGCGACCGATCGCGATGCCGCCGGAGACGCCGATGCCGTGGAGCGCGAAACTTACCATTCGGTTATGGTGGCGCTCACTGCCCTTCGCCGAAGTAGTCGCTCACGAGTGCGCAAAGCGCCTCCATCGCCTGCGCCTCGTCGGGTCCCGCGATCTCGAGCGTGATCTTCGAGCCCTTGCCCGCGGCGAGCATCATCACGCCCATGATGCTTTTCGCGTTCACGCGCCGGCCGTTGCGCACGATCTGCACGTCGCTGTCGAATTTCGCGGCGAGCTGCGTGAGCTTCGCCGAGGCGCGCGCATGAAGCCCCAGCTTGTTGACGACCTCGATCTCGCGCGTGAGCATGGCTGTCGCTACACGTGCAGCACGCCCTCGCAACCGCCGGAGATCGCCTTCTTGACGAGCGTTTCCATGCCACGCGTGCGGTAAGTGAACGCGCGAACGAGCATCGGCAGGTTGACGCCGGCAATCACCTCGACATGACCCGGCTTCGCGAGCTTCATCGCAAGATTCGACGGCGTCGCGCCATACAGATCCGACAGCACGGCCACGCCTTCACCCGTGTCGAGCGATGCGACGGCTTCGCGCGCCTTCGGCAGAAGCGCCGACGGGTCGTCGTCGGGCGCGACGGCCAGCACGTCGAACTGCGGCGGACGCGCGCCGAGCACGTGGGTCACCGCGGCGACGAGGCTGTCGCCGAGGCCGCCGTGCGCGACGATCAGCACGCCGATCATTTGGTGCAACAGGCGCGCAAAAGCGCCGTCGCGAAAAGCCCGGCGACGTCGAAGCCCGACTGCTCGGCGATTTCGACGAAACCGGTCGGGCTCGTCACGTTCACCTCGGTCAGATACGCGCCGATCACGTCGATCCCGACGACGAGAAGTCCCGCACGCCACAGCGGCTCGGCGAGCGCCTGCGCGATCTCGCGGTCGCGCTGCGAAAGCGGACGCGCGACGCCGCGGCCGCCGACGGCAAGATTGCCGCGCGTCTCGCCCGGCCTGGGGATGCGCGCGAGCGACCAGGGAACGACTTCGCCGGCGATCAGAAGGATTCGCTTGTCGCCGTCGACGATCTCGGGAATGAACTTCTGCGCCATCACCGTGCGCGCGCCGTTCTGCGACACCGTCTCGATGATCACGTTGCGGTTGGGATCGGATTCGCGAACGCGAAAAATCGATGCGCCGCCCATGCCGTCGAGCGGCTTCACGATCACGTCGCGCTGCTCGTCGATGAAAGCGGCGACGCGGGCGCCATCGCGCGTCACGAGCGTCGGCGAGATGAAGTCGCGGAATTCGGCGACCGCCATCTTCTCGTTGTAATCGCGGATCGCGCGCGGTCGATTGAAGACGCGCGCGCCCTCGCGCTCGGCCGCTTCGAGCAGGTACGTCGAGTAGACGTATTCCATGTCGAACGGCGGGTCCTTGCGCATCATGACCGCGGCGAAGCTTGTCAGCGGGCGATCTTCGGCCCCGCCGGCCGTGTACCAGTCGTGATCGTCGGATGAAAGCACCAGCGGCCGCGTACGCGCGCGCGTCGCGCCATCGCGCCAGTAGATGTCGGCCTGCTCGAGCGCATGCACCCGATGCCCTCGCGCATCGAGCGCACGCATCATCGCGACGCTCGTGTCCTTGTACGCCTTGAGCAGCGGCAGCGGGTCGAGGACGAATGCGAAATCCATGCAGAGGCTTCCAAGACGGGCAGCCGATCATCGTACCTTATCCGATGCCTCGTCCCCGATGTCCCGGATGGCGCGTCCGCGAGGCGATCGAGCTCGGGCATGACGCAGCGCCGGATTTGGTGTTCAATGCACGCGCTCGACGTGCGAGGGAGGCTTCGCTCATGAACGCAAACGCCGAAGAAACGTCGTACTTCCCGCATTGGCGCGAACGCGCCGAAGGCGTGATCGCGCCGGACGAGCGTCTGCCGGCGCCGCAAACGGTCGCGCTCGGATTGCAGCACGTCGTCGCGATGTTCGGCTCGACCGTGCTCGCGCCACTCTTGATGGGTTTCGATCCGAACGTCGCGATTCTCTTTTCGGGCATCGGCACGCTGATCTTCTTCGCAGTCGTAGGTGGCCGCGTGCCGAGTTATCTCGGTTCGAGCTTCGCGTTCATCGCGGTCGTGATCGCCGCCACCGGTTATGCCGGCAGCGGCGCCAACGCGAACCTCGGGGTTGCGCTGTCGGGGGTCATTGCCGCGGGCGTCGTCTACGCGATCATCGGCGCGATCGTGATCGTTCTCGGCTATCGCTGGATCGACCGGCTGATGCCGCCCGTCGTCACGGGCAGCATCGTCGCGGTGATCGGACTGAACCTCGCGCCGATCGCGGTGAAGGGCATCTCGGCGCGTGCGTTCGACACGTGGATCGGCATCGCGACCGTCGTCGTGGTCGGACTGGTCGCGGTGCGCGCGCCGGGACTCGCACGCAGGCTGCCGATCCTGCTCGGTGGCATCGGCGGCTATCTGCTGTACGCGCTGTGCGCGAATGGTCTGGGCTTCGGCAAGCCGATCGATTTCAGCGGCGTCGCGCGCGCATCGTGGATCGGATGGCCCTCGTTCACCGCGCCGGTGTGGAGCGAGCGGGCGATCGGGCTGATCGCGCCGGTGGCGGTGGTGCTCGTCGCCGAGAATCTCGGCCACATCAAGGCGGTCGCGGCAATGACCGGCCGGAATCTGGACGCGTACCTGGGTCGCGCGTTCGTGGGCGATGGCCTCGCGACGATCGTCGCCGGTTCCGGCGGCGGCACCGGCGTGACGACCTACGCCGAAAACATCGGCGTCATGGCAGTGACGAAGGTCTATTCGACGCTGCTCTTCATCGTCGCGGCGCTTTTCGCGATCGTGCTCGGTTTCTCTCCGAAGTTCGGTGCGTTGATTTCGACGATCCCGGGTCCGGTGCTCGGCGGTCTCGCGATCGTCGTGTTCGGCCTCATCACCGCGACCGGCGGACGAATCTGGGTCCAGAACGATGTCGACTTCTCACGCGCGAGAAATCTCGTCACGGCCGCCGCGACGTTGACGTTCGGCGCCGGCGACCTCGCGCTGAAGCTCGGCGGCTTCACGCTGGGCGGCATCGGCACCGCGACGTTCGGCGCGATCATCCTCTACCAGCTCTTCGGCGACGAGCCGGCCAGGCAAACGCAAGCTGATCGCGCTTCAAAAGTGACGTGAGCGCGGTGAGGTCGTCGGCAGCACCGCTCGCCGCGCGCGCTTCGAGATTGCGATAGCGACGCACGACCTCGGCGCCGGTGGGCGTCAGCGTCGTGCCTCCGCCCGACGCACCGCCTGCTTCCGTCGCAACCACGGGCGTTTCGAAGCAGCGATTCATCGTATCGACGAGCAGCCACGCGCGCCGATATGACATGCCCATCGACTTGGCGGCGGCGCTGATCGAGCCCGTCGCGCCGATCGCCTGGAGCAGCGCGACCTTGCCCGGGCCGATCGCGATGTTCTCCCCGAGCACGACGCGAAGCCTGAAGTGGATCGTCGGTGCGACGTTCGTCATGAGGACCAAGGATAGCGGCTTGCGGGGCTTGCGGTCGGCCCCATCTACACGCAATCGCCCGCCAAATCCGCTGTCGGGCGTCGACACGGACCCTGAAAGGAGCACGCGAATGAAACGCGTCATCGCCGTTCACCAAAGTCCGCCTATGCACTGGGTCGGCGACGGCTTTCCGGTGCGTAGCCTCTTCTCCTATGACGGTCTCGGCAGGGAGTTGAGCCCGTTCCTGTTGCTCGACCACGCGGGCCCCGTCGACTTCGCGCCTGCGACGAAACGCCGCGGCGTAGGCGAGCATCCGCATCGCGGATTCGAGACGGTGACGATCGTGTATGCCGGCGAGGTCGAGCATCGCGATTCGGCCGGCAACGGCGGACGCATCGGTCCGGGCGACGTGCAGTGGATGACCGCCGCCTCGGGCGTCATGCACGAGGAGTTTCATTCCGGCGAGTTCACGCGCGCGGGCGGAACAATGGAGATGGCGCAGCTCTGGGTGAATCTGCCGGCCAAGGACAAGATGGCGAAGCCGCGGTATCAGTCGATCGTTGCCGCCGACATTCCAAGCGTCGAGCTTCCCGATGGCGCCGGACGCGTTCGCGTGATCGCGGGTCGCTTCGACTCGCACAGCGGCCCGGCGCAGACGTTCACCGATCTCAACGTATGGGATGTCGAGCTTGCAGCGGGCCGCACGGCGACGTTGCAAGTGCCGGATGGCCACACGACCGCGATCGCACTGTTCCGCGGCGCGATCGTCGTGAACGACGCGCAGGAGGCAACGGCGCCGTCGATCGTGCAGTTCGCGCGCGAAGGCGACAGCGTGCGCGTGAAGGCGACGCGCGACGCGACGTTCCTGCTGCTCTCCGGCGAGCCAATCGACGAGCCGATCGCCGGCTACGGACCGTTCGTGATGAACACGCGCGACGAAATCATGACCGCGATCCGCGATTTGCAGGAAGGGCGGTTTGCGAGGCTTGCGCCGGCTTGATGCGCCAAGCCGTTCGCCGCTTCGTCAGACAAGGTCCGAGCTGGCTGGACGAAAGGCTGCGGGCACTTTCTTTCGACGACCCAGCGACAGCACCGCAGCCGCGAGGCCGCTTACGATCAGCGCCAGGGATCCCGGCTCGGGAACGCTGCCCGGCGGCGTGCTCACGGGGACCGAGTAATCGTGACCGCTCGCTGCGTCGAGCGTGAAATCCCCGAGCGGCTGCAGCGTCGCGACCGACGTGTGAAGCGCGTCGCCGTCGAAGCTGCACGATGAAATCGCGGTGTCGTTCGGGCCGACATTGCATTCGCCCTCGAAACTCAGGCCGGCGCCCAGCTCGAACGGTTGCCCGATTGCGATCGGCAGCGCGATCGGCGCGAATTGAAGGCTGAGCGGTTGGCCGCTCGTGTTGGCCGGAATGTCGACGATTTGGGACCCCACGCTGCAGCTCCTGTGATTGGGATCGGGATCCACGATGAGGCAGTCGTCGAGCACCGTGGTGGAGTCCAGTCGGGCGCCCGTGACCGGATCGATTGTCACGATGCCGGCAAAAAGCTCATAGCTGAACCATCCGGCGGCGTTGTTGATCGCCAGAAGCGAGTTTTCGAAATGGAGATCGAGCGTCAGCGTCGCCGTGACCGGAGCGCCGGGGACGAGCAGGCTGTCCGGGTTCGGAACGCCCGTCAGGAAGTCGTCCCAGAACACGGACGCCAAGGCCGAGCCGGAAGCACCGGCTCTCGACGTGGCGGGAGGCGTCGAACCAGCACCGCTTCCAGTTACACCGAGCGTTCCGAAATCCGCGAATGCGCTCGCCGATGCGCTGACGGTCGAGCCGTCGCTGCCTGCGTCGCTCCTGCTCGCCGACGCTGAAGACGGCGCGCTGGCGTTGGTGACGTTCTGCTGATCCTGGGACGTTGTCACGTCCGTCGCCCCCGTTATGACCAGAACATTCGCGCCCGTCGTGGGCGTCATATCCGCGTAGGCCGCGCCAGGGCCTGCGGCCAGCATGACGGCGCAAATCGACGGCGCAAGTCTCCGGTGACCGCTGAAGCGTGAAAGATCGATTCTCATCGCGGGCTCCTTTCGAGATCCGTTCGGCATCCGCTCGCCGTCCCTCAGGGAAGCGCCACGATATGACCGTAGACCTGCACGAACACGTGCCCCGTGCCCGTCGTCGCGGTGCGAAAGGCAGAGAGGGAAATGTTGTTGTCCCCCGCGTCGGCAAACATCCCGCTTCCGCCGTCACCCGAGTAGATATCGAGCGGGCCGCCGAAGATGACGCCGCTCGGGCTCGTGCCGCGAAACATGGCGCCGACGAAGTTGCCCGAGGCGCTGCTGTCGACGAAGGCGTTGACGGTGACGCCGATCAGCGCCTGGCCGACCGGCAGTTCGCCGAGCACGTTGATCCGATCGATCGCAAGGCGCGTGTTCGCCGGGATGTTGACCTTGAACGAGTTGTCCTCGGTCGACGACTTGCCGGGATCGATCTCGAGCGAGAACGAGTCCTGAAAAGGTGAGCGGGCAGGATTGTCGCCGTCCTGCGTTCGGACGATGTTGCTGACGTTGACGGTGCCCGAGATCGCACCGGTGCCTTGAAGGATGACTGGAACCGGCGCGCTGGTCGGATTGGTGACCACGACCGGTGCGGACGGCTTCGGAATGACGGTGGGGGCTTGTGCGAATGCGAGCGCGGACGCACATGCGAGGCCGGCGAGAGCGAGCGACGAACGCTTCATTGCAAGTCTCCTTTTGTCGGGCGGCTGCTGTCTGCGATCCAACGAAGCGAACCAAAACGCGCCGCGGGGCTGCCAGCAGCGTCACGCTATTGGCAGCGGTTTGGCGGCTCGCCGGGCCCGCCTTCCAGACAGGGCACGGCACTCAGGTACGTGTAGATAGCGACGAGCTGACGTTCGGTCATGTGCTGGAACGACGGCCACGGCATAACCTGCAGCATGTCGCCGTTGAAGGGCGGCAAAAGGCATTGCGGCGCGTTGCTCGGGCAGTTCGGGTGCGCATGGTCGAGGTCCGCACCCGTGCGCAGGATCTGGATGAATTCGCCAAGCGGACGGCCGCCTTCCGGCAATCCGGTTTTGTCCGGCGTCAGATTGCGCGAAACGATGTGCACGGCGCCGTTCGGGCTCGGGAACACGCCGAAGTCCTGTCCGCCACCCAAATAGGTCGCTGGATTGATCTGCTTCGCGCCAAGGAACGGCCCTTCCGGCGGCTTACGCAGATACGGATTGCCGGTCGGCAGGAATTCCGTCGCCGGGTCGTTCGTATGACATCCATTGCAGTCGGCGACGACGTTCACGATGTAGCTGCCGAGCCCGACCATGTCGGGATCCTTGTTCCGCATGTCGAGGCGGATGCCCGTCGACGCGGCGACTTCGAGTCCGATGCGGATCATCTCCTTCTCGTCCTGGGCGAAGTTGTTGTCGTTGAAGGCCTGTCCGGCGTTCGACGTGACGAGCATCGCTCCACCGGCGAACGCCACAACGAACGCGGCGATCAATGTCTTGCGTGGACCATTCACCATGGCGTTCTCCCTGTCGTTGCGGCCGGCATCCCTTCCCGCCGGTCCGTACTCAGCGCTGCGTTTCGGTGCCGCCGTCCAGCGGTTGGCGGTCGCGCGCGCGCACTCCCGCAGGAAACAGCCGGTCAAAAAGCTCCGCGCGACCCACGAACGCGTGGCGTTCGCCACTGCCAACGCATTCCACGGTGCCGACAGGCCCATCGGCCGGATTTGAAGCCCGTCGATAGATCCGCACGATGTACGTCTCCACGCCGTCCTTCGGTGTCACCTCGCGCCACGCACTTGCAGAACCTTTCCACGCAGGATGCGCGCGCGCATCTCACGCTTTTCTCACGGATCGCGTACACGGCCGGACGGGCCGAAGCGCGCTGGCTAGCGCCGGTAAATCGAGGCGACGAGGTCGGCGGTCGCAGCGGACGGCGCGACGCCGAGGACGATCGAGAGTTGCTCGCGGCAGCGGCGGAAGACGCGCAGCGCGTCGGCCGCACGGCCTGCGGCGAGATGGCAGCGGATGGCACCGCGATAGATGTTCTCGGCAAGGGAGTCCTGCGCCAGCGCCGCTTCGTAAAGCACGAGCGCCTGCTCGAAATCGCCTCGTTGCTCGAGCGCCACGCCGCGATCCTGCGCGCGCCCCAGGAAGCGCTGATGCAAACGCTCGCGTGCGCTGGCCCACCACGGGGCCACGGCCTCATCGCCGAACAGCGGCCCCGGATAATCGTCGATGGCCCCGTGCTGGAACGCAAACGCGTCGACCCAGACGCAGGCGGGATCGAAGCCGATGCGCCTGGCGTCCAGCCGAAGCGCGTCGTCGCGGCCAAGCAGCTTTCGCAAACGCAGGACCGCCATGTCGAACGCGCCGCGCGCGTCGGCGCCTTCCGCATCCGGCCACAGCGCATCGAACACGGTTGCCATGTCGATGGCGCCCGGCCCTCGCGCAACCAGCAACTTCAGAAGCTCGAGCGGCTTGCGGGGCGCCTTCGGTCCGAACTGAACGGGCACGTCGTTCGCGTCGACGCGCAGCCCGCCCAGCGCATGAATGCGAATCGGCCACGGCCAGCAAGGCTCGCATGCGTCGGGCGCAAGAAGATTGCGCTCGCGGACGACGTGCCGGACGAATTCCGCCTCGATTCCCAAGCGCAGCGCATCGGCGCATATGCGCGCGGCGATTGGTGAAAGCAGCGTCGCGAAGCCGGGCCATGCATGCTCCCGTGCGCGCTCGACGATGCGGCGAGTGAGCTCCGGCGGAATGGCGCCGTCGCTCCGCAGCGCTTGCGCGGCGGTCGCGACGTCGGCCAGGATGCTGCTCAATTCCCGATACAGGCTGCGGGCGGGATGGCGCTCGCTCTCTTCGAGCAGTGCTTCGTGCGCCCGCGTCGCGTCGCCGGCCGCGATCCGCATGCGCTCGCTCGCCATCACGAGCGTCCACTGGTCGGGCGCGGGGAAATCATGCTTGCGGGCAAGATCCAGTGCCTGCGCGTTGACCGCTTGCGCGTGCAGCCAGTCGCCCGACAGCGCAAGAACGCCGGCCTCGGCACCCAGGACGTTGACCGTCTGCGTCGAATGGCCCGGGTCCGCGACTTCGCGAAGCGCCGCGAGCCGCCTTCGGGCCAACTCGCGATCGTTGTCGGCGACCGCCTGGTTGGTGAGAAACAACGCGGCGGTGAACGCGATGCTTTGTCCACCGCATTCGGCGGCAACTCTCGCGGCGAGCTCCAGGCACTGCGTCGTGGTCGATGCGGGAAGCTTCGCACCGGGCACCGGCCAGCGACGTCCGAGCAAGGCATAGGCGGTGAGCCAACCGGCGATCGACATCGGCGAGGCGCCGGCCTTGCGCAGCCACGGCGCCGACGCGTGTACCGCGTCCCGGAAAAGACGCTCGTCGTTCAGCCGATACCCGGCGCTTTCCAGCAGGACTCCTGCCGCGGAAAGCGCCTCGTCCGGCTGCAGATCCGACCCAGGTTCGCACAGCGCGTCGAGAATGCGCGCAATGAGCTCGTGCCGATCGCCGAGGCTCGCATCGACCAGCATATCCGCGGCACGCAGGCAAACGCCGTCGATGCGCAGCCGCTCGTTCGGATCGACGATCTGCATGCGGGCAGGAAGGTGATGTGCGAGCCGCGTCGCCCATGTTTCGCTGCCGACGAAGTCCTGCCAGCTCTCGAGGATCGCGCCGAGCGCGCTCGCCGCGACGACGAGCGCTGTCGGAGACGGCGCTTGTTCGCCAAGCAGCGCGATGGCGCGCTCGAAGCGCGCGACCGCGGCGTGCGCATCGTTGCGCTGCCACGCGCTTTCGCCGAGCGCGATCTGCAACGCGACGCTGTCCCTCACCACCGGCTCGCCGAGCATCGACGCAATCGCATCGAGCTCGGCGAGCTTCTGGCCCTTGACCAGCTCGCGCGCGAAGCGCTCGGCGACCACCTTCGCCGTGGACGCATCACCGGCGTCGAGATGAAGCCGAACGGCCTCCCGCACCAGTCCCCGCCGTGCGGCGATGCGTGCGGCGGCTTTGCGCAACTCGTCGCGCCATCGCGAATCACCGATCGATCCGAAGCGGCGAACGAGCGCGTCGCGCAACAGGTCGTGCAATCGCCAGCTCCTCGGCTGCCGCTCGAGCCGCGAGACGAACGCGTGAGAAGCGCGCAGCCGTTCGAGCAGATGCTCCGCGCCTTCGTCGACGCCGCCCATTTCGCGCAATGCGTCGACGTCGATTTCCGGCAGCAGGCTCGCCGCGGCGAGCGTGCTGAGCTCGCGGTCGTCGAGGTTGGCAAGCACGGCGCGATCGAAGTACGACAAGACGCGTTCGCGCGCATCGGAGTCGAGCGTGATCGACTTTGTCCCGACGTGCGCGAGCAGAAGCATTCCCGCGGCCCAACCGTTCGTTCGCGATTGCAGTTGCCGCGCCGACGCCTCGTCGACGCTTCGCGCCAGAAGCTTTGTCGCCTCGTCGCCGGTGAACGCGAGCGCGGCGGAGTCCACCATTCGAAGCGCACCACGCGCGACGTCCTCCAGCAGCGCACCCTCCGCGTCCTTCCGGCTTGCGATGACCAGCGCGACATCGTCGGGCGCTTCGCGCACGGCCGCGGAGAGCAACGTATCGAAATGGGTCCCGGCCGCCGCATGCGCGTCGTCGAGCACCAAGGTCGCGCCCGCCGGCACGAGATCGAAGAACGCGCGGAAAAACGTGCGCGAAAAGACCCCGAGCCGCTCTACGTCGCGCCCGCGATAGATCGGCAGCTTGCCGGCGCGGCGCGTCGATCGTGCGAGCGCTGCGAAGTAGCCGAAGGCTACGCCGGGATCCGCGTCGCCCTCGTCGACGCGATACCAAAGAAGGTGCCCGCTACGCGTCGATGCCCACGTGGCCGCAACCGTGCTCTTGCCGGCACCCGGCTCCGCCGCGATCCACGCTGCGCCAGCGCTCGTTGCTTCGTCGAGAAGTCGATTGAGACGCGGCCGGACGAGCCAGTTCGCCGCGCGAGGCGGCGACAGCTTGGCGAGGCGTGAAGACGCCATCGCTGACCCGGATTTTCGCTACTGGCGCTTCGGCAGCGCGTTCAGCACCGGCGTGATCAGGTCCATCGGCAGCGGGAAGACGATCGTCGAATTCTTGTCGGCGGCGATCACCGTCAACGTTTCGAGGTAGCGCAGCTGGATCGCGAGCGGCGACTGCGCGAGTATCTGCGCCGCCTCGTAGAGCTTCTGCGCAGCCTGCATCTCGCCCTCGGCGTGGATCACCTTCGCGCGCCGCTCGCGCTCGGCCTCGGCCTGGCGGGCGATCGCGCGGATCATCGACTCGTTGATGTCGACGTGCTTGATCTCGACGTTCGCAACCTTGATCCCCCACGACAGCGTCTGCGCGTCGAGCGTCTGCTGGATGTCGATGTTGAGCTTCTCCCGCTGCGACAGCATTTCGTCCAGGTCGTGCTTGCCGAGGACCGAGCGCAGCGTCGTCTGCGCGAGCTGCGAGGTCGCCATCATGAAGTTCTCGACCTCGATGATGCACTTCTGCGGATCGACGACGCGGAAATAGACGACCGCGTTCACCTTCACCGACACGTTGTCGCGCGAGATCACGTCCTGGCTCGGCACGTCGAGCACGACGGTGCGAAGCTCGACGCGCACCATCTGCTGGATCACCGGCAGGAGGATCACGAGGCCGGGGCCCTTCACCTTCCAGAAGCGGCCGAGTTGAAACACGACGCCGCGTTGATACTCGCGCAGCACGCGAAGCGACGACGCGATGAGCAAAACGATGATGATGATCAGGACCAGCGGACCGAACAGCGCCATGTCAGTCTCCCTCCCCGGTTGCGACGATCGGCACGTTGCCCTTGATGCCGACGACGCGGATTGTCCGCCCTTTCGCAAGCGGCGTGTCGACGCGCACGCGCCACGTCTCGCCGTTGATGCTCGCCCAGCCGGTTTCGCTCGCGTCCTCGAGCATCTCGCCCTTCGCGCCGACCATCGAGTGCAAGCCGGCCACGATCGGCCTTCGGCGCGTGCGCACCGCCATGCGCACGACGAAGATCACGAACGCAGCGGTGACGACTGCAAAAAGCGCGATCAGCCAGCGCGGAATGCCGAAACCCGGCACGTCGGTGTTGACGAGCATCAGCGCGCCGATCACGAACGCAGCGACGCCGCCGAGGCCCAGCGAACCATACGTGGGCACGAACACCTCGGTGATCATGAAGCCGATCCCGATCGCCATGAGCGCGAGCCCCGCGTAATTGACCGGTAGCAGGTGCAGCGCGTACAGGCCGAGCAGCAGCGCCACCGCACCCAGCACGCCGGGAAAGACGAAGCCCGGATGGCCGAACTCGAAGATAAGTCCGTACACGCCGACCAGCATCAGGATCATCGCGACGGTTGGATTGGCAATGATCGAAAGCACGCGGAAGTGCCAGTCGGGCGCGAAGGCCGTTACGCTGGCGCCGGCAAGCTGCAAGACGCGCGTCTCACCGCCCGGGACCTCGATCTTGCGTCCGTCGAGTTGCCGTAGCAGGTCCTGCATGTCGGGCGCGATGATCTCGACGACGTGCTGCGCCTTCGCTTCGGTCGCGGACAGGCTCGCTGCTTCCGTTACGGCCTTCGCGCCCCAGTCGGCGTTGCGCCCCCGAAGCTGCGCGAGGCTTCGAATGTACGCAGCCGCGTCCTGCATAGCCTTGCGCTCATGCACGTCCTGCGGCGCTTTTTCCTTGTCGTTGCCGGCCGGTGGCGAAGGCGTGAAGCCGATCGATACGGGCGACGCCGCGCCGAGGTTTGTTCCCGGCGCCATCGCCGCGACGTGGCACGCGTAGAGAATGAAAGTGCCCGCGCTCGCTGCGCGCGCGCCGGGTGGCGCGACGTACGCGACGACGGGAATCGTCGATGCCAGGATGGCCTGCACGATCTCCCGCATCGACGTGTCGAGGCCGCCGGGCGTGTCGAGGCGCAGCACGACGAGTTGCGCGTGCTCGCCATTGGCATGCGTCAGCGCGCGATGGACGTATTCAGCGGTCGCCGGGCCGATGACGCCGGTGATGTCCGCTTCGACGACCGGGGCGGGCGCGGCAATAGTCTTCGTCGCCACCAACGCGAACGCGGCGATGAGAAGAGCGCGTACAGGACGCATAGGATAAAAGGGGCCAGGCGCGATTTATTCGCATAGGATAAATGGGGCCACGCTCGATTTATTACGCAATAGATCGAGCCTCGCCCCTTTTATCCGGGGATTATCCGCCGCTTCGCGGCGGCAGCGGCTCGCGCCTCAGCACCGGCCGCTCGCCGAACGTCGGAGGCTTCGTCGACTTCGACAAATCGAGCGCGACTTCGAGCGCCGCTTCGAGCTGGCAGTCGCGGCCGGACTTGGCATCCTGCGGCGCGTTGTCGACCTCGATGTCCGGATCGGTGCCGTAGTTCTCGACCGCGAAGCCGACGTCGCTGAACCAGAACGAAAACTCGGGCTGCGTCGTCTCGCTACCGTCAACGAGCTTGTGCCGCGGATGGATGCCGATCACGCCGCCCCAGGTGCGCGTGCCGAGCAACGGACCGATCTTCATCAGCTTGAAGCAATGCGAGAAGATGTCGCCGTCGGAGCCCGCGTGCTCGTTCGTCAGCGCGACGACCGCGCCGGCCGGCGATTCCATTGGATAAGGCTCCGGTTGCCCCCAGCGCGTCAGGTCGTAGCCAATGCGCTTGCGCGCGACTTTTTCGAGCAGAAGCTGCGATACGTGTCCGCCGCGGTTGTAGCGGAGATCGACGATCAGCGCATCGCGATCGCACTCGCTGCCGAAATAGCGATGAAATTCGGCGAAACCGGCCGACATCATGTCGGGCAGATGCAGGTAGCCCACGCGCCCGGCGGAGCGCTCATGGACGATGTCGCGATTGCGCTCGACCCATTCGCGGTAGTACGCCGGCACCTCGTCGGCGAGTGTTGTCACGAGCACGTTACGCGTCGCATCGCTGTCGCGCGAGCGCAGCGTGATGTCGACCTTCGTCTTCGCCTGATGCACGAGCAGCGCCTGCGGCGGTCGCTCGCGCGACACGCGCTGGCCGTTGACCGCGACGATCCGGTCGCCGACCTTCGCCTGCACGCCGACCGCGTTGAGCGGCGAATCGGCGCCCGCGTCCCAAGGGTCGCCGTGCGTGATGTGCGTGATCTCGTAGGCCTCGCCGCCATCCACGGGCCGAAGCTGCGCAGCCAGATGACCGAGCGACACCGGCGGCGGCTTGCGGTAATCGCCGCCCATCTCATAAGCGTGCGACGTGCCGAGCTCGCCTTGGATCTCCCAGATCAGATCGGAAAGCTCGCTTCGCGTCGAGATGCGCGAAAGCAACGGCTCGTAGCGATGATAGATCGCCTGCCAGTCGATGCCTGACATGTCCGGCACCCAGAACTGATCGCGCTGCAAACGCCACACCTCATGCAACATTTGCGACCATTCGCGCGGCGGATCGACCGACAACCGTACGCGAGAGAGATCGATCCAGCCGCTCTTGCGCGACGGCTCGTCGGCCGGCGCCGCAGCGCGTTCGCGCGGATCGGGTCGGCGGTCGGCGCGAATTGCACGCAGCCGCTTGCGATCGCGCAACACGAGCGTCACGTGATCGTCCGCGAGGTCGAAGCGATCGAGATGGTCGACGAGAAGCTCGCTCTTGTGTGTGGAGAAATCGAAGAGCTCGAGGCGTCCCTGCACGTCCTTGTGCCCGCCACGGCCATGCGCCCCCGCGACGGGAAAGATCGTCCACACGACCTTGTCCCCCGCGACGCCGGCGATCTGCCCGAAGCGTCCTTCGGCGACAGGAAACGCGGCGACGCGTCGGGCGATGCCGTCGAGATCGACACGCACGACGGGCGTCGCTTCGGGCTTTTGCATCCGCATCATCGCTTTCGCTGCCTCGTCCTGCATGCCCGACGGCTCGGGCTCGAACGGCGGACGCTCGTCCTCCTTGAGCGCGATCAGGTAAGGCCGCGCCGCGCGCGGGAACGAGAGCTCGAACTGGATCGCGTCGTAAACCGGGTCGAAGGTGCGAAGCGACAGGAAGTAGAGGTACTTGCCGCCAGGATCGAACGCGGGCGCGTAATCGCGAAACTCGGGATCGGTGACGAGCGTGCTCTTCGCGTTCGCGATATCGAAGAGCTTGATCGCGCAATGACGCGGGCTCGTCCAGAACGTGTACGCGAGCCAGGCACCGTCGGGTGACCAGGCGAAATCCTCCGTGCGTCCGCTGTCGCTGCGATCGATCACGTCGAACGTGTTCTTCTCGAAATCGGCGACGATCACTTCGTGACGGTGATTGGCGAGCGCGATCCGGCGGCCCGTGGGTGC
Organism: Casimicrobiaceae bacterium; assembly: GCA_035308425.1. GTDB lineage: Bacteria > Pseudomonadota > Gammaproteobacteria > Burkholderiales > Casimicrobiaceae > VBCG01. The sequence goes on along the minus strand of DATGGP010000082.1, from coordinate 72,135 downwards.
TGCGCGCATCGCGACGACGCGGCCGATGTCCCATGGCATCGTCTTCTGTCCACCGTTTTCGAACACGACGATCCGCTCCTCGCGCGTTTCGTCGCTGACGGCGACGAGCGTCTTCCCGTCGGCGAGCCATTGTCCGTAGCGATAGCGAACGCCGTCGGCAACGCCGTGCTGGCGCACTGCACCCTCCCACAGCGCGAACGTGAAGAGCTTTCCGCGCGTCTCGATCGCGAGGCTATGCCCCGCGGGATGAACGCGAAAATCGGCGAGATTGTCAGCGGCATCGACGAAGCGCCGCGCCGCCTGCGTGCGCGACGACGGCACGGTGACCGGGACGCGCGTCGCGCGATCATGCGCCGGGTCGAAGCGCCAGATCTCGGCGCCGCATTGATAGACGATGCGTCGACCATCGGTTTGCGCGTTTCGCGCATAGAAGTCGTCGTGATCGGTGTGGCGCCGCTGATCTGAACCGTCGGGACGGCACGAATAGAGATTGCCGACGCCTTCGGCATCGGACAGGAAATAGATCCGGTCGCCCACCCACATCGGGGACGTGATGTTGCCCGCGAGCTCGCGCATGCGGCGGAATTCGCCGCTGCCCGTCGCATCGATCCACAGATGACCCGCCGTGCCGCCGCGATAGCGCTTCCAGCGCGCGGGGTCGGCGGTGTTTCGTCCGATCACCTTCGCGTTGCCGGGGCCGTACGCGAGATGGTTCACCTGCCCGAGCGGAATCAGCTCGGGCATGCCGCCGTCGACCGGCAGCGTGAACGCGCGGTAGTTACGGAAGAACGGCTGCCCGTACGTGGACACGAACAGGATCCGGCCTTCGGGGGTGAAGCCGCGCACGATGACGTCGGGGCCGAGCCAGGTCATGCGTCGCGCAGGCCCGCCTTCCGACGACATCAGGTAGACCTCGGGATGCTGCTCGTCGCGACCGACGAACGCGATCCACCGACCGTCAGGCGACAGGACCGGCGTCGACGGCTCACCCAGGCCGGCCGTAAGGCGCCGCGCGATGCCGCCTTGCGCATCGACACGCCAGACGTCGTCGTCGCAAATGAAAACGATCACGTCGTCGCGAATGCTCGGAAACCGCAGGTAGCCGTCGTCCGCCATGGTGGGCCGCGAAAAAAAGCGAGCCTTCGATTTTGCCCGATCCAGGCGTCGCAGAGATCGGGAGGCGAATATTCGCCACGCGCGCTCGTCAGGGCTTGAGATCCATCGTCAGATGGATGTAATCGCCGCGATAAGTCACTTCACCGAGGTAAATCACCGTTTCATCCTTCGCCCGGCAAATGCGGCGCACTTCCGCCACGGGTGCGTTCACATGGATGCCGAGATGCCGGGCGACGAGCACGTCGGCGGTGCCGATCTCGAGCGTCTGCCACGCCTGCGCGACCGAAACGCGCGGAAGGTCGAGCAGAAGCGGCACGACGGTCTCGCGACGAAAGCGCCGCGGCGCCATCCGGAATACGCGCTCGTCCAGGTAGATCGAGATCACGCAGTACGGCTCCCCTTGACGGGAGTGGACGCGCCGCATGAAGCGATAACGTGGCGCCGGCTTGCCGTCTTCGGGAAAGAGGCGCGGCGATGCGGCGGCTTCCTCGATCAGCGTCAGGTTCGGCGTGTCGTCGCGGTAAACGTCGGCGAGCGCCTGCAGGCTCGTCTCGAGCACGAGACGCTTGTCGCGCATTGGCTGCGCGGTGACGAACGTGCCGCGGCCGCGCTCGGCGGAGACGAGGCCATCGCGCGCGAGGAGCTCCATCGCCTGGCGCACCGTGACGCGCGCGACGTCGAACTCGGCCATCAGCGCCTCGAGCGTGGGCAGCCTCGTGCCCGTCGGCCAGTGATTGCGCGCGATGCGCTGCCGGAAAACGTCAGCGAGCTGCGCGTACCGCGGCACCGGGCTGTCGCGGAAGAGCGCCGCCCCGCCGTCTGCTCGACGCTTGTGCATAAGGTTCCATCTATAGTACCTTTGACCTCTTCCGCATGCAATCGAGCACGCCGTCGCAGCCTGTTCATGCGAGCGCATCGTCCGCAACGCGCGCCCGCCTGCCATCTTCCGCGTCTTCGTCGCGGATGGGGGGACGCGCAACGACGGCCGTAATTCGCCACATCGTCCTGATCGCCCTGCCGTGGCTCCTCGTCATCGGCATCTGGTATGCGATTGCCTATTCGGGGTTCATCAACCCGTCGCTGGTGCCAACGCCCGCGGCGGTTGCCGAGCGGTTCTGGCGGCTGATGTCGAGCGGGCGCCTGCCGGTTGATATCGCGATGTCGACCGGACGCGTCATTGCCGGCGTTGCGCTCGGCATCGCACTCGCGGTGCCTGCCGGGTTCGTGCTCGGCTGGTATCGCGGCGTGCGCGCGTTCATCGATCCGCTGATGAACTTCTTCCGCGCGCTGCCGCCGATCGCGCTGATCCCGCTCGTGATCGTCTACTTCGGGATCGGCGAGGTCGCCAAGATCGTGGTCTTGTTCTATGCGTCGTTCTTCGCGGGCGTGATCGTGATGTACGAGGGGATCGCGCAGATCAGCCCGATCTACGTACGCGTGTCGAAGACGCTCGGCGCGACGGATGCGGAGATCTTCCGCAAGGTGATCGTCCCGCTGACCGTGCCGCATCTTCTGACGGCGCTTCGCGTCGCGCTCGGCGTGGCGTGGGCGACGCTCGTCGCGTCGGAGCTGATCGCCGCACAGCAAGGTTTGGGCGCATTGATCCAGAACGCGTCGTCATTCTTCCAGCTCGACATCATCTACGTCGGGATCATTTGCATCGGCTTGATAGCGCTCGCGATGGATTTGATCCTGAGAGCGGTCGCGCGGAGGTTGGTCGCGTGGCAGGAGCGCATTGCGTGAGGGATGCGGTGCACACGGCCCGCTCCGCCGGTCATCTCGTCTACAAATGATCGCCCAGCCTCGCATCGTCTTCGATCATGTCTCGATGGAGTTTCCGTCGAAGCATGGACGCCTTCGCGTGGCCGACGACGTCTCTTACGCGATCGGCGACGGCGATTTCGTCGCCGTCATCGGCCCGTCGGGTTGCGGCAAGACGACGATGATGAACATGGTCGCGGGGTTCGTCGCGCCGACGCGCGGCCGCGTGCTGCTCGACGGACGCACGATCAACGGCCCGGGCCCCGACCGCGGCGTCATTTTCCAGGATTATGGCGTCTTTCCGTGGCTCACCGTTCGCCAGAACATCGCGTTCGGGTTGACGTTGGCGGCAAATCATGTCGACACCCAGGAGCGCGAGCGCGTCTGCGATCGCTACATGAAGCTGATGGGCCTCAGCGACTTCGCCGACGCGTGGCCGAAGATGCTTTCCGGCGGCATGCGCCAGCGACTGGCACTCGCGCGGGCGTATGCGGTGCGGCCGCAGTTCCTGCTGATGGACGAGCCGTTCGGCGCGCTCGACGCGCAAACGCGAAACGCGATGCAGGACCTGCTGCTCGAAGTGCTCGCGACCGAAGGCAAGACCGTGATGCTGATCACGCATTCGGTCGAGGAGGCGATCTATCTCGCGTCGCGAATCGTCGTGATGAGCGCCCGCCCGACCCGCATCCGCGAGGAGATCTCGGTCCCGTTTCCCTATCCGCGCACGGAGTCATTGCACGAGACGCGCGAGTTCAACGACCTGCGCTCGCATATTCGGGCGCTGGTGATGAAGGAGTACGCCGCGCAGGCGCGCATGGCAGGGTCAGATCCGACTTTCGCGGCGCCGAATTGATCTACTCGTCGGTGCCGCGCGAAAGCCGTGTCTGACCCTATTTGGTTTTCCACAACGAAAGGAGGAGAGGCATGACAACGAATCGCAGACGGTTCATGCAATCGGCCACGGCGATCGGCGTCGCGGCCGCCGTCGGCGTGCGCGGCGCACCCGCGATCGCGCAGGCGCGAAGCAAAGTGAAGGTCGGCTATTTGCATACGCTGGCGGTCGACGGCCAGATCTGGACCGGCATCGATCGCGGCAACTTCGCGAAGCACAACGTCGAGCTCGACCTCGTGCAGTTCACGACGGGCCTCGAGCTCTTCCAGGCGATGATTGGCGGCAGCATCGAGATGCTCGTCACCGGCGCCGTGATCTCGAATTTTCCGGCACGCGGACAGGGCAAGATGTTCCTCGTCAACGACGTCGAGTTCGCGACCGCGCAACTGTGGGTGCACAGCGATCAAATCAAGAGCTTCGCCGATCTCAAGGGCAAGAAGATCTCGACGACGACCGGCACGACCGCGCACGTGTTCCTCGACACCGCGCTTCGCGCGAACCATATCGATCCCAAGGACGTGGAGATCGTCAACCAGCGGATGTCCGAGGCGGTGACCTCGTTCATTTCGGGCGCGGTCCCCGCCGTCGCCTTGTGGGTGCCGTTCAACATCCCCGTCAAGGAGAAGGTGAAGGACGCCAAGATGCTTGCCGACGCGTCGGCCTACTACCCGCAGGCTGCGATCGTCGGCGGGTGGGCGACGCGCGAGGATTTCTACGACAAGAACAAGGCGACCTGCGCGAACATCATTCGCGCCTGGGCGGAAGCGAACGACCACATGATCGCCAACGCCGAGGCCGCGCTCGATGCCCTGCAGAAGAATCACTACAAGGAGGTGCCGCTCTCCGACTTGAAGGAGCAGTACAAGGCGCAGAAGATGTTCGCGTCGAAGGACTGGACGAAGCTATACGCCGACGGAACGGTGACGAAGTGGCTGCAGCAGGTGACCGACTTCTTCGTGCGCTTCGGCGGCATCCAGAACCCGGTGCCCGCGTCGAAGTACTTCGATCCGAAGCTCTACCTCGAAACGATCAGAGCGTAGGTCGATGGCGGAGGCTTCCGATGCGTACGACTATGTGATCGTCGGCGCCGGTTCGGCGGGCTGCGTGCTCGCGAACCGGCTTTCGGCCGATCCCCGCACGCGCGTCCTGCTGCTCGAAGCCGGCGGGTCGGATCGCAATTTCTGGATCCATCTGCCCGTCGGCTATTTCCGCACGATGTACGACCCCCGCTTCGCGCGTCTCTTCGATACCGTTCCATCCGAAGGCACTGCCGGCCGCAACATCGTCTGGCCGCGCGGGCGCGTGATCGGCGGCTCGTCGTCGATCAACGGCCTCATCTTCATCCGCGGGCAGCACGAGGATTTCGACAACTGGGCGGCGCGCGGGGCGCGCGGTTGGCGCTACATCGACGTGTTGCCCGACTTCAAGCGCATCGAGCACTACGCGGGCGGCGCGAGCGCGTACCACGGCGCGTCGGGCGAGCTCGGCGTGTGCAATTTGCGCAACGATCATCCGTATTGCGACGCCTGGGTCGAAGCCGGCGTCGAATTCGGCTTGCCGCGCAACCCCGATTTCAACGGCGCCTCGACGTATGGTGTCGGCGCGTATCAGTTGAGCATCGACAACGGCTGGCGGCAAAGCGCGGCCGTCGCATTCCTGCGGCCGGCGCACGGGCGACGAAATCTCGCGATCCGTACGCACGCGTTCGCAACGCGCGTCGTGTTCCACGGAACGCGTGCGATGGGCGTCGAATATCGTCATGACGGCGCGACACATGACGTGAATGCCGCGCGCGAAGTCATCGTCGCGGCCGGGGCGATCCAGTCGCCGCAGCTTCTCCAGCTTTCCGGTGTGGGACCCGGCGACTTGTTGCGTGGTCTCGGCATCGCGGTCGTCGCCGATCTTCGCGGCGTCGGCGAGAACCTGCAGGATCATTACCAGGCGCGAACGATCGTGCGGCTTCGCAAGCGCGCGTCGCTGAACGACGCCGTGCGAAATCCGTTGAAGCTTGCCGGCATGGGCGCGCAGTGGCTGTTTCGCCGCTCCGGTCCGCTGACCGTCGGCGCGGGACAGGTGGGCGGCGCCGGGTGCACCGAACATGCGCGTGACCGGCGTCCCGACGTGCAATTCAACGTGATGCCGCTTTCGGTGGACAAGCCGGGCGATCCGCTGCATTCCTATCCTGGCTTCACCGCGGCGGTGTGGCAGTGCCATCCCGCATCGCGCGGACGCATCGCCATTCGCTCGACCGATCCCGCGCAGGCGCCCACGATCGAGCCGCGCTATCTCGACGCGGACGTCGATCGCAAGACGATCGTCGCGGGCATTCGCATGCTGCGCGAGATCTATCGGCAGCCGTCGTTCCGCGATCTCTACGATCTCGAAGTGCTGCCCGGCGCCGATGCGAAGCACGACAAGGATCTGCTCGATTTCGCGCGCCGCGCGGGCGGCACCGTCTTCCATTGCGTCGGCACGTGCCGGATGGGCGATGCGAACGATGTCGATGCGGTCGTCGATGCGCAGCTACGCGTGCGCGGCGTTCAAGGACTGCGCGTGATCGATGCGTCGGTGATGCCGAGCGTCACGTCGGCGAACACCAACGCCGCGTCGCTGATGATCGGCGAGCGCGGAGCGAAGATGATCCTAGGACAGAATCGGCAAACCCAAAATAGGGTCGGAGACGAGACTGCCGCGTAGCCGGTTTAGGGTCAGAGACGAAACTCATCCGCTGGGCCGCGGACTGCACGATACGATTGGAGTTTCGTCTCTGGCCCTACTTTGGTTTCGTATCGATATCGATGTACCGCCAGTCGGCCAACAGCACCGGGTGCGCCTTGTAGCCAATCACGCGCGGCTGCACGAGCGTGTTCTGAAAGGGCGCCGTTCCCAGCCGCCAGGGTGAATCGGTCTCGAACTGACGCGCCATCTGCTCGAAGAGCCGCGTGCGATCCGGCAAATCGGGCATCAACCGCGACTTCTCGTAGAGCGCGTCGTAGGTCGGCGATTTGTAGCATGCGACGTTGCTCTGCCCGACGTTGCCGCCGTAGAGAAGCTGCATGAAGTTGTCACCGTCGGGATAATCGGCGATCCAGCCGTAGCTCCACATCTGGTGATGGCACGCGATCGCCTCGCGGATCTGATCGCTGAACTTGCCTTTCTCGATCGACAGCCGGATGCCGATCGAGCTCATCGCCTTTTGCCAAAGCTCGTCGAACTCGCGCGCAAGCGCATCCGTTTGGCTCGCGTAGCGCAGTGTAAGCGCCTTGCCGTCGGGGAGCCGCCGATATCCGTCGGCGCCTTTCTTGTAGCCGAAGCGATCGAGCAATGCATTCGCCGCGTTCGGATCGTATTTGATGCTCCGGCGATAGCGCGGATCGAATCCGACGACGCCGGGCGGGATCGGCATCGACAGCGCCTCGGCCTGGCCCTTGCGAATGATCTCGATCTCGGCCTCGGTGTCATACGCCATCACGATCGCGCGGCGCAGCGCGAGCTTCTCGTTTCCGAAGCCGCCGACGATCGGGTCGCGCATGTTGAACGCCGTGTAGTTGATCGCCGGCAGCAGAATGCGCGACAGCGTCACGCCCTTCTTCGCAAGGTCGGGCGCGAGCTTGCCGTGCGGCAGCGCGACCGGCGCAAACGTGCTCGGAAGATTCAAAAGATCGAGCTCCCCGCGCTCGAACGCGAGCCAGTTCGATTGCGGCTCCTCCATCACGCTGATGTCGATCGTGCCGATCCGCGGCATGTGCAATCCCCGCATCCGCGCTGCGATCGCCTTGTCGGTCGGATCGTTCCCCGGATCGAAATCCCAGACGAACCCGCGATAGCCGGGATTGGCAACAAGCACCATCTTCGAGGCGCGCACCCATTCCTTCAGCGCGTACGGCCCCGTGCCGACCGGATGCGCAGCCATGTCGCCGGGATACGCTTCGACGACTTCGTGCGCCACCGCCGAGAGCGCGGGTAGCGCCATCACCTGCCCGAACGTGTAGTCGCCATGCGTAAGCGTGATGCGAAGCGTGTAGCGATCGGGCGTTTCGAGACCGGCAACATGAGCCGCGTAGTCGAAGCGATCGCCGCTCTGCGTGGCCTTCGCTGCGAGCGCATCGAGGCCCACGATCTTGCCTTCGACATAGAACGCGTTCGGCGAACGGTTCTTCGGATCGACGAGACGCTTGATCGCGTACGCGTAGTCGGCCGCGGTCAGCTCGCGCCGTTTGCCTTTGAACGCCGGGTCGTTCGCGAAGTAGATGCCCTTGCGCAGCTTGAAGGTGTAGCGCTTGCCCGCATCCGAAACGCTCGGCAGCGCTTCGGCGGTCAGCGGCGCGAGCTTCACCGGTCGCGCCAGATAATCGAACGTCAGGAGCGGCTCCATGATCGCCGCGATCACCGCGCCCGAATAGATTTCGTTGGCCTGTGCCGGATCGAACCCGGTCTCGGCGCGCGGCAGCGCGATGTGCAGGACCTTGGCGGAATCGGCCGCTGCCTGCACGCGCTCGCCAACCAGAAGAAGCGCGCCGAACACGCATGCGAGCGCGAATCGCAAGTGCATGAAAGCTGTTCCTCCCCGAAGCGTGGCTCGCATCCGTAACGCGTCTGCGGACGCAGCCCCGGACGCTACTTGCGGCGGCCTTGCACGTCAAGCCGGATCAGGCGACATGGACGGTCTTGATGTTGACGAACTCGCGGATGCCGAAGCTCGAGAGCTCCCGGCCGTAACCGCTCTCCTTGATGCCGCCGAACGGGAGACGCGGATCGGAGCGCACGGCGTCGTTCACGAACACGCAGCCGCATTCGATCGCTTCTGCCGCGATCCGCTCGCCGCGTGCGAGGTCGCGCGTAATCACGCCGCCACCCAGGCCGAACGACGACCGATTCGCCATCGCGATCGCTTCCGCCTCGTCGCGAACGGGAACGATCGCGGCGATCGGGCCGAACACCTCCTCGTCGAACGCGGGCATGCCGGGGCGGACGTCGGTCAACACGCTCGGCGGATAGAACGCGCCCGGGCCGTCGGGAATCGTTCCGCCGAGGAGGCGTTTCGCCCCCCTTGCGATGCTCTGATCGACCTGCCGTTGCAGCGTGTCGCGAAGATCGCGTCGTGCCTGCGGACCGATCTCCGTCGTCTCGTCCAGCGGATCGCCCATCTTCGCTGCCGCCATCTTCGCGATGAACCGCTGCTCGAATTCGCGGCGCACGCTCGACACGACGATGAAGCGCTTGCCCGCGATGCAACTCTGGCCGGAATTCACGAGCCGCGCCTTGGTGCAGACCTCGGCGGCGACATCGAGATCGGCATCGTCGAGCACGAGATAGGGATCGCTCCCGCCGAGCTCGAGGACAGTTTTCTTGAGAAGCTGGCCGGCCTTTGCAGCGACCGCGCGTCCCGCATCCGAGCTGCCTGTCAGCGTCACCGCGCGCAGGCGAGGATGAGCAATCACGGCGTCGACCGCCTTGCTGCCGATCATCAGCGTGCGAAACAGATTCCGCGGAAATCCGGCGTCGCGAAAGATCTGCTCGATCGCAAGCGCGCAGCCAGGGACGTTCGACGCGTGCTTCAGAACCGCCGCGTTGCCGGCCATCAGGCCCGGCGCCGCGAAGCGGAATACCTGCCAGAACGGAAAATTCCACGGCATGACCGCGAGCACCACGCCGAGCGGAGCAAACGCGACGAAGCTCTTGCGCGCGCCGGCGTCGACCGCTTCGCGCGCGAGAAATTTCTGGGCATTGTCGGCGAAGTAGTCGCAGGTCGTCGCGCATTTCTGCGTTTCGGCGATGCCATCGCGAACGGGCTTGCCCATCTCGCACGCCATCAGGTGCGCGAGATCGCGCGCGTCGCGTCGCAGGATCGCGGCCGCATTGCGCATCGGTTGCGTCCGTTCCGCGTATGACGCACGGCGCCATTCGACGAACGCCTCGTGGACCGATTCGACGATGGCCTCGACATCGCTCGGCGTCATCTCGTCGTAGGTCGCGATCGGTTCGCCGGTTGCCGGATTGATCGCCTGGATCGACATGGGGAACTCCTCGGTGCAATGAAGCGTTTTTGACACCGGGGGTCGGGCGGAAACTCCGCGCCGGGCAAAATACACGTCGATCATGGAGGAACATGTCGCCATCGTCGGCGCGGGCGTCGTCGGTCTCGCGTGCGCGAGCTATCTGCAGATGCGCGGGCATCCGGTCACGCTGATCGATCCGCGGCCGCCGGGCGAATACTGCTCGTTCGGCAACGCAGGTTGCTTCAGCCGAAGCTCGTTCGTGCCACTCGGCTTACCCGGGATGTGGAAGAAGGTGCCGGCGTGGCTCCTCGATCCGGCCGGACCGCTGCACATTCCGATGCGCTACGTGCCGAGAATCGCACCCTGGTTATGGCAATTCCAGCGCGCGAGCGCGATGCCGCGCGTCGAAGCGATCGCCGGCGCATTGCACGGTCTCTTGGCGGTGACGCTCGACAAATGGCGCCCGCTCGCCGCACGCGCCGGCGTTCCGGAGCTGATCGTCCAGCATGGCTATGCGTTTGCGTACGAAAGCGAAAAGGCTTTCAATGGCGACGCGCTCGGACGCGACATTCGGCGCCGGCACGGCGTGGTCCTCGAGGTGCTGAGCGGTCCCGCGATTCGCGAGTTCGAGCCGACGCTTTCGCGGCGCGTGACGCATCTCGTGCGCCTGCCGGAGCAGGGGCATTGTCCGAATCCGTTGCGCTTGTCGCGAGCGCTCGCCGCACGATTGCGCGAAGGCGACGCAACGTTCGTCACCGCGAATGCAACGGGATTCGACGTCGCGGACGGCAAGGTGGTGCGCGTGCTGACGAACGCCGATCCGATCGCCGTCGATGTCGTTGTCATTGCCGCAGGCGTGCATTCGAATGCACTGTCAAAGCAACTCGGCGCCGACGTTCCGCTCGAAACCGAGCGCGGCTACCACGTGACGCTGACCGCGCCGAGCATTGCGCCGCACGTCCCGATCGCCTCGGCCGAAGACAAGTATTTCGCGACGCCGATGGAAGAGGGCCTTCGGATCGCAGGCACCGTCGAGCTCGCCGGTCTCGACGCGCCACCCGATTTCGCGCGCGCGGACGCGTTGCTCGAAAAGGCTCAGCGCCTCCTGCCCGGTCTTCGCGGTGCAAGCGTGTCGCGCTGGATGGGGCATCGGCCGTCGCTGCCCGATTCGATGCCCGTCATCGGCAGGGCACTGCGCGCGTCGAACGCGTGGCTCGCATTCGGCCACGGCCACGTCGGCCTCACAGGCGCGGCGCCGACGGGCGAGATCATTGCAGACCTCATCAGCGGGCGGACCCCGTTTCTCGACATTCGACCGTTCTCCGCCGAACGCTTCCGCCGCGCAGCGGTCCCTTTCAACGAGTCCGGAGCGACAGCGCTCGCGCGGACTCGTCCAAAAAGTCACTCCCGCCCGCGAGAGCTTCCTTGAAAGCACGCGTGGCCTTCATTCGAGGAGGCAGTCGACGATGAACGATCCAACGAACCCGAATCGACGCTCGTTGCTCAAGGGCGCCGCGCTCTTCGCGGGCGGCACGCTCGCTGCGACGCTGATTCCGAGCGAACGCGCCCGCGCGCAGAAGACGCCGCAGAGCGCGGTCGCGTATCAGGAGACGCCCAACAATGGGCAGAAATGCGCCGATTGCAACTTCTTCCAGCCGCCTCATTCGTGCATGGTTGTCGACGGCAACATCAACCCGGATGGGTGGTGCAAGCTCTTTACCCCGAAGGCCAAGAAGTAGTCTTTCGCGATCGCCGCGCGGGCGTTCGAGGCGCGGCGACGGATTCGCGCAGCACGAGATCGGCCACGAGCTGCGCACGCTCGCGCCGTCGCGAAAGTTGACGCAAGCGCTTTCGCGCTGTTGCTCCCGATGACCGCCGTCTGCGCATCGGCGCATTGAACGCTTCGTCACCTGACTCGCGCGCACACGTGCGCGTGCAACGCCGGGAAGCCGCGTCGTGACGAGCGTCGGATAGCGCACGATGCACAGGAGATGCCGGTGGCCGCGCTCGATCAATGCGCTCGCTGCCTTGGCTATGATCGCGTAGTCGTGCAGTGGAACGAGCTGATGGCCGCGGCGCTCGTCGCGGCGCTGCCGGTGATGGTGCTTTATTCGTTGCTCGAGCGGCATCTGGTCGACGCGATCACCGCGGGCGCGGTCAAGGGCTGAGCCGGACTTGCGGTACGATCGAAGGCTCGCGTCCGCGAGGCGCGGAGAGCGCCGCAACGATGGCCATCGAATATCTGAAGAGGGCGACGAAGACGCCGGAAACCGAATCGGTGACGGCAATGAAGGTCGCCGCCGACATGCTCGCGGACATCGAATCACGCGGCGAGAAGGCGGTGCGCGAGTACGCGGCGAAGCTCGACGGCTGGACCGGCGAAATCGTGGTGTCCCGCGACGAGCTCGAACGCCGCACGCGCGACATCCCGGCATCGGTCAAGCGTGACATCGAATTCGCGACCGAGCGCGTGCGCCGCTTCGCGGACGCGCAGCGCGAATCGATCCGCGAGTTCGACTGCGAGATCCAGCCGGGGCTGATCGCGGGACAGCGGCTCGTTCCCATCAACGTCGCCGGCTGCTACGTGCCGACCGGTCGATACGCGCACATCGCTTCCGCGTACATGAGCATCGCGACAGCGAAGGCGGCCGGCGTGCCGACCGTCGTCGCGTGCTCGACGCCGTATCGCGGCGAAGGGGTTCATCCCGAGGTGCTCTACGCTATGAACGTCGCCGGCGCCGATGTCGTCATGACGCTCGGCGGCGTGCAGGCGATCGCCGCGATGGCGTACGGCCTTTTCACCGGCAAGCCCGCGGACATCGTCGTCGGACCGGGCAACAAGTTCGTCGCCGAAGCGAAGCGCCTTTTGTTCGGCAAGGTCGGCATCGACGTCTTCGCGGGGCCTTCGGAAATCGCCGTCATCGCCGACGACAGCGCCGACCCGGCGATCGTCGCGTCGGATCTCGTCGGGCAGGCCGAGCACGGCCACGAATCGCCCGCGTGGCTTTTCACGACGACGCGATCGCTTGCCGAAGAGGTCATTCGTCGCGTGCCGGCGTTGATCGATCGTCTCCCGCCAACTGCGCGCGACGCGGCCGGTGCGGCATGGCGCAACTACGGCGAGGTCGTGCTTTGCGACACGCGCGAGGAAGTGGCGGCCATATCGGATCGCCATGCGCCCGAACACCTCGAAGTGCACGCACGCGAGCTCGACGGGTGGCTCGCACGGCTCACGTGCTACGGTTCACTGTTCCTCGGCGAGGAGACGACGGTCGCGTTCGGCGACAAGGCATCGGGTCCGAACCACATCCTGCCGACGAAGGGCGCGGCGCGCTACTCCGCCGGACTGTCCGTGCACAAGTTCATGAAGCCGCTCACCTGGCAGCGCATGACGCGCGATGCGGCGAAGGACATAGCGCAGGTAAGCGCGCGCATCTCGCGTCTGGAAGGCATGGAAGCGCATGCACGCACCGCCGACGATCGTCTCGACAAGTACTTCGCCGGCGAACGCTTCGATCGCGGCGCGCCGGTGACGACATGACGCTCAATCATGTGCATCTCGCGGCCACGAGCGTCGCGGCCACCCAGGCGTTCTACGAGCGCTATTTCGGATTTCGCAAGGAGCGCGATCACGGGCAGGGCGTCTTTCTGCGCGACGCCGCCGGCTTCCTGATCGCCCTCGAACCGGAAGACAGCCATGCGGCGCTCCCCGACTGGTTCCATCTCGGCTTCTGCCTCGACTCGGAGGCGGACGTATTGGCGCTCTATCGGAAAGCAACCGATTCGAACGCGCACATTGTTCGGGACCTGGTCGCGGAGCGCGGTGAATACGCGGCGTTCTATCTTGCCGATCCGGATGGACGCCGAGTCGAAGTGAGCTGGCATGCTCGTTAGCTCGAACGTCGCCCGGCGATGAGCGTCCTGTCGCTGTTCTCCCTGGATGGACGCGTCGCGCTCGTCACGGGAGCGAGCTCCGGGATCGGTCGCGCGATCGCGATGACGCTTGCCGAAGCCGGTGCGCGCGTCGTATTGGTCGCGCGACGCGAGGAGGATCTCGCCGCAACACGCGCGGAGATCGTGGCGGCGGGTGGCGATGCGGCGGCCATTGCCTGCGACCTCGCGCGCCGCGACGGCATCGAGTGCTGCGCCGATGCTGCACCGCAGGCGTTCGGCGCACCGGACATCCTCGTCAATTCCGCCGGCATCAACATTCGAAAGCCGATGCTCGATCTCAGCGCCGACGACTGGGATCGTACGATGCGCATCAATCTCGAAGCGCCATTCTTCCTTTCGCAGCGTCTCGCTCCCGCGATGATCGCGTGCGGCTGGGGGCGCATCATCAACATCGCATCGCTGCAGTCGGTGCGCGCGTTCGCGAACAGCGGCGCGTACGGCGCGTCGAAGGGTGGCATCGTGCAACTGACGCGGGCGCAGGCCGAGGCGTGGTCGCGCAGCGGCGTCAACGCGAATGCGATCGCGCCCGGCTTCTTCGCGACACCGCTCACCGCGCCGGTCGCATCCGACCCGGTCAAATGGCAGGCGAACGCGGCACGCACGTTCATCGGGCGAAACGGCGAGCTGGCCGACCTCGCCGGCACGGCGCTCTACCTCGCGAGCCGCGCGTCCGATTACGTGACCGGCCAGACGATCTTCGTCGACGGCGGTTTCTCGGCGGGATGAGTACGGCCAGCGCTTCTGCGACGATGAAGGCGCTCGTCTACACGGCGCCGAACGAAGTCGTCTATCGCGACGAGCCGGCGCCCGTCCGCGAGTCTGGCGAAGTGCTGATTCGCATCGAGGCGGTCGGCATCTGCGGCTCCGACATGCACGCGTACCACGGACACGATCCGCGTCGCGTGCCGCCGATGATCCTCGGCCACGAACTGGCCGGTGTGATCGCCGAGGGTGAAGGCGCGGGGCGACGCGTGACGGTGAATCCGCTGATCGTGTGCGGCGTCTGCGACTATTGCGTGCACGGTCGCGACAATCTGTGCATCGATCGCACGATGATCGGCATGACCCGCGCGGGCGCGTTCGCAGAATGGATGACGACGGCGCGAAGGAGCGTGATCGATCTGCCCGAAGGCATGGGCGCGCGAGAGGCTGCGCTCACCGAGCCCGCGGCGACGGCGTGGCATGCGTTGCAGCTCGCAAGCCGCGCGCTGGTGCGGCCGCTCGTCGATTGCAGCGTGCTCGTGCTCGGCGGCGGCGCCATCGGCATGCTCGCGACGCTCTTGCTCGCGCATCAGGGCGCACGCCGCATCGCCGTTGCAGAGACGAATGCTCTTCGGCGGCAAACGCTTCGTTGCGCGACGCACGGCGATGTCTACGATCCGCTCGAATCCACGCCGGAAGCCAACGCATTCCATCTCGTCGTCGACGCGGTCGGCGCCAAGGCGACGCGCAATGCGGCGGTGGCCGCCGTTCGACCGGGCGGGGTGATCGTGCACATCGGTCTTCAGGACTGGGCGAGCGAGATCGACATGCGCAAGCTCACGCTTGCCGAGATCACGCTGATCGGCACGTACACGTATTCGACCGCCGATCTTCGCGCGACGGCGCGCGCGCTGCACGACGGCGCGTTCGGCGATCTCGGCTGGGTCGAGGAGCGGCCGCTCGCCGACGGCGCGGCGGCGTTTCGCGATCTGCAGGAGGGTCGCGCCGCGGCGGCGAAGATCGTGCTGCGGCCATGAGCGACATCGCCTTCGACAACGTCACGCGTGTCTTCGAACGCGACGGCAAGGATTTTCTGACGCTCGACGGCATTTCGTTTCGGGTCCGCGATCGTGAATTCGTCGCGATCGTCGGCCCGTCCGGTTGTGGCAAAACGACGTGCCTGCGCATGGCCGCCGGGCTCGAATTTCCGACGTCGGGAACGGTCACCGTCGGCGGCAAGCCGGTGCAGCGGCCGGGACCCGACCGCGCGGTTGTTTTCCAGCAATTCGCGCTCTTCCCCTGGAAAACCGTGCACGAGAACATCGACTTCGGCCTTCGCAGCAAGGGCCTGTCGCAGGCAGAACGGCGCGAGCGAATTGCGTGGCAAGTCGAGCTGATGGGCCTGCAGGGTTACGAATCGGCTTATCCTCACCAGCTTTCGGGCGGCATGCAGCAGCGCGTCGCGATCGCGCGAAGCTACGTGCTCGATCCGGACGTGCTCCTGATGGACGAGCCGTTCGGCGCGCTCGATGCGCAGACGCGCGTCGTGATGCAGGAGGAATTGATCAAGCTTTCGCGCGTCAATCCGCGCACCGTGCTGTTCATCACGCACGCGGTCGAGGAAGCGGTCTATCTCGCCGACCGTGTCGTCGTCATGACGCGCCGGCCCGGACGCATCCGCGAAATCATCGATGTCGCGCCCGTGCGCGAAGCCGAGCACTGGGATCGCCACGAGCGCACCGAGGAAGTGATGGAGCAGGAGTCGTTCGTGCATTTGCGTACCCACATCTGGCGGATGCTGCGAGGCGAGCAGCAACCCGAGGAAGCGGCGCTTTCAACCTGAAGGAGGAAACCCGAATGAAAAAACGAATCGCCGCCCTGGCGGCAGGCACGGCAATCGTCTTCGCCGCCATCGGCGCGCAGGCGCAGAACCTGACCGAGATCAAAATCAGCTATCAGCCTGCGCTCTATTGGGCGCTGCCGTACTACGTCGCCGAGCAGAAGGGGTGGTACGCGGAGCTCGGCCTCAAGCCGACGTTCAGCACGTTCCCGGCCGGCGTGCCGCAGATCGCCGCGTCCGCATCGAAGTCGTGGGACGTGGGCGGCGCGGGATCGGTGCCGGCGACGCTCGGCGCGGTTCGCTACAACCTGCTGACGATCGGCATCACCAACGACGAGTCCGACGCGAACGCGCTGCTCGCGACGGCGAAGAGCGCGCCGGGCTTCGAGAAGAATCCCAAGACGATCAAGGGCCAGACGATCGTGCTGACTGCGAACTCGACCGGCGACTATGCCGTGCAGTCGTGCCTCCACAAATGGGGCTTGCAGAAGAGCGACGTGACGATCAAGAGCATGGGCCAGGCGGAGGTCATCTCCGCGATGTCGAGCGGCAACGCGGCGCTCGGCGGTCTGTGGGCGCCGAACACGTACACGATGGAGGAGAAGGCAGGCGCGAAGCAGATCTGCTCCGGCAAGGACGCGGGCGCCGCCGTGCCGGGCGCGTTGATCGCACGCGCGGATTACGCGAAGGAGCATCCTCAGGAGGTGGCGAAGTACCTCGCCGTTTACCTTCGCGCATGGAAGTGGCTCAACGCGCATCAGCCCGAGGCGATCGCGATGATGAAGAAGTTCTACGAACAGGGCGGGGTGACGATCAGCGAGGCGTCGATGAAGGAGGAATTCACGACGCGGCCGACGTTCGATCTCGCGCAGCAGCTGAAAATCATGAAGCGTCCCGCCGGCGGCGAATCGGAGGTCGATGACTGGTTCACGAAGATCGGCCTGTTCATGCAGGCGAACGGTACCTTTCCCAAGGCGCCGGCAGCGAACGCATTCATCACCGACGAATACATGAAGATGGTCGACGCCGATCCGAAGCTCAAGGCATTCGCGAATCGCGCCGACTGAGGTGCGACCGACGAGCGTGCGGCGATCGGTGGCGAACGGCGCACCCCTCAACCCCCCCCTCTCCCCGCCGGCGGGGGGAAGGGGCAGAGCCCATCGCCTTTCACACGTCAGCCGCTGGCGAGCCGACCGCCTCCGCCTGGTCGGCGTTGCGACGTTCGTCATGCTGTTCATCGCGTGGTACGTGCTCACCACGCTCACGCAGACGATCGGTTCCGGCCGCTTCCCCGCGCCCTCCGAGGTGTGGAACGCGTTTCGGCAGATCACCATTACCGGCTACGGGGACGCGCGGCTCTACCAGCACATCGCGCACAGCGTCAAGCTGGTCCTGCTCGGTTTTGCCGCGGCGACGATCGTCGGAGTTCCGCTCGGCCTGGCGATGGGCTGGAGCCGCGCGTTCGAGGCCTTCGTCAATCCGGCGTTCCTGCTGATCCGCCCGATTCCGCCGCTGGCGTGGATTCCGCTCGCGATCGTGTGGCTCGGACTGGGCGACGCGGCGAAGGTGCTGATCATCTGGTTCGCCGCGTTCGTTCCGGCGGTGATCAACAGCTACGCCGGCGTGCGCACGATCGAGCCGTATTTGATCGAGGCCGCGCAGACGCTCGGCGTGTCGCGCGCGCTCTTCATTCGCGAAGTGCTCGTTCCGGCCGCAATGCCGATGATCTTCACGGGCCTTCGCCTGTCGCTTCAGGCCTGCTGGACAACCCTCGTCGCAGCCGAGCTGATCGGCGCGATCGCGGGGCTTGGCCACGTGCTCTACCAGGCGTCGCTCGACATCTTTCCGGCGATGATCGTCGTCGGCATGGCGGCGGTCGCCATGACCGGCGCCGCGATGACGATCGCGCTCGGCACGATCGAGCGATGGGCGATGCCGTGGAGAACGCAGCGGTGAGCGCAATCTCGGTGTCGCGATCGCTTCCGTTCGGTCGCTGGCTTGCGCTGTCGATGGCCGGCGCCATCGCGTTCTTCGGCATCTGGTGGCTGGTCGCAGCGATGGGTCTCGTATCACCGCAATTCCTGCCGACGCCGCTTGCTGTCGTCGAAGAGTTCGCATCGCTGACGCAGACGCCCTTCGTCGGCTACACGCTGCAGCAGCATCTCGCATCGAGCTTTGGTCGCTTCGCGCTCGGATTCGGGCTGTCGGTCGCGATCGGCGTGCCGCTCGGACTTCTGATGGGCTGGTTTCGCTGGCTCGACGCGATCGTCTCGCCGCTTTTCGACGCGCTGCGCTTCATCGCGCCGATCGCGTGGGTGCCGTTCGCGGCGCTCTGGTTCGGCACGGGGATCGGCGGCCCGGTGCTGATCATCTTCAGCGGCGCGTTTCCACCGTGCGTGATCAACGCGTATCGCGGCGCGAAATACGTCGAGCCGCGGCTGATCGAAGCCGCGCAGACGCTCGGCGCGAGCCATGCGCGGATGATCCTCGAGGTGCTGCTGCCCGCATCGGTGCCCTCGATCGTCGCGGGGCTGCGCATCAGCGCCGGGCTCGGCTGGCAGTCGCTCGTCGGCGCCGAGCTGATCGTCGCGTCGAGCGGGATCGGTTATCTGCTCGTCAAAGGGCAGTCGAATATCAGCACGTCGATCGTGATGAGCGGCATGATCGCGATCGGCATAGTCGGCTTCGCGATCGACGCGCTTCTGCGGATGCTCGAGCGGCGAATCAACCGGCGGCGCGGGCGCTGAAACTTTTCCGACCGTCGCAGCGGTCAGATCGCGGCGTCCAGATCGAGATTTGCGAACGACCGCGCGCCTCCGCCCGGCTGCGCCAACGAAACGGGATCGCTCGCCGGGAAAGTCGCGGCGAGCGCGTGATCGAGCGCGACTTCCCGCAGCGCGTCGATTTCGCGGGAAACGGAAGCGCGCGGGATTTTCGCATCCGAATGCGTGGCGGGCGGTTCAGGCATGGGTGAGCGCGCGCATACGGTTTTGACGGGCGAGCGCGCGCCAACGCGCCGGCCGCGAGAATGCGCGCGCGGCAAGCAAGCCGCCGAGCGCGACGATGCCGGTGAACGCGAGCGTTGCTCCCGGATACGATCGAATCGAGTTGACGGCGATCTCCGCCGTGCGCGGCGCGGCGAGCTGCATCCGCCGTTGCGTCATTTGCGCGCCGAGCTCGGACAGGCGTCGCTCGCCGAGCACGCGTTCGGCGTCCGGCAGCATTTTCGTCTCCTCGTCGGCGACGTGGCGAATGACCTCACGCATGAGATCCATCACCGTCGTGTCGTACGCGTGGTCTTCGGGTCGCATCCTGTGCAACTCGCCGATCAGTCGCTTCATCTCGCCGTGCTCGGGAATGCTCTTGTCGACGAGATCGGGGTCGATGCTGCGCATCGCGGGATAGAAGATCTCCTCCTCGAGCGCTGCATGGATGTCGAGCGCGAGCGACAGCGTCTCGACGATCGCCCGCTTGCGACCCGGCGACGTATCGACGTGATATCTGTGGAACGTCATCAGCGCGTGCGTGTGATCCATGCGGATCATCGTGACCGCGCTTGGCGACATGCGTTTGATCATCCTGTTCATCGGTTCCTCCGCAAAGGTTCGTAATGGCCACCCCGCATCATGGTGATGGCCGATGTCCGTAAATGTCGCCGCCGCCGCTCGCGTGCCACAGCGCGCCCTCCGGATCGCGCGATGGCGGCTGATCGTACTGTTGCCGGCTCGCCTGGCGTGCGGCGATCTTTTCGCCGAGCGACGGTGCGATCTTCGCCATCGTCGTGTTGATCTTCGACATCATGCCGACCTTGACGTCGCGCGTGGGCTCGGTCGCTGCCTTCAGGATCGCGTTGGCCACGCGTTGCGGATCGATCTGCGGCGTCGGCAACTTCGGTTCCTTGTCCATGTAGTTGCGGGCATGCTGCGGATAGGGCGTGTTGACCGCGGTCGGCTGGATCAGCGTCACCGCAACGGGCGCCTTGTCGAGATCCTCGACTTCGATGCGCAACGCGTCGGTGAAACCTTTCACCGCGTGCTTGGAGGCCGAATACATTCCCTGCAGCGGAATCACCGCATCCGAGACTTCGCTGCCCAGATTGATGAGCGCGCCGCCGTTTCGCCGCAGGTGCGGCAGCGCGACGAGCGAGCCGTAGACGACGCCCCAGAAGTTGGTATCGAAAAGGCGGCGGCTGTCGGCGTCGTTCACCTCGTCGAGGCGGCCGTAGATCGCGATCCCCGCGTCGTTGATCCACGTGTCGATGCGTCCGTAGCGCTCGATCGCGGCATCCGCGATCCGGCGCACGTCGTCGAAGCGCCCGACGTCGGCGACGACGTAGATCGCATTGCCGCCCTCCTCGTTGATCGCATCGGCAATTTCTGCAAGCCGCGCTTCGCTGCGCGCCGCGAGCACGAGCGTCGCGCCTGCCTGAGCGGCCGTCTGAGCGGTTGCAAGACCGATTCCGCTCGACGCACCCGTGATCGCGATCACCTGCTCATCGAGCGGCTTGAGCCTGGATTGCATCGGTTCCCTCCGTGTTGCTTCGGCACTCCGTTCGACCGCAGGATCGACGCAACGTGCGCGCCGCGTGGTCGGCACGGCCTTTGCGTCGGCGCGCTCATCGAGCGAACCGCCGGACACATGGCAACGACACGAAGCGGCTCGTCGAGTTCGACGGCAAGCGGCGCGCACCGATCGCGCCCCGGACGATCGAAGAGGAAAGGGCGAGCGATGTCGTTTCCTGCTTCGCCGATTTAGCGAGGTGATCCCGGGCCGGACAGCCACGATCGCTAGAATTGATCGCTACAATCGCCTTTCGGAGTGATGGCTCGGCTTTTCGTTTCAGTGCGTCGTCCTTGCGTCGTTCGCGCCGCCTTCTGTGCCGCGCTCGCGATGCTCTCGACGCTGCCTTCTTCATTGCAGGCGCGTACGGTGACGCCACGCGGCCCGCTCACCGCGGACGAGCTCGTCACGATCGACGTGTTCGAGCGGGCGAAGCGCTCGGTCGTCTACATCTCGACGTCGCAAAGCGTTCGCGATCCGTGGACGCGAAACGTTCGCAGCATTCCGAGCGGCACCGGATCGGGCTTCGTCTGGGACGATCGCGGCACGATCATCACGAATTACCACGTGATTGCCGGCGCTTCGGCGGCGCGCATTCGGTTGAACGACGGCCGCGACTACCCTGCGACGCTGATCGGCGCCAGCGAATCCCACGACCTCGCGGTATTGCGTATCAAGGTCTCGTCGAATCCGCCCCCGGCGCTG
The DNA here is from genome assembly GCA_035308425.1 of Casimicrobiaceae bacterium. GTDB lineage: Bacteria > Pseudomonadota > Gammaproteobacteria > Burkholderiales > Casimicrobiaceae > VBCG01. The sequence goes on along the minus strand of DATGGP010000082.1, from coordinate 50,606 downwards.
CCGATCGGCACGAGCAGCGACCTTCGCGTCGGCCAGCGCGTATACGCGATCGGCAATCCGTTCGGCCTCGACTGGACGCTGACAACCGGCATCGTGTCGGCGCTCGATCGCGCGCTCGACGAGGACGAAGGACACACGATCGAGCATCTGATCCAGACCGATGCCGCCATCAACCCGGGCAACTCCGGCGGACCGCTTCTCGACAGTGCGGGGCGCGTGATCGGCATGAGCACCGCGATCTACAGCCCGAGCGGCGCGTCGGCGGGGATCGGCTTTGCCGTACCGATCCATACGATCAACCGCGTCGTCACCGCGCTGATCGAGCACGGCAAGTACACGTCGCCAACGCTTGGCATCGAGACCGACGATGACATCAACGACGCGCTGTCCCAGCGCCTCGGCGTCGAGGGCGTCTTCGTGCTCAGGGTCGATCGCGGCGGGCCGGCAGCGCGTGCCGGCTTGCGCGGCGCGCGGCTCGAGCGCGGCGGCTACATCGTCCCGGGCGACGCGATCGTGTCCGTCGAGGGCAAGCCGGTCACGAGCGTTTCGCGCCTGGAAGCCCGCCTCGACGATTTCAGGATCGGCGACCGCGTGCATCTCGGCATTCTGCGCAGCGGAAAGCGGCTGGAGGTCGAGGCGACGCTCGCAAGCGGGGGCGACTGACGGTCGTTCGTCCGCGCCGTTCGCATTCCGCGCGCGGCGGCGATAGCATGAGCCCCCGCGCCGCCTTGGCGGCGTACCCAATCAGGGGGGTGACCATGAACGTAGCAACGTCGGTGCGCGTCGGCGTCGTCGCCGCCGCGACTCTCTTTTCGTTTGCGCAGCCCGCGGACGCGGGGCTGTTCCGTGCCTACCTGTCGTCCACTGGAAGCGATGCGAATCCATGCACGGTCGTCGCGCCATGCCGGCTTCTTCCTGCTGCGCTAGGCGCGGTCAATGACGGCGGCGAGATCTGGATTCTCGATTCGGCGAACTACAACACGTCGCCGGTGACCATATCGATATCGGTAACGATTCTCGCTATCCCGGGCGCGGTGGGCAGCTTCGTATCGACGGGCAGCTTCACGGCGCTCGCAATCAACGGTGCGACGACCCGCGTGTCGCTTCGCAACCTGTCGATTGTCCCGCTCTCGGATGCCAGTACGGGGATCATGTTCAGCGGAGCCGAGCTCAACATCGAGGATTGCAGGATCGCCGGCATGCCGAACGACGGGGTCGACGCGATCGTCTCCAGTCCGGCGACCGTGCGCATCCGAAACAGCGTGATACGCGGCAGCGGCCAGGACGGCTTCTATGCCCGCGGACAGGTCGTCGCCGTTCTCGACGCCGTTCACTCCGAGAGCAACCATGTAGGCGTCTATGCCGATGCAGGCAGCAAGGTCAACGTGACGAACAGCGTGCTCGCCGGCAACGACGTCGGTGCCTTTTCGTTCGCGGGCCGCAGCGGCCCGACACAGCTCGTCGTGTCGCACACGACGGTCTCCGGCAACAGCAGTGCACTGCTCGTCGGCGCGGGTCCCGGACAGGACGCCAGCCTCGTGAGCGACGAGAACGTGCTTACGTTTGCGAGCGACACGGTATTCGCGTTCGATGGGGCAGGTGGAACGGAGACCATCTGGACGCGTGGCAACAACACGGTCGGTTACTACAACCAGCCGATCACGCCCGGCCATTCGTTGACGCCGCTCGGGGTGCTTTGAGAGAGGTCGCGGAAGATCGCGCGGAAAGCGGATCGCTCACCGCCTGCGATCCCTTTCGTCGGGGAGCGGTGCGCTATGCTTGACGATTGCCCCAAGCGGAGTCGCCGATGAACGCCACTTCACGTCCAGGCGTCGCCGACAAGCGCCGCACGTTCCGCAGCTTGCACGAGCGGGGCTGCTTCGTGATTCCCAATCCCTGGGATCTCGGCAGCGCCCGCTATCTGCAAAGCCTCGGCTTCAAGGCGCTCGCGACGACGAGCTCCGGCTTCGCGTGGTCGCGCGCGCACGCTGACAATTCGCTCGATCGCGGCACGGTGCTTGCACATCTTCGAGACATCGTCGAAGCGACTGATGTACCGATCAACGCCGATTTCGAGCGCGGCTTCGCGCGCGATGCTGCGGGCGTGGCCGAAAGCGTGCGGCTCGCCGTCGACACCGGCGTCGCCGGATTGTCGATCGAGGATTCGACGGGCGACAAGGCAACACCCCTTTATCCGATCGAACTGGCGGTCGAGCGTATCCGCGCCGCGCGCCGCGCGATCGACGAAAGCGGCGGCGATACGCTGCTCGTCGGTCGCGCCGAATGCTTCTTCGTCGGTCGTCCCGACATCGATGAAACGATTGCCCGTCTGAAAGCGTATTCGGATGCCGGTGCCGATTGCCTCTATGCGCCAGGGATTCGCACACGCGAGCACATTCGCGCGGTGGCCGACGCCGTGACGCCCAAGCCGGTGAACCTGCTGATCGGATGGGCGAGCGACATCACGCGCGACGAGGCCGAAACGCTCGGCGTGCGACGGATCAGCGTCGGTGGCGCGCTCGCGCGAAGCGCTTGGGGCGGATTCATCCGGACGGCGAAGCGGATCGCGGAGGAGGGACGCTTCGACGGCTTCGCGGATGCGGCGTCGGGGGCGGAGCTGAACAAGCTGTTTGCCAACGACGGGTAGCGCCGCATCCACCGGCGCGGCACGCGCTCGGGAACCCTCGGCCTGCGCTCGTCATCCAGAGCTTTCGAATTGCTGCGCGGGTCGGTATGCCGCGCGGGCCGTCGCGCCCGCTCGAGCAGCGTAAGCCTCGAATCCGTGTTGTGCGGCGCTTACTCCACCGTCACCGATTTGGCCAAATTGCGCGGTTTGTCCACGTCGGTCCCGCGCAGCACCGCGGTGTGATACGCCAATAGCTGCAGCGGCACCACATGCACGATCGGCGACAGCAAGCCGCGATGCTCGGCGACGCGGATCAGATGCACGCCATCGCCCGGCGTCAGATGTGAATCCAGATCCGCGACGACGAAAAGCTCTCCCCCGCGCGCGCGAACTTCCTGCAGGTTCGACTTGAGCTTCTCGAGCAGCGCATCGTTGGGTGCGATCGCGACGACCGGCATCTGCGAATCGACGAGTGCCAACGGTCCGTGCTTGAGCTCGCCGGCGGGATACGCCTCGGCGTGGATGTAGGAGATTTCCTTGAGCTTGAGCGCGCCTTCGAGCGCGATCGGGTAGTGCAATCCGCGCCCGAGGAACAGCGCATGCTGGCGCTTCGCGAAGTGCTGCGCCCAGCCGATCAGGTGCGGCTCAAGCGCCAATGCGCCGCGCAGCGCGGCGGGAATGTGGCGCAGCGCATCGATGCATTCGGCCTCACGCTCGGGCGGCAAAAGCCCACGCAGCTTCGCGAGCGTGAGCGCGAGCAGGAACTGTGCGGCCAGCTGTGTCGTGAAAGCCTTGGTCGACGCGACGCCGATCTCCGTACCCGCACGTGTGAGGAAGACCATTTCGGTTTGCCGCACCACCGAGCTCGTCGGAACATTGCAGATCGCGAGCGTATTCCGATGGCCGAGCGCTTTCGCGTGCACAAGCGCCGCGAGCGTGTCGGCCGTTTCGCCCGATTGCGACACGACGACCACCAGCGCGTTGTCATGCGGGACGCTGTCACGATACCGATATTCGCTCGCGATCTCCACCGCGCACGGAATCTTCGCGAGCGTCTCCACCCACTGCTTGGCGACCAGACTCGAGTAGTAGCTCGTCCCGCACGCGAGGATCAGCACCGAATCGACCTGCGGCAGGATCTGCGCAGCCTTCGGCCCGAACAGCGACGGCGAAATGGTCGAAATATCCTCGAGCGTATCGGCGACGGCGCGCGGCTGCTCGAAAATCTCCTTCTGCATGAAATGCTGGTACGGTCCGAGCTCGACGGCATCGCCGCTTCCCTGCACTTCGACGACGGTGCGCGCAACGCGATCGCCATGCGCATCGAAGATCGCGTACGAATCGCGCCGCACGTCGGCGACATCGCCTTCCTCCAAATACGCGACGCGGCGCGTCACCGGCAGAAGCGCCGACGCGTCGGACGCGAGGAAGTGATCGTGCTCGCCAATGCCGACCAATAGCGGGCTGCCTTGTCGCGCGCCCACCACGCGGCCGCGCTCGCGCGTGGAGATGACGGCAATCGCGTAGGCGCCTCTGAACTCCGCGACCGCACGCCGCACGGCGGCCAGCAAGTCGCCGCCTTCGTGCTCGTCGTGCCAGTACGAATGTACGAGATGCGCGATCACCTCGGTGTCGGTTTGCGTGCGAAATACATAGCCGCGCGATTTGAGCCGCTCGCGCAACTCCTCGTAGTTCTCGATGATTCCGTTATGGACGACGGCAATCTCGCCGCCCGACAGATGCGGATGCGCGTTGTCGGACGTAGGCGCGCCGTGCGTCGCCCAGCGCGTATGCGAAATTCCGGTCGTCGCCTGAAGCTGCAGCGCATCGGCCTGCGCGGCCAGATCGGCGACGCGCGCTGTCGACACCAGCCGTTCGAGAACGGGACTCGCGCCGCCATTGATGACCGCGAGCCCGGTCGAATCGTAGCCGCGGTATTCGAGACGACGAATCCCTTCGATCAGGATCGGGACGACGTTGCGATCCGACGTTGCGCCGACGATGCCGCACATGATGCGTTCACCCCTTCTTTCGCGGTCGCTGCCAGCGCGCGACCGAGATCTGTTTCGCGCGTGCGAGCGTCAATTGCCCGGCCGGCGCATCCCTGGCGATCGTGCTGCCGCCGCCGATCGTTGCGCCCGCGCCGACGGTGATCGGCGCGACGAGCACGCAATTCGATCCGACGTGCACATCGTCGCCGATGATCGAGCGATGCTTGTTCGCGCCATCGTAATTCGCCGTGATCGAGCCGGCACCGTAGTTCACGCGGTCGCCGACGATCGCGTCGCCGAGATACGCGAGATGATTCGCCTTCGATCGCGCGCCGAGCGTGCTTGCCTTCACCTCGACGAAATTGCCGATGTGCACCTCTTCAGCAAGCGACGTGCCCGGGCGCAGCCGAGCATACGGGCCGATCCGGCAATCGGGACCGATCGTCGCGGAATCGAAATGCGAGAACGCTTCGACGCGCGTGCCTTCGGCGATCGATACGTCGCGCAGCACGCAATGCGGGCCGATGACAACGCGATCGCCGAGATGCACGCTGCCCTCGAAAACGCAACCGACGTCGATCGTCACGTCGCGCCCGCACACGAGATCGCCGCGAATGTCCGTGCGATCGGGATCGACGATGGTCGTTCCCTCCTGCATCAGCGCATTCGCCTTGCGGCGCTGGAGAATGCGCTCGACGAAGGCGAGTTGCGCGCGGTCGTTGACGCCGAGGATCGACGTTTCGTCGTCGACCACGTGCGCCTGCACGCCGACGCCTTCCGCGACTGCGAGGCGGACGATGTCGGTCAGGTAGAACTCGCCCTGCGCATTATGCGGCGTCAGGCGCGAAAGGCACAGCGCCAGCAACGGCGTCGGCGCGGCGATGAAGCCGGTGTTGATTTCGTTTTGCGCGCGCTGCTCTGGCGTCGCATCGGTTTCCTCGACGATCGCCTGCACGTCGCCGGCGGGTCCGCGAACGATGCGACCGAGGCCAAATGGATCGCGCACCCGCGCCGTCATCAGGCCCACGCGGCCGGCCTGAGCGATTTCGGCGACGCTCGCGAGCGCTTCCGACGCGACCAGTGGAACGTCGCCCAAGCCGACGAGCGTGACGCCGTCCGCCGGCAATGCATCGAGCGCGCGCAGCGCGGCATCACCGGTACCGCGCGGCGGATCCTGCCGAACGAAAATCAGATCAGGCGCGGCGAGCGCACGCTGGACGACATCGGCGCCAAAGCCGACGACGAGCGCGATCGCGCGCGGCGAAAGGGCGCGTGCGGCGTCGAGCACATGCGCAACGAGGGGCTTTCCCGCGAGGGGATGCAATACCTTCGGCAATGCCGAATGCATTCGCTTGCCCTGGCCTGCGGCAAGGATCACGACGTCGAGCGGGGAAGCCATCGAAGGAAAACGCGTGGGAACGACGGCGATGATACGCCAGCGAAGTGGCGCGACCGTCTCCCGGACCGTGCGTCGATGAGCGACGACAACACGGGGAGGGTCGGTACGAAAAGTCGGCTAGGTCGCGAGCGCGGTCCTCGAAGAGCGGGCAATTCGCGATCAGCCGTGATGCTGGATCGTGGGCGGGCTGATCCCCATCAGATCGATCATCGTGTTCGCGAAGCCGGTTGGCTCGAAGCGGCGAGGGATCGACCGTTCGCGACACTCGACGATCTCGCACTGCACGTACATCTGGCGAAGCCGGCGCTCCGCGTCGCGCTGCGACCCGGCGATGATCGAGACGTTGTCGACGCGCTGGCCCATGCGGGTGCGGATCGTGAAGCCGTAGCGGATCATGATGTCCTGCCTCCTTGTTTTGGCCGCTTCTCGCGCCGCTTCGTGGCGCCTCGTTGCGAAACCGGGGCATCGCATGGTGCAAATTGCGTTCCGGCGAATGAAAGTGCCGGACCAAGGCCCGACAAGAGGTCGTCGGAAGTCGGAACGAGTCGAGTGCCGTCGCCAGCGAGTAGCGCCAGTGTGACGGCCCCGGCCATAGCGTGTGCTCACTTACGTGAAGCGGCCGAACAACCGCCTGGCATGCGCTCGACTTACCAATCGCTGCCCAAGCAACCGCTCGGCACGCGCGCGCAACGACCCAATTCGACGATGCACGTTGTCGCGCCTGCCAACCTCATAGCACAATCGCCGCGTCGAAAGAGTGACGTTCGGGAGGCAAGATGCATTGCGCGACATGCGGTCAGCCGATGCCGGAAGGTGCCACGGTCTGTGCGAACTGCGGCACGACGGCCACTCCCGGGAGCGGGAACACATCTTCGGGCACGCCGGGCGCTGCCTCGGCGCCCGCGGCGGGGACGTACACGACGAGCGGCGCTTCTCCCGGAGCAATCCCGGATGCGCAGGCGCTCGCGAACCGCCTGATCGCGCGCGTCAAGGCGATCCTCCTGACGCCAGGAACCGAGTGGCCGGTCATCGCCGACGAAGCGACCACCGCGCAGGACATTTACCTTCGCTACGTCGCGCCGCTGGTGGCGATCGACGTCATCGCGGCGTTCCTGGGCCAGGTGCTCGTCGGCGTGCCGGTGCCGCTGCTCGGGACGATCCGCTTCGGCTTTGGCGCTGCACTCGGCGCGGCGATCGTTCATTTCGTGCTGACGTTCGTCGTCGTCTTCGTCGTCGCGATGATCGTCGACGCGCTCGCGCCGACCTTCGGCGGGCAGAAGGATCCGCTTCGCGCGCTCAAAGTCACCGCGTACAGCTTCACGCCTGCATGGGTCGCAGGGATCCTGCTGATCCTGCCATCGCTGGGTTTCGTCGCCGCGCTGCTCGGACTCTACGGCTTGTATCTGCTGTATCTCGGGCTGCCCGTGCTGATGCGCGCGCCCACCGACAAAGCGCTCGGCTACACCGTCGTCGTCGTGCTATGCGCGATCCTGCTCAGCCTGATCATTGGCGCAGTGACGGGCGCCATTACCGGCGGCTTCGTCCCACATCCCTGACGCAGCGTTTCACGAAGCGCCGAGCAGCGCGTCGGCGATTTCGGCAAAGCCGGCGCCCGCTTCGTTACGCGTAATCCACGCGGGAGGCATCGCGATCCGGTCGAGGAAGCGGCGCACGTTCGCGACGCCGATTGCGTTCGGAAAGAAGGCGAACATCGGCGCATCGTTCGGCGAATCGCCGACGAAGATGGAAGCGTCGCGCTTTGCGTCGACATCGATCGCGAACGCTTCGTGCAGCAGCAGTCGCGTCGTCGCGAGCTTGTCGTAGCGGCCGAACCAGCCGTTGACATGGATCGAGCTGATCTTCGCCGTCATGCCTTCGGCCTGCATCAGCGCGACGATCCGATCGACATCCGCGCGCGACAACGGCGGCACGTCCTCGCAATAGTCGATCGCGAGATCGGTCTCGCGGTAGCGCTGATCGGATGCGAGCGCGCTCCCCGGAACGTCGGCGACGATGCGCTCGCCGATGGCCGCGATACGTGCACGCATATGCTCGCGCTCGGCCTCGTCGGCGACGAAGCGGCGGACGAGCTTTCGCCGCGGCGCATCGTAGCGCATGTAGAACGCGCCGTTCTCGCCGACGACAGCATCGACCGGCCACATGCGGGCAATGTGATCGCACCACCCCGCGGGGCGGCCGGTGACCGGCACGACGATTCTGCCCGCATCATGCAAACGTTCGAGTGCAGCAAACGCTTCGGACGTGAGCTTGCCGTCGGTGGTGAGCGTATCGTCGATGTCGGTCAGCACGACACGAATCGAATGCCTGACGTGAGCTGGCATTCGATCGAGCGGTTGCGGCGCCTTGTTGCTCATCGTCCGACGAACGCCGCGACGCGGGCGCGCTGATCCACGCTCATTGCAAGCCCGCACTTGGTCCGCCGCCACAGGATGTCATCCGCGGTCGTTGCCCATTCATCGCGCTCGAGATAACGAATCTCGCGTTCCGTAAGCGTCGCGCCGAAATCCTCGCCGAGGTCGGCAACACTTTGCGCATCGCCGAGCACCGTCGACGCGCGCGTACCGTAACGACGGGCGAGGGCGCGCAGCAACTCGGCCGGCAGGCCGGCATAGCGGCGCGAAAGCTCCGCCTGCCACGCATCGCGATCGCCGTTCGGCAGGTCCCCACCCGGCAGCGGCGTCTTGCCGGTCCACGATTCGCGCATGGCCGGAAAGAACGGCTTCAGGTGCGCGAGCGCGTGCTCGGCGAGCTTGCGATACGTCGTGATCTTGCCGCCGAACACCGATAGCACCGGCGCACGCGGCTCGTTCTCCGGTTTCTCCTCCGCATCGAGCGCCAGCACGTAATCGCGCGTGATCGCCGACGGGTCGCGCGTCGCGTCGTCGTAGAGCGGACGCACGCCGCTGTACGACCAGGCGATGTCGGACGCGGCGAGCGGCTTCGCCAGATACGTGTTCGCGAGCGTCAGCAGGTAGTAAGTCTCCTCGTCGCTGATCGCCGGATGCGCGTAGCGCTCGACCGGGACGTCCGTCGTGCCGATCAGCGAATAGTGGTGCTGGTACGGAATCACGAACACGATCCGGTTGTCGGCATTTTGCAGGATGTACGCGTGCGGCTCGTCGTGCACGCGCGGCACGACGATGTGGCTGCCCTTGACATGGCGAACTCCGGCAGTCGTATGCACATTGGCCAGGTCCGACAGAACATCGCGCACCCATGGGCCGGCCGCGTTGACCAGTGCGCGTGCCGAAACATCGAAGCGCTCGCCGGCGCTTTCGAGCGTCGCGCGCCAGAGCCCCTGCTCGCGCACAGCCGCAACGAGTTGCGTACGCGTCCGGATGTCGGCGCCGTGCGCGCGTGCGCCGATGGCGTTGACGACGACGAGCCGCGCATCGTCGACGCGCGCATCGGCGTAGACGAAGCCCTTGCGAAAGCGCGATTTGAGGCCCGCACCGTAGCGCGTTCGGTCGAGCCGCACGCCGAACGACTTCGGCAGCGTCATCCGCCCGCCGAGACGATCGTAGAGAAAGAGTCCGACGCGGATCATCCACCCGGGTCGCAGGTGCGGCTCGTGCGGAAGCACGAACAGGAGCGGCTCGATCAGGTGTGGCGCGATGCGGAGCAGCACCTCGCGCTCGGCGAGCGCTTCGCCCACGAGACGGAATTCGTAATGTTCTAGGTAGCGCAGCCCGCCGTGAATCAGCTTGGTGCTGGCCGACGATGTGTGGGCCGCGAGGTCGTCTTTCTCGACGAGCAACACCGAGAGACCGCGACCGGCGGCATCGCGCGCGATGCCGGCGCCATTGATACCGCCGCCGATCACGAGCAGGTCGAAGGTGCGCGTCTGCATTGGCGGGCGCGATTCTACCGGAGGCGCGGTGCCATCACGACGCATTGACATCCTCAGCTCGCGACACAATCGGTTACGATGATGAGAACGGTTCGTGGAGGCTTTCGCGATGAACATCGTGCCCGAGATCGCGGCCATCGACACGCAAATGCGCGAATGGCGCCATCATCTTCACGCGCATCCCGAAACAGCATTCGAAGAAGACGCGACGAGCACGTTCGTCGCCGAGAAACTGCACGGTCTCGGGCTCGAAGTGCATGCGGGGCTTGCGAAGACCGGCGTCGTCAGCGTGCTGCGCAATGGCAACGGAAACCGTGCGATCGGTCTTCGCGCGGATCTCGATGCGTTGCATATTCACGAGCAATCCGGCGTTCCGTACGCATCCCGCAATCCGGGACGGATGCACGCCTGCGGCCACGACGGCCACACGGCGATGCTGCTCGGCGCCGCGAGCGCGCTCGCGAAGCGGCGAAGCTTCGACGGCACCCTCTATTTCATCTTCCAGCCGGCCGAGGAAAACGAGGGCGGTGGCCGGGTCATGGTGGAGGAGGGCCTGTTCGATCGTTTTCCGATGCGTGCCGTCTATGGCATGCACAACTGGCCGCGGCTTGCCGCAGGCAAGTTCGCGATGCGCGCCGGACCGCTGATGGGTGCGTACGACGTCTTCGAGATCGTCGCGACCGGCAAGGGCGCACATGCGGCGATGGCGTACCAGGGCAAGGACCCGATGCTTTTCGCGGCGCACGCGATCAACGCGTTGCAGACGGTCGTGTCGCGGAATTTGCATCCTCAGGACGCGGGCGTCATCAGCGTCACGCAGGTGCACGCGGGCGATACGTGGAATGTCATTCCGGAGTCGATCGTGCTGCGTGGAACGGTGCGTACGTTCAAGCCCGACGTGCAGGACCTGATCGAGCGGCGAATGAAGACGCTCGTCGATGGCGTCGCGGCGATGTTCGAAATGCGGGCAACGCTTCGCTACGAGCGGCGCTATCCCGCAACCGTCAACAGCGAGGAGGAGACGCGGCACGCGGCGCATGCCGCCGTGTCGGTCGTCGGCAAAGACAATGTCGACACGAATCCGACGCCGGAGATGGGCAGCGAAGACTTCGCGTTCATGCTGCAGCGAACGCCGGGCTGCTACGTGTGGCTCGGCGCGGGGCAGGGCGAGGACACGCCGAACATCCACAATCCGCATTACGATTTCAACGATGCGGTGCTCGCGATCGGCGCAAGTTACTGGGTCATGCTCGCCGAGCAGGAGCTGGCGCAACGCGCGGCATAGCGAGCGTCATGCTGTTCCTCGCCGCGGCAGCAGCCCATCGATCCGCGCGATCGCGTTCGCAGCGCCCGTTTCCCTCCTGATCGTTTCGCCGATGTCGCGAGCGCGTGCGCGCATCCCCGCGTTGTCGGCTTCGCGAAGACGCGTGCGGAGCGCCGAAGCGGTCGCGTCGCGATGCGGAAGGCCCTTCGGCGCGACACCGAGTCGATGCAGTCGATCGGCCCAAAAGAACTGATCGGCCGCCAGTGGAATGACAACCGACGGCACGCCCGCTCGCGCAGCGGCGTGTGTCGTTCCGGCGCCCCCGTGATGGACGACGGCGCGCATGCGCGAGAAGAGCCATGCGTGGGGCATGGGTCCGATTCGACGCACGTTCGCCGGCAGGTCGGCGCGACCGAAGTCGCTCCAGCCGGCCTGCAGAAGCGCGCGACGTCCGTTCAGCGCATCGAGCACGATCGCAAGCATCCGCGCACGATCGAAGCCGATCATGCTGCCGAAGCCGACGTAGATCGGCGCTCCGGCGGCTTCGAGAAACGAGGCGAGGTCGGCGTCGGGCTCAAATACGTCGTCATGCGGTAGCCACCAGTAACCGGTGACGAAGAAGCGCGATGGCCAATCGGGGGGCCGCGGAACGAGCGTTGGCGACATCCCGAACAGGATCGGATAGCCGTCCCATTCGCGTCGTCGCGGCGGTTGATTCGCGACGTCGCGCCGCGCGTCGTTGATCGCGCCGCGAAACGCCCGCCACAGCATCGCGAGGACGATGCGGTGGCTTGCGCGATTGAGGAATCCGGGAAGCCGCGGCAACGGCAGAAACGGCGAACCGAACGCGCGCGTCGGCATCATCGGTTGCAGCGCAACGCCGATCGCCGGGATGCCAAGCGCTTCAGCGCACGAGAGACCGACGTAGATGGCAATGCCGGCGCAGAGGATTGCATGCGCGCCTCTCGCATGCGCAAGCATCGTGCGCATCCAGGACGCCGCGTGGTTTGAGCCGATGCGCGAGAGCTCGCGCGCGACTCGCTTCACGTCGTCGCCGTGCTGCGAGAGATCGGCGGCCGCGAGGAGCTCGGCCCTCATGTCGCCGTCGAGCGCGACGAACGGGACGCCGAGTGATTGCGCGTACCCGGCCCCCGATCGCTCGGCGAGCACGAGAACGTCGTAGCCCGCGTCGATCAGGCCGCGACAAAGCGCGAGCATCGGTCGCGTGTCGCCTTCGGTGCCGAAGGTGAGCGCGACGATGCGCATGATCTTAAAGGGGCCAGGCTCGGTTTCGTCGGGAAAATCGAGCTTTGTCCCTTTAAATCCGAAAATCGAGCCTGGCCCTTTTAACCTACTCTGGTTCGGGCCGCGTCATCGCCGCCGGATCGACCCAGCGATCGAAATCCTCCGCGCTGACGAGACCGAGCTTTTGCGCCGTCTCGCGCAGCGTCGCATGCTCGCGATGGGCAGTCAGCGCGATCTTCGCGGCATTCTCGTAGCCGATGTGCGGATTCAGCGCGGTCACGAGCATCAGCGATCGCTCGAGATTGGCGCGAATGCGATCCATCGCGGGCTCGATGCCTTGCGCGCAGCGCTGATCGAACGAATCGATCGCATCGGCGAGAAGCTCGATCGATTCGAGCGTTCCATGCAGCATCACCGGCTTGTAGACGTTCAGCTGGAAATTGCCCTGGCTGCCGGCGAACGCAACTGCCGCGTCGTTACCGAACACGCGCACGGCGACCATCGTCAACGCTTCCGGCTGCGTGGGATTGATCTTGCCCGGCATGATGGACGAACCCGGCTCGTTGTCGGGAATCGTGATCTCGCCAAGTCCCGCGCGCGGCCCGCTCGCGTGCCAGCGAACGTCGTTCGCGATCTTCATCAGCGCGCCGCCGAGCGTGCGAAGCATTGCGCTCACGTTGACGATCGCGTCGTGCGCCGAAAGCGCGGCGAACTTGTTCGGCGCGGACACGAACGGCACACCGGTCTCGCGCGCGATCATCCCGGCGACCGTGTCGCCGAACTTCGGGTGCGCGTTGAGACCCGTGCCGACGGCCGTTCCGCCGAGCGCGAGCGGCAGCAGTCCCCCACGCGCGAACTCGATGGCTGCGCGTGCGTCGTCGAGTTGCGCCACCCAGCCGGAAACAATCTGCCCGAGCGTCACCGGCGTCGCATCCTGAAGGTGCGTGCGACCGATCATCACGATGTCCGCGAATGCATGCGCCTTCGCGTCGAGTGTCGTGCGCAAGCGCTCGAGCGCGGGAAGGAGGTCGCGATCGAGCTCGGTGAGCGTCGCGATATGCATGACCGCCGGGAACGTGTCGTTCGACGATTGGCCGCGATTCACGTCGTCGTTCGGATGAATGGGCTTCTTCGATCCGACGACGCCGCCCGCGAGCTCGATCGCGCGGTTCGCAATCACCTCGTTCGCGTTCATGTTCGACTGCGTGCCCGACCCCGTCTGGAATACGACGAGGGGAAATTCGCCGTCGAGCCGGCCGTCGATCACGTCCTGTGCAGCCCGCGCGATCAGCACCACCTTGTCTGCTGGCAGCTCTCCGAGCTCGCCATTGGCGAGCGCGGCCGCCTTCTTCAGCACGCCGAACGCGTGAATGACGGACCGCCCCCAGCGGAAGCGCTCGACGCCGATCGGAAAGTTCTCGACCGACCGCTGCGTTTGCGCGCCCCAGAGACGATCGGCGGGAACGCGCACTTCGCCGAGCGCGTCCTTTTCGATGCGAACGTTGTTGCCCGCGGTATCAGCCATTGGGCCGATCCTACTCCGCTCGCACGGCCGGCCGTCGACTGCTGGCAAGCCGTTTCGTCGCGTGTCGCGCGCGTGCCTGCGACCCGGGCGGCCGCGAAACGAGCTTGCGCAAATCGGCAAGCAGCGCCTGCTGCCGAACGTCGAGCCCCGCCTCGGTTTCCAGCCAGTCGAAGATATCGTTCAGCTTCTGGCGATCCGATGCGCTGCGCACGAGCTTTGGAAGCGACGCCTTCGCAAGCTTGGGCTCGAATTCGACAACGAGCGTTTCTTCGTGCAGAAGACGCCGGAAATGGTCCTCGTCGATTTCGTGCAACACACCCGTTGGCGCGAGAAGCGCGCGCGTGTGCTCCATCTGCGCAAGCCGCCGCTTGCCGCCGCCGGCCTTCACGATGAGGATGCCAGTGCGAATGATTGCTTCCGGCAATCCGCCCTGGTCGATTTCGTCGAGCACCTGCCGCACGGCGGGAAGTGCGCGCGCATCGAACGGCGTTCGACGCCGAATCGCGGCGCGCTGCTCGGCCATCGAAAGCGAGAACAGGTTGCCGTAGACCTCGTAGAACGCAGCCTCGCTCACGGCGTCGCGCAGGTCGCGATACAGATCGAGCGCGGCACTGACGTGCTCCGAATACAAATGCTCGACGCCACGAAAGACGTTGTCGGGCGATCGCTGACGGCGATGCATCTTCATGATCGCCGCGAGCGCGGGGAGCGGCGCGAGAAACGGATTGCGATCCGAGAATGCCCAGCGCTGCACGCGAAGCGGATGCCATTCGCGGAGCATCTTCGACAGCCACTCCGGCACGAGCTCGCGCACGACCGGTCGCGCGAGCAATTCGTACGCGCGCTCGTTCAACTCCGACAGTGCCGCCACCGCCTCGAACGGCTTCTCGTCGACGCGATCGTGCTTCTGCAGGCGCTTCAAATCCTCGAGTCGCCGCTCGTGCAGCGTCACTGCGTATTCGACCTCGCCGTCGTCGCCCTTCTTCTCCTCGATGTGCATGCCGTACAAACCCGGCGGCAGCGCCTGGATGTACTTGAGCACGGAGACGATCTGCGTGTGCTCCTTCTTCGCGACCTTGCCGGAGACGAAGATGCCGAGGTGGCCGATATCCTCGTGAATCAGGCCGACGATCGTCTGGCCGTTTGCCTTGATCTCCTCGGTGCTCGAATAGAGATCGCTGATCCAGTTGAATGCCTGCTGTGGAGGCGTGATGTTGTCGCCCATCGACGCGAAAACGATGATGGGCTGCTTGATCGCCTTCAAATCAAAGTAGCGTCCGGGGCCAAGCCGCGCTTCGCCCTGTGCGAGCTTGTTGCCGATGAAGAGATTGTTGACGATCCAGCGGATCTCCTCTTCGTTCATCAGGTAGAACCCGCCCCACCAGCGCTCGAAATCGAGGAAACGCTGCGCTTCGTCGTCGACGTCGTCGAACAGGTGGTAGTACTTGTCCCAGTACGTGTTCGCGGGATTCAGGTGCTCGAAGTTCTCGACGAGATACGCGCCGTCGAACTTGCCGGCGCCCAAGTCGCTGGCGAGAAGCGAAAGCCATGCGCCGCCGAGCAAGCCTCCCGCGTAGCGCATCGGGTTGTCGTCGTTGCCCGCCCAGTACGACATGGGCGCGCCGTTGATGACGAGCGGTCCGGCGATGTCGGGACGCGCAGCGGCGAGCATCATCACCGCCCATCCACCCTGGCAGTTGCCGACGAGCACCGGCTTCGGGCTCTCGGGGTGGCGTTCGGCGACGATGCGCACGAACTCCGCCTCGGCGTCGGTGACATCAGCGAGCGTCTGGCCGGGCTCGGGGTCTGGGTAAAAGATGACGAAATAGACCGGATGGCCCGCCTTCAACGCGACGCCCGCTTCGGAATCTTCCTTGAAGCCGCCGATGCCTGGACCATGCCCCGCGCGCGGGTCGATGATGATGTAGGGGCGGTGCTTGTCGTCGACCTCGACGCCCTTCGGCGGAATGATGCGCACGAGCGCGTGGTTGACGGGCCGCTCGAACGTGCGCCCGTCAGCGAGCAACTGGTAGCGATAGGCCAGGACCGGCGGCTTGCCCGCCGCCTCGTGGGCGATCCAATTGTCGCCGCGCTGGCGCAACGTATCGAGGAACAGGATCGAGCGCTGCGCAAAATCGACGTTGTAGCCAATCCAGTCGTGCCACACGCGCTGCGGACCGACGCCATGGACCGCGGTGCCCGATTCGGCCCACGCCGACCATGCCTTGCGAATGCGCGACGCGTAGGCTGCCCACGCCCCGCGCGCGCGCCGGTCGAAAACGGCGGCGACGTCGCGGGAAATGGTGAGCGAGCGGTCGACGGATTGGTTGAGATCGGGCATGGCAAGCGTAGGGGCAGCGATGTTGCGGTGCAACATCGTACCAGACGCAATGGGAAGCCGCCCCCTGATCTTCAAGTGAGGGCGCCAAGGCCCCGGGTCAAACAGGCGATGCGATACGGAAATGGCGCGGGCGAAGGGCGCCGAAATGTCCCTACTGCGCGCGATGCCGCAGCTTGCGAATCGCCTCGAGTTGCGCGAGCGCGACCGACAACTCGGCTTCGGCGTGCGCGATTTCTTCCTTCGAGGTCTTGTTCTGCATCGCCTCCTCGGCAGCGCGCTTCGCTTCGAGGGCGGCCTTCTCGTCGAGGTCCTTCGCACGAATCGCCGTGTCGGCAAGCACGGTGACGAGGTGCGGCTGCACTTCGAGATAGCCGCCCTGCACGAAAACGAGCTCCTCGCCCGCCGAGCCGGCGGGTTTGATGCGCACCGAGCCCGGCTTGATCTGCGTGAAGAGCGGGGTGTGACGCGGGTAGATGCCGAGCTCGCCCATCGTGCCGGGCAGCACGACGAATTCCGCCTCGCCGGAGTAGATCTGCTCTTCGGCGCTTACGACGTCGACGTGGATGGTGTTGGCCATTACTGAAGCGTTTTCGCTTTCTCGAAGGCTTCCTCGATCGTTCCCACCATGTAGAACGCCTGCTCGGGAAGCTGATCGCACTCGCCGTTGACGATCATGTTGAAGCCCTTGATCGTGTCCTTGAGCGACACGTACTTGCCCGGCGTGCCCGTGAACACTTCCGCGACGCTGAACGGCTGCGAAAGGAAGCGCTGGATCTTGCGTGCACGCGCGACGGCGAGCTTGTCCTCGGGCGACAGCTCGTCCATGCCGAGAATCGCGATTATGTCGCGCAACTCCTTGTAGCGCTGCAGCGTCTGCTGCACGCGGCGTGTGCAGTTGTAATGCTCCTCGCCGATGACGTTGGGATCGACCTGGCGCGACGTCGAGTCGAGCGGATCAACCGCGGGATAAATGCCGAGCGCCGCGATGTCGCGCGACAAAACGACCGTCGCATCGAGGTGGCCGAACGTTGTCGCAGGCGATGGATCGGTCAGGTCATCGGCCGGCACGTAAACAGCCTGGATGGATGTGATCGAGCCGGTCTTCGTCGACGTGATGCGCTCCTGCAGCCGGCCCATTTCCTCCGCGAGCGTCGGCTGGTAGCCCACCGCCGACGGCATGCGGCCAAGAAGCGCGGACACTTCCGTACCCGCGAGCGTGAACCGGTAGATGTTGTCGATGAAGAGCAATACGTCGCGCCCTTCGTCGCGGAAGAACTCGGCCATAGTCAGGCCGGACAACGCGACGCGCAGACGATTGCCCGGCGGCTCGTTCATCTGGCCGTACACCATCGCGACCTTCGACTTCGACAGGTCGTCCTTGTTGACGACACCCGATTCGATCATCTCGTGATAGAAGTCGTTGCCCTCGCGCGTGCGCTCGCCGACGCCCGCGAACACCGACAGGCCCTGATGCGCCGTCGCGATGTTGTTGATGAGCTCCATCATCGTGACGGTTTTGCCGACGCCTGCGCCGCCGAATAGGCCGACCTTGCCGCCCTTCGCGAACGGGCAGACGAGATCGATCACCTTGATGCCGGTTTCGAGCAGCTCCGTCGATGGCGACAATTCCTCGAAGGCGGGCGCCTGGCGGTGGATGGACATCACCTTTTCGGCCTCGACCGGTCCGCGCTCGTCGATCGGACGACCGAGCACGTCCATGATGCGGCCGAGCGTCTTGCCGCCGACGGGCACCGAAATGGGTGCGCCGGAGTTGATCACCTGCATGCCGCGCCGCAGCCCGTCGGACGAGCCGAGTGCGATCGTGCGCACGACGCCGTCGCCGAGCTGCTGCTGTACTTCGAGTGTCAGCCCGATCTCGTCCATCGTCAGCGCATCGAAGATGTTCGGCAAGTGCTCGCGCGGAAACTCGACGTCGACGACCGCGCCGATGCACTGAACGATGGTTCCCTGGTTGGTGGCTCGCGTATCCATTTTCACTATCTCGCTAAACGCCTCAAACGGCCGCGGCTCCTCCGACGATCTCCGAAAGCTCCTTCGTGATCGCCGCCTGCCGCGTCTTGTTGTAGATCAGTTGCAACTCGCTGATGATCTTGCCCGCGTTGTCCGACGCGGCCTTCATCGCGACCATGCGCGCCGATTGCTCGGACGCCATGTTCTCGTTCACCATCTGGAAGATGGCCGCCTCCATGTAGCGGATCATCATCCCGTCGAGCAGCTCGCGCGCGTCGGGCTCGTAGATGTAGTCCCACGTGCCGGCCGACACCGGTGGCGCGGTCGTCGCGCCGGATACCGTGCGAAACTCCTCCGGAATCGGAACGATGCGAACCTGCCGCGGCTCCTGGCGCATCGTGTTGACGAAGTTGGTCGAGAAGATGTAGATCTCGTCGATGGCGCCATTCACATAAGCGTCGATCAGCACCTTCACGGCGCCGACGAGCCGCTCGAGCCTTGGGCGATCTCCGAGCTGCACGACGCTCGACACGATGTTCGCGCCCATGCGATTCAAAAAACCCAGTCCCTTGCCACCGATCGCGACGAAATCGACCTCGACGCCGTTGGCGCGCCATTCCTTGAAGCGCTGCGTCACGAGACGAAGCACGTTCGTGTTGAGTCCGCCGCAAAGCCCTTTGTCGGTGGTGACGACGATCGCGCCGACGCGCTTCACCGGCTCGCGCTTGACGAGGAACGGGTGCTTGTACTCGGTGTTCGCTTTCGCGATGTGCATCGCGATCGAGAACGCGCGCTCGACGTACGGGCGACCCGCGCGCATCCGGTCCTGCGCCTTTTTCATCTTCGACGCCGCGACCATCTCCATCGCCTTGGTGATCTTGCGCGTGCTTTGCACGCTCTTGATCTTGTTCCGTATTTCCTTCGATCCCGCCATCTCGCTCTTTCTATGCTTCACCGGCGCTCAATGCACCGCCAACGGTGACACCATGCGTCTGATTCCTGTCCTCTGACCTCTGATCCCTGATCAGTACGTTCCCGTTCTCTTGAAATCCTCGATCGCCGCGCCGAGCGCCTTCTCGTCGTCGGCGGTCAGGTCCTTCGTCTGCTCGATCTTATCCATGATCGGCGCGTACTTGCTCTTCATGAAGTGCCGCAGCGCGGCCTCGAATGCAAGCGCCTTATCGACCGGCACGTCGTCGAGATAACCGCGGTTCACGGCGAAGAGCGTCAGCGCCATCTCGTTCACCTGCAGCGGCTGATACTGCGGCTGCTTC
The DNA here is from genome assembly GCA_035308425.1 of Casimicrobiaceae bacterium. Lineage (GTDB taxonomy): Bacteria > Pseudomonadota > Gammaproteobacteria > Burkholderiales > Casimicrobiaceae > VBCG01. The sequence goes on along the minus strand of DATGGP010000082.1, from coordinate 31,099 downwards.
ATCAATTCCGTGACGAGACGCCCGCGATCGAGCTGCTTGCGCGTCGCTTCGTCCAGGTCGGACGCGAACTGCGCGAACGCCGCGAGCTCGCGGTATTGCGCGAGCGCGAGACGCACGCCGCCGCCGAGCTTCTTGATGACCTTCGTCTGCGCGTCGCCACCGACCCGCGACACCGAGATGCCGGCGTTCATCGCCGGACGAATGCCCGCGTTGAAGAGATCGGTTTCGAGGAAGATCTGGCCGTCGGTGATCGAGATCACGTTCGTCGGCACGAACGCAGTGACGTCACCCGCCTGCGTCTCGATGATCGGCAGTGCGGTGAGCGAACCGGTTTTGCCCTTGACCGCGCCCTTCGTGAAGCGCTCGACGTATTCCTCGTTGACGCGCGCGGCACGCTCGAGCAGCCGCGAGTGCAGGTAGAACACGTCGCCGGGATACGCCTCGCGTCCGGGCGGGCGACGCAGAAGCAGCGACACCTGCCGATACGCCCACGCCTGCTTCGTCAGATCGTCGTAGATGATCAGCGCATCCTGCCCGCGATCGCGAAAGTATTCGCCCATCGTGCACGCGGAATACGGCGCGATGTACTGCATCGCCGCCGACTCGGACGCGGTCGCCACCACGACGATCGTGTACGCCATCGCGCCGTGCTCCTCGAGCTTGCGGATGACGTTCTTGACCGTCGACGCCTTCTGGCCGATCGCGCAATAGACGCAGATTAGGTCCTTGCCCTTCTGGTTGATGATCGTATCAACCGCCACCGCGGTCTTGCCGGTCTGGCGGTCGCCGATGATCAGTTCGCGCTGGCCTCGGCCGATCGGCACCATTGCGTCGATCGACTTCAAACCCGTCTGCACCGGCTGCGACACCTTCTTGCGCCAGATCACGCCGGGCGCGACCTTCTCGATCACGTCGGTCATCTTGGCCTTGATCGGCCCCTTGCCGTCGATCGGCTGGCCGAGCGAATTCACCACGCGCCCGATCAGCTCCGGCCCCACCGGCACTTCGAGAATGCGCCCGGTGCACTTGACGATGTCGCCCTCGGAGATTTGCTCGTATTCGCCGAGCACGACGGCGCCGACCGAGTCGCGCTCGAGATTCAGCGCGAGGCCGAACGTGTTGTTCGGAAACTCGAGCATCTCGCCCTGCATCGCGTTCGAAAGTCCGTGAATGCGGCAGATGCCGTCGGTCACGGACACGACGGTACCCTGCGTGCGTACTTCGGCGCCGGTGTCGAGATTCTGGATACGCGAGCGGATGAGCTCGCTGATTTCCGATGGATTGAGTTGCATGGAACGCTCCTGGTCAGGCGCGAAGTCGCGCGCGCATCGACGCAAGCTTCGCCTGCACCGATCCGTCGAGCACCGCGTCGCCTACGGTAATTCGCGCGCCGCCGATCAAGTCGCGATTGACGGTTACGCTCGCCTCGATCTTTCGTCCGAAGCGCTTCTCGAGCGCCGCGCGCAATTGCTCGATCTGCAAGTCGGTGAGCTCGAACGCGCTTTCGATCGTCGCCTTGGCGGTGGCTTCGGCGTCGTTCTTCAGGCGATCGAACATTTCGGAGATCTGCGGCAAAAGCGCGATGCGCTCCGATTCGACGAGCACGCGGATGAAATTTCGTGCGTCGCCGGCGAACTGGTCGCCGCCGATCGAAAGAAAAAGCGATTCCTTCGCGGCCGCATCGAGCCGCGGATTGCCGAGCGCCTGCGCGACGCGCGGATCGCTCGCCACGTTTGCCGCGAAGCGCAGCATGTCCGACCACGCAGGGAGCGCGTTCGCGTCGCGTGCGACCTCGAACGCCGCTTCAGCGTACGGACGTGCGATGGTGGCGAGCTCGGCCATCGTGCGTCAAAGCTCGCGCCGAATCGATTCGAGCAGGTCGGCGTGCGCCTTCGGATCGATCTCGCGCTGCAGGATCTTGGCCGCGCCGGCAACGGCGAGGTCCGCAACCTGATTGCGAAGCTGCTCGCGCGCGAGTTGATACTCCTGCGCGGCTTCGGCCTTCGCGGCGGCGATGATGCGGTCGCGCTCTGTGTTGGCCTCGACCTTCGCCTGGTCGATCGTCTCGGCCTTGAACTTCTCTCCGGTCGCGACGATCTCGCCAGCCTTCGCGCGCGCATCGTCGATCATGTCGGCGACGCGCTTTTCGGCATTCACGAGCGTCTGGCGCCCGAGCTCGCCGGCTTGCAGGCCCTCGGCGATCTGCCGCTGGCGCGTCTCGATCTGGGTCATCATCCACGGCCAGATCGCCCGCTGGCAAAACCAGATGAACAGGCCGAAACCGATGGCCTGCATGATCAGCGTCAGGTTGATGTTCATGACAGCCGTGCTACCCGGTCAAGCCGGGAGGAACGAGCGGATTGCTGAATGCGAACAGCATCGCGATGCCGAGGCCGATGATGAACGACGCGTCGATCAGGCCCAGCAGCAGAAAGACCTTCGCCTGCAACTGTGGCATCAATTCCGGCTGGCGCGCCGCGCCTTCGAGAAAGCGCGAGCACATAATGCCGACGCCGACGCATGCGCCCAAAGCGCCCAGTCCGATCATCAGGCCGATACCGACGCCGGTGTAGCCCTGAAGAATGGCGAGCGCCTGCAGTTTGTCCATGAAATTTTCCTTTCGTTTCGCGGGTTTTACACAGGAGAAGCGCTAATCGAATTCCGTCACGAGCGGTCAGTGATGCTCGTGCGCCATCGCGAGATACACGACGGCCAGCATCATGAAGATGTATGCCTGGAGCAGGATGATCAGCAACTCGAAGATGGACCAGCCGAGATGCAGGAACGCGCCGGCAACCACGCCGATCCAGCCGGACGCACCGAGCATCGCGATGACCAGGAACATGATCTCGCCGGCGTACATGTTTCCGAACAGACGCAGCGAATGCGACAGCGTCTTCGATACGTATTCGATGAAGTTGAAGAGCAGGTTCAGGATCCAGAGAACCGGGTTCGCGCCGAACGGCGAACAGAAGAGCTCGTGGATCCAGCCACCCAGACCCTTGATCCTGATCGCGTAGAAAATCGACAGGCCGAGCACCGCCAGCGCGAGCGCGAACGTCGTGTTCACGTCCGCGGTCGGAACGACGCGAAAGTAAGGCACGCCGATCAGATGCAGTCCTCTTGCGACGATGTCGAGCGGAAGCACGTCCATCGCGTTCATGAACAACGTGAGCACGAACGTCGTCAGCGCGATCGGCGCGATCAGGCGCGTCGTGCCGTTGTAGACGCTCTTGACCTGGCCGTTCACGAAGTCCAGGAACCATTCGACGAATGCCTGAGTCTTCGATGGGACGCCCGGCGTCGCCTTGCGCGTGACGAGCCACAGGAAACCGAACGTCACGACGCCGAGCAGCGCCGTCATGATCAGCGTGTCGACGTTGATCGTCCAGAAGCCGCCGGGGCCCACCGGCGTCGTCAGAAACGTCAGATGGTGCTGGATGTACTCGGTGGGCGTTTCGTGGGTCGGCATCGGGATAGCGCTAATCGCGAACTACCAGGGCAACGCTCGTGATCAATACGGTGACGATGAAGGCCGCGAGCAGCGCCGGAAGCACCGCCTCGCGGTAGTGCGTAAGCACGAACCACAGAAGCGCGACGATCACGAGGATCTTCGCCGCTTCCGCGCGAAACAACGCGGCGACCGTGGCGCCCGCGGTCTTTGGCGGCGCAACCGCGAGCACGCACGCGTACACTACGCCTGCCGACAGGTTGATCGCGCCGCCGAGCGCCGCCGACACCGCTCCATGCACGCCTGTCCACAGCCCCGCGACCGCTGCGATGACAAGCGTCGCCACCGCCTGCCAAAGCAGCACGGCCCGGTACGGCCTCGTGGAGAGCGGCTTGGACACTTGCGGGACGGCACGCGCGCGCCAGCGAGCCTCACCCTGACTGCCAAGCAAAGTCCGCGATTTTAAACGGAAAGCGACGCGCTTCGCAATCCGATGTTGCGGCGCAACTTCGTCGTGCAAGGCCGCGCGACGCCGCCCTCAGCCGCCCGAAAGCGCGGCGACGATCATCAGCACCTCGCCGCGCGCGATCGGCGTCGCGAGATCGCGCGTCGCGACATTGCCGACGAAGAGTCGGATGTGTGGGCGGACATGGCCCTGCTCGTCGATCATGCGAAACCGCAAGCCCGGATACGCGCCATCGATCGATGCCAGCACACCGCCCACGGTCGGCGGAAGCTCGGGCGCGAGCACGGGGACCGCGACGTCCACTTCGCGCGCGCCCGTGTACGAGCGTAACGGCGACGGTATCCGCACGCGGACGACCGTTGCAACCTCGCTCGACGACTCGGCGGTCATCGCGTGCAATCCACTGTCAACGTCTCCGGTTTACGCCGCCGCCTCGATTGCATAGACGTGCGGCAGGTGCCGCGCGAGACAACGAAACGACCGGCCCTCGTCGCGGCTTCCCCACACCTCGCCCGATGTCGTGCCGAAATAGACGCCGGTCGGGTCACGAAAGTCCGTCGTCATCGCCTGACGCTTCACCGTCCACCATGCCTGCGAGCGTGGAAAGCCGTTGTCCTGCCGCTTCCACGTCTTGCCGCCGTCGCGCGAGCGATAGACCGCGGGCCGACCGCCGGGGGACGTACGCGGCCATACGGTGGTTCCATCCATCGGTAGCACCCAAAGCGACTCAGGGTCGCGCGGATGGACAGCGAGCGGAAGCCCCACCGACCCCACCGACTTCGGCATCGACACGCCGATCTCCTGCCAGGTTTCGCCCGGCCGGTCGAGGCGATAGATGCCGCAATGATTCTGCTGATAAAGGCGATCCGGATTTCCGGCGGCGAATCGCACGCAATGCGGATCATGTCCGTAGTCGGGCGCAGGATCGGGCAGAAAATCGGCGCGCACGCCGCGATTGAGCGGGCGCCAGTCGGCGCCTCCGTCGAACGATTCGAATACGCCCCCGCTCGACATGCCGATATAGATGTGCTTCGGGTCGCGCGGATCGATCAGGATCGAATGCAGCTTCGGCCCGTCGGGCGTGCCATCCTGATCGCCGCCGCACCATGCCTTGCGCTGGGGATGCGAGTTGAAGCCGTCGATGCTTTCCCACGTCGCGCCCCCATCGTTCGAACGGAACAAGCCCTGCGGCGAGGTGCCCGCGTAAAACACGCCGCGCTCGTCGGCGTGGCCCGGCGTCAACCAGAACGTATGGTCGACGACGCGCTCGCTTCCATGCGCGAATGCGGGAGGACGCGTCGCTTCCTTCCACGTGCGCCCGTTGTCCTGGGAGCGGAAGATCGTCGGCCCGAGATGCCCGGTCCTCGCCGCGGCCAGATGAACGCGCGGCTCGCGCGGATCGGCAATCGCGTGATGGACGATATGGCCGAGGAACTGCGGCCCCGCGAGCGTCCAGCCATTTCGCGCCGCGTCGCTCGTCAGCGTCCAAAGTCCCTTGCGCGTCGCGATCAAAAGCCGGGCCTGCCGCGCCGGCGCCTTCCGCCCGGCGGCTGATGAACGAGCCATGGATTCGTCCTCCTTTTGGGAAAAGTCGCGCGCCGGATTCGCTGTCCGGCGCGAAGGCGAAACGCTACCGCCTGCGAACGCGCCCTGCAAGACGCATCGAAATCGTGCGCTCGATGGGGCTTGAAATCTTGGCAGCCGGCTGCGATCCTCGCACGAGCGGCCGCCGCGTTCGCGTGCGGCCTTTCCAGGAGAATCGAAGATGGCGATCAAAGTCGGCGACCGGCTGCCCGAGGGCACGCTGATGGAGTACCACGATGTCGAGAAGGACGGCTGCGCGATCGGCCCGAACCCGATGACGATCCAGAGCCTCACGCGCGGCAAGAAGGTCGTGCTCTTCGGGCTGCCCGGTGCGTTCACGCCGACGTGCTCGGCGAAGCACGCGCCGAGCTACATCGTCGATTACGACAAGCTCAAAAGAAAAGGGGTCGATACGATCGCGTGCATGTCGGTCAACGATGCTTTCGTGATGGGGGCATGGGGACGCGATCTGCACGCCGACGACAAGGTGCGCATGCTTGCCGACGGGAGCGCGGCCTATACGAAAGCGCTCGGCCTCGAGCTCGATCTCACCGCGCGCGGCATGGGCGTTCGTTGCCAGCGCTTTTCGATGCTCGTCGATGACGGCATCGTGAAGACGCTCAACATCGAAGCACCCGGCAAGTTCGAGGTCTCCGGCGCGCAAACGATGCTCGAGCAACTCGGCTGAGTTTGCGCGGTCGTCCAGCGGATGAATTAGGCGGCGGTGCGCATCTCGCCGCCCATGCGCTCGACGATGCCGTCGAGTTGCTCGAGACTCGAATAGCGAATCACGACGCGGCCCGCGCTCTTACGCCCGGGCTCGATGACCACGACCGCACCGAGCCGCTCGGATAGATCGTTCGCGAGCCGTACTGTGTCGGCATCCGCCGTGCGGCGCGCTTTTCGGCGTGCGGCGCGTTTCGCGGGATTCAATCGTTCATTGACAAGGCGCTCGGCGTCGCGAACGGTCAGCGATTCCTCGACGATGCGCGAAGCGATGCTCGCCTGCTCGGAGACCGGCAGCGCGAGGAGCGCGCGCGCATGTCCCATCTCCAGTTCGCCGCCGAGTAGATACGACTGCACCGGCGGGGCGAGCGCGAGCAGGCGAAGCAGGTTCGACACAGCGCTCCGTGAACGGCCGATCGCTTTCGCCGCCGCGTCGTGCGTAAGCCCGAACTCGTCGATCAGGCGCGACAGCCCTTTCGCTTGCTCGAGCGCATTCAGATCCTCGCGCTGGATGTTCTCGATCAGCGCGACCGCAAGCGCCGATTGATCGGGAACGTTACGGACGAGCGCGGGAATCTCGCGCAGTCCAGCCTGCTTCGCCGCGCGCCAGCGGCGCTCGCCGGCGACGATCTCGAACGTGCCGCCATCGACCGGTCGCACGAGAATAGGCTGCATCACACCCTGCTCACGGATCGACAGCGCGAGCTCGGCGAGCGAGTCGGCATCCATCTTCGATCGCGGCTGGTATTTGCCGGGACGCAGGCGATCGATCGCGATCGATTGCAGGGAATCGCCGGAAGGCGCCGATTCGTCGCTTCCGGCAAGAAGTGCGTCGAGCCCGCGGCCGAGTCCCTTGGGTCGAATCATGTCTGGCTCTCCTCGGTCATGGCTGCGGTTGGTGCATTCGATGCTGTTGTTGTAGAAGTGAGCGCTCGCTCTCGCAAATCAGTGCGCCGGACAAGCTCTCCAGCGAGCGCGAGGTACGCGATGGCGCCCTTGGACTTGACCTCCAGCGCGAGCGCCGGTACCCCGTGCGACGGCGCCTCCGCCAAGCGGACGTTGCGCGGTATGACCGTGCGATAGAGGCGCTCGCCGAAGTGGCGCTCGAGTTCGGCGGCGACGTTCTGGGCGAGCGTGTTGCGCGGGTCGTACATGGTTCGCAGCAGGCCTTCGATCTCGAGTCTCGGGTTTAAGTGAGCGCGCACTTTCTTGATGGTCTGCACCAAGTCTGACAATCCCTCGAGCGCGTAGTACTCGCACTGCATCGGAATGAGCACGGAGTCGGCTGCGCAGAGGCCATTGAGCGTCAGCAGCGACAATGACGGCGGACAATCGAGCAGCACGAAATCGTAATCGGGGGCGACCTCGTCGAGCGCTTCGCGCATCTGGCGCAGCGCTTCGGCAAGCGCATCCTTGAGGCGCGTCTCGCGCTCCGGCAACTCGACCAGCTCGACCTCGGCGCCGGCAAGCTCGCGATTGGACGGCACAAGATCGAAGCCGGCGCTTTCCGAGTGTACGCGCACGTCGGCGATGTTGGCCTCGCCGAGGAGTACTTGGTAAACGGTGCGTTTGCGGGCGCGCTTGTCGACGCCAGCGCCGGTGGTCGCATTGCCTTGGGGATCCAGGTCGACGACGAGCACGCGCCGCTTCATCGCGACGAGGCTCGCGGCCAGATTGACCGTCGTCGTCGTCTTGCCCACGCCGCCCTTTTGATTCGCTACCGCGATGATGCGCGTCATGGTGCCGGAGCGCCTTTCAATTGCATGAGAACGAGATGGCGTTCGGCGTCGATACCCGGCACGTTCAACGCCGGGACGCCGGTCACGACGACATCGTCAGGCAACGCCGCGATCTCCTCGTGGGGCATCGCTCCCTTCATGGCGGCGATCACACCGTTGGACGCCAGGTGCGCGCGCGCCAAGCGCGCAAAGGTCGCAAGGTTCGAAAACGCGCGCGAAATCACGACGTCGAACGCCGGCTTCGACGCGTAATCCTCGATTCGCGAAGCTTCGACGTGAACATTCGCAAGTGACAACTCGATCGCGCACTGTCGGAGGAACGCCGCCTTCTTGGCGTTGGCTTCCACGAGAACCACGTGCCAATCGGGTCGCGCGATCGCGAGCGGAATGCCAGGTACGCCGCCGCCCGAGCCGACGTCGAGCAGACGGACACCACTTCGCGAGGGAAGCCACGGCAGCACAGCGAGCGCGTCCTCGACGTGCAGCGCGTCCATCTGCGTGCGATCGCGGATCGACGTCAGGTTGTAGATGCGATTCCATTTGGCGAACAGATCGAGGTAGGCCGATAACGTGGATCGTGCCTCCACGGAACGGGGTGACGCGATCGGCAAAACGGCCAGGGTTCGGCTTCGACGGCAACGCCGTCATGCGGATTGCCGCGCAGGGGGCCGGCTCGTCTCGGATCGTCCGAGTCCGCGCTTCAAATGAACGAGCAGGAGCGAGATCGCCGCCGGCGTGATCCCCGAGATGCGCGCGGCCTGGCCCAGCGTCTCCGGCTTTCGCGCGTTGAGCTTCTGCTGCACTTCGATCGAGAGGCCGCGTACGGTGTGATAGTCCAGATCAGCCGGCAGCGGCATCGACTCCTGCTCGGCCTGCCGAGCGATTTCTACCTGCTGGCGATCGATGTAGCCTTCGTACTTGGTCGCGATCTCGACCTGCTCCGCTACGCGCGGATCGTCGCTCGGCTCGCCCGCGCCTTCCAGCTCGTGCAGCCTGCGGTAGGTGACTACGGGCCGGCGAAGGAGATCGGCGAGCGATCGTTCGCGTTCGAGCGGCTGGCCGAGCACGCGCTCCGCGTTTTCGCGGCTTACGATTTTCGGCGACAGGTACGTCGACTCGAGCCTTTCGTGTTCGCGCGCGATCGCGTCGCGCTTCCGGCAGAACGCGTCCCAGCGTGCATTGTCGACGACGCCGAGCCGCCGCCCGTGCGCGGTTAGGCGCAGATCGGCGTTGTCTTCGCGAAGCTGCAGCCGATATTCGGCGCGCGAGGTGAACATTCGATACGGCTCGGAGACGCCGCGAGTGATGAGATCGTCGACCAGGACGCCGAGATAGGCCTCGTCGCGCCTCGGACACCATCCGTCGCGATCGCGCGCGAAGCACGCCGCATTGATGCCGGCGAGAATGCCCTGCGCGGCCGCCTCTTCGTAGCCCGTCGTGCCGTTGATCTGGCCCGCGAAGAAGAGTCCGCGAATCGCGCGCGTTTCGAGCGTCGAGCGAAGAGCTTGCGGATCGAAGAAGTCGTATTCGATCGAGTACCCGGGACGTACGATGTCAGCCTGCCGGCAGCCCGGCATCGAACGGACCAAAGCGAGTTGCACGTCGAATGGCAGCGATGTCGAGATGCCGTTGGGATAGATCTCGGTAGTATCGAGACCTTCGGGTTCGAGGAAAACCTGGTGGCTTTCGCGATTCGCGAAGCGCACGACCTTGTCCTCGATCGACGGGCAGTAGCGCGGGCCGACGCTTTTGATCACGCCAGTGAAGAGCGGCGAGCGATCAAGCCCGCGGCGGATGATCTCGTGTGTTCGCTCGGTCGTCTGCGTGATCCAGCAGACCCGCTGCGCCGGATGCATGCTTCGATCGCCGATGAACGAGAAGACGGGCGCCGGCTCGTCGCCAGGTTGCACGGCTAGACGCGAAAAATCGATCGTGCGGCCATCGAGGCGCGGCGGCGTTCCGGTCTTGAGCCGCGCAACCGGGAGCGCGAGCTCGCGAAGGCGCGCCCCGAGAAACTTGGCCGGCGGATCGCCCGCGCGCCCCGCCTCGTAGTTTTGCAATCCCACATGAATCAGGCCCGACAGGAACGTGCCCGTCGTCAGCACGACGGCTCTCGCCTCGAATTCGACGCCGATTTGCGTGATGACACCATAGACTCGGTCGCCATCGATCAAAAGATCATCGACCGGCTGCTGGAACAAGGCAAGATTGGGCGAGCTTTCCAGACGTCTGCGGATCGCCCGTCGGTAAAGTACGCGATCCGCTTGAGCGCGCGTCGCTCGCACGGCGGGACCTTTGCTGGCGTTCAGGGTGCGAAATTGGATGCCCGCCTCGTCGGTCGCGAGCGCCATCGCGCCGCCCAATGCGTCGATCTCCTTGACCAGATGTCCCTTGCCGATGCCACCCACCGAGGGGTTGCACGACATCTGTCCTAACGTCTCGAAGTTGTGCGTAAGCAGGAGCGTCTTACAGCCGGCGCGCGCGGACGCGAGCGCCGCCTCGGTGCCGGCGTGGCCGCCACCGACGACGACGACGTCGAAGCGTTCAGGGTATTTCAAGCGGAATTTCGGGGGCGCGGAGGAGCAGCGACATTCTATCGCCGCGACGTTTCACGTGGAACGGTTCAGAACAAATAACCGACGTTTCACGTGAAACAACCGGGACGCTCTGCCAATCGCACTGAAGACCGCACTCACGCCTCGTTCAACTAGAAGTGAGCGCTTACACCGACATCCGCCCCGCCAACCGATTCCGCTCGCGAAGCAGCCGATCCGGTCGTTTCTCGCCGAGCCGGCTGAAGAGCACGTCGTGGGAGTCGAGCTCGCGCTCCCACTGGTGCGGATCTACGCCCATGATGTCGGAAAAACGCGCCGCGCCGAAGTCGAGTCCCGACCAGTCGAGGTGATCGTATTCGGGCACGAGGCCGAGCACGGTCTCGGTCGCGCCTGCCGAGCCCGCGCAGCGCTCGAAAATCCATTTCAGAACGCGCATGTTCTGGCGGAAACCCGGCCACACGAAGCGGCCTTGGCCATCCTTGCGGAACCAGTTGACGCTGAAGATGCGCGGCGGTCGCGCGACGACGCGGCCCATCTCGAGCCAATGGCGAAAGTAATCGCCCATGTGGTATCCGCAGAAGGGCAGCATCGCGAACGGGTCGCGACGCACTTCGCCCACCTTGCCGGCCGCCGCGGCGGTCGTCTCGGACCCCATCGTCGCCGCCATGTACACGCCCTCGTCCCAGGTCCGCGCTTCGCTCACCAGCGGCACGGTATCCGAGCGACGCGCACCGAACACGAGCGCCGATAGCGGCACGCCGGCCGGGTTATCCCATTCGGGGTCGAGGGATGGGCACTGTCGTGCCGAGACCGTGAAGCGCGCGTTCGGATGCGCGGCCGGACGACCGCAGCCCGGCGTCCATGAATTGGCGCGCCAATCGACGAGATGCGCAGGCGGCGATTTCGTCATGCCCTCCCACCAGACGTCGTTGTCGTCAGTGAGCGCGACGTTGGTGAAGATGACGTTCGCACGAAGCGTCTCCATCGCATTGGGATTCGATTCGTACGACGTGCCCGGCGCGACGCCGAAGTATCCCGCCTCGGGATTGATCGCGTGGAACGTTCCGTCCGCCGCGGGCTTGATCCATGCGATGTCATCGCCGATCGTCGTCACGCGCCAGCCTTCGAGCCCGGCGGGCGGAATCATCATCGCGAAATTGGTCTTGCCGCACGCGCTCGGAAACGCGGCCGCGACGTAGCGCTTCTCACCCGCGGGTGAGGTGACGCCGAGAATCAGCATGTGCTCGGCGAGCCAGCCCTCGTCGCGGCCCATGACGGACGCTATCCGAAGCGCGAGACATTTCTTTCCAAGCAACGCGTTGCCGCCGTAGCCCGATCCATAGCTCCAGATCTCGCGCGCCTCGGGGAAGTGCACGATGTACTTGTTGCCGGGATCGCACGGCCACGGCACGTCCTTCTGCCCGGGCGCGAGCGGCACCCCGACCGAATGCACGCACGGAACGAACGAACCATCTTCGCCGAGCACGTCGTGCACGCGCTCGCCCATGCGCGTCATCAGCTTCATGTTGACGACGACGTACGGGCTGTCCGTCACCTCGATGCCAATGTGTGCGATCGGGCTGCCGAGCGGGCCCATCGAAAACGGCACGACGTACATCGCGCGCCCGCGCATCGATCCGTCGAAGAGGCCGTGCAGCGTACGCCGCATCTTCGCCGGCTCGACCCAGTTGTTCGTGGGGCCGGCGTCCTCTTCACGCGCGCTGCAGATGAACGTGCGGTCCTCGACACGGGCGACGTCGGAAGGATCAGAACGTGCGAGAAAGCTGTTCGGTCGTTTGACCGGATCGAGCCGATGAAGCGTGCCCGCCTCCACCATCTGGTCGCACAGCATCGCGTACTCGCCGTCGCTTCCCGTGCACCAGACGATGCGTGATGGCTTGGTGAGCGCGGCGATGTCGCGCACCCATTCGAGCAGGCGCGGATGCCGCACCCGCGCCGGGGCGCTCACCGACGAGGCAAGCGCGGTAATCGATTCGGATGTCATTGGCGAAAAGCTCCAGGCGACCGGTGCCTGCGTTCGACCGGCGATTGCTTCAGGGGATTCGGATGACTTTAGCATCGACGCCACGCTTTGAAATGACGCGCCGCAATAGGAATCGCGGGTAGTGGAACGCGCTATGCGAATCGGGACGCGGCGGATCGGCGTTTGCGCGCCGCATCGGAGAGACTGCCGCGAACCTTCGGCGGCGCGAGCCACGCGGCGACGATGGCAAGCGCGACGACGACGTATGCAGCGCCTCCCGGCAACCACATGATGAGGCCCCCGAGTTGCTGATCAGCAAGCGGCGTAAGCCCGAATACCCTTGCATCGACCGCGCCGGCGTACCAGGGCGACGGCGCAAGGGTGATCAGCGCGCCGAGCGCGCTCGTCTGCAGCATCGTCGCGAAGAGGCACGCGAGCGAAATCGGCCGCGGCGATCGCGCGGCGCCGCCGAACACCGCCCACCAGAATACAAGCGCCGATGCGAAAAAGCAGAGATGTTGCAAGACGTGAAGCGGCTCGCTCGCGAGCGCCGCGGCGAACAAGACGGGTACGTGCCAAACCCATAAGGCGATCGCATGCACCGCGGTGGCCGAAACGGGTGCGGTCATCGCATCGAAGAACCGCACGAGGGCCGGCATGCGCGCGCATGCCGGGAGCGTGTGCCTCGCATTGCGCGGCAACGCGAACGCCCACGCTTCGAGCGGCCGCGAAAGAACGAGAAGCGGCGCCGCGATCACCATCAGCATTTCGTGCTCGATCATGTGCAGCGCGAACGAACGTGGCGCGAGCGCATCGATCGGCGACAGCAACGCGACCGCGAGCGCAACCATGCCGAGCACAAAGCGGACGACGTCTGCGATGCGTATGCCGCGGCCCGTTCCTGCCTTGCGCCACAGACGCGCAACGCCCCGCGCGTATGCGACGCTGGCTATGACGAGCAGGCACGCTACGGCGATCAGGAAACGCATGCCCGGAGCACCCAGGTGATCGCCAGCATCGCGAGAATGACGAGAAGCGACAACCCCGCCGAGGCTGTCGCAAGCTCGGCGAGAAAATGGCGACGCGCGAGCGTTTCGTTCTCCATTCGCATGGATGCCGAGCATCGCCAGGCCTGCCAGGCGGCAATCGTACCGAGCGCGGCCGCGATCAGAAACGGCAGGTGAACGATATGCAGGACGAGCGAGTTCTGGTGCGTGCATGCCCAGTCGGTCGTGACGAACGCGACGCTCTGGTCGACGAGCGCGAGCAATGGAACGGCGAGGAGCGCGAACCAGATTCGCACGATGTGTCCGCTTCTACTAAAAGCGCGGCCCCCAATAGACGACCGCATAGATCGGAATCCACGTCAGCACGATGAACCACCAGTAGCCGGCGTTCTCCGCGACGTCCACGAAGCGCTTGCCGTCGACCGGTTGCTTGAACATGACCGCGGCCACGACGAGCGAATCCGCGTAGTTCGTGACGAGATTGAACGTGTGCAGCCCGAGCAGCACCCACACCGCCGATCCATACGCGCTCGCATCCCAGCGGACGTTCATCGCATTCAATTCGAGCCAGCGCACGCCGAGGAGCGCGAGCCCGAAGATCACGAACACGACGAGCCACAGGCGGACTTTATGAAGGTCTTCGTCGTTCGCGGCTTTTTCGGCGAAGATGTTCGGAATCGCGCTCACGCACGCTAGCACGACGTTGACCGAGCCCCACAGCAGATCGGGCGGCCCGCCTTCGTTCGGCCAGACCAGACTTCGGTTCTTGAGATAGAAGTAGACGACGATCATCAATGCGAAGCCGACGCCTTCGATCGTCGACATGCCCGCCGTGCCCCACCACATGAGACTGCGCGTACCGAAGCCGTAGCTAGGCAGATCGGCAACGTCGAGCGCATCGCCGCGACGGATTGCCGGAACGCTCGCCGGCGTCGACTTGCGACGTCGCGCGGCCTTGCGACTCGCGGCATCGCTGTCGGGCATGAGCCCATCCCGAGCAAGCTGCGACTTGTCCGTCATGGCTTTCTTTGCAGCAGTAATTGCTCGGCCGTCTCCTTGCGCGACGGCCAGTACCAGCCGATGAACGCGATCGCCGGCGGGATCATGCCGTACCACATGCCCGAAGGCGTGATGTTGGACCAGAAAAGCCAGACGACGACGGTGATCGCCGCGATGAACGGCCAGATCGTCGGCGAAGGGTACGAATAGCGAACGTCGGGGACCGCATCAAGGACCGTCGTCACCAGTCCCTCGCGCATCTGCGCGGAAAGGCCGCTCACGTGCGTCGGTTCGTCGGCTTCGCGTGCCCATAGTGGTTCACGCGACGCGACGACCGGCAACGCCGCGAAATTGAACGCGGGCGGTGGCGAATGCGTTGCCCATTCGAGCGTTGGCGCGCCCCAGGGATTGTCACCGGCACGCACGCCCGCGGCCAGGCTTCGGATGAAATTGACGATGAAGAGCACCACGCTCGCTGCGATGATCGCCGCGCCGATCGTCGCGATCAGATTGAGCGTTCCCCAGCCGGTCTCGGCGCCATAGGTGTAGACCCGCCGCGGCATGCCGTAAAGACCGAGCAGATGCATCGGGAAGAACGCGACGTTGAACCCGACGAAGAAGAGCCAGAACTGCCAGCGGCCGAGGCGCTCGTCGAGCATGCGGCCGGTGAATTTCGGAAACCAGTAGAAGAACGCGCCGAAGAGCGGAAAGACCGCGCCGCCGAGCAACACGTAATGCAGATGCGCGACGACGAAGTAGCTGTCGTGCACCTGCAGGTCGAAGGGCACCGCACCGATCATGATGCCGGTCAATCCGCCAAGCACGAGGATCGCTAAGAAGCCGAGCACGAACAAAAGCGGCACGCGAAGATTGATGCGACCGGTCCAAAGCGTCGCGATCCAGCAGAAGATCTGCACCGCGGTCGGAATCGCGATCATCATGCTCATCGCGGTGAAGAAGCTCTTGCCGAGCTCGGGCAGGTTCGTCGCGAACATGTGATGCACCCACAGGCCGAACGCGAGGAAGCCGGTGGCAATCAGCGAAAGCACCACGGCGTTGTGCCCGAACATCGGCCGCCGCGCGAACGTCGGGATGATCGTCGACACGAAGCCAAGCGCCGGTATGAAGATGAAGTACACCTCGGGGTGGCCGAAGAACCAGAACAGGTGCTGCCAGATCAGGACGTCGCCGTCTTCAGCGGGATTGAAGAAGTGCGTGGCGAACGTGCGGTCGAACTGCGCGAGGTTGGCCGCGAGCATCACTGAGGGCATCGCGAAGATGATCATCATCGACGCGACGAGAGACGACCAGACGAAGAGCGGCATCCGGCGCAGCGACATGCCCGGCGCGCGCATCTTGAAGATCACCGTCGCGATGTCGACGGCCACCATCAGACCCATGGCCTCGGTAAGGTTGATCAGGTTGTTCCACACGTCGGCGCGCTTGCCGATGCCGTACTGCGGACCCGCGAGCGGCACGTACGCGAACCAGCCGGCGTCGGCGCCCGTGTCGATCGCGAAGCCGATCCACAGCGCCAATGCGCCCAGGAGATACAGCCAGTAGGCGCAGGCCGTCATCCGCGGAAACGCCGTGTTGCGCGTGCCGACCATCAGCGGCACGAGGTACACGGCCATGCCCTGCATGATGGGCACCGCGAAGATGAACATCATCGTCGTGCCGTGCATCGTGAAGATCTGGTCGTAGAGATCCGGACCGACGAGATCGTTGTCGGGAAACGCAAGCTGCATGCGCATGACGGCCGCCAGCAGTCCTGCAGCGCAGAAAAAGACGAACGCGGTGACCACGAAACGCTTGCCGATGCGCTTGTGATCGTTCGTCCGCAGAAAGCCGATCAATCCCGGCCTGTCCCGCCAGGTATGCTCGAGCGCATGCGCGGCCCGCGATCCCCAGCCGGCGCCGTCGAGCAGCACCTCGCCGCGCGCGACGACCGCGGCGGCCTCCCTGGGCAACACGCGCTGCGGCGGCAGCGCATCGGGGAAGAGCGCACCGGCGTCAGAATTCATCGCGTTGCGGTCGCCTTCACGACAGCGACCCGAGATACGCGTTGATCGCTGAGAGCTCGTCCGCGGAAAGGTTCTGCGGCGGCATCGCGGCGCCTGGCTTGAATTGCTGCGGATCGAGGATCCACGCGGCGCGCGCGCCCGTCGTGTTTTGGAGCGTGCCGGCCGCGAGCGTCATGCGGCTCGCGACGTGCGTGAGATCCGGTGCGTGCCGCGCCTCTGCCGCGGTGCCGCCGATCGCGTGGCACATCGCGCAGCTCTTCGCGACGAAAAGATCGCGCCCGCGCGTCTCCTGCGCGGTGACCGGCGCGCGCGCCGGCTCGCGTTGACGCGCGGCCCATCGCTCGTAGTCGTCCGGTTTGTCGGCGATGACGTAGAACATCATGTGCGCGTGCTGGTAGCCGCAGTACTCGGCGCATTGGCCGCGATAGATGCCGGGTCGGTCGGCGCGAAACGATACGGTGGTCTCGCGCCCGGGAATCAGATCCTTCTTGCCGGCGAGGCTCGGGACCCAGAAGCTGTGGATCACGTCGGCGCCGGCGAGGCTCACGATCACGGGCCGGCCGACGGGGACGTGCAACTCGTTTGCGGTGGTGAAAATCCGCGATGGATCGGAATCGTCGTAGCGCGCCTCCCACCACCATTGGTAGCCCGTGAGCTCGATTTGCACGGCATTCGTGAGCGGCAAGCGCGCCAGCGCGCGATCGGTGAAGACGCTGACCGCAAGCAGCACGAGCAGGAGCACTGTCGATACGACAACGGCCGCCCATACGACCCGCGCGACTTGCGGTTCGCGCGCTGTCAGCGGCGAAACGTCGGGCGCCGTGCTTTCATCGGCGCGGGGCGCACGCTTGAGCGCGATCACGAGCGCGACCATCAGTGCGGCGAACACCACCGCGCAGATCGGCAACAGCCAATGCCATAGCGTGACGATCGCCTCCGCCTGCGCGCCTCCCGGCATCCTCACGTCGTGCAGGGCGCCGATCATGGTCGTTCGGACGCGCCCGATGGTGCGGCGACGACCGGCTTCTGTTCCTCGGTGTTGCTCTCGGGCTTCTTGACGTGCATCGAATCCGAGCGGTTGGGCGACGCGTTGTTCGACGTGAGCCCCGATAGCGAGCGCACGTAGGCAACGAGCTCCCAGATCTCGTTGTCGGGAATGTGGCCGCCGAACGAAGGCATGCCGTTCGGGCGCCCCTCGGCGATCGTCGCGTAGATCTGCGCGGGCTTGCTGCCGTAGATCCACACGTTGTCCATCAACGCCGGGCCCTTGTCACCGCCGCCTTGCGCATGGCAGCCGCTGCAGTTGTACCAGCCGAATAGCTTCTTGCCCTCGGACAGCGCATACGCGTTGTCTTCGTACTTCTGCTCGATGCTGGTATCGGTCGCGATCGCGCCCGGCTGGATCGCACTGAGGCGTACCGGCGGCGGTGTCACCGACTTCGTCGGCGGCACGAACGAGCGCGACTCGCGCTGACAGGCGGCAAGCGCGAGCACGGCGAGCAAGGCGAGCGAAAGCGCGCGGGTCATCGCGCAGCTCCATTCGGAGTATCGATCCGGGTCACCCGATACTCGCGCAGCACGGCATCGATCGCAGGCGCAAGATGCGCGAGCGATGCATTGACCGCGTGCTGCAAAGCGACGTCGTCGGGTCGCACACCCATCGCGATCGCGAAATCGAACGACGGATCGCCGGCGACGCTCCGGATCGGGACGACATCGAGCGCGAGATGACGCCTGGCGATGAAGTAGCCGGGTTGCGGCGACCACACGATGCCGATGTCGAGCGTCCCGTTTGCGATCGCATCGACGATTCGCTCGGCCGACGGCGTCTCGTCCATCACCGGAAAGCCGACGACGTTGTCGACGATGCCGCGGCGCGCGAGCGCGCGTGCCGCAGGCGTCGGTGTCGCATCGATGCCGATCACCTGGATGCCGATCCGCGCGGCACGAAGCCGCGGATCGTCGAGCGTCGCAAGGCCCGCGAAACGCTTAGGCGAATAGACGAACGCGAACGTGCCGCGGTAGTACGCGTCGGTCGCGCGCACGCTCTCGTCACGTTGCGCGATGCCGGGAATCAGGTCGCAATGATGTTGCTTCAGCGTCTTTCGCGCGTAGCTTCGCCATTGCGGCAGCCAGTAATACGCGAGATCGGCGTGAAGATCGTGTGCAACGAGACTCGCGATGCGATTTTCGAATCCGCGCTGCGCGCGATCCGAGTACGGCAGGTTGTCCGGATCGGCGCATACGCGTAACGTGAATGCACCGGCCGGCGTCGCGACGGCGAGCGCGAGCGCAAGTGCCAAATCAAGGAAGCGCGAAGACATAGAGCATGCCGCCCTTCGCCGTTTTCTGCGGAAGATCGGACACGGCAATCGCGAAGCCGCCGCCCGCGCTCTCGTCGCGCGGATCGAGATTTCCCGCGACGATTCCGCCGGCCCAACCACCGATGCCGGACAGCACCGCGACGTACTGCTTGCCATCGGGTCCGCGGTACGAGACCGGCTGGCCGACGATGCCCGAGCCCGTCTTGAATTTCCAAAGCTCCTTGCCGGTCTTAGCGTCGACCGCCTTGAACCAGCCCTCCATCGTTCCGTAGAAGACGAGATCGCCCGCCGTGACGAGCGCGCCACTCCAGACCGGAAAGTCCTCTTCGATCCGCCATGCGGCCTTCGCTGCCGAGGGGTCCCACGCCGTGAACAAGCCGCGCTTGCCGCCAGGTCCTGGCTTCATCTTCAATTCCGCACCAACGTACGGCGTGCCGGCGATGTAGCTCACCTGCGAGGTCATCGCGTCCTGGCAAAGGTTCTGGTGCGGGATGTAGACGAGATGCGTGCGCGGCGAATACGCGGCGGGCTGCCAATCCTTGCCGCCGGCCGACCCCGGGCAGATGTCACGAACGGTATGCCCCGGTCGCGGATTCTTGTCGGGAGCCCAGGTGATGCGACCGCTCTTCGGATCTACGCCCGTCGACGTCGTGATCGCCACGTAGGGCGTCGCCGACAGCACCTGCCCGGTCGCGCGATCGATGACGTAGAAGTAGCCGTTACGGTCCGCATGAACGAGCGCGTGATGCGCCTCCCCGTTGACGGACACGTCGATCAGAATGTTCTCGTTGATGCCGTCGTAGTCATGCAGATCGTGCGGGCTCATCTGGTAGAACCAGCGCGCCTGCCCTGTGTTCGCGTCGCGCGCGAAGATGCCCGACGTCCACTTGTTGTCGCCCGGGCGTTGCGCGGGATTCCACGGACCCGGATTCGCGGTGCCGTAGTAGATGAGATCGAGCGCCGGGTCGTACGAGACGAATCCCCAGACGGTGCCCCCGCCGATCTTCCACGCCTCGCCCGGCCACGTGCTCTTGCCGAGATCCGTGCCGCGATCCTGCGGATAGAACGGCTTGAACGACGATCCGATCAGGACGTCGGTGTCCGAGCCGGTGCTGTACGCGCGCCACAGCGTCTTGCCGCTGTTCGCGTCGAGCGCGACGAGCCAGCCCCGCACGCCGTATTCGCCGCCGCTGTTGCCGACGTATACCTTGTCCTTCACGACGAGTGGCGCCATCGTCATCGTCTCGCCCTTCGCGATGTCGCCGAGTTGAACGCGCCACACCTCCCTGCCCCTCTTGGCGTCGAGCGCGATCGTCTGGTTGTCGAGCGTGTCGAAGAAAATGCGGCCGTTCGCGTAAGCGACGCCTCGGTTGACGACGTCGCAGCACGCTTCGCCTTGCGACGATGACGACGGATACGGCTCGAATTTCCACTTCATCGGCGCGCCCGGTTGTGTCAGATCGAGCGCGTACACGACGTTCGGGAACGGGGTAATGAGGTAGAGCGTGTTGTCGGCGACGATCGGCGCGGCTTCGTGGCCGCGCAGCACGCCGGTCGAGAACGTGAAGGCAAGCGTCAGCTTGCCAATGGTCTGCGCGTTGAGCTGATCGAGCGGACTGAAGCGCGTCTGCGCGTAGTCGTGCGCGGCCATCGTCCAGTTGCCCGGGTCGTCTTCGGGCTTTTGCGCCGATGCCGCGATGGCGCTCGTCAATGCAACGACGAGCGTGGTCAAGCGAAGCGCGCCCAAGCGACGCGGTCGCCGCGCGCATGAAGGCGCACAGGCCACCGCCGGACATGTCGTGCCCGCGTTGCTACGCCGTGCGTCGACCTCGCCGAGAATCACCGGTTGGCCCCTTGCTGCACGCCTCGGGCGCAAGGAGTGTACCGATGCGAGTCGAGCGATTTTTCAACGAGTTAGGTGTCGTGCTTTCGTTGGCCGGCGCAACAATTCTTTCATTGCGGCGGAAGATTTTTCCTGCGTTCGCGTCGTCGCATGCGCAGCGAGCGATTCACGAGCCTCGACTTACTTCCCGATGCAGAACCGCGAGAAGATCTCGCCCAGCAGGTCGTCGGCCGTGAACTCGCCGGTGATCGACGAAAAGGCCGTCTGAGCATCGCGTAACTCTTCGGCGAAGAGCTCGAGGGATAGCGCTGCCGTGTCGAGATGCAGCGCGGCCTGGCGCAGTCGCTCCTTCGCTTCGTCGAGCGCCGCGAGCTGGCGTTCGCGCGCGAAGAAGGCATCCTCGACCCCGTGCTCGGCGCCGACCGCGCGAAGCACCTCGGATTCGAGCAGCTCGACGCCCTCCCCGGTCAGCGCGCAAAGCCAGACGTGCGTCGCAATGCAATCCTGCTCGCTGCCCTCGTCGAGCTCCGCCGGATAACGCTCGACATGCGGCGCCGCGAGCGCGAGATCGCATTTGTTGTGGACGATGATCCGCGGAAGCACAGCAGGCAACGTCGCCGCGAGCGTACGTACGGGCGCGCTCACCTCGTCCCGAATGTCATCGTCTTGTGCATCGACCAGCAACAACGCGATATCCGCGCGCTCGATCGCCGCGCGCGTGCGCGCGATGCCGTGCCGTTCCACTTCGTCCTCGGTGTCGCGCAAACCGGCGGTATCGATCACGGTGAGCGGCACGCCGCCGATCTCGATCGGGCGCTCGACGGTGTCGCGTGTCGTGCCCGGAACGGGCGTCACGATCGCCGCATCTTCGCGCGCCAGCCGATTGAGGAGGCTCGACTTGCCGACGTTCGGCGCGCCAACGAGCACGACGCTCATCCCGCTTCGCAGGATCGCGCCGCTTCGCGCGCGCTCGATGACGCGCTCCAGGCGATCGCGAATGCCGCTAAGCCGCGAAGCGACATCGCCCTCACGCAGCAAATCGAGATCCTCCTCGGGAAAATCGAGCGTCGCTTCGGTGTACATGCGAAGCTCGATCAACGCATCGCGGAGCGCGTCCACTTCGCGCGAGAACTCGCCGGTGAGGCTTCGTGCGGCCGCGCGAACCGCCATCGCGGTCGATGCCTCGATGACATCGGCGACGCTTTCCGCCTGCGCGAGATCGAGCTTGCCGTTCAGGAACGCGCGCTTCGTGAATTCGCCGGGCTCGGCGAGCCGGGCGCCGAGTTCCACGCAACGCGCAAGCAGCAGCCGCATGACGGCGATTCCGCCATGGCCGTGCCATTCGACGACGTTCTCGCCGGTGTACGAATTCGGCGCTGGAAAGAAGAGCGCCAAACCCTCGTCGATCGCGCTGGCATTCGCGTCGCGAAAGGTGACGCGAGTGGCGACGCGTGCAGGCAATGCGCGGCCGGCGATGCCTTCGATCAACACCTGAAGATCACCGCCCGACACGCGCACGATGCCGATGCCGCCGCGACCGGGCGGCGTCGCGATGGCGGCGATCGCGGGCGATGCCATCCGCGAAGCTTAATGTGCGGCCGCCGAGCGCGCCTCTTCTAAGCGAGAGTTCAGCGCCGCTTCGCCGCGGCCGCCGCCGCGTCCCGTTGCAGCAGCCGGTTCACGTGCCATTGCTGCAGGATCTGCAGCGAGTTGTTGACGAGCCAGTAGAGCACGAGTCCGGACGGGAAGAACAAAAACATGATCGAGAACGCCACCGGCATGAACTGCATGACTTTCGCCTGCACCGGATCGGAGATCGGCGTCGGCGAAAGCTTGACCTGCAGCCACGCGGTGATCGCATACACGACCGGCAGGATGAACCACGGATCGGGCGCCGACAGATCGTGGATCCAGCCGATCCACGGCGCGTGGCGAAGCTCGACCGCGGACAGCAGCACCCAGTAGAGCGCGATGAACACCGGAATCTGTACGACGATCGGCAGGCAGCCGCCGAGCGGATTGATCTTCTCCTGGCGATAGAGCTCCATCATCTTCATCTGGAGCTGCTGCTTGTCGTTCGCGTATTGCTCCTGCAGCGCCTTCATCTTCGGCGCGATGATCTTCATCTTAGCCATCGATCGCGCGGACGTCGCGTTCAGCGGATAGAACGCGCCCTTGATCAGGATCGTCATCACGATGATCGCGAAGCCCCAGTTGCCGATCAGCGAGTGCAGCCACTTGAGCAACAGGAACAGCGGCTCGGCGATGATCGTGAAGATGCCGTAGTCGACGACGAGATCGAGACCCTTCGCGAGCTTCGCGAGCCGGTCCTGGTCTTGCGGGCCGACGTAAAGGCGCGACGTGATGACGCCGGTCCCGCCCGGTGGGATCGTCGCCTCGGTGTAGCGAACGCCGGCGGTGTAGAGGCCGTTGTCGAGCTTCGTCGTGTAGAACTGGCGCTTGACGCTGTCGGGTGGCAGCCACGCGACGACGAAGTAGTGCTCGATCATCCCGATCCAGCCGTTGTCGGTGGAATGCGTGTAGGGCGCCTTGCGCGAGGGATCGGCCGCCTCCTTGTCGATCTCGGAGAAGTCGATCTTCTTGAACTTGTCCTGGTCGTCGTAGAGGACCGGTCCTACGAACGACGCCGGCGCCATCGAGCTAGTGACGCCCGGCTTCTTCGTGTCGCGCATGAGCTGGAAGTACGCCTCGGGCGCGATCGGCGCGCTGCCTTCGTTCGTCACCTGGAACGCAACGTCGATCACGTACGTTCCGCGATGAAAGGTGAGCGTCTGCAGGACCTTGTCGCCGTTCGCGGCGGTCGCCTGCAGCTTGAGCTGCACTTGATCCTGTCCCGGCGCGAGCGAGCGCGGCCCCGGCAGCGCCTCGTACGGCGTGCGGTGATTCGGAAAGCCTTCCCCGATCAGGCCCGCTTGCGCGACGAACGTGCGATCGGCGTAGTGCTGGAGCAGGAGGTACGGCTTCGACGTGTCCTCGGCGGCGCGATGCATTTCGAGCGCGACCTGCGTGATCGTTCCACCGACGGTGTCGACATCCGCGTTGTAGAGGTCGGTGCGAATCTCGATCGTCTTGCCCGTCGGTTGCGATGCACCGCTTGGGGGAGTGCCGGCCGTCGTGGTGGGCGCGGCCGCGCCATTCGCAGGCGCCGCAGCCGGTGCTTCGCGCGTTGTCGAGCGCGACGTCGTCGCCGCGGGCAACGGCGCCGGCATGTGCTCGCGTTCCCATTGCTGCCAGAGCATGAGGCCCGCAAACGAGAACACGAGCCAGAGAATAAGGCGTTGAGTTTCCATTCAGTGTCGTTCGGCGTTTGGTCTTCTGATCCGACCAGGCTAGGGCACCGGGTCGTAGCCGCCGGGATGCCACGGATGGCAGCGTGCGAGGCGGCAGATCGCAAGCCATGCGCCGCGCGGCGCCCCATGGCGCTCGATCGCTTCGCTCGCGTAGTCGGAACAGCTCGGGTAAAAGCGGCAATTGGCGCCAAGCAGCGGCCGGAAGAGATGGCGATAGACGCGAAGCGCACCGAGCAAAACGGTTTTCATCGACGGGCGGCAAGGCGCGAAAGCAGGCACTCCGATTCGCTCGCCGCGGTTGCAATATCGCCCCGTTCGACGACGCGCCGTAGGCGGACGATTACGTCGTAGGGCGAAACGGCGGGCCGAACCGCGCGAATGTTTTCGCGCAGGCGTCGGCGCAAGCGATTCCGATCCACGGCGCGCCGCATCATCTTGCGAGCGATCACGAAACCGACCCGGCCCGGAGGTTCTGCAGCAGGCGCGGCGATCAGTTGCAGGAAGTGTCCATCGTATCGGGTGCCGCTCGCGAATACCGCCGCGAACGCTTTCGCGCCTCGCAGGCGATAGCGAGCTGCTGCGGGCTTTGACGGCGACTCGGAAACGCGCGTCAGACCGAAAGCCGTGCGCGACCCTTCGCCCGTCGCGACGAAAGAACCTTGCGGCCGCCGACCGTCTTCATGCGTGCACGAAAACCGTGCGTGCGCGCACGGCGAAGCTTCGATGGCTGAAAAGTGCGTTTCATCGCGAAAACCTTTCGTTGGAACCTTCCCTCGCACGGCAGGCCTGCGAGGCAAGCGCGCGTCGCCTGTAAAAGCCGCGACGCGTAGCGAGGCGCTTCTCTGGCAACCCCGCGAAAAGCCTTTTATTAGAGCGCTTTACCGCACGATTGTCAAATCGCGCGGACATGCAACGCCGCTCGAACGCGATGCGACCGCGCTTCGTCGCCGATTGCCGCGTCACGCGAGTGGTCACTTTCGCGCGACGCCAAGCGCCGTCACGACGCGCGCACGATGCGCGTGGCGTTTGTGGATAACGCAAAAATGCGCGGCTACAATGCCTCCCCGGCCAGCCGCAAAGTCAGTCGCGTCACGCCGCATACGTTCAAACATTCGCTGGTCGCCTTCGTGATTTCCGCTTCGACTTCCCCCGCCTGGGCTGCGTGCTTGACGGCGTTCGAGCGCGAGCTCACGCCGCAACAGTTCGCGACGTGGATTCGCCCGCTGACCTGCGCGGACGAAGCGGGGCGCCTGCGGCTAATTGCGCCCAATCGCTTCGTGTTGCAATGGGTGAAGGATCGCTTTGGCGGACGCATCGAAACGCTCGCGAGGCAAGCGACCGGAACGGCCGTAGCGGTCGAATTCTCGATCGCCGATGCGACGGCGAGGCACGCGAAGTCGGCGAACGAAGCGACGCCGATGGCGGCGTTGGCGAAAGCATCGCCGATACCTTCATCCGTTCGACCGGTTGTCGAGATGCGTCCAGGGGCTGCCAACGGCCCGATCGTTCCGCTCGGCGCACTGCCGGCGCGTCGTCACGAACCCGGAAGCCTCAACCCGACGTTCACGTTCAACGCGTTCGTCGCCGGCAAAGCGAACCAGCTCGCGCGCGCGGCCGGCTTGCAGGTGGCGGATCATCCGACGTCGTACAACCCGCTTTTTGTCTATGGCGGCGTGGGCTTGGGCAAGACGCACCTGATCCAGGCAATCGGCAACCACATCCTGTCGCACAACGAATCGGCGAAGATCCGCTACATCCACGCCGAAACGTACGTCTCCGACGTCGTGCGCGCCTATCAGCACAAGGCGTTCGACGACTTCAAGCGGAATTACCGCTCGCTCGATCTGCTCCTGATCGACGACATCCAGTTCTTCGGCGGAAAGAGCCGGACGCAGGAGGAATTCTTCTATCTGTTCAATACGCTGATCGAGGCGCACAAGCAGGTCGTCATCACCTGCGACACGTATCCAAAGGAGATCGCCGGCATCGAAGAGCGGCTGATCTCGCGCTTCGGCTGGGGCCTCACGGTGGCGCTCGAGCCACCCGAGATCGAGATGCGCGTCGCGATCCTGCTCTCGAAGGCCGCCTCGATCGGCGTTCGTCTCGACGAGCAGGTCGCGTTCTTCATCGCGAAGCACATCCGAAGCAACGTGCGCGAGCTCGAGGGCGCGCTCAAACGCATCCTCGCTTACGCGAATTTCCACGGTCAGGAAATCACGCTGGCGATGACGAAGGAGGCGCTACGCGATCTCCTCGCCGTCCAGAACCGGCAGGTCTCGATCGACAACATTCAGAAGACCGTCGCCGACTACTACAAGGTCCGGGTGACCGACATGCACTCGAAGAAGCGCTCGCGCGCGGTCGCGAGGCCGAGGCAGGTCGCGATGGCGCTCGCGAAGGAGCTCACGCAATTGTCGCTGCCCGAGATCGGCAGCAACTTCGGCGGTCGCGATCACACGACCGTGCTGCACGCGTGCCGGCAGATTGCGAAATTGCGCGAATCGCTCCCCGACTTGAACCACGACGTCAATTTTCTGCTGCAAGTCCTGCGTAGCTAGGCTCCGCGTTTCGTCACCGATTGGCGGTTTTCGACCCTGCTTTCGCGTGCTGGAAAGAGCGGGGTCGAACGGTTATAATTTGTGGATTAAGCGGTCGCGCGGCGAAAGGTCGAAAAAGCCCCCAGACGATCCACAGGCCGCCAAGCCGTCATACAGATGCCGGCAAGGCGCCAAGCGCCTGACGCAGCGAAAAAAACAGGCGTTGCCCACGGTTTGGGCTTTCTCCTATTAACGTTCTTATTGTTCGACATGCAATTAAAGCAAGTACCCCGCGATACGCTGCTTGCGCCGCTGTCCGCCGTGTCGGGAATCGTCGAACGCCGGCACACTTTGCCGATCCTCGCGAACGTTCTGCTCGAGCAGAAGAACGACAAGCTGCACGTCACGGCCACCGATCTCGAGATGCAGATCACGGCGGTCGCCGATTTCGCGGGCAAGGACGGACAGGCGACCACGGTCGCGGCGAGAAAGCTTCAGGATCTTCTGCGCGCGCTTCCCGAGGATGCGCAGATCAACCTCGATGCGAGCGGCAGCAAGATGACCGTGCGCGCCGGCCGCTCGCGCTTCAACTTGCAAACGCTCGCCGCGAGCGACTATCCGCGAATCAACGTCGCGCAGGAGAAGCTGCAGTCGCTGTCGCTTCCACAGCGTGATTTCCGCTCGCTATTGCGGCTGGCCGAATTCGCCATGGCGCAGCAGGACATCCGCTACTACCTGAACGGCATGCTGCTCGCCGTCGACACGGGATTGCTGCAGGCGGTTGCGACGGACGGTCACAGGCTTTCATGGGCGAGCCTCGCCATCGATGGCGGACAGACCCGCGCCGAGGTAATTCTGCCGCGCAAGACGGTGCTGGAGCTCTCGAAGCTTCTCGAAGACAGCGAGGCGCCGGTCACGATCGATCTTTTGTCGAACCAGGCGCGCTTCCGCTTCGGAAACGTCGACCTCGTGTCGAAAGTCGTCGACGGCAAGTTTCCCGACTACAACCGCGTGATACCGACGGGTCACGCGAAGCGGATCGAGATCGAACGCGCGGCGCTCCTGTCGGCGCTGTCGCGCGCGGCGATCCTGTCGAACGAAAAGTTTCGCGGCGTACGACTTGTTTTGGGCGACGATCAACTCAAGATTATCTGCACGAACAGCGAGCAGGAAGAGGCCGAAGAGCAGTTGCCCGTCGCCTACGCGGGCGAGGGCGTAGACATCGGCTTCAACATCACGTATCTGCTCGACGTGCTGTCGAATCTCGATGGCGAGAAGATCCATTTCGCGTTTGGCGACGCGAACTCGAGCGCGCTCGTCACCCTTCCCGAGCGTGACGACTATAAGTACGTCGTCATGCCCATGCGCATTTGATTCGCGGGCGTAAAGCTGCTGCGCGGGCCGGCTGCTTCGTTGGGTCCTCGCTCGCCTCTCGCGGTATCGATAAGTACTATCTCGCGGCTCGCTGCGGGCCGCCTCGCATCCGGCCCCTGCTCGCAACGCTTTCCGCTCTGCGAATCCGAGCCGCGGGAGACGCAGCAAGAACCTAGAGCACGATGACGCCTGCCCAAACCAAACCCCGCCAAGTCGCCGACGACTACGACTCTTCCAGCATCAAGGTCCTGAAGGGGCTCGACGCCGTGCGCAAGCGGCCCGGCATGTACATCGGCGATACGTCGGACGGCACGGGCCTGCACCACATGGTGTTCGAGGTGCTGGACAACGCGATCGACGAGGCGCTTGCCGGCTACTGCGACGACATCAAGGTCGTGATCCACGCCGACAATTCGGTGTCCGTCGTCGACAACGGCCGCGGCATCCCGACCGACATCAAAGACGACGATCCGGAGCGCCGTTCGGCTGCCGAGATTGTCATGACCGAGCTCCACGCCGGCGGCAAGTTCGATCAGAACAGCTACAAGGTGTCGGGCGGTTTGCACGGGGTCGGCGTGTCGGTCGTCAATGCGCTTTCCGACTGGCTCAAGCTCCGCATCTGGCGTAACGGCGAGATTCATCAGATGGAATTCCGCCAGGGCGTACCGGTCGCGCCGCTCGCGGTCGCCGGTCCCACCGACCGCCGTGGCACCGAAGTGCATTTCATGGCCTCGCTCGGCACGTTCAGCCGCGTCGAATACCACTACGAGATCCTTGCGAAGCGCATCCGCGAGCTCTCGTTTTTGAACAACGGCGTCAAGATCGAGCTCATCGACCAGCGCGACGGCAAGAGCGAGAACTTCGCGTTCTCGGGCGGCATCAAGGGATTCGTCGAGTACATGAACCGCAGCAAGAGCGTGCTGCATCCGAGGATCTTCCACGCGATAAGCGAGAAGGACGGCATCACCGTCGAGGTCGCGATGCAGTGGAACGACTCGTATGCCGAATCGGTGCAGTGCTTCACCAACAACATTCCGCAACGCGACGGCGGTGCGCATCTGACCGGCCTTCGCCAGGCGATGACGCGCACGCTCAACAGCTACATCGAGAAGGAAGACATCGCGAAGAGGGCGAAGGTCGAGACCACCGGCGACGACATGCGCGAGGGTCTGACCTGCGTGCTTTCGGTGAAGGTGCCCGAGCCCAAGTTCTCGTCGCAGACGAAGGACAAGCTCGTGAGCTCCGAGGTGCAGCCCGTCGTGCAGGAAACGGTCAGTGCGATGCTCGCCGATTTCCTGCTCGAGAATCCGGCCGACGCGAAGATCATCTGCTCGAAGATCGTCGATGCCGCGCGGGCACGCGAAGCCGCGCGCAAGGCGCGCGAGTTGACGCGCCGCAAGGGTGTGCTCGACGGCATGGGTCTGCCGGGGAAGCTCGCCGATTGCCAGGAACGCGATCCCGCGCTCTGCGAGATCTACCTCGTCGAGGGCGATTCCGCCGGCGGCTCCGCGAAGCAGGGACGCGATCGCAAGTTCCAGGCGATCCTGCCGCTGCGCGGCAAGATTTTGAACGTCGAGCGCGCGCGCTTCGACAAGCTCGTGTCATCGCAGGAGATCGTGACGCTGATCACCGCGCTCGGCACGGGCTTCGGACGTTCGAGCAACGGCGACAAGGACGACAAGGACGCGTTCAATGTCGACAAGCTCCGCTACCACCGGATCATCATCATGACCGACGCGGACGTCGACGGCTCGCACATCCGCACGCTCCTCCTCACGTTCTTCTATCGCCAGATGCCCGAGCTCGTCGAGCGCGGGCACATCTACATCGCGCAGCCGCCGCTCTACAAGGCGAAGCAGGGCAAGGAAGACGTCTATCTCAAGGACGACCACGAGCTCAAGCAGCACCTTCTGCGCGTCGCGCTGAAGAACGCCGAGCTCGTGCCGGGCGAAGGACGCTCGCTGCTTTCCGCCGAATCGCTCGGTGATGTCGCGCGCGAGTTCCTGCTCGCGGAGGCGGTGATCGAGCGGCTCGCGCGGGTTGTCGATCCGGCGGCGCTTCGCGCGATTCTGAACGGCGTTCGCCTCGATCTGTCGAGCGAGACGGCGGCGCGACGGAGCGCCAATGCACTGCAAAGCGCGATCGACGACGCCGAAGTGACGGCGGAAGCGCGTTACGACGCGACCAACGAAGTGCATCGCATCGTCGTTGTTCGTACGCATCACGGCACGCCCCACGCCACTGCGATCGACGCCGATTTCCTGGCGAGCGGCGATGCGGAACAGATTCGGCGCGCGGCGGACGTTCTGCAGGGTTTGATCTATCCGGGCGCGGTCGTCAAGCGCGGCGACAAGCAGCTCGCGGTGAAGTCGTTCAAGGAAGCGCTCGACTGGCTGCTCGACGAGGCGCGGTCGAGCGTCGCGATCCAGCGCTACAAGGGACTCGGGGAAATGAATCCCGAGCAGCTCTGGGAAACGACGATGGACCCGGCCGTTCGGCGCCTTCTCAAGGTGCAGATCGAGGACGCGATCGGTTCCGAGGAAATCTTCTCCACGCTGATGGGCGAGCAGGTCGAGCCGCGGCGCGCCTTCATCGAGACGAACGCGCTCGGAGTGCGAAACCTCGACGTTTGACGGCCCGGCGTCACCCCGCGAAGCGGGGCTTGTCGCAAGCGAATTTCGGCGCATACTTCCGCCCCCGATCCGATTGCCCGTGCGATGCGCCGCGCAGCACTTGCCCTCGCCTTCCTCGTAGCGCCGCTCATCGCATTGGCGGCGTCCGACGCGCGCGCGGCGCCGCTTCCGGTCGAAACCTTCTTCCGGAGGCCCGCGTACGGCGGAGCGACGCTTTCGCCGAACGGACGCTTTCTCGCGGTCGTTGCGCCTGTCGAAGGCCGGTACGGGCTCATCGTCGTCGATCTCGACACGAAGACGGCAACGAAGATGAGATCGCCGGACGATGGCGACGTGCTCGACGCAACCCGGCAGAACGATCAGCGGCTCGTGGTCGCGATCGGCGATGTCCTTCACGCCGCGCTAGACAAGTACGGCAAGCCGCACGAGTGGGTCGTTTACAACGACGAGGGCCACGGCTTCAGCAAGGACGAGAACCTGTTCGACTTCTACGGCCGCGTCGAGCGGTTCCTCGCGAAACATCTCGGCCCGGTGTCGACAGC
>DATGGP010000081.1:0-15483 GCA_035308425.1 Casimicrobiaceae bacterium | reverse complement strand
ACCCGTTCATGCCACGGCGCATGTCGGTCGCGCCCGCCGCAAGCCACACCCGGGTTCCGGTCGGCAGCCCGATCATCGACGCGACAGCACGTCGATCACGGCAGTTAGGGCGGAAACGTCGACGCCGCCATGCAAATGAATCCGTGCGCCGTGGAGCTCGATCTCGATACTGCCTGCAGGATGATGGCGACGCGCAGGAGGCTTCGCTTGGTCGTCGGAACGCCGTGCACCCGACGCCGACGCTTCGATCGTGACCGGCAGCAGGGCCGCTTCGACCGTCGGTGTTGCATTCGAGCTCGCGCGTTGGTGCCGAACAATCCAGCGCCGGACCAGATTTGCATTGATCCCGTGCGCCATGGCCACCGCGGCGACGGAGACGCCGGGGTCACTGCACCGCCTGACCACATCAAGCTTGTACGCGGCCGTATACGTCCGCCGACCAGTGCGGTTGACGCGAACCCCGTCGCTCGCCAGCCCCGCCTTCTTGGTGTCCATCATCTTCATAGTGGACACCATCTTCGACCGACCATCATGAGCTGATCAAGACGGTACTGAGCAGACGCTTACTTGCCTAGCGTGTGCACCCCGTACGCGTCAATCTACCCCCAGGTATACCCCCGCTCAATCTTGAGCGGAAAGGCACGCGTCATGGCCTCGAGCTGAGCCCGGGCGGCCGGGTCCTGGGAGACGAAGCCTATGCCGACTATCGAACTCTTTCTTGACGGTGTCGGCCAGAGCGTGCCAGGACTTCTGGATCCACGAGGTCTACCTTCGCGCGTGCTTCAACCCCAAATAGTGTGTGATAGCGAATTGGCCCAAGAATGTCAGCAGCTGCATTGAAGAAATGCTGATTGATGCTGTTTAGCACTTCAGATGAGGGCTGCCGAGCGATCAAGTCGGACCTCATAGCGTCCATACTGGCAAGAAACTGACGGCGAATGTCGAGCAGCTTCGCCAGCGCATCGCGATCCTCCGGGGCAGACAGTATCTCGCGCGCCCGGCTCTCGAAGGCATCAAAGGGCGGCGGGGAAGCGAACTTGTTACCAGTACTACAGGAAGTCACCTTAGCGCCCCACGAAGGATGCCGCCCGTACGTTCCATAACGGAATTCGGTCAGCATGTAGCCGCGTGCTTGGCATACCGTTATGCATCCATTGGACGCATACAAGACCTGGTTGGCAACTTGGTGGCATACACCATCAACCCCGTACGCAAGTATCGTGCCCTTGGCTGGGTCATGCGACCACGAATCGCGGTTCGGTTCGACGAGACATTCTGCAAAAGCTCGATTGCCGGCGTCGCTACCAAGATAGCCCGTAGGGTTCGCGGGCGTCCCGCCAATCGGACGGAAGTAGCCATAGCAGTACCAAAAGTTCTCGCCAGCCGCTTCTACATCACCGGCGTCTCCAAAGGTGCTCGTTCGGGCATCGTACGTCGTGACCCAGGTGTGGTCAACCGGAAACCGCCCCAAAAAGCGGGCGCCGCCCATGCATACATCATGACAGCCATATTTGCTCCAAGTTTTGCTCCCGGCTCCAAGGTGAGCGGATTGTAACGAACGAGAGGTTGCTGATTCTTGTCGCCGCCGAACGTCGAGATACCGTAGAGCCCAGCCGGACACGTTGCGGACGACCGAATCGCGTCAGAATAGGTCCATTCGTCGGCTTTTCTTGACACATGTCATGGTACGTCTTTAAGCTCTCCTGACGCCACCCGTTTGGTCGGTGGCACAAAGGGAGACAGACATGAGCAAGGGACACCGCATCGGGTACATCCGAGTCAGCACGCTCGACCAGAACACCGAGCGGCAGCTTGACGGCATCGAGCTTGATCGCACCTTCACTGACAAGGCGAGCGGCAAGGACGCCAACCGGCCCCAGTTGTTGGCGGCGCTGCAATACGTGAGGGGAGGCGACACCTTCATTGTCCACTCGATGGACCGGCTGGCGAGAAATACCGAGGACCTTCTGCGGACCGTGCGAGAACTGAACGAGCGTGGGGTCGTGGTGACGTTCGTGAAGGAAAACCTTACGTTCAACGGCAAGCATGACGCAATGGCCGAACTAATGATGACCGTCCTCGCCGGTATCGCCAAATTCGAGCGGGCACTTATTCTCGAACGCCAGCGAGAGGGGATCGCCATCGCCAAGGCCAGGGGCGTCTACAAGGGCCGGAAGCGGGCGCTGAACGCTGAGCAGGCGGCCGAGTTGGTCGAGTGCGCCCGGAGCGGGATGCCGAAGGCCGAGTTGGCAAGGAGCTACGGTATTAGCCGCGAGACGCTCTACCAATACCTCCGAGTCGGACGCGAGGTGCGGGCGTAACGGGGGCTGGCTGACGATGTTCGTCGCTCTGCCTTTCGCGCGTGCGCGCATGCAGCCGGACGCGCCGTTGAACGGCCGCCTTGGTCCATCGCTAGTAAGCCCAATAGTGCGGCGGCCTGCGCTTTCCTCGCGCGCTACTGTGTGCAGACGTAGGGTCAGGTCGCGCAGGTCGGCGTGCGTGCAGTCGAAACACGCGCATTGCGGTGGTCACCTCGGGCTACGTCCCGTGCCGGGACGCTACCTACCCCACCCCGCTCGCGCCGAACGCGCCACAGCCCGTAGAATCGCGCCGCAGCACACGTTTCAGCGATAACTGATGCCCTTCTTCATCCAGATCGCGACCAGCCAGTCCGAGGCCCAGTTGATGGCCGAGTGTCCTTTGTGCGGAGCCGTCACCTACCTCCCCCTCAGATACGCTTGGCCTGCTTGGTCGGTTTCTTGCTGCGAGTGCGGCACGAAGATGGCGCGCTTGGACTGGATGAGATGACCAAACTCAAGGCGCAGGCAGGCGGCGCCATGTCCGAAATCGACCGGCTGCTGGCGACGGCATGAGTTGCAATGTGCCGCTTGGAGTGACTCGGCTGCGATGGCCGATTGTGGTGCCGATGCTGGTCGTCGGGTTCGCGACCGCTGCTCACGCCGAGGTCTACCGCTGCACGGCTGGCGATAAGGTGACGTATACCGACACGCCGTGTGCGAAAGACAAGATGATCGATGCACCTTCCAGGGGTCGCGACACCAGCGTCCCGACGTCGAACGCCATCCCCGTGCCAACAGCGCCTTCGCTCCCGAACTTCTACGGCGCGTGGAGCGGGCAGGCGCAGTATCAGGCGACGGTGAAGAGCCAGCCAGTGTAGGCGGCGCACGCCGTCGTCGCTCTCACGCTGATCGTTGCTGCTGATGGCAAGCTCACGGGGGAGAGCACAGACAACGGCTGCCGTGCCCTCGGGCTCGCCTCTCCGCAGACGCCGCAGACACTCAAGCTGGACGTCACGCTCACCGGCTGCCACTACGCAGGCTTCAATCGTCGCTACACCGGAACCTTCGGGTTGCCGCCGGGCAAGGGATACGCAACAGTCAGCATGGTCGCCTACGACATGCGGCCCGGCACGCCTTCGGTGATGTACGACATCGCGGCTACGATGCAACGGTAGCTGTAGGCCGGAGTCACCAGTCGTAACCGAGAACATTCACGGGGACCCATCGCCTGCTGCGACGAAATCACGTACGCATGAACCACTCTTCCGTCTCTTCCTTCATCTGGTCGGTCGCTAATTTACTGCGCGGCGATTACAAGCAGTCCGACTACGGCAAAGTCATGCTGCCGTTCACCCTCCTCCGCCGATGAAATTCGTGATTGGCGCTCGGCATCCTCGGGGGTGTATTCTTTTGCACACTTTCACTTGTTATGAACGTTCTTTCGACGACGATCGCGACTCGGCCGATTCGTTCGCTGCGGCTGTGCGGATCGTGCTCGACTAGGACCTAAGCCCGCCCGTCAGCCAAGCGGGAAGTCCCGATCGTGGTGAACGGTGGTCGGCGCAAGTTTCGGGCGCACAACGAGCATTGGGATCGCTCTCACGAATGAGCCAGCGCAAGTCGTTCCTCGTCTGTCGGCACACGAAACAATACTGAGCGGCACCTTGCCAAATTGTCAGACTTGGTGCCTGCAGACTTAGCGAGCAGACGACCTTGACTGCCCGTGCGTGACACGGCGATACTCCCGACAAAGCATTGCCGGGTCGGATGTCCGGCTCTTGGAATCCTTTGTGCTCGCGGCTAGACCAAGGCGAGTACCTGACGGCAGGCGGGCTAATAAGTTGACGATCACAGAGCTGTTGGATGCAAGATTCGGCAGTGATTGCGGCACGCCTTCGACGAGCGTCGATCAGGCACTGCACCGCGTACTCGCGAGGCGCACGTGCCGGCGATACACGAACCAGCCTGTGCCCGCAGACCTCGTTAATCTCCTTTTGGACGTTGCGTTTTGCGCTTCGTCGAAGTCGGACTATCAGCAGGCTAGCGTAATCGTGGTCGGCGATTCCGCTACGCGGAGTCGAATCGCCGAACTCGTGCCCTCGATGGATTGGATCGCGTCTGCACCTCTCTTCGTAGTGTTCTGCGCGGACGCTGCTCGCCTCGAGAAGGCATCCTCGCTGCGCGGAAAACCGACCCAGAATCGCAACCTCGAAGCGTTCTTCAACGCATCGATCGATGCGGCGCTCGTCATGCAGACGTTCATTCTCGCTGCCGAGCAATGCGGTCTCGGCTGCTGTCCCATCAGTGCCATTCGATTGCATTTGACAAAGCTGCGCTCGATCCTTGCCCTTCCCGAGCTCGTCGTGCCGGTTGCCGGTTTATGTGTCGGCTATCCGGGCGAACCGGGATTCATCAGCATGCGCTTCCCGAGATCGGTCACTCGTCACGTCGATCGATACGATGACACGGACCTGGAGTCGCGCATCGACGATTACGATCGGGTGCGTGCGGGGCGCTTCGCCACCCCACGAGACAAGCAGCGCAACCCAAAGGAATTCGGCTATGCCGAGTTCTACGGCTGGTCTGAAGACAAGTCGCGGCAACTGCGAGCGGGCGAAGGCGACGATTTCGGATCGATGGTTCGTCAGTGTGGCTTTACGCTTACCTGACAGCAACGGAAACCCGTTATGTCCAAGAGCATCAGGATTGACCGCACGAAGCGTCTTGCCGAGGATCCGGGCACCGGCCACAACCGTTGGCATCCCGACATTCCGCCCCTGCTCGAGGTCGCCCCAGGGGAAGAAGTGGAAATCGAGACGCGCGATTCGTCGGACGGTCAGATCCGGCCAGGCGTCACAGCCTCGGATCTGCTGCGAATGGACCCTAAGGTCGTACATCCACTGACTGGGCCGATCCACGTCAAGGGGGCGCGCCCTGGAGATTTGCTGGAGATCGAGTACCTAGAGATCGAGCCGCAGCGACACGGTTGGACGCGCTTTTTGCCCGGCTTCGGATTCTTGCATGACCTCTTTACCCAGCCGTTCCTCGTCCATTGGGATCTCGAAGGTGGCTGGGCTACGTCTTCCGCTCTCCCTGGTGTTCGCATCCCGAGCGGCATGTTCATGGGAACGGCGGGGGTCGCACCTTCGCACGCGCAGGTTGCGGAATGGACGCGCCGCGAAGCCGAGTTGCGCGAACGGGGCGCCACTGTATTTCTACCCGATCCGGCGAGCGCCGTACCTGCCCGCGAGCCGGTCGCGAGCCATGGCTTGCGGACGATTCCGCCCCGGGAGAACGGCGGGAACGGCGACATCAAGCAAGTCACCAAGGGATCTCGACTTCTGATTCCCGTGAACGTCGACGGTGCCCTCTATTCGGTGGGCGATGGCCACTTTGCGCAGGGCGATTCCGAGTGCTGCGGAACGGCCATCGAGATGGGTGCGACGGTGATCGTGCGCTTTCGTGTTCACGAAGCAGAGGCGCGGCGAAATGGCATCCGCTGGCCCAGGTTCGCGCATCCCGATTATTTCGCGTCGCCGGAGTGGGCCGTACCCCGTAACTTCATCGCCACGACCGGGATGCCGATCCGTGGGGATGGCACCAATGAAGCGGGCGACATCACGCTTGCCACACGAAACGCGGTGATAAACATGATCGACTTGCTCCAGGAGCGAGGGTGGACTCGGGAGCAGGCTTACGTGATATGCAGTGTCGCGGTCGATCTCAAGGT
The DNA here is from genome assembly GCA_035308425.1 of Casimicrobiaceae bacterium. Taxonomy (GTDB): domain Bacteria; phylum Pseudomonadota; class Gammaproteobacteria; order Burkholderiales; family Casimicrobiaceae; genus VBCG01. The sequence continues at coordinate 9,453 of DATGGP010000081.1, read as the reverse complement.
TAGCAACGTCGTCGACGTACCAAACGTGGTGGTGTCGGCGGTGTTGCCCGAAGCGATTTTTCGATAGGAGCAATCATGGACGGCATGACACGCGTGCGTATAGGGTTAATCGGCGCCGGCGCGATCGGTGGCGTCGTAATCGAGCGTTTGTTGAATGGCGGTGGGGCGCGGAGCGACGATATGGTCGCGTGCGAGGTACGCGACGCGCGCCGTGAAGAGATCGCGCAACGCTATCGTGTGCGTACGACCACCGATCCGACAGACGTGTCCGCGAGCGATCTCGTCGTGATCGCCATCCCTCCGCCGGAAGTTGCGAAGACGCTTGCCGCAATACGAGACCATCTCTCACATCGGCCGACGATCGTCTCCTTCGCGGCCGCCATGCCGGTCGCCGCGATTGAGGCCATGTTGCCACGCGGGACGCCGGTGGCGCGGATCAATCCGATGTCGCCCTCGCTGGTCGGCGAAGGCTTTAATCCGGTGACGTACGGCTCGAGCGTCATCGGCCCCGCACGAAACCTTGTCGATCGCTTTCTGACCGCACTCGGCAAGACCGTCGAGATCGACGATGACAAGATGAATATCTACACGGCACTGACGGCCGTCGGACCCACGTACTTCCTGCCGGTCTTGGACGCGATGATCGCGGCAGGAGTGGAGGCAGGGCTTAGTCGTGAGGCGGCAGTCGCAGCGGCCGTGGAAACCGCCCACGGCACCGCGGCGCTTGTTTCACAGCGCAGCGAGTCGCCTGAGATGCTCAAGCTCTACACCGGACTGCGCCCGCTCAAGGATGAGGAAGTGCGAGACCTCGTCCGGCGGGCGATCAACGATGCAAATACGCGCATGACGACGCTCCAGCAAAAGCTCGCCGGAGGACCCGCCGCGGGATGAGCGATTCGCGTCGATCGTTCGGTTACCGGAGACGTTTTAGGTGCGAACGATCAGATCGATCTCAACGCATGCCCCCACCGCCAGATTCGTAACGCCAACCGTCGTCCGTGACGGGTAGCGCCCTGGCTTGAAGTAGCTGCTGTAGATCTTGTTGACGACCGGATAGTCGGCGGTAAAGTTAACAAGGTAAATCCTAACCATCGCCGCTTTGTCGAGCGACGTTCCCGCGCCGCGCAACACGGTTTCGAGGTTTTGCATGATCTGGCGCGTCTGTTCGGCGGCGCCGCCCGCGACCAGCCCACCGGTCTTAGGATCGACGCCAAGCTGACCGGTTACGAACAGAAAATCCCCTGCGCGCACCGCGTGACTATAGGCGGCCGTCGGAGGGGGAGGCGGGGCGTCGGGGATGTTGAGAAATTCGAGATTCATCAGTAGCTCCTTGCGTCAACGGTAACGCTCGAGAAATTGTCGCGAGCGCTCGGTGCCCGGCTGCTCGAAGAACGTTCGAGCCGTCGCGACTTCGACGATTCTTCCCTTATCGAGGAAGACGATTCGGTTTGCAGCCTCATGGGCGAACTTCATCTCGTGGGTCACGACGATCATCGTCAGACCGAGGTGCGTAATGTCCTTCATCACCGCGAGCACCTCGCCGACGAGCTCGGGGTCGAGGGCGCTCGTCGCCTCGTCAAAGAGCACGACTTGAGGACGCATCGCGAGCGCACGCGCGATCGCGACGCGCTGCATCTGGCCGCCTGACAGAAAAGCCGGATAGGTGTTGCGCTTGTCGGCGAGTCCAACCTTCTCCAACAGTTGTTCGCCTTCACTAACGACTTCGCGGCGAGGCCGGCGCAAAACGTGGAGCGGGCTCTGAATCACGTTTTCGAGAGCGGTCAGATGCGGCCAGAGGTTGAAGTGCTGAAACACCATGCCGATTCGCGTACGTAACGCGGCTAGCTCGCGATCGGTCATCGGTGCCGCGGCGCGCCCCTTGCCCTTGTAGCCGATGCGTGTTCCGAACAGGGACACCGAGCCACGGTCGGGCCGCTCGAGCCAATTGATGCAGCGAAGAAGCGTCGATTTCCCCGAACCACTCGGGCCGAGGATGCAGACGGTTTCGCCGGGCTCGATGCGCAAGTCGATGTCGCTAAGTACCTCGTGTACTCCGAAGGACTTCGCCACGCCGTGCAACTCTACGGCTGCAACGGGCGCCTCGTTATTCACGGGGAGGTCGAACGATCGAAGCATAGCGCTCTCCGCGGCGCACCAGCCATTCGACGCCACTGCACAGCGCCCAGTAGATGAGTGTTGCAAACAGGAACGACTCGAACGGAACGAAATAATAGGATTGTACGAAGTTCGCGGCAAAGGTCAGCTCTGGGACCGTGATGACCGAGAGGAACGCGGAATCCTTGATGAGCTGGATCAGCTGATTGCCGATAACCGGCCCCACGGCGATCAGCACCTGCGGAAGGATGATCCGCCGAAACAGCCTCACATCCGTGAATCCGAAGGCTAGTGCTGCATCCGTCTGGCCCGCCGGCAAGTGAGCCCATCCACCGCGAAGGATCTCGGCCATGTACGCGGTGTTGTACGTAACGAGCGTGATCAGACCGGCGCTCCACTTGTTGACAGTAATGCCAAGCGACGGCAAGCCGAAGTACACCAGGTATGTGAGCAGCAGGAAAGGTACACAGCGTCCGGCATCGACGAGACCACGAGCGACTCCACTCACGATACGGTTTTTCGACATCATCGGGACGACGAGCAGGCCGCCGAGGACCAATGACAGCGCCACCGAAGCTGCGCAAAGCCAGACCGTGTTGCCGAGGCCGATCGCGAACTGCGGCAACTCTCGCCAGATAATATCCAACCGCATTTAGATCCGCCCCAACCGCACACGCACCCCGCGCTCGAGCATGCGCGCGGCGATGACTAGTAGGATCAGCGCGACTCCATAGATGACGGCCGCAGCGAGAAACGGCGGTAATGGCTCGTATGTCGTCGCAGCGATTTGCCGCGCCTTTCGCGTCAGGTCGACAACCCCGATGATCGCAACGGCAGGGCTCGCCTTGATCAGGAGCGTCATCTCGTTCACCAGCGAAGGCAGACTCGCGCGCCAGATCTGTGGAAAGACGATGTCGCGAAATGATACGAAGCGCGTCATTCCGAATGCACGGGCCGAGTCGAGCTGACCACGCGGGAAATCGAGAATCGCGGCGCGCCAGATCTCGCTGTTGAAGGAGGCCGTGTTGAGAGTCAGCGCGATGAACGCGGCCGGGAGCGGATTGAGCGAGAGGCCGAGAGCCGGCAAGCCGAAAAAGATCAGCATGACGAACGTGACAACCGGGACGGCGCGGACCAGGCTCGCGTAAACGGCGCAGGGGACGCGAAGCGCGGCGAACCTCGAGCAGCGGCCAAGCGCAAGCAGCAGACCGAGCGGAACGCCGAAGGCGATCGCCGATACGGAAACGGCGACCGTCGTCGCCGCTCCGCTCGCAAGATCGAGCAACGTCGATGCAGACAACATCGAGTTGCTCGGTTTCTTCCCTCAGCTCAATGCATCGGCCGATCGCCAGGAAGCATCGGCTTGCTCGGCAGGTCGTCGAACGTAATCTTCAGCCACTCGCTCTGGAGCTTCTTCATCGTGCCGTTCGCCTTCTGCTTTGCGAGGAACGCATCGAGATATTCGCGGACGCTGTCGTTGCCTTTTGCGACGGCCCACGCCGCGTACGACTTGTCGCCGACCCGCTGACCGACTTGGAACACGTCCGGCTTCTCGTGTACCAGTGTCGAAAGCGAAACGATGTTGTGAATGACCGCGTCGAGACGTCGGTTCACGAGGTCCTGGTACGCTTCCGAAAAGGCCCCATATTGGACGATTTCGCCGAGCTTGCCACCGGTCTTCTTGAGATCCGCTTCGAGGTACGGCAGAGCCTGGAACGAGGCCCCGCCCTGCTGAACGCCAAGCGTCTTGCCGGACAGGTCCTTGATGGAGTTGATGGATGTGTCGCTCTTCCGCTTCACGTAAGCCATCGTCGATTCGGCAATCGGCATGGTGAAATCGAGCGATTTCGCACGCTCGTCGGTAATAACCGCAGCGGTCAATGCAACGTCGTACTTGCCTGACGCGACGCCGGGAAGAATGCCTTGCCACGGCAAAATCTCCTGGCGAATCTCGAAGGGCGCTTGCTTGCGCAGCACCGCTAGCAGGGCGTGGTCGTAGCCCATCGGCTTGCCATTCACCACGTACTCGAACGGGGGATAGTCGTCCTCCGTGGCGACGATCATGTAGCCGCGGCGCTTGATTTCGTCGAGGGTCGCGGCGGTGGCCGCTCTAATGCCGTAACTTACCGTGCCTATCGCGACGAGCAGCAACAAGAGCCATCGCGGTGTCCTAGCACCCCGAAACCAGTGGAACAGATGAGCCGTTGCAGTCATCGCCATACTCCTCGTCAATGCCGCACCGTACGTCCAGCAAGGTCCGTGGCACGGAAGTCTTCCGAGAAGCCCGTCGCATTCGCCTTCGACGAGACCGCCAGCCCCCTAGCCGACGCCCTTCGCGTCAGGCGCTAGCTTCGGGCGCCCTTGTCGCGTTGAAACCCGCGCAATATAGCGCGAAAAGCCGCTTGAGGCACGAGGCGCGACGGAGTGCTCAGCGGCGAAAGGATCAACGCACGCTTAGCTCGCCCGGCGCATCCGCAACGAATAGGGTCCCGGCATCAAGCACCAGCGCGTCGCGTCCGCGGTTCGCGACCAGTTGCACGCCAACGGGGAGTCCGTCAACGAGGCCGCACGGAACGGCAAGCGCGGGAAACCCCACGAGCGACCACTGGCCCTGAAGGCGCGACGGTCCGGTGCCTTCTGAAACAATCGGTGCCACGCCGTTCGTCGCTGGGGCAAGAATGATGGCTTCCTCAGCGAGGAGTGCTGACAATTCTTCTCGATAGCGGCGGGCCTCCGCTAATGCCTCGTGGTAACTGCGATCCGAAACGGCGCGCCCAGCGTCGATGATGTCGCGCATGCGCTGGCTCATGCGTTCACCGCAAATGTCACGGTCTTGCCCGTGGTTGCGCGCAATGTCGCGGAATAGAATCGTCTCGTAACATGAAACAACATGAGTGAAACTCGCAGACAACTTAGCTTCCTCGAAGCGAATTCCGCTGGCTTCAAGTCGCTCTTGCGCCCGGTCCAGCGCCGTACGGGAGGCAGGCTCGATCAACTCTGGCATCGGCCCTTCAATGCGCAAAGCCCGTTCCGGAAGTTTCGTCTGGTGCAGCGAGCGGCTGTTGTATTGAACCGGTTCAAGCATCGACATTAACGCGAGGGCTGTGTCTTCGGCAGTGCGGCACATCGGGCCGACATGATCCAACGCCGGAGACAACACCATGACGCCTTCGGTGCTGATGACATCCTTCGTAGGCTTGAGGCCGAAGATGCCGCAGTACACCGAGGGACGCACAATCGAGCCGACGGTTTGAGTGCCGACGCCAATCGGAACCATCCGCGCTGCGACAGCTGCAGCCGAGCCGCTCGAAGATCCGCCCGGCGTCCGCAAGGGATCGTAAGGGTTCGTCGTCGGCCCCGCTCGGGCGATTGCGTACTCGGTTGAAACGGTGGTGCCGATGATGATCGCTCCTGCTTCGCGCAATCGCTTGACGACGGTTGCGTCGCGCGTTGGCCTGCGGGATTTGTGAATTTCGGTTCCGAGCGAGCATGTCAGGCCCGCCACGTCTACCGTCTCCTTGACGGCGACGGGCAAACCATAAAGCGGCGGGACGCGGTCATGGTCGTCGATCTCCTTCGCACGCCGCAATGCGCCGTCCTCGTCGATCTCGACGAACGCGTGCAGGTTCGGCTCGAGCGTCGCGATGCGCGCGAGACAGCTCGCAACGATCTCACGGGAGGAGCATTGTCGTGACTTGAGAAGATCGACCAGCTTTTGTGCAGGCAGATCGCAAAGCGTGGACGAGGTCGTTGTCGTCATGTCGGGAAGGGGAATAGCCCACAAAGGAATGCTGGAACGCCTGAAGCTGTAGCTACCGACACAGACCGGCGTCTGGCAATGAACTGTAGCATCGGCTTTAGTTCTGTTGAAAGGCGCATGGTATTTTCATCGCCCTGCGAGCACTTGGGGCTCTACTGAGATTCGTGCTCACGTAGCGTGCATGGCAACTACTGATCCATGCAACGGTCGGTGTGCGCGACGAAACCGGCCTTGCCGGAGGTCAAGTCCTGTGCTTGCGCACGCGGGCCAAGGCTTTATCACGAACCAGATTCACCTCCGCCCAAGCCGTCGTCCGCCCCTCACTCATATCGATATATCTCGCGTGACTCCGCCGTCTGTAAGATCGCATCGTTCGTGTCGTGCAGCGATATTGAACCCGACTGAACCGCCCCGGGATTTCCGGAGACTCCATATTTTGAAAGGATGGAGTCTGGCCTGCTGCCGGTTCGATCGACACCGACCTAAGCTTCTATAGCTTTCTCGAACGCCATCGGACTGAGATAGCCGAGTGTTGAATGGCGGCGCGTCGGATTGTAGAACCGCTCGATGTAGTCGAACACCTCGGCGCGCGCCTGTTCTCGCGTCCGGAACACCTTCCTGGCTGTGCGCTCGGTCTTTAGCGAGCTGAAGAAACTCTCCATCGCCGAGTTGTCCCAGACTTCGCCCGCGCGACTCATGCTGCAGGTGATGCCCTGTTCCTTCAGCAACTCCTGGAAGTGCTCGCTGGTGTACTGGGCGGATTCAACCCATCGTCGCAACACATCCTAATAGGAGGTTGCGATGCATACGGGAAAGAGACAGGCGGATCGAGCTGAGCGTGCGAAGATGAGGTCGCCAGGGCGGCCGCCCGTGCTGCATCGGTCGGAGCGACGCCCGTTCTGGCAGGCAATCGCCGCTGGATGCTCGAGCGAGGATGCTGCGCGAGCGGCAAGTGTTTCATCGGCGGTTGGAGTTAGATGGTTTCGGGAGTGTGGAGGCATGCCCCCATCGCATCTTTCGCCGTCGTCACCGCCGAAGTCGGAACGTTACCTGTCATTAGCTGAGCGAGAGCAAATCGCGTTGCTGCGTGCTCGCGACGAGGGAGTTCGACAGATCGCGCGGCAACTCGAACGTTCGCCATCGACGGTATCGCGGGAGCTGCGGCGAAACGCTGCCACCCGCAGTGGAGGCTTTGAGTACCGGGCGACCACGGCGCAGTGGCACGCCGATCGGGCCGCGCGCCGCCCCAAGCGTGCCAAACTCGCGACGAATGCTGACCTGCGCCGCTATGTCCAGGACCGGCTGTCCGGCAAGGTGGTCACCCCTGCTGGGAAGGTGATCGCTGGCCCTGAAGTAGCGTGGAACGGGCGGCGCCACGGACGAAGGCAACACCGGCGATGGTCGCGGGCGTGGAGTCCGGAGCAAATTGCTCATCGTCTGCCCATCGACTTCCCCGATGATAAGTCGATGCGCATCAGTCACGAAGCCATCTACCAGGCGCTGTACATCCAAGGGCGCGGTGCCCTTCGACGTGAACTGACCGCCTGCTTGCGTACGGGCCGAGCACTGCGCGTGCCCAGAGAGCGAACGCGTGGTCGTGGCAAGACTTTTGTAACACCGGAGATTCTCATCAGCGAGCGACCGCCGCTCGTTCAAGATCGCGCTGTCCCCGGTCACTGGGAAGGTGACCTCATTCTGGGATTGGCGAGCTCCGCGATTGGCACACTGGTCGAACGCCAGACGCGGTTCACGATGTTGCTGCATTTGCCGCGCCTGCCGGGGCATGGCTACCAAGAACACGAAAAGAACGGACCGCCGCTGACCGGACACGGCGCCGAGGCAGTACGCGATGCGATCACAGAAGCAATGAAGTCGCTGCCCGAGCAACTTCGCTGCTCGCTCACCTGGGATCAAGGCGCGGAGATGAGTCAGCATGCCCGTATCACCATCGACACGGGGCTGAAGGTGTATTTCTGCGATCCGCAAAGTCCTTGGCAGCGCGGGACCAACGAGAACACGAATGGCTTGCTGCGACAGTACTTCCCGAAAGGGACCGATCTCAGTGTTCACCGCAAGCGCGAACTCCAGGCGGTGGCGCTTGCGTTGAATACACGGCCCCGAAAGACTCTTGCATGGCGCACACCCGCAGAAGCACTCAATGAAGTGCTACGCTCTGCGGATCGAAGCAGTGTTGCGACGACCAGTTGAGTCCGGGCTGGCTCCCCTGATCCGAGTGGTGTAACAGCTCGACCGGTTTGCCTCGCCGCCACACCGCCATCATCAGGGCATCGGCGACGAGCTGCGCGGTCATGCTCGATTGCATCGACCAGCCAACGACGCGACGCGAGTACAGATCGAGCACGACGGCCACGTACAGCCAACCCTCCGCGGTCCAGATGTACGTGAAATCCGCGACCCATTTCTGGTTCGGTGCGTCGGCTTGGAATTGGCGGTCCAGTACGTTATCGGCGATGGCGCTGCGTTCACCGCGATCGGCGGGCAGCCCGCGCCGGCGTGGTCGGGCTCGTAGGGCCTGCATCCGCATCAGCCGCTCGATGCGGTGCAAGCCACAGCAGTGGCCCAGCGCCAACACGTCGTGCCAAACGCGACGAGCGCCGTAGGTCCGATCACTGGCAATGAAACTGTGATGGACCTGAGCGCCGATCACCTCGTCAGAGAGGCTGCGGAGGCTTCGCGGCCGGCTCAACCAAGCGTAGAACCCAGTCCTCGAGACACCGAGCGCCTCGCACATCAACAGCACTGGCCAGGCCCCTCGGTGCTTCGCCACGAAGCCGAACTTCACATCGACTCCCTGGCGAAATAGGCCGCGGCTTTTTTCAGGATATCGCGCTCCATCTTCAGCTTCGCGACTTCCTTCTTCAGGCTGTCGATCTCAGCCTGTTGCGGCTTCATCACACCGGCGCCGGGGAATGAATGCTGTGGGTCCGCCGCCAGCTCACGCACCCACTTGCGCAATACGTTCTCATGAACCCCCAGGTCACGTGCGGCCTGCGCCGCCATGACTCCCCGTCTCCTACCAGCTTCACTGCTTCGAGCTTGAACTCACGAGTGAACTGCCGCCTCGTCTTCATCAACCACCTCCGGTTTCGGACTCCACCTTAACAGGGTGTCCACGAAACCGGCAGCAGGCCAGTTACGCGACTCGCCGACTGCGTTCGATGCAACGCCGACCCACACTGATCGGTGCATTCTGGAGGCAGGCCGAGTGCCGATTTGACGTCATATATTTACGGAAAGCTCAGTAGGTCCAGCCGAGCTTCGCCATCCCATCTCGGCGCGCGAGCCTTTCACGCGCGAGGGATGGGTCTCCTTTGGCTACGCGATCGGTCCAGTGGAGTAGCTACCATGAGCGCCGCCACCCTTCGCTGTGACCAATGAGGGCGATAGAGCAACAAGAAACGCTGCGAGAACGAACGGCCGCTCGCGCATGCACCTCCTCGTGTCCTGGCGTGGCCGAGAAAATGGGGCGGTCAGGGGCACACAGTCCAAGCGGTAGCAAGCCTCCAGCCCTACGTCTTGCCGGTCAATACCACTCCTTGAAAGGCACACCACTTGCA
>DATGGP010000080.1:0-20206 GCA_035308425.1 Casimicrobiaceae bacterium | reverse complement strand
TGTCGACGACCGCGACGACGATTCAGTCCTCGCTGCAGACCGCGCTGCAAAGCCTCACGGCGGCGGCAAATAGCGCCGCTGCAGCGCTCAATTCGATCAGTGGCGGTGGTGGTGGCCTGGGCGGTCTCGGCGGCGGCCTGGGCCTTCCTAGCGACCTTCCCGGCTCCATCGCGCCGATGGGCGATCTCGGCTTCACGCCGCTTTTGCCGCTGCCGGGTTTCGCCACCGGCACGAACTACGTGCCGCAAAACATGCTCGCGTTCGTGCACAAGGGCGAGGCGATCGTGCCGGCGTCGATCAACAAGAGCGCGCGCTACACGCAGCCGAGCGGTGGCATGCAGGTGCACAACCACTTCATCGTGCAAGGCGCGATCGACCAGCGCGCGCAGGGCCAGATCGCTGCGGCATCCGCGCGGGGCTTGGCGATCGCGCAGCGGCGGCATACCTGAAGGAGAAGGGAATGGCGGCAACGAAAACGAATCGCCTCACTTCGTACTTCGGAAGCATCGCGCGCAAGGACACGTCGCCAAAGACCGATCTCGGCGCCCTGCTGCGCGCACGCAGGCCGTCGACGGTGAGACTGGTCGACGTTGAGCTCCTCGATCCGTCCGACTTCATCAGAAACCCGGATGGATCGATCGACTACTTCGCGAGTCGCATCCAGGCAGCCGCGACGCAAGGCATCCCTCTCGAAAAGCTCGTGGTCTGAGCGCAACCAAGGAATCTCGCCATGCCGAACTTTCGATTGCTTCCGACGCCCGCAGCACGCACGATCACTGTGCGTGAGCGCATCTACACGCCATCGCCTGGCGTTCCGATCGACGTCGATCCGGCCGACGCCGACGCGCTGATTGGAAATGGCTGGATCGCCGTTGGCCGCGGCGGTGGCCGCGGATCAGCCGAGCCAGCGCAAGTCGGCCCGACCAGCGCGCGTCCGACGGCGCAGCTCGGATTCGGTACGCCGCTCGCTGCGGCCACGCAGTACGTCGATACCGATGTTGGCAGCATCGTCGAGTGGGACGGTGCGGTCTGGCGCGACCCAGTCACCGGCGACTCCGTGTAGAGCGCGCACGGCGTCATGAATTTGTTTTCGCACCGCCGGAAGCAACGACGGCACGCGCCGCGCGCGGCCGGCAAGGTGCTCGACCGGCTCGCGCCCGACAGCATTCCGTCGCTTGAGGTGTACGAGCGTGAGCTGCGAAACGCGCTCACGAATGGGAGCTCCCCTGACTTCCTGGTGGCCGCCGTTGCATCGCCCGCGAATCGCGACCTGGTCAATACATGGGTGCGCGCCACGAGGGATACCGACGTGGCGATCGCGAAAATGCGAAAGGACCGTAGCGCGGCCACAAACGACGAAGTCTCGCTCGCCGCGAAACGGGAAGCGGATGCACAGCGCGCGCTTGCTCACGCGGTTCTTGACGCTGAAATGAGCGACGCGAGCCCGCAATGAAAGTTGGACCCTCGCTGACAGTCAGACGAGAAGGCGCCATAGCTGGCGGCGGGGCTCTTCGGTTGGTCTCGACTTTCCGATCGAAGAGGGAACAGGCCCATGGCGCCTTCACGGGGCCGGAATGCCTCTATTCCGGCGACACGCCTCCCGGCGCCGTGATGAACGGTGCGACGACGTGACCCTCGAGGGACTGCGATGAGCGAGCCTGAAAAGACGGAGGCGTCCGGAGTGTCGGCTCCGAACGCCTCGGGAAGCGGCCCACGCGAAACGGACCGGCGGGCGAATGATACCGCCAAGCCGTTCACCGTCTACTGCATCAAATTCGACGGCCAGCGCTATCTCTTCCAGCGCTACGCGACGCGCTCCGAAGCCGAAGAGGTTGCTCGCACGCTGCGCAGCGTTGGCGGCCAGGCGACGGCTGAGGCCGAACCGTGAGCCCGGCACACGCGACGTCGCTCGCACTTCCGCATTCGCTGTGCGAGGCCGCGAATGATGCGGAGATCCCTCAGCAGTTTCGAAACAAACGCGCTTTCGCCGTATGGGCTGTCGATCTGGGACTCGCGCCGCCGGAACGTTTGACGGAGTTGGTCATCCCCGAGGTGATGCGCGAGCTCGCCGGGCTCGAGGAGGAAGCGCATGCCCGGCCGAGCTGAGGATGCCTACGTCCGCCGACGCCCGTTCGCCGTCATCGTGCGCACGCCGAGCGGCAACAGCATCGTCTTCGCGTCGTTCGCGCAGCGCGACCTGGCCGAGGACTTCGCGGCGCGCTTGCGCAGGCAGGGAAAGCGCGCGTTCGTGCGGATCGATCGCCGCCTGCACGAGGTGCTGAATGAGAGCGCTACGTGAGCGCGCAACGGAAGGCGCGCGCAATGCGTCGTCCATTGCCGCCGTATGGACGCGAGATCCTCGAGATGCTGCGCCGAGGCCTGCGTCCGGCGATCCCGGACGGGACGATAGTCGTGTCGCTCGACTGGAATCTCGGCACCGCGTGGGGCCGCATCGTGCTGCCGAAGGATCACGACCCACGCGGGTACTACCTCGACTTTCTCGCCGGGCTCGACGTCCTCATCGTCTATCGGCGTGGCCATCCGGCAGAGCACGTCGCCGCGGCGATCGAAGCCGTCAATGCGGCCCGACCGCACGTGTGCGCGGAATGCGAACTGCCGCACCTGGTGCGGCAGGAATGAGCGCCGAGCCGATCTTGTTCGGGACGCGCCAGGCGACGCCAGCTGAGATCGGTCAGCAGCGTCCCCCGGCGGCAACACTATGGCAGCTGCCAGGCCCTATCAGCGAGGACGAGTTCGAGAAGGCCCAGCTCGCGCCGCCGTGCATCGTCGAGGACTACCTCTTTGCCGACGTCGCCGTGCGGGTCGCTCCAGGTGGTACCGGGAAGACGACACTCACGCTGTACGAGTCGATTCACATCGTCCTTGGCCGGCGGCTGTTCGGGATGGAGGTCCTGAAACCTGGCCCCGTGCTGATCCTGTCGGCCGAGGACCGACGCGAAATGCTCGTGGCACGACTGCGTGCGCTTGCCGACGCGCTGCAGCTCGGCGGCTTCGAGCGCGAGGTGATCCGTCGCGACATCCGCATTTCCGACCTCACCGGAGAAGCGCTCAAGCTCACCATCATCGTGGACGACGTCGTAATGCCCGGTCCCGCCGTCGACGACATCATCGCCAACGCGCGACCGCTGGCGCCCGTCGTTATCGAGTTCGATCCGGCGATCAGCTTCGGTGTTGGCGAAGCGCGCACGAACGACGCCGAGCAGGGGCTCATTGAGGCAGCCAGGCGCATCCGGCGCGAGCTCGAATGTTGCGTGCGGTTTACGCACCATTCTGGCAAGAACAACGCTCGCGAGAAGGCTACCGACCAGTACGCAACGCGCGGCGGATCCGCGCTATCGGACGGCGCGCGGATGGTTTCGATACTGCACCCGCTTGCTGGCGACGAATGGGCCAAAGCGGCAGGATCGCCCCTGCTTACCGGCGAAACGGGAATGCTCCTCGCTCGCCCGAAGCTGTCCTATCGGCCGCCGGCGCCGGATCTCCTCATCAGCCGCAAGGGGTACGCGTTCGCGTGCGTGACGCGCTTCGAGCAGTCGAAGGCTGAGCAACTCGAGGGGTCCTGCGCACAAATCCTGCGCGCCATCGAGCACGACGTCGCCCTCGGGCGCTACCCCACGAAACACAGCCTCGAAGCCCTGGGCCTCGGGCGCACGCGCGCCGAAGTGCGCGACGCCGTCGAAATGCTGCTTTCGCGACAGCAGATCGAGCATGTGCCCGTACCGGGCAATCCGCAACGGGGCGCCCGCACATTCCTTCGGCCGGTCGGTTCGCCGGAGTCGCGCGCACCTCTCGGCGAAGCGATCTCGAAATGACAATTTCGCTTCGCCGCTCGTTTTTAGATTCTCGCTTCGCCGCCGCCTTAAGGGAAAGAAACAGCGGCGAAGCGACACGCCGCCTTTTTCTGTTCCCTCCCCTTCGGTTCGCCGGCAAACCTTGGCGAAGCGACGGCGACCCGAGCGAAGCGAGGAAACGCGAAACGGAATTGAAGCCCAAGCCGATTCGCCTCGCGCGTGCAGGGACACGCGCGTACGCGTTGCTCGGATCAAACCGTAGAGGAAACGCGACGTGGGATTCCTGAAAGGCCGCTCTGGAAACCCCGCAGGTCGCCCGGCTGGCATCGTCGATCGTCGGCATATGGACTTCTGGACGCGTTCAGACGATGCGGACAAGGAAGCCGTGCGCTTGAAGATCATCGAGCAGGCGAAGGCCGGCGATCGCGACGCGATGCTGATCATCGCTGCGCGCACCTGGCCAACGCTGAAGGCGCAGGCGCCGCGGACGCCGATCGCGGTCGATCCGTCGCTGCCGCCCGATCACCAGCTCGTCGGCATCCTCGAGCAGATGAATGAAGGCGCTTACTCGCTTGAAGACGCGGTCGCGCTGATCGGCGCGCTATCGCAGCAGGCCGTCGTCCAGGAGCGCTATGGCGTCCTGGCCGACGCGGTTGCGCAGCTGATCATCGCGAGCGGCAAGCCGCTGCCTCCCGAACTGCGCATGCGCAGGATCTCGCCGGGAGAGAAGCAGCCAGCGCCAGTCATCGGCGGCGACCAGGCAGCACCCCGCGAGGACGGCAGCCCGGCGGAATGAGCCTCGCTAAATCGCGCCCCATACCGTAATCCATGCCTATTTTCCGCACTGCACGCCCCAGCGAATGACCCCATGCGACCCTATACCATTTATGGATGATTACGGTATGATTGTCTCGTCTTCAACGGAGGGCGAGACCATGGCAGCGAAAACGGGAATCAAGCGGGTCGCGATCTACGCGCGCGTTTCTACGGACAAGCAGACGTGCGACAACCAGTTGCGCGAACTGCGCGAGGTCGTCGAGCACAAGGGCTGGGAGGTCGCCGGCGAATACGTGGACCGCGGGGTGAGCGGTGCGAAGGGACGCGACCAGCGGCCGCAGTTCGATCGATTGCTGAAGGCCGCCACGCGCGGGCAGCTCGACGTAATCGCCGCATGGTCGACGGATCGCCTTGGGCGCTCGCTGCACGACCTGGTCGGCTTCCTCGAAGAGATCCGCTCGCATGGCGTGGATCTGTACCTGCACCAGCAAGCGATCGACACGACGGGGCCGTACGGCAAGCTGATCTTCCACATCAGCGGCACGTTCGCAGAGTTCGAACGCGAGCTGATCAAGCAGCGCGTGCAGGCTGGAGTCGATCGCGCTCGCGCGCAAGGAAAGCGACTCGGTCGGCCGGTGATCCATGGCGACGACAAAGCTGCCGCGGTGATGGCGCTTCGCAAGCGTGGCATGGGCTTGAACAAGATCGGGCGCGAGCTCGGGATCGGCACGAGCACCGTTCAACGCATCGTGCAGCAGCACGCCGAGGGCTGATGGATCTGCTTCGCCACGTCGCCGATCTCACCGCTGCCGAAGCCCAGGCGCAGCCGCAGGACGTACCGCCTTTCGACGACTGGCTGCATGACGTCTCGCAGGACGACGGACCGTCTCGGGGCCTCACCTGGGACGCCCGGCATCAACTGCTGGTGCGCGAGCATTTGGCCCGCATCAGCGCCGGCGAAATCCGCCGCTTGATGATCTTCATGCCGCCCCAGCACGGCAAATCCCAACTCGTGACCGTGCACTACTCGGCATGGACCTTGGAGCGCTCGCCCCGCGCGCGCGTCATCATCGGTTCGTACAGCGCGTCGCTCGCGGAGAACTTCAGCCACACAACGCGCAGCATCTGCAGCGCGCGCATGCCGCTCGCGGAGGATCGGAAAGCAGTGCACGACTGGCAGACCGCGGCGGGCGGCGGCCTTCGCGCTGTCGGCGTCGGCGGTGGCATCACCGGCCGCGGCGGCGATCTCATCATCATCGATGACCCAGTCGAGGGTCGCGAAGAGGTGACATCGAAGGCGTATCGCGATCGCGCGTGGAACTGGTATCGCGACGACATTTCGACGCGGCAAGCGCCAGGCGCCGTGATCATCCTCATCATGACGCGCTGGAGCGAGGACGATCTCGCCGGCCGCATCCTGCAAAGCCCGGAAGCGGATGCATGGACGGTTGTCAGTCTGCCCGCGCTCGCCGAAGCGAATGATCCGCTGGGCCGTGCAGAAGGCGCTGCGCTATGGCCGGTCGCTGCCGACGGCACGACACGCTACGACGAGACGTACCTCGCGCGGCAAAAGGCGCTCCTCGGTTCGAGCTTCCAGGCGCTGTATCAGCAGCGTCCGTCAGCGCTCGAGGGCGCGATCTTCAAACGCGAATGGTGGCGCTACTTTCGCGAGGCGCCGCGCTTTCATTCGATCCTGCAGAGCTGGGACACGGCGTTCAAGAAAGGCGCCGACAACGATTACAGCGTGTGCACGACGTGGGGCCAGGCCGACGCCGGTTACTACCTGCTCGACGTCTGGAAGCGCCGTGTCGAATTCCCCGAGCTCAAGGCGATGGTGCAAACGCTCGGCGAGCAATTCAAGCCGAACGTCGTGCTGGTCGAGGACAAGGCGAGCGGGCAGTCGCTGATTCAGGAGCTGCAGCGCGACACGCGGCTACCGATCCTGCCGATCAAGGCCGACACCGACAAGATCAGCCGCGCGTATGCGGTGACGCCGATGATCG
Organism: Casimicrobiaceae bacterium; assembly: GCA_035308425.1. Taxonomy (GTDB): domain Bacteria; phylum Pseudomonadota; class Gammaproteobacteria; order Burkholderiales; family Casimicrobiaceae; genus VBCG01. The sequence goes on along the minus strand of DATGGP010000080.1, from coordinate 13,614 downwards.
AGACCGGACGCGTGCTGCTGGCCGAGGGCGCGCCGTGGCTGACCGACTATCTCGACAGCATGGCGAACTTTCCCAATGCAGCGCACGACGATGACGTCGACAGCACGACGCAGGCGCTCAACTACCTGGTCGGGCGCAACAACGAGACCGGCCTGCTCGAGTTCATGCGCCAACAGGTCGAAGCAATGGGCGCGAACGATCCTACGAGCGAAGCGCGCACGGTGCGCCTGCGTGCGCCGGCGAACGTGGGCGCCGTGCAGTGGTTCGGGCAGATGCTGCCGATCGGTGCCGACCGCGTCGTCGAAGCGCCGGCGTCGCTCGTGAACGATCTGCTGCGTGCGGGATATGAGCGCGTGGAGGTTGCGGCGCTATGACGGCGCTGATCCTTTTCGCATCGACGTTTGGCGTCGTGTTCGCGCTGGGGCTGCAGAGTCTCAACGTCAACGGCGGCCATCGGCTGCTCGCGGCAATGACGTCGTTCGCGATCGGCTCGTGCCAGCTCGCGCTGTTCAAGGTGCTGCCGGGCCCGACGTCGCCGGCGGAGATCGCGTGCTATCTCGTCGGCGGCCCGCTCGGCATCGTCGCCGCGATGGGTGCGCATCCGTGGCTTGCTGCGCGCCTTGGCCGGCGCATTGCGCACCGATGAGCGCGTCGCAACCCCTCGCCGGCCGCACAGAATCGCGCAGGAGCGCTTCAGCGCCCGCGGACGTGTCCTCGCCTCACCCGGACGCCGAGAATCGCGCCATGGGCCGATTTCGCGCTCCGCTCGCGGCGGCCAGGCTCGTGACGCTGTCTGTGTTCGAGACCGTGACGGGTTACAGCGAAAAGGCGGTACGTCGTAAGATCGAAGAAGGCGTTTGGCTGCAGGGGCACGAGTTCATCAAGGCGCCAGACGGTCGCATCCTCGTCGACATGGAGGGATACCAGCGATGGGCGTTCGGTCAGCGAAGGGTGTAGCGGAGCATCGCGGCAAGGTTCGCATTCGCTTCATGCACCGCGGCAAGCGCGAGCAGCACGTGCTCGATCTCGTCTACAACGCCGCAAATGTGAAGGCCGCGCGGCGGATGCTCGAGGAGATTCACGCCGAGATCCGATTCGGCACGTACGATCCCGCGAAGTGGCTGCCGCGCCTGCAGCGCGCACGTCGCATCGATACGACCGACAGCGTCGACGGCGCGCCGGACCCGATGAGCTTCAAGGCCCAGGCGATCGCTTACCTGAGGGCGTGCCGGGCGAACCGCCTCGCGGAGTCGACGCTCGACGCCTACGAATCGATGCTGAAGACGCACTTCTACCCGCGGCTCGGCAAGAAGCACGTTGCAGCGATCAACTTCGCCGACCTGTGCGAAGTCGTCGGCGAGACGCGGTGGAAAACGGAGAAGACGCGTAACAACGCGTTGACGTGCCTGCGCGGCGTTTTCGATACCGCTATCCGGGCCAAGATCATCCGCGAGAGCCCGGCCGCGGGCCTCAAGAATCAGCCACACGAAGCCGAGGAGCCAGACCCGCTATCGCACGAGGAGCTCGATGCCGCGCTGACGGCGATCCAGAAGCGCTACGGCGAGCAGATGCACAACTATTTCGACTTCGCTGCGTCGACCGGCTTGCGAACATCGGAGCTGATCGAGCTCGCGTGGACCGACATCGATTGGACACGTGAGGTTGCACGCGTGTCGCGCGCCAAGGTCAAGGGCCGCGTGAAGGTGACGAAGACAAAGAAGCGTCGCGAAGTGGAGCTCACCGATCGCGCACTCGCGGCGCTGAAGCGCCAGAAGGCGCATTCGCTGCTCGCCGGCGGGGCGATCTTCCTCAATCCGTTCACCGGCGCGCCGTTCAAGGACGATTACACGCCTGGCGCGAGCTGGAAGCGTGCGTTGGCCGACGCGGGCCTACGACATCGCAATGCGTATCAGACGCGACACACGTTCGCATCGCTCGCGCTCATGGCGGGCGCGCATCCGCAATGGGTCGCACGCCAGCTCGGTCACAGCGGCACGAACACGCTGTGGAAGCATTACGCGCGATGGATCGAAGCAGCGGATCAGGGACGCGAAAAAGCGAAGGTGAATCTCGCGTTTGGTCCCAAAGTGGTCCCGGCCGAATCAGCCACCGGCACTAAGTAGCGGATCGAGCGAAGAAAAGAAGAGCGCGCCCGGCAGGATTCGAACCCACGACCCCCTGGTTCGTAGCCAGGTACTCTATCCAACTGAGCTACGGGCGCGAAGGCGCAAATTCTAGCACGTGCGAAGCGGCAAAACGTCCGCGCGGCGGATAATCACGCCAGCCGCAACCGCACCATCCAACCATCGTGACGACCCCACTCGACCGGTCATTGAAGCGCGAGATCACAATCGACGGGCAAGCGTACACGTTGACGCTCGCGCCCGACGGCATGAGCCTCGTGTTGAAGGGCCGGCGCAAAGGCTTCGAGATGAAGTGGCGCGACCTTGTCAGTGGCGAGGCCGCGCTCGCCACCGCGTTGAATGCGTCGCTTACGGCGAGACTGCATGCGCCGGAGGGCGACGAAGCTCACCCGGCCAGAAAGGAGAAACACAAGTGACGAGCCGCAGGCCTCGTGCGCTTGTACGCCGCCGACACACAAGTTTCGCTATGTTCGACGCGCCCCGCATCGCCGATTGCTTTGTCGCTCATCCTCGCCATAGCATGGCTATGGCTGCGGTTTGCTTTGCACACTCGGCGCGCGGATGCGCGTCTCGGCATGTACGCAAACTTGTGTGTCGGTGTAGTCATCGAGCGAACGCGATTGCACTTGGCTTCGCGATCATCAGTGCGCCGCTCGTCATAGCATGCAACGACCCGTCCCTTCATCCCAAAGCCGAGGGCGACGCGACGCGCGGCCGCATGCTGTTGCAGCAATACGGCTGCGGTGCATGCCACGCGATTCCCGGCGTCCAAAGCGCCGACGGAACGATCGGTCCTCCGCTCGATCGCCTTGGCCGGCGCGTCTACATCGCGGGCATCATCGTCAACACGCCTTCGGAGCTCGCGCGCTGGATTCGCGAACCCGACAAAGCGAAGCCCGGCACCGATATGCCGAACGTCAATGTCACCGAGCGCGACGCCACCGATATGGTCGCGTATCTCTATCGCCTTCGTTGAGCGATGCGCGTCGTCGCCGCTTTGATCGCCCTCGCTCTCGTCGCCGTCGCGGGCGCGGCCGCGTTCGTGTACCTGGGCCTCTACGACATTACGGCAACGGATCAGCATACCGCGCAAGTCTTCTGGGTGTTGAAAACGACGATGCGACGCGCAGTCATACTCCACGCGAAAGCCGTCAAGGTTCCGGCGCTCGGCGATGCATCGGAGGTTGCACGCGGCCGAATCCTCTACACGGCGCATTGCGTCCGCTGCCACGGCGCACCGGGCGTTGCGCCCGAGCCATTCGCGCTGGGATTGCGGCCCTTACCTGCGAATCTCGCGAATACCGGAATCGAGTGGAAGCCGAACGAGCTCTACTGGACGATCAAGCACGGATTGAAGCTCACCGGCATGCCCGCATGGGAGTTTCGTCTGCGTGACGACGCACTGTGGGCAATCGTTGCGTACGTGCAGCGACTTCCCTACGAAACGCCGCTTGAGTACCGTGCGATGCTTGGCCGCGAGCAAACGCAATCGGCGCAGATCGCGAAGGCAACCGAAGCCGGCGAAACCATGGCTGCGGACACGCTCCAACCGGCCCCCGGCGATCTTGATCGCGGACGATTCGTCATCCTTCAGTACGGATGCATCGTGTGCCACGACATTCCGGGCGTCGTCGGCGCCGCGATCCCGGTTGGTCCACCGCTAGTGAAGATGGGCATGCGCAGCTTCATCGGTGGCACGCTCGCGAATACGCCCGAGAACATGGTGCGCTGGCTGCGCAATCCGCAGCGATTCGTGTCCGAAGGGGCGATGCCGAGTCTCGGCGTATCGCTACAAGATGCGATCGACATGGCGGCATATCTGGAATCGCTGAAATGAAACGGCTCCGATAAGGAAGCTTTCGCGCCAGCAGCGTATGCTCTCGCTACGGCGATGCCAACAATGCACCGATGCTGGAACCGGGGATGGGCGCACAGTTGCGCGAGGACCTACTGCCGCTCGTGACGCCGTACGCGATGCAGCTCCTCGCAACCGTCGCCACCCTTTCGCAGTCCGGTGGTCCTGCGACGAAAAACCACGTGGTGATCGGACAGGAATTGGGAAGTATCATCGCCGCACGCTACGCCGCTCTCAACGTGCCTGGCCTCAAGGCATTTGTCCTCGTATCCCCAGGCTTCGGCGTTCGTGGACTTTCAGAGCGCGAGCACGAGCGCTCGAGCACGAATACCTACAGAATTCTGGGTGCGCAGGTCAAGGTGCCGTCGTTGTGGCTATACGCCAAGGAAAATCGACGCGTATCGGAAGCCGACGCGAGCGAGTTGTTCGACACGTATCACGCAGGCGCCGCGCCGGCGACATTCGACGTCCTTCCCGACCTCGGCATGGACGGCGACGCGCTGTTTTGGCATCCTGCGGCACCGGCATCGTGGCAGGCGCCCATCTGGAAGCTCCTCGACTCGGTGAATCTTCGCTAAAGAAGCATCACACCGCGCCCCACACCTCTCGCGCGGTCTCGATCACCAATCGCAGCTTTGCCGTTTGCGATTCGACCGCAATGTCATTGCCGTGCACGGTGCTCGAGAACCCGCATTGCGGCGACAGGCAAAGCTGCTCGAGCGGCACGCGCTTCGCCGCTTCGTCGATCCGCCGCTTCAGCGTGTCCTTCGACTCCAGCTCGCCGACCTTCGTGCTAACCAGGCCCAGCACGACGATCTTCCCTTTCGGCACGTGACGCAGCGGCGCGAAATCGCCGGAACGCGGATCGTCGTATTCGAGAAAGTAGCCGTCGACGGCAAGCTCGTTGAACAGCACCTCGGCGACCGGCTCGTAACCGCCCTCCGCCGCCCACGCGCTCTTGAAATTGCCGCGGCATAGATGAATGCACAGGCGCATCGACTTGGGTCGCTTCGCCATTGCCGCATTGATGAGGCGTGCATAGCGGCGAGGCAGCTCGTTCGGATCATCGCCGCGCTGGCGCGCACCCTCGCGCATCCTTTCGTCGCATAGATACGCGAGATTCGTGTCGTCGAACTGCACGTAGGTGCAGCCGGCATCGCTCAGGCTCTTCAATTCGTCGGCGTACGCGGCCGCGACATCGGCGTAGAACTGCTCGAGGTCGGGATAAGCCTTCTTGTCGATCGCACCGCGCCCGCCGCGAAAGTGCAGCATCGTCGGTGACGGAATCGTCACCTTCGGCGTGCGCTTCGTCACGGAGCGGAGGAACTTGAAATCCGCGCGCTGGATCGGCTTGTCGTGCCGGATTTTTCCCGTGACCTGCATCACCGGCGGCTCGAAGTCGACCTCGCCCTTCGCGCTGTGAAACTTGACATGAATGCCGCCGTGCGTCTCGACGCCCCGCAACTGCGTCAGGAAATCGGTGTGGAAAAAAGTGCGTCGATACTCGCCATCCGTGATGCCGCGAAGGTCCAGGTCCTCCTGGAACTTCACGATGCCGCGGATCGCCTCGTCCTCGACCTTGCGAAGCTGTTCGTGGTCGATCGCACCGTTGCGGAACTGCTCGCGCGCGTCGAGCAGGAACTTCGGTCGCAGAAAGCTTCCGACATGATCGGCGCGAAACGGCGGCAGCGTACGCGCGCCGATGCGTTTCGTGGTGTCAAGATCGCTCATCGTGTCTCCCGTGATTTTGCATGTCGATCCGCAAAGCCTGCTTCAGCCGACGTTCGTCCCAAGACCGACCAACGACGACCTTACCGCGACTCGACGTGATCGCGTGTCTCGCGCACCGAATCCGGCGGTGAATCGGCAGCAGTATCGGCATGCGGTTGCTCCGGCGGCCAAGGCGCCTCGGGCATCGTATCCTCGAGACGTTCGACCCGGGCACCGCTTCGCCGTCCGCGCCGCAGCGCGATGCCCTTGACGACCCATGCGGTACCCGACCACAGCGCGACCACCGCCACCGGCCACGCGAGCACGCGCGGCCAGAGTGCGCCGACGATGCCGATGAACGCGGCGACGCTAGCCATGATGAACAGCAATCCCGCTTCGGCCGGCCCGAGAATGCGCCGATCGGTGAGCGCCGCACCGAGCGCGCTGCCTACGCTGAATGCACCCGCCGCCGCGCGTCCCGCGCTTCCGGATGCGGCGCGACGTGAGCGTCCCGCGATCCCCTGCTCCTGCCCCGCCTGACCCGGCGCGCGCCGCACGCGATTTCGCCGCGTCAGCACGATCTCGGTCGAATGCTGCAGATCGGCTTCGTATTGCATCGCCATCTGTTCCGAGAAGGGTGCATCGTCGATCGCAACGTCCAGCTCGTAGTTCGACATCCAGCTCGCGAGATTGAGATTCGTCGAGCCGACGCGCGACCAGCGTCGATCGGCGACGGCGGTCTTGGCATGCAGCATCGTCCCTGCCCACTCGAAAACGCGCACGCCCGCTTCGAGCAGCGGACGGTATTGCGCGCGCGACAGCGGCGACAACGCGGGAATGTCGCTCGATCCCGGCACGAGCAGGCGAACGTCGACACCGTCGCGCGCGGCGGCGCGAAGCGCCTGAACATAGGGCGATGTCGCGACGAAATACGCGTCGGTGAGCCACAGTTGCCGTCGCGCGATCGACGCGATCACGAGGTCCATCCGGAACGTTCCCGCGAGATTCGGCTCGTTTGCGATCACGTGCAGGCGCATCGACCCGGCCGGCGGAATGTCATCGGCGTTCGTAAACCCCGTGGTGTCGATCGCCGCGCCGGATGTCGCGAAAACGCTCAAAAACGCCTGCTCGAGCGTAGCGATCGCCGGCCCGCGAATCTCGATGCCGGTATCGCGCCACGGTTCGAGCCTTCGCCTCGGATTGCCGAGCCAGCGTTCGCTCACGCAAAGGCCGCTCACGAATCCCACGTTGCCGTCGACGACGATCGTCTTGCGATGGTCGCGCGATAGCCAGCCGAGCGGGCTGGAAAGTCGCGGGGGGTTGAAGACGCGCACGTCGGCGCCCGCGTCGCGCACGGCGCGCCAAAGCGACAACGCCCTCCAGCATCCGAGCCAGTCGACAATGACGTAGACGCGAACGCCGGAACGCGCGCGATCGGCCAGGATCGCCGCGAAATCGCGACCGACGCGATCGTTCTCGACGATGTACTGCTCGAACAGGATGAACTGCTTCGCCGACGCGAGCGCATCGAGCCACGCCGGAAAGTTCTCGCGCGCATCGCAGAGCACCCGCACCGCGTTGCCTTCCGTGGACGGCGAACCAGCGGCGCGCGCGAACGCGCGCTCGGCGAGATCGGACAGAACGCCAGGACCAGCCGGCGCGCGCGGCGGATGCGTGATCGACGCCCTCAGCTAAGCCCCGTCGGACAAGCGAAGCGGCGCGGCGATGTCGGTTCGCGCGGTGTCGCGCGACATTCGCAGCGACCCGACGAGTCCCGCGAGCACGGCCGGATCGATCGGCTTCACGACGTGATAATCGAAGCCGACGCTCTTCGAGCGCAACCGATCCTGCTCCTGCCCATAACCGGATACGGCGACGATCATCGTGCGCAGATTCTCAGGCTGCGCCCGGATGTGTTCGGCCACGAGATAGCCGTCGATCGCCGGCAGGCCGATGTCGAGCAGCACGGCATCGGGGCGAAGACGTTGCACCGATTCGAGCGCTGCCTTGCCGTCATACGCGACGTGCACATCACAGCCGCTCATCCGCATGATGCTCGCGGTGCTGTCGGCAACGTCGCGGTTGTCATCGACGACGAGCACGCGAAGACCGGCCGGCGATGGCGCCTGCGCACCGATCGGCACGTCGATCATCGTCACGGGCTTCGCATGATCGACTGCCGGCGCTTCGGATGCAGCCGGAAGCCGCACGGTGAACTCGCTACCGCGATTGCGCCCCTCGCTTCGCGCGCTCACGTGGCCGTTCTGCATCTCCACCAGCCGGCGCACGAGCGTAAGCCCGATGCCAAGGCCGCCGTGCGAACGAGCGAGCGTGCGGTCGATCTGCGTGAACGGATCGAAGATCGCGCTCAGGAATTCGGTCGGAATGCCGACGCCCGAGTCGCGGATGCGGAACACCACATAATCGCCTTCGCGTCCCGCCGAAAGTGATACGCGCCCGCCCTTCGGTGTGTATTTCGCCGCATTGTTGACGAGATTCGACAGGATCTGCGCGACGCGCGCGAAGTCTCCCTTGAGGCGCGTCGGCTCGCTTGGCAACTGCAACGACAGCGTGTGCCGCTGCGCGTCGACATTCGGCTTGCTCGTCTCGATGGCCGCCGCGACGACCTGCTCGACGTCGATCGCCTCGATCTTGAGCTCGATCTTGCCGCGCGTAATTCTCGACACGTCGAGCAGATCGTCGACCAGTCGCACGAGCTGCTTCACCTGACGTGCGATCAGCTCGCGCGCCCACGTGAGCTTCTCCGCGTCGTTCTCGCTCGCGCGCAGGATATGAACCGCATTGCTGATCGGCGTGAGCGGATTCCGAAGCTCGTGCGCGAGCATCGCGAGGAACTCGTTCTTGCGTTGATCTTCCTCCTGGATCTTGCGAAAGAGCAGCGCGTTGTCGAGCGCGCTCGCGCCGCGCGCCGCGAGCTCGGCGACCATCGCGAGCGCATCGGCATCGAACCATCGCCCGGCGGCTTCGAGGCCGAAGGTCAGCACACCGAGTCGCCGTCCGCGCACGAGCAGCGGCACGAGCATCAGCGCATGGACGGCGAGCCCGCGCGGAAGCGCGATGCGCGACGCATTCGCGCCGCTCGCCTCGCGTTCGAGCGACTCCAGCTTGCCGGAACCGCAAACCCGCCGCACGACATCGGCGAGCATCGGATCGCCGAGCTCGGCAAGCGACGCCGACAACAGCGGCTGTTCGGGATCGCTCGTCGACCACGTCATCTCATGGCGTTCGGGCTGTCCCTCGTTCGGCAGCAACGAGACGATCGCGACATCGGCGAAGCGCGGCACGATGAGCCGCGAGAGCTCGCGAAGCGTCGCTTCGAGATCGAGCGAGCTCGCGAGCACGCGGCTCGCCTCGGCGAGGAATGCGAGGCGGCGCGACGCGCGCTCGGCCGCCTCGCGCGCAGCCTTCTCCTCGACGAGCGCGATGCGCTCCTGCGCCTGCCGCTTCGCCTGCTCGGCGAGTAAATGAAGCTCGACGAACACTTTCACCTTCGCGCGGAGGATTTCCGGCACCACCGGGGAGGCGATGTAATCGACCGCGCCAAGCGAATACGCCTTCGTCATTCGCAACTCGTCGCCATAATCGGCGGTAACGAGAATGATCGGGGTATGCGCGGACTTGCGGCGGCTTCGGATAAGCGCCGCGGTTTCGAGCCCGTCGAGCCCCGGCATGTTGACGTCGAGCAGGATCAGTGCGAAATCGCGTTCGAGCACCTGGCGCAACGCCTCATCGCCGGAAGAGGCGGAGTACACGTTCTGCCCGAGATCCTCGAGCAATTCGCGAAAGACGACGAGCTTGTCGGGACGATCGTCGACGACGAGGATGTTCGCGCGCTGGGGCCCTTCGCCGCTCGTCGTGGTCGGCTCCCTCTCCCCGGTGGGCGGAGGGTCGGGGTGAAAGATGGGCGATGCGGTACTCAACGCGACAACCATCCTCGCAGGCAGCCGAGCATAAGCTCGGTGTCGACCGGCTTCGACAGATAATCCCATGCGCCGGCCTCCATGCACTTCTCGCGATCGCCCTTCATCGCCTTGGCCGTGACAGCGATGATCGGCGTGTCGCGGTAAGCCGGTATCTGGCGAATCTCGCGAATCGTATCGATGCCGTCCATCTCCGGCATCATGATGTCCATCAGGATCGCTTCGACGCCCGGTTGCTGATGCAACGCCGACACGGCATCGCGGCCGTTGTCGTGCGACACGATGATCATGCCGCGGTCTTCGAGCAGCGACGTCAGCGCGAAGATGTTGCGCATGTCGTCGTCTACGATCATCACCTTCTTTCCCTGCAGCACTTCGTTCGTGTCGCGCAAGCTCGCGAGCGTCGCACGATGCGATTCGGGAATCGCCGACGGTTGGCGATGCATGCAGAAGCTCGCCTGCTCGAGCAATCGCTCGGCCGAGCGCACTTCGCGCACGCCCGCGCGCTTCGCGAAGCTGCCCCAGTGATCGAACTCGGCCATGTCGTGCCGATCCCCGTACAGGATCATCGGCAGCGCTGACGGCACACCGGTGCCGTTGCCCTCGTGCGCGAACATCGATTCGCATGGCGGCTCGAGCGCGGCGTCGAGGACAACGCAATCGACGCGTTCGGCCGCCACTGCACGCGCCGCATCGTCGTAGCTCGACACGCTCGTCACCCGCACGTCGTCCGCGCCCAGGTAATCGCTGAACCAGCGACGCTTGGCCGCATCGCTCGACACGGCAAGAAGATGGCAACGCGACCGTTGCAGATACGCCGAGAGTCGATCGAGCAGATGCACGACCTCCTCGGCGCTTTGCATCGGCTTGGCCACGAAGTCCCAGGCGCCGGATTTGAGCGCGCGCTCGCGCGACTCGTCGGTGGAGATCACGGAGACCGGGATGTGCCGCGTTTGCTCGTCGTTCTTCAGCCGATAGAGCACGCGCCAACCATCGATGTCCGGCAGGAAGATGTCGAGCGTGATCGCGACCGGTGCGTATTCGCTTGCAAGCGCGAGCGCCGACACGCCGGATGCGGTGACAATGCCCTTGAAGCCTTTCGCACGCGCGCTTTCGAGCAGAAGATGCGCGAAGCTCGAATCGTTCTCGACGATCAGGATGGGCCGGTCGCCCGCGGCGATCGCGTGCCGATCGTCCCCCGGGTCCTCCTCGTCTTCGTCTTCGGCGTCGAGATCGAGGATTGGCGGCGGCGCCAAGGGTGCATGTCGCGAAGGCAAGTCGCCGATGGGCATCGGCGGCACCTCGACGATCCGCAATACGGGCGCCACGTTGCTTGCCCCCGGCGCCCGCGCCGGCGCGTCCGCGTGACGCTCGCTCGCCGCCTTGCGCAGCGACCGCGGCGGCGTGTACGTGATCGGCAGGTACAGCGTGAACGTGCTCCCGCTTCGCGGCACGCTGACGAGGCGAATCTCGCCGCCCAACAGACGCGTGAGCTCGCGGCTGATCGCCAGGCCCAACCCCGTGCCGCCGTATTTGCGGCTGGTGCTTCCGTCGGCCTGCTGAAAGGCCTCGAAAATGATCTGCTGCTTGTCCGGCGCAATGCCGATGCCGGTGTCGCGCACCGAGATCGCGATCACATCCGATGCCCGATTCAGCGTGTCGTTCTCGGGATCCCAACCGCTCGCCATGCGATCCATCGTCAGCGTCACGCTGCCCTGATGCGTGAACTTGAACGCGTTCGACAGCAGGTTCTTCAGCACCTGCTGCAACCGCTTCAGGTCAGTGAACATCGACGGCGGCAGGCGCGGATCGATGCGCACGAAGAAGTCGACGCTCTTCGCCTCGGCCACGTGGCGGAACGTGCGCTCGACGTAGCGCGAAAGCTCGTCGAAGCGCACGTCGGACGGGTCCATGACGACGGTGCCCGATTCGATCTTCGACAGATCGAGGATGTCGTTGATGAGCGTCAGCAGGTCGTTGCCCGACGCGTGGATCGTTTTCGCGAACTCCACCTGCTTGCCTGTCAGGTTGCCGGCCGGGTTCTTGCAAAGCTGATCAGAAAGAATCAAAAGGCTGTTGAGCGGCGTGCGCAACTCGTGCGACATGTTCGCGAGAAACTCGGACTTGTACTTCGAGGTGAGCGCGAGTTGCTCCGCCTTCTCTTCGAGGGCCTTGCGCGCCTGCTCCACCTCCATGTTCTTGCGCTCGACTTCCTGGTTCTGGTGTGCGAGCAGTCCGGCCTTTTCCTCGAGCTCCTGGTTCGTCTGCTGAAGCTCCTGCTGGCGGCTTTGCAATTCGGTCGCGAGCGATTGCGATTGCGCGAGCAGGTCTTCCGTGCGCATGTTCGCTTCGATCGTGTTGATCACGATGCCGATGGATTCGGTCAACTGGTCGAGGAACTGCTCATGCGTCGGGCTGAAGCGCTCGAACGACGCGAGCTCGAGCACCCCCTTCACCTGGCCCTCGAAGATGATCGGCAGGACGAAAATGTTCTGCGGCGGCGACGAGCCCAATCCCGAGAAGATCCTCACATAATGCTGCGGCACGTTCGCAAGCAGGATCTTCGACTTCTCGATCGCGCATTGGCCGACGAGCCCTTCACCGAGCTCGAGCTGGCCGCCGAGCGCGCTTTGTCCCTTCGAGCCGTAACTCGCCACGAGCGTTAGGCGCGGCGCGTCTGCCGGCGTGCTCATCACGTAGAAGAGCGCGTGCTGCGCCGAGACGACAGGCGCGAGCTCCGAGAGGATGAGGCGCGCGACCGTGTGCAGATCCTTCTGGCCCTGAAGCATCCGGCTGAACTTGGCGAGGTTCGTCTTGAGCCAGTCCTGCTCGGTGTTCTTGCGCGTCGTGTCGCGCAGGTTTCGGATCATCTCGTTCGTCGTGTCCTTGAGCGCCGCGACTTCACCGCGCGCTTCGACCGTGATCGAACGGGTGAGGTCGCCCTGCGTCACCGCAGTGGCAACCTCGGCAATCGCGCGCACCTGTGTCGTCAGGTTGGCCGCGAGCTGGTTGACGTTCTCGGTTAGATCCTTCCACGTACCCGAAGCGCCCGGTACCTTAGCCTGACCGCCGAGCTTTCCTTCGACGCCGACTTCGCGCGCGACGGTCGTCACCTGATCGGCGAAGGTCGCGAGCGTGTCGATCATGCTGTTGATCGTCTCGGTCATCGTCGCGATCTCGCCCTTTGCCTCGACCGTCAGCTTCTGCTGCAGGTCGCCGTTCGCAACGGCCGTGACGACGCGCCCGAAGCCGCGCACCTGGCTCGTCAGGTTGCCGGCCATGAAGTTCACGCTGTCGGTCAAATCCTTCCACGTGCCCGCAACGCCCTTCACGTTCGCCTGGCCGCCGAGGATGCCTTCGGTGCCGACCTCGCGCGCGACGCGCGTCACTTCCGAGGCGAACGACGAAAGCTGGTCGACCATCGTGTTGATCGTGTTCTTGAGCTCGAGGATCTCGCCCTTGACGTCGACGGTGATCTTGCGCGACAGATCCCCGCGCGCGACCGCCGTGGTCACCTCGGCGATGTTGCGCACCTGCCCGGTCAGGTTCGACGCCATGGCGTTGACGTTGTCGGTGAGGTCCTTCCACGTCCCGGCCACGCCGGGGACGACCGCCTGGCCGCCGAGCTTCCCCTCGGTGCCGACCTCGCGCGCGACGCGCGTGACCTCGGACGCGAACGAGCGGAGCTGCTCGACCATCGTGTTGATGGCTTCCTTGAGCTGGAGGATCTCGCCACGGACGTCGACCGTGATCTTGCGCGAGAGGTCGCCGTTGGCGACCGCGATCGTGACGTCGGCGATGTTTCGGACCTGGTTCGTGAGGTTCGACGCCATCGAGTTGACGTTGTCGGTGAGATCCTTCCACGTCCCCGCGACGCCCGGCACGACGGCCTGCCCACCGAGCTTGCCTTCCGTGCCGACTTCGCGCGCGACGCGTGTGACCTCGGACGCGAACGAGCGCAGCT
>DATGGP010000079.1:0-7417 GCA_035308425.1 Casimicrobiaceae bacterium | reverse complement strand
AAGGGGAGTGGCGGTCGGCCACCCGCTGGGCTCCACTTCGGATAATGCGGCGCGATCAGCGCGTACAGTCGCGCCCAGCACGCGCTGCGCGAGGCGGGCTACGACGTCGGGAATTACTTGCTCCATCTCGGCCAGAAACTGTTCCCGGGGCGTCTTCTTCCCCTTGTCGAAGTAGCCGGTCATGGCAAGCGATTGTTGTTTCATTCCGCGTCTCCTGTGCAGGCACCGCTGAATGCTTAGCCTACCCGGAACGATGACGAGAACAAGTTTTTCAGAGTTTCCCTAAAGCGCGCAGCGCCATCGCCCGGTGCTGGGGCTAACGACGCTTGAGTACATAACCGTCCGGTTGTGCTCGACGTCGTAGCCCGCCTCGCGCAGCGCGTGCGCGAGCGACGTCTCGTCGGGAACGCTCGACGAATCGGTCGACAACGCATCGCACGCGCTGCGGATCGAGCGCGTGCGGCACTTTTTCGGAACCCAGAAAGTCGAGCAAATGCGCACGCTTGCGCTGCAGCGCGACCCGCACGTTCTCGAACTCTCTCAGGTGCGGGAACACCGCGGAAATCTGGAACAAGCGGACGAGTCCTTGCCAAGCGTAGTCGCCGGACGCGAGCCGGTGATGTCGCGGCCGTCGAAGACGATCGTCTCGCGCGGGGGCGTGAGGAAGTGCGTGAGCGGGTTGAAGCAGGTCGTCTTGCCGGCGCCATTCGGGCGATCAGCGCGTGAATGGTCCCGCGCGCTTCGAGGATGATGTCGTCGGCCATGACGGACTTCGCACGAGTCCCGCCTGCCCGTGCCCGGTCTTGCGTCGTTCGCCTCGGTCTCGACCTGCGCGATACGGACCTTCGAAGACGACGTGGTGGCAACGCGCCCCGCTGTGGCGCACGCTCGCGATCGCGAGCCTCGCCGGCATCGGCTACGCGAAGCCCGGATCGGACAAGGTGCTCGTTCGCGTCCCGCTCGCCAATCCGGACGACGAAACGCTTTCCAAGCTTGCCACGCTCGCGGCGAGCGTCGAGTCGCCGGGAGGATCGCCGAGCGGCAAGCCGACGGGCCCGGTGCTCTATTCGGGATCGATCGAGCGGATGTATTGATCGCGATCGCCGTAGTTTTTTGTCAGCAATCGGCAAGCTTCGCACCCGCCTCGGGCTTGCTCTCCTTGCCGATAATCGCCGCGATCGGCTACTTCGACCGCACTCGAGCGAGAAGGTAGAGCGTCTCGCCGATTGCCGCACTTCGGCGACTCATCGCGAGCGGAAAATACCTATCAGAATAGATGCTCAATTCCGCTTGCAAAGGTCGTGGCCGGGACAGATGATATTCGGTTCCAATAATCGCAAAAAGTCGAAACAATGAGATTATTCGCCGCGTTGAAGAAGGTTCGCGAATTCGAACGATCGCATCTTCCTTTCCTCAAGGCCATCGTCGACTTCGACATCGTGATCGAGATCGGATATGCGCAGGAACAGAAACAACTGCTCACGCTGAAGCAGCTCTTCCTTCTGAAGCTGGGCGCGGTTCCTACGATACGCCGCAGATTGTCGAAGCTCATCGAACAAGGCATCGTCACGCGGCATACCAATGCGGACGATCGTCGTTCCTCCTTTCTCGCCCTTTCTTCCTCCAGCCTAAAACTGCTCGGCAAATACGGCAGGGTACTCAGCACCATTTCCGCCAACGATCTGAAAGGCTTGCGAAGGTCCAACTGCTAGGTGCAGCGCGCGCGGACCTGGGGCTTCGGCCCGCGGCGTCGCGTCAGTCCGTCGCGCCGCGCCAACCATCACTCGAATGTCTCGCAACGAACGGCGCCCATGACGAGTGATCGCACAGAAGCGCGTGAACCACCGACGTTGCCGGGCGGCACTTCGACACCAGATAAGCACGCGACATTTCCGATCGTCGGTGTCGGCGCCTCGGCCGGCGGGCTCGTGGCCTATACCGAGTTGCTGCTCAACCTGCCGCTCGACACCGGCATGGCGTTCGTGCTCGTGCAGCATCTCGACCCGGAGCACGAGAGCGCGCTGACCGACATCCTGGCGCGAGCCACCGCGCTGCCGGTGCAGGAGGCAACCAACGAACTCGAGGTCGAGGCGAATCGCGTCTACGTCATTCCGCCCAACACTACCTTGAGCATCGAGCGGGGAACCCTGAAGCTCGAGACTCGCAAGCCGGCGCGCACGCCGCATCATTCCATCGATCTTTTTTTCGAATCGCTCGCGCAGGATGCGCACGAGCGGGCGATCGGCGTGGTCCTGTCCGGCACGGCGAGCGACGGCACGCTGGGACTGGAGGCGATCAAAGCCGAGGGCGGGATCACCTTCGCCCAGGATGATTCGGCACGCTACGACGCCATGCCGCGCAGCGCGGTGGCGGCAGGTTGTGTCGATCTGGTCTTGTCGCCGGCGGACATCGCCAGGGAACTCGGCCGCATCGCTCGGCACCCCTATGTGGCCGGGCAGTCGATCGAGTTGCTCATTCCGGCGGGCAGCGAGCCGGCGACGGGCGCACCAGTCGACGAGGCACCGCCGCCGGCGCGCGAAAAGTCTCACCGGCCAGGGAAACCGGCCGCGGGCGCTGTCCCACCGGTGCACGGCGAGAGTCCTGCGGACGCTAAGGCGACGGACAGTTATCGAACGGTGCTCTCGCACCTACGCAACTACTCGCGCGTGGATTTCTCGCTCTACAAATCCGCCACCCTTCAGCGGCGCATCGCCCGGCGCATGGTGCTGAGCCGGCGCGACACGCTGGAGGACTACGCGAGCTTCCTACGCGGCAACACCGCGGAGCTCGAGGCGCTCTACGCCGACGTGCTGATCAACGTGACGACCTTCTTCCGCAACCAGGACGCGTTCGAGGTCCTCGAGCACAAGGTCTTTCCAGCGCTCCTAAAGCAGCGCGGCGACGATCCGCTGCGAGTCTGGGTACTGGGCTGCTCGACGGGCCAGGAAGCCTACTCCATCGCGATGACGTTCCTGGAAGCGGCGGACAAGGCCGAGCACGCACGCCCGATGCAGATCTTCGCCACCGATCTGAATGATGTACTGCTGCACAAGGCGCGCCAGGGACTCTACGCCAAAGGCGTCACCAAGGACGTCTCCCCGGAGCGGCTGCGACGCTTTTTCGTCGAGGAGCAGGGAGGCTACCGGGTGATCAAGCCATTGCGCGAAATGGTGATCTTCGCACGGCAGAACCTGATCACCGACCCGCCGTTTTCGCGCATGGACCTGGTGAGTTGCCGCAACCTGCTCATCTATCTCGAGACGGGATTGCAGAGAAGATTGCTGCCTTCGTTCCACTACGCGCTCAAGCCCAGGGGCTACCTCTTCCTCGGCGCCTCCGAATCCGTCGGCGGGTTCTCCGACCTGTTCGAGCCGGCCGACAAGAAGCACAGGATCTACATCCGGAGAGCCGGACCCACGACCGCGATTCGGTTGCCGGTCCCTGCAAAGGTCCGCGGCGGAGAAGACCGCGACGCGGCTTCGGTCGCTACCGCGCCGCCGCTTCCAGAGAATCCGGTGCGCCTTCTACGTGCCGAGCTCGATGCGCAGCGCGAGGCCGATCGGATCAGTGTGCGTCAATTCTCGCCGCCGGGCGTACTGGTCGACGACGCGTTGCGAATCCTCCAGTTCCGCGGCGCGACCGGCGCGTACCTGATGCCACCTTCGGGCAAGGCAAGCTTCAACGTGCTCAAGATGGCGCGCGAGGGGCTGGCATCGCCGCTCCGCGCCGCGATCAACCAAGCGCGCAAGGACAACAAGGCCGTGCGCAAGAACCAAGTGCGCATAGCTCAGGACGGCTGGGGCGCCCGGACGGCGGCCGTCGAAGTGATCCCGCTTCGCAACTTGCGCGATCGCTGCTTTCTGATTCTCTTCGAGGACGAGGGCGCCAATGCGCCGCGCACCGAGGTGGCGTTGCCGCCAGCCGGCGCGACGGCGGACGCAAAGCGCAGTGTCAGCGCCAAGGCTGCGTCCCGACGCGTGGGTGAGCTCGAGGCCGACCTGGCCGAAACGCGCGACTATCTGCAATCCATGCAGGAGCAACACGAAGCGGCCAACGAGGAGTTGCAGGCCGCCAACGAGGAAGTCCAGTCGGCCAACGAGGAACTGCAAAGCATCAACGAGGAGCTGGAAACCTCCAAGGAGGAGCTCGAGTCGGCCAACGAGGAGCTGACCACCCTCAATGAGGAGATGGCCCATCGCAACCTCGAGCTCAACCGGCTCAACAACGACCTCATCAATCTGCAGACGTCGGCCGGGCTGGCCATCGTGCTCCTCGGCCGCGACCTGACCATTCGGCGCTTCAGCGCGGAGGCGGAAGCGCAGTTCCACCTTCAGGCCAGCGACATCGGGCGGCCGATCGGTCATCTCCGCCACGGCCTGGTGCTTGCCGGCTCCGGCGACGCCGACGAAACGCACGGACCGCTCGAATCATCGCCGCCCGACCTCGAGCGTTTCATCGCCGATGTCATCGTGAGGGTACACGAACGGTCGCGCGAGGTGCGCAACCAGGATGGCCGCTGGTTCTCCCTTCGCGTGCGTCCGTATTTGACGCTCGACAACAAGGTCGACGGCGCCGTGCTGGTGCTGGTCGACATCGACGCCGACAAGCGCAACGAACAGGCTGTTGCTTCTGCGCGCGACTACGCGGAGGCGATCGTTCGGACCGTACGCGATCCGCTCCTGGTGCTCGACGCCAGCCTGCGCGTGCGCACGGCCAATAACGCGTTCTACAACACCTTCAAGATCGCACGGGCGGACGCCGAGGGTCGCCCGATCGGCGAACTCGGTAACGGCCAATGGAATATCCCGCGGCTGCGCGAATCGCTGGACGACATGTTGGCGCGCAACGGTTCCTTCGACGATCTGGAAATCACGCACGACTTCGCGACCCTCGGACGGCGCACCCTGCTCTTTAACGCCCGGATGTTGCGGGAGGCGGGCGAAGGCATAGGCGGGGTTCTGATGGGCGTTCTGGACGTCACCGAACGCCGGCAGCTTCAGATCGTCGCGCGCCAAACTCAGGTGCGATACCGGGCACTGGTCGAGGCCTCGGCGCAAATCGTCTGGTCGACTGACGTCGCGGGCGCGGTGGTGGAAGACTCACCCTCTTGGCGCGCGTTTACCGGCCAGACGTTCGAGCAACGGATGGGATTCGGCTGGCTCGATGCGCTTCATCCCGCCGATCGCGAGCGCATCCGCGAGCAATGGCTGCGCGGTGTCGTCAAGGCGGCGCCGATCGAAATGGAGTACCGGCTCCGTCATATCAGCGGCGACTGGCGCTGGATGGTGGCTCGCGCCGTTCCGGTGCGCAACGCGAACGGCTCGGTGCGCGAATGGATCGGCATGAACATCGACATCAGCGGACGCAAGCAAGCGGAGGAGGCGCTCAAGGAAACCGACCGTCGCAAGGACGAGTTCCTGGCGGTGTTGGCTCACGAGCTACGCGGACCGCTCGCTCCGCTCGTCAACGCGACGGAGATCCTGAAGCTCGCGGGCGACGACCCCGAACGGAAGACCTTTGCCGTCAATATCATGGAACGACAGTTGGGGCAGATGAACCGGCTCATCGACGACCTTCTCGATGTTAACCGCATTTCACACGGAAAGCTCGATCTGCGCCGCACGCCGGTGGATTTGGCGGACGTCCTGCGACCGGCAGTCGAAGCGTTACGCGCCAGCACGACCTCTGACGAGCCGACGCTGACGGTCACATTGCCCACGAAACCGATTTACGTCGACGCCGATCCCGCGCGACTCGTGCAGGTGTTCGGCAATCTGCTGAGCAATGCCGTCAAATATTCCGAGGAGAGGGCTTCCATTGCGCTTACCGCAACCGCGCGCGGGGGCGAGGCGATCGTTTCGGTCAGGGACGCCGGCATCGGCATCGCGAAGGATGTGCTCCCCCATGTATTCGAGATGTTCACGCAGGGCGATTACACGTCGGCTCGCTCGCGCGGCGGGCTCGGAATCGGACTGGCGCTGGTGCGACAACTGGTCGAGATGCACGGCGGTTCGGTGGAAGCGCTAAGCGATGGACCGGGACGGGGCAGCGAATTCGTCGTTCGCTTGCCGATGCTGGAATGCAGCGCGAGCATGGAACCGCGCGCGTCGGGTGCGAGCGAGCGCAGCGCTCCAACGCCTCGCCGCATCCTCGTCGTCGATGACGATACGGAGACAGCGGAATCGCTTGCACGCTTGCTGCGGCTCGGTGGCAACGAGACGCACATCGCTCACGACGGCGCCGAAGCGATCGACGCAGCTGCAATGCTGCGGCCCGACGTCGTGCTGATGGACATCGGCCTGCCCACGTTGAATGGATACACCGCCGCGCGCCGGATTCGCGAGCAATCGTGGGGCGCCGACATGGTCCTCGTCGCGGTGACCGGGCTGGGCCGGCCGGAAGATCGCGAAGCGTCCGGGGCTGCCGGGTTCGACCACCATCTGGTCAAGCCGGTCGACCATGCGGCGCTGACGCAAATTTTGGCTGGGTCGAGCGCGAAGCCGCAATGACCCTCATCGCTCCATCGGGCATCCGGGCCTTGGTTGCCATCGCGATGGCGCTGCTGTTCACGATTCCGGCGCTTGCGCCGGGCAAATCCCACTCCGCCGCGGAACCCACGGCACAGGCCAAGGCGGTCATCCGGCAGTTCGTGAACGCCTGGAACGCTCACCCGATCGACGAGCTCACGTACCTGTTCACGCGTGACCGCAGCTTCAAGAATCCCGCGGCGAAGGGTGAGGCCACCGTGACCGGTACCTATGCGCTGAGCGGTATCCCCACAGGGTTTGGTTTTGACGTATCGCGCGAACGGGCATTCGACTTCCGGATGACGCGTCGCGCTGGTCGATGGCTGATCGCCTCGGCACGCATCGCAAAAGCATGAAGGCGATCGACTCGGCGATGGCGCAACAACGTCCGGCTGCCATCGACGGAACCTACGACGAGCGGCGTTTCAGCACGTAGCCGTCGGCACGATCTTCCATCGTCCAGCCGGCTTCCTGCAGATCAGCGCGCAATCGGTCGGCTTCCGCAAAGTTCTTCGCCTTCCGCGCCTTCGCGCGCGCCTTGGCTATCGCGGCGATCTCCGGAGGAATCGGTTCGTCGGCCGAAACCCAGTCGACGAGACCGAGCCCGAAGACTTCGTCGAAGCGTGCGAGCGTCGCACGTTTCACCGGCGCCGGTAGATGGCCGCGCAAAGTCTCCCATGCGATTGCGAGCGCGCGCGGCGCGTTGAGGTCGTCGCTCACTTCCGCGGTGAACCGTTCGAGCAGATCCGCCGCGGCCTCCACGTGCGCATCGACGGGCAGCGCATGGAACGCGCTTCGCATCCGCGCGAGTCCGGTGGCCGCCGCGTCGAGCGCGTCCCACGTGAAATTGAGCTGCGTGCGGTAGTGCCCGGTGAGGCAGAGGTAGCGAA
>DATGGP010000078.1:0-8369 GCA_035308425.1 Casimicrobiaceae bacterium | reverse complement strand
CCGCCGCCTCACCGATGCTCGCCGGTCTGGCCAAGGAGGAGTTCGTCCAGCGCTTCGAGCGCGAGCTGCCGAGCGCGACGGCCTGTTTCCTCGACGACTTCGAGGCCTGCACCGCGCACCTGCGTCTGCCGATCGCGCATCGCAAAGCGATTCGCACCACCAATTTGCTCGAGCGCTTGTTCGGCGAAGAGCGCCGACGCACGAAAGTGATTCCGCATGCGTTCGGTGAGCGGGCGGTCCTCAAACTGATGTACGCCGCGTTGATCCGTGCGAGCCAGACATGGCGACGAATCGTGATCAGCGAATTCGAATTAAAGCAGATCGAGGAGCTAAGCAACGAACTCGACCGCGAGTTCAAGGAACGAACGACTGTCTCAAAAATGCAAAACGCATCCCACCAACGAATTTACAGCAAACGCCGGACTTGACCGCGGTCAAGCGCTTTCTCGCCAGGTTGGAGCCGGTGCTGATCCTTGGGTTCACGGTCATTGTGGAACGGCATTGTGTTCTCGATTGCTCGGCGTAATGGGAATGAGCGAACTCGTGGTTTGATTCCTGTCTAAAACAAGACTTTTGCGTGGAAGGCGCCTCGCGTCGCGCCATGCAGGCGAGCAAATGCATCATGGTCAATGGGTATCACTGGATGGGAACGTGGTCGCGCACGCTGCCCGAACGGCCGTGCGAGCGCGGCATGACGCTGATCGAGATTCTGGTTGTGCTGACGCTGATCGGCGTCGTCTTGGGAATCGTCGGCAGCAATTATCTCGGCAAGAGCGAGCAGGCGAAAGCAAAGGCGACGAAAATCGAGATCGAGCAGATCGCGCAGTCGCTCGATCTCTTCAAGCTCGAGCTCGCCCGCTATCCCACTACGCAGGAAGGGCTGGAGGCGCTCGTCGTTGCGCCGCCCGGGTTGCCCAACTGGGCGGGACCGTACTGGAAGAAGTCATCGGTGCCGAAGGACCCGTGGGGCCACGAATACAAGTACGCATCGCCCGGACGCACGGCGCGTACGGCATCATTTCGCTCGGCCCGGATCGCGTCGAAGGTGGCAAGGTCATCACGAACGACGAATGAAATCACCGGGCTGCCCCAAGATGCGAATGGCGCCCACCTGGGGGCAGCGCCTCACTTTCGCCTCTAAAGGTCCCATGACCCGATAGTGGCGTCCAAACCCTTGCCACCCGGCTGGCCGTCGGCGCCGTAGGTGAACACGTCGACCTCGCCCTTTAGGCCGATTCAGGTACTGGTAAGGGCGTCCCCAGGGATCGACCGGCAATTTCTCGAGGTAGCCATCGGGTTTCCAGTTCGGCGGGATCGGCGGCTGCAGCGGCTTCG
Organism: Casimicrobiaceae bacterium; assembly: GCA_035308425.1. Lineage (GTDB taxonomy): Bacteria > Pseudomonadota > Gammaproteobacteria > Burkholderiales > Casimicrobiaceae > VBCG01. Next base: position 7,034 of record DATGGP010000078.1, on the reverse strand, counting down.
TAACGAGCGCGTTCAGGCCCTGCTCGGTCGCCGGGTAGCGCTGGTTGTCGAGGCGATAGAGCTTCAACGCCTCAACGCCTGCCGTATTGCGCCAAGGTCACTCTTCGCCGCGACGATGCGAGCGTCGTCGGTGCGCGACAGCACGCTGGGCACGACGAGGGCGGCCAGCACGCCGAGAATCACGATGACGACCATGATCTCGATCAGAGTGAAGCCGCAATGCGCGCCTGACCGGAGAAGCCGGTCCGCCCTGCGCGAAACGTCCACCTTCGCATCCGAGTGGCGCGGCGCAAACGAGGTCATCGGTCATTATAATCGGGCGCGTCGTCTCGCGCGCGGCGCGACGCTGCACGAGCCATTGCGCGAATCCGCGCTCGCCTCGCGTGCACAAATCCCGCCTAGCAAGCCTCGTCGTCCTGCTGCTGATGAATGTCCTGGCGGGCGCGACGGCCCTTGGGCTCGCCTATTACCGCAGGCACCGGATGTTATACGACGGACTACGAAGAGAACCCGGTCGGTGTCCGTCGTACTAGCCGTGGGTTTGTGCGCGTCAGCCTCGAACTGTCGTTGACCCTTCCTACGTCGACGAAGTACCGGATGCTTCGTACCTTGAATTCGGCCGTGCATCCCAGCGTCGTATCGACAACTGCGGCACTGAGGTCGTGCGAACCCGGATTCACCTACGGCGCGGTGACCGCAAAGAGCACCGCCAGGGGGCGGCTTTGCGGCAACCGCTTCGACGGATAGAAGGTCGATAACGAGCCGTCCAGATAAAGCGCCGACTGGCACCTAAACCGATCTCTAAGCGCTAGGGCGAAATAGTAAAAGTTCACCGGGTCTTGCGCTGCTACCAGTGCTACATCTGTTGGGTCGCGCACGCAAACGGCGTTGCGGGTCGTGAGGTTTGTCGAACCGGCTATGAACAGCGGATTCATTTCGCCGTTGCGAAGCAGGACTGGGCCGGACTGTATAGCAAATCGAATGCGTTGCTTCTCCGCAACGGGCTTCGCCTCGTACTCGTCGGTTGTAACGATCTCGGCGCGTTCGTCCTTCAGCGCAAATACACCATTCGGCTGGAGATAGAAGTTACCGTAGGCACCGCGGCGGAGATTAATTCGCCGCAAGAGTCTTCCGTTCTCGATGTACAGTCCGAGAGGCTTTTGCGACTCGTCAAAAATTCCACCATTGGTGCCACACACTAACTTCGTTCCTTGTTCGTGCAGCAGCGCTTCAAGCGCAGCGAACGATCCATATATCTCGCCGTTGCCAGACTTCCAAAACATCGCCAGTCGGTCCTTGCGCAGATCGACTTCGCACGCGACAAAGCTCACCTCGCCCGCCTGCAGCTGAATCAAGTCGGCACACCATGAGGACGGTGATAACGCAAAAAGGGCGCCGAGCCAAAGCAGCAACAGCGTGGGGCCTTTTAAGCTGCTAGATGCAAACATGTTCCTCGTGGCGGCCAACCGGCGGGACTAGCGCGCTTGTCCCCGGCGCTCTCGTACCGTCGCAGTTTAAGCCCGCGACCGCCGGGAGCTAACCCACACCTGCGGGGTGAGCGCCACATTGCCGTTCGGGCACCAGCGTACTTCGCACGCCGCGCTTGGTTCGCCGCCACGCACTAGTCAGGCCCGCATTCGCGAGACGATATCCAGCACCCTGCCATGGCAATCGCCATTCAACCGGCACGCTTTGTCACCATTCCGCTCGCGGAATCGTTGACCGGCTACACGACCGGTGCAATCGAGACCAAGATCGCGCGGGGAGTATGGGTGGAAGGTCGCGAGTGGCGTCGTACATCTGACGGGCGAATCTTAATCGACATGCGAGGTTACGAGCGATGGGTCGAAAATCAGAATCAGGCGGCGTCCGTGAAGAGCGTGGGCGGATCAGGCTCGAGGTGATCGTTCGACTCGACGCCATTCGAAAGCAACGCAATCTGACTGCTGCGGCCGCTGCAAGAATACGAAGCGTTGACGGCAGGTGCCTGGTGAAGACCGTGACCGCCGATCCCGACGCGCTCACGCGCATGCTGACCCGGTTGAAATTGACGGCCATTCGCGATCAGCTCGACAGCCTGCTCGACACGGCCACCCGGCGCAAGCTCACCTTGCTCGACACCGTGAAGCTGCTGTGCGAAGCGGAAGTCGCACGCAAGGACGAGCGGCGCATTCAGATGGCGAGTTCGATCGCCGAATTTCCCTTCGTGCGCACGCTCGATGGTTTCGAGTTCGCCGCGCAGCCGTCGCTCGATGCCAAGCTGATCCGCGAACTGGCTACTTGCCGCTGGATCGGCAACGGCGATGCGCTGCTCCTGCTCGGTCCGCCCGGCGTCGGCAAAACCCATCTTGCGGTTGCGCTAGGCCGCGAAGCGATCCAGCACGGTTACTCGACCCTGTTCACCTCCGCGATGGCGTTGGTGACTGCGCTCACCAAAGCGCATCAGGTCGGCCGCCTCGAGGAGCGGCTGGTGCATTACGCGAAGCCGAAATTGCTCATCGTGGACGAGCTCGGCTATCTACCGCTGGAAGCGAACGCCGCGCATCTGTTCTTTCAGCTCGTGTCGCGGCGCTACGAGCGCGGATCGATGGCTGGTAACCAGCAACCGTGCGGTGAGCGAATGGGGGACCGTGTTCGGCGACACCGTGGTGGCTACGGCGATCCTCGATCGGCTGCTGCACCACAGCCACGTCATCACGATCCGCGGCGACAGCTATCGACTACGAGAGAAACGGCGCTCAGGACTCATGCCGCAACGTTCGCCCGAGAAGGAGTTGGAGAAGTTGACTTAAACCAGGGGGTCAATTCCAAATGTCGCCAGGGGGTCAAAACCTGGGTAGTGGTTGAGTTTCAGCCCATGCGCCGTTACACAACTCGGCCTTCTCGCGCGCTCGCGTGATAGCCTACCCGCATGCCGAAGAAGGACATCAATCAGACCGCGTTCGACGTGGTTCGCCGGGCCACTGGCGAAGTCGTCGATCCGCCGGAATCCGCCAAGGCCAAGGCCGGCCGCAAAGGCGGTCAGAAGGGCGGCGCATCCCGCGCTGACGCCCTCACTCCCGAGCAACGATCAGAGATAGCCAAGAAGGCTGCTGCCGCCCGCTGGCGCAGCAAGAAGGGGTAGCAGCCCCGGGGCGCGTGAACGCAGTCCCGCGCCTAGCTCATTTTTTCCCCATATCTCAGGTTTTTCTCGCGCTTTGCTCATCGCGCCGCTTGCGTGGCGCCTTGAACGGGTCAAACTCGGCCGTGGCGTCGTGGGTAAGACGGCTCAGCGAGAACGTTGCAGCCGATGACGGGATCAACTGACTGATCGTCGACTCGATATCGGCGCATTCCGGTCAAACGCCTCCCAAGCCAAGGACGCAGGCAATGCGGAATAGCGAACGAAAAGCCTCCACCCACGATAAAGTTCTCCGGACTGTGGAGCTTGAACAGGAAAGGCTCCCCGGGCTGCAGGACACGAAAAATCCTCGATCCGCTCGGTTGCCAGAAGTTGGCCTCTTCAGGCGCGAGCCGGATCAGGTGCTCGTACCAGTTCTTGTCAGTGACGCCGACCCAGATCTTCAATAGTTGTGCCGGCCCGGTACGGATTTCAGTCACCTACTGGCTTTTCGAAAGAGAAGCATTCGGGCAGGAACGCCGGCGCGATGTACTCGATGTCCTTAGCCGGGACGCCGGCAGCCTGAAAATCGTTTCGCCAAGTCTGAACAGTCGCGACGATGGCGTCGATTTCCTGTTTCGCCGCCTCGCTGGTTAGCCCGAAGCGCTCGCTCCGGGAAAGCAGGTTGTAGACGCTCGCCGTTCCGCCGTAGGTCCCGATCGTCATGGCGAGATCGCGGCGCTCAAGGCTAACCAAAGGCGCAGGGACGAGATCGTAAGCCGGCGTCAGCTCCCAACCATGCGCCATTCGGCGCACCGCGTGGTTGCGAGGATGATCGTCGTTGTTCGTCACGGCTGCATTGAAGACCATGCGTCGGAACAACTCGATGCGGTCGTCGTTTGGTTTCTCTGACCAGCGCCGAAGCTGATCGGCAAGAAGAAGATACGACCAGCGCTCGCGATCGAGGTAGTACTCATCGGCATCGAGCATCGTAAATCCGCTTACCAGGCCGAAGTGCAGATATCCGCCCTCGGTGTGTTTTCGGTCGAAACGCTCGACCATCAGTACGTCGCGTCCGCCCACCGCCTCCAGTCGCGAATTGCAAACGCTGATTCCACATCGACGCGCCAACTCGAGCGTCGCGTATTCCACTCTCTGGAGATTGCAGCGGTCCTCTTTCTCCGGGAACTTGCCCACCCATAGGTGGTTGCCGTCCTCGATCGTCGCTTTGGGCCTCGCACCACCCATTGATGTGCCGGGCTCGAGCTGTTCGAGAATGTGTTCCGGCACCCTCTTTCCTTCTTCGATTGCTTCTGCAGCCGCGACGAGCTCCGCCAGTTGATGCGTGCGGTTGTATGGGCGCTTCGAAGCCTGAGGCTGAACCTTGGTGCCGAAGCTCAAGTAACCCGCGCCGTCCTGCGGTCCATGCAACAGGTAATCGATCTCCTCCAGGTCCGCGGGGCTGCGCTGCAGCTTGTGCTCGATCACACACCGGCCCCACGCGTCGGGCCCGGCGTCCCGCACGGCTCCGGGGATGCCTTTGAGCTTTGTGAATTCGTAGACTTTGTCACCGAACGGGAGGTGGAACGGATCAAGTTCGACCGCATCTCGTCGCTTGAGGTAGCGATCGCCATAGCGGAATCGCCCGACGAAAGTCCCATCTGGCAGCTTTTCGACCTTCAGTAGCGCAGCCGCTACTGTGTTGAGGGTGCCGGGCAACTGCACGTAGACATACGCTTGACGCTCAGAAGTCATACTCGTCCTTCGCCTTCTGCGCCTTGCGAACGCGCTCGGGACGACGAGACGCCTCGAGGGTCTTGCCATGGGTGTCAGAGTCGGGATGGGCGATGGCCTCCAGTGTCTTGTCGAGGCCGAGCGCCCATAGCACGGTGACGTAGGCCCCGAGCGCAACACCCGGCTTCCCGAGCTCGAGCGCGTTGAGCGTGTTCCGATTTATGTCCACCTTGGCGGCCAGGTCGGCGATCGACATGCCGCGGCGGGTCCTGGCGAGCCGGATCCGGTAACCAAGCTCCTTGATGCGGTCGCTCACTTCGGATGGGATTGTGCGGCGGGAATCCATTATTTTAGGCGCTAGGCCTCCTAACGCCTAAAATACTAGGCCAATCTGAGAATGGTGTCAAACGCCGTGCCTAATAACATAGGGCTTAAATGGCATAACGCCTGAAATAATGGGCAAAAGAAGCCATCAGACGGCCGCTCAAGCCGCACCTGGCCCGTAGCCAATGCGAACCCGTTCGCTGAACGCCAAGGGCCGCCTCAGACTCTGGGAGCCGGATTCCCTATCCAGGTCTCTAGATCTTCGCGTCGCCACCCCACGCAGTGATCAGACAACTTGATTGGCGCAGGGAAGGTATCGCGGGGTCCCCAAGCGGGTTTTCGCGGCGTGTATCTCGCGGCGCTCGCCAGCATCCGCTATAACGTAGGAGGCGATCGGCGCATCTCGCTTTTCGTGGATGAGATCTCGAACGTCATCAACCAGCCCTTATCGAGATCCTCAATAACGGTGCCAAAGGCGGTATCTACACCACCTGCGCCATGCAAACACTCGGCGACCTTGCGCGACGCCTCGGAAGCGAGGAGGCCGCACGCATGGCGCTCGGTAACCTCAACAATTTGATTGCGCTGCGCTCCAAGGACCGCCCAAAAAACAGGCTTCCCTCTGAAACGCGGGGCTAAATCTGCTCTGGAGACCGCTCAAATCCGATTATTTGCCACAAGATTTGCCACAATTGACTAAACTAGGCAAGTATCGGCACTCGATAGATTTTCTTTATTGATCTCCCAAACCGCGACCTTTGACGTATGTCACCGATAGCATTAAAGTGACATACATGGAAAAGACCCAGGTTTATCTGCCGAAGGAAGAGCTCGACGCGCTGCGTAAGGCCGCCGCCCGTTCCGGTCGCAGTGTCGCCGACCTCGTTCGGGAGGCGATCCGGAAGGTCGTATTGAAGACCCCGGCCGCCGGGCCGGTCGCCATATGGGACGGCGAGCCGCGCCGGCCGTCAACCGAACACGACACCGTTCACGACACACCCTGATGCGCCATGGGGAGGCCGCGTTCGTCGACAGCGGAGCTTGGATTGCCCTCGCTCTTTCGCGCGATCCGCTTCACTCGCAGGCACGCGAACAGTGGGATGTCCTGCAGGCAGCAGGCTCCAAGCTTCACACGTCTACCCCGGTCGTAATCGAGACGTTCACCTTTCTCGACCGCAACGCCAACCGCGACGTGGCGCTGGCGTGGAAAGAGTCGATCTATAAACCGCGCACGGTGAAGATCCTCCCCTGCGAGCTGCGCGATCTCGAAGTGTCTTGGGAATACTTCCGGCGCCAAGACCTGCACAAGCTGTCCGCCGTCGATGCAACGAGCTTTGCGATCATGAAACGCTCGCGCATTCGCGTCGCCTTCGCCTTCGATCACCACTTTTCGATCGCCGGATTCAGGCTCGTTGCATGAGGACGCCGCTTTGGACGTCGGATGACGCGCGGCGCGCCAGCAAGCTATTTTGACGTATCGGTCTAGACGCAACGATGGAACGGATCGACATCGATGACGCACGGGCAATCCTGTCCGAGCTCATCGAGCGGGTTCAGTCAGGTGAAGAGGTGGTGCTGACCCGGCACGGAGTGCCTGTGGCGCGACTGGTCCCGGATGAACGGCGGCCAAGGCGATCGCGCGCCGCCACCGTGGCTCGCATTCACGCACTCGCCAGAAAGCTCGACATTCGCGACGTCGACATTCGCAAGCTGATCGAAGAAAGCCGTTGATAGTGTAAGCGTCATTTCGAGGCCGCATTGACGGCCGGCGCTCGTCACAGTTCGTAACGCGTGTCGGAGGACGGAGTGTTGATCTCGTCGACGCGAGACCCGTTCGCTTGAGCGGCGGCGATGGCAGCGTCGAGGCGGGCGAGCA
>DATGGP010000077.1:0-61128 GCA_035308425.1 Casimicrobiaceae bacterium | reverse complement strand
ATCGCGTGCCGCCGGCCGTTGCCGGGCGAAAGCAGGCGCTGCCTGGGACAGCGGTCCCAGGCGCGCATGTGCTATGGCTTTGGCGTTGTTGCGCCCGTCCCCATTCCCGCCTCGCGCGCGCGGACGATCGCTTGCGCGCGCGTCGTCACCTTCATCTTCGAGAAGATGCGCGTGATGTGATTGCGCACCGTCTTGTTGGATAGATGAAGGCGAAGCGCGATATCGTCGTTGTCGCGGCCTTGCGCGATCAGCTCGAGCAACTCACGCTCGCGTTGCGTAAGCGTCGGGAACGGCTGCGCGGCGTCGCGATCAGGCGCACCGTGCAGGAATGCGTGCAGCTCGGCCACGAGCGTCTTCTACGCCGGCTCGTGCGCGAGCATCACGTGGTTGCGAGACTCGAGTGGCACGAAGCGCGCACCGGGAATCAGGCTCGCGACGAGCCGCCCCTCGTCGAATGGAGCGCGTGCGTCGTGCGCGTGCATCAGAAGCGTCGGGCAGCGAACCTTCGCTGCCTGTGCCTGGACGTCGATGCCGGCATAACCGCACACCATGCGCGCAACCTCCTCGGCCCTCGCCGACACCTGCTGGAGCCGGTTGAACGAATCGACTTCCTCGGCCGTGCCGCCGGGCACGAACATCGACGTGAAGAGCTGTCGAAACGCCGGGTTATCGCGTCCCCAGCCGAGCTCGATCAGCTTGGTCGTCGCCTCGAACTCTTCCCGCTGTCGATCGCCGAGCCCGCGCCGCAGCACGCCGCGCACGTAACCGCCATGAATCACCAGCCGCTCGACGCGTTGTGGATGCCGCACCGCATACTCGATCGCGATGGCCGCGCCCTGCGACATGCCGAGCAGCGTGAAGTGCGCGAGGCCGGCCGCGTCGGCCACCGTTTCAAGATCACGCACCCACGCGTCGAGCGTGTAGTGCGCGACGTTGCGATCGGACAGTCCGCAGACGCGCGGGATCGTAGCGGTAGAGCGCGTTACGGCGCGAAAGCTCGGTGAGCCACGGTATCCAGACCGGGCTTTGACAGTCGTGTTCGAGGTGCGTAAGCGACGAGCCGACCTTCAACACCGGTGGCCCGGCGCCGAGCGTCGCGTCCGCGAGACGCACGCCGTCGCCGCTCGTGCAGATGCGGATTTTCTGTTCGCGCGCGTCCACGCTCGCCGCTCTTCCCAGCAGTCATGCGCCCGTTGTTTCCTCGAAAGCCGAAAGCAACACGGTCGCCATCGCGGCGATACCTTCCTCGCGGCCCGCGAATCCGAGACGATCGGTCGTCGTCGCTTTCACCGATACCCTGGCGACATCGCATCCCAGGTCGCTTGCGATGTTCGCGCGCATCGCGTCGGTGAACGGCGCGATCCTCGGCGCCTGCGCGATGACGGTCGCGTCGACGTTGACGATCGAATGGCGGGCCGTCGCCATCATCGCGGCGACGGCGCGAAGCAGCTGCCGGCTGTCCGCGTCTTTCCATTTCGGATCGGAATCGGGAAAGTGCCGGCCGAGATCGCCGAATGCAAGCGCACCGAGGATCCCATCGGCAATCGCGTGCAGCAGCACGTCGGCGTCCGAATGACCCCCGAGACCTCGATCGTGCGGCAGCGTGACGCCGCCGATGACGAGCGGTCGCCCGGATGCGAACGCGTGCGCATCGAAGCCGTTGCCGATGCGGAAACTCATTGATCGCCTTGCATCTCTAGAATAGCCGCCGCGAGCGCCAAATCGGCTGCATAGGTGATCTTGAGGTTCGCGGGACTGCCGCGCACGAGCCTCGGCCGATCGCAAACGCCGCTCGCCGCGAGCGCCTCGATCGCCTGCGCCTCGTCGGTGCAATCGCGCGACGCCGGTAACGCGTAAGCCGCCGCGAGCAGCCGATAGCGGAATATCTGCGGCGTCTGCGCGAGCCACAATCCATCGCGCGATTCGGTGCGCAACACGCGCGGAGGATCGTCGATGGCCGTGGTGCGCTTCAGCGTATCGCCGAGCGGCAGCGCGAGAAGACCGCCAACCGCGTCGTCCGCGACCTCATGGCTGAGCCGCGCGAGCGCTTCGCGGGAGACGCATGGCCGAACGGCATCGTGCACAGCCACCCAGTCGTCGTCGGCGCAGCGCTCGCCGATTGCATGCAGCGCGTTGCGTACGGTCGCCGCGCGCGTCGCGCCACCGCAGCGGATCGCATGGACGTTCGCTCGCGCGCCGACGATCTCTTCGTAACGAGTGTCATCCGGAGCAAGGGCGACGACGATCGTTGCCGACGCGAGCGGCGAAAGCCGTTCGAGCGTTCGCGCAAGCACCGGGGCGCCGGCAAGATCGGCGTACTGCTTCGGCATGCCGCCGCCAAAACGCGTGCCGCCACCCGCGGCCGGAACGATGACGAACGTACGCACGGAGTCTTCGTCAATTCAGCCAATCGAAACGTCAGTTCACCGATTTGCTGCCAATGTACTTGTCGAGAAACGTTTCCATCGCCTCGTAGAACGCGAACTGGTTCTCCTCGTTGTGGAAGCCATGGCCCTCGTTGTCCTTGACGATGTAGGGCACGTCGATGCCGCGCGCCTTCAGCGCCGCGACCATCTGATCGGATTCGTCCTTGTTGACGCGTGGATCGTTCGCGCCCTGCGCGATCAGAAGCGGCACCTTGATCCGGTCGGCGTTCAGCGCGGGTGAAGCGGCCGTCATTCGGTCCTTGTCTTTGTCCGGATCGCCGACCATCTCGTGCATCATGCCGAGGAAGGGCTTCCAGTACGGCGGAATCGTTTTCATGAACGTGAAGAGGTTCGACACGCCCACGTAGTCGACACCGCATGCGTAGAGATCGGGCGTCTTGACCAGGCCCTCGAGCGTCGCATAGCCGCCATAGCTTCCGCCGTAGATGCAGATCCGCTTCGGATCGGCGATCCCCTCCTTGATCAGCCACTGCACGCCGTCGGTGATGTCGTCCTGCATCTTGAAGCCCCACTCCTTGAACGACGCCTCCCAGAACTTGCGTCCGTAACCCGTCGAGCCGCGATAGTTCACCTGCAAAACAGCGTAGCCGCGGCTTGCGAGGAATTGCACTTCAGGATTGAAGCCCCACCCATCGCGAAACCACGGACCTCCGTGCGGATTGACGATCACCGGCAGCCTCTTCGCCGCGGCGCCGTTCGGCACGGTCAGATAGCCGTGGATCGTCAACCCGTCGCGCGACTTGTACTCGATCGGCTTCACGGCCGCCATCTTCGCTTCGGGCAGCCACGGCGTGACATCGCCAAGCTTCGTCAGCCGATCGTGCTTGCGATCGTACAAATAGCGCGTGCCCTGCGTGCGATCGTTGGTCGCGGCGACGATCAGGCCCGACTCGTCGTCGGTCGTCGATTGCACGATCACCTCGTAGCCTGGAACCTTCGCTTCCAGTCGCCCGAAAAGTGTCCTCGCGTCGGGGTCGAGATAGTGGCGCTCGTTCTTCCACGTCTGGTAATTCGCGTAGGCAAGACGCTTGCGTGCCTTGGACCAGACAACGCCCCCGACGTCGACATCGTCGCGCGCGTAGATCATCTCCTCCTCCCTGGCCGTGGCGGGATCGACGAGAACGATCGCAACCTTGTCGCGACCCAGATTGGACGCGACGTAGAGCTTGCGGTTGTCGGCAGTGAAAACCTGCGGAACGAACTGATCGCGAAACGTCGTCTTCAACACCGGTTTGAATGGGCCGGACGCATCGGCTCGATAGAGATATGTCTGCTCGACGCCGTCGGTTTCGATCGCGTAGCGAAGCTTGCCGGCGTGGTCGGCGCCCCAGGTCGTGATGTTGCCCGGGTTCTGCGCGATCTCGGTCAGCTTGCCGCTCGCGAGGTCCAGCTCGTAGACGTCGAACACCTCCTTCACGCGCTTGTTGAGGCCGATCAACATCCGGTCGGGGGATTCGACGAGCGGATCGATGATCTGCGCCTTGACGCCGGGATACGGCGTGACGTCCTTCGGCTCGCCGCCATGCCGATCGACGACGACGACGTGGTCGTTCTCGTCGCCGCCGAAGTCCTTCGTATAAACGACCCGATCGGCGCCCTTCCAGAAATAGTCGGGAATGTCCCGATCCTTTTCCGCGGTGATCCGCACGGGCTCCGCGGTGCTTCCGACCGGCTGCACATAGATGTTCATCCGCCGCTCCCACGGCTGCATGAACGACAGCGTCTTGCCGTCACCCGAAATGCGAAAGTAAGCGCGATCGGGATTGCGGAAGAAATCGCGCATCGGAATCGTTCCCGACGGCTGCGCAGACGCCGGCGCGCTGATGCCGAGCGAAAGGATCAGGCCGGCGAAAGGGAAAAAGCGCTTCATGTCGTTCTTCCTCGAGTTGGAAAGTTTGAGAGAAAGTCGCTACAGCAGCACCGCGAGCCGCTCCTCGCCGAGCGGCCGAAAGCCGCGCGCCGCATAGAAGCGCCATGCACCGTCGTTGTCGCGATGGCATGCGGTGTCGATGCGGCCGATGCCGTCCGTCGCTAAGGTGGCGATGAGCGCGTCGAGCATCGCCGTTCCGATCCCTTGCCCGTGGTGTCGCGGATCCACCGTGACATCGTCGAGCTTGGCGACGAGCATTCCCCGCGACGTCGAGATCGCGTAGCACACGACGCATGCGCCAACGACGTCGCCGTCGACGCGCGCCAGCCACACGAACCCGATCCCGGGACGCGCGAGGAAAAGCGCGAGCGCGCGATCGAGCGCCTGCGTGCCGCCGTCGCCATAATGCGCCGCGGACGCACGGTAATGCGGATCACTGACGAGAAACTTCGAGAGAAGCTGCTTCGCCTGCGCTACCGTGCTCGCCGTCATCCGCTCGCAGACGACGTCCGTGCGCAGATCGCGCGAGTCCTTCACGCGACTTCCAGCCGCTCGAGCGCCGCCCGGATGCGCGCCGGAACCGCGACCGGCCGACGCGTGCTTCGATCGACCCACACGTGGACGAAACGCCCGGTGGCCGCCGCCTCGCGATCGTCGCCGCGGAAGATGGCGATCTCGTAGCGAACGGACGATCGGCCAATCGCCGCGACGCGCAACCCCGCATGCACGGCATCGGGGAACGCGATCGGCGTGTGGTAGCGGCATGCCGTTTCGACGACGACGCCGATTTCGCGACCGCCGCGGATATCGAGCCCCGCGCGAATCAGATGTTCGTTCACCACGGTGTCGAAGTAAGCGTAGAAAACCGCGTTGTTCACGTGGCCGTAGACATCGTTGTCGATCCAGCGCGTCGGAATCGCGAGAAACGCGGGATACGCATCGCGAAGCATCGGCGCGAGCGGTTCGCGATCCGCCGACGCGTTTGCGTCGCGTGCTGCCGGCGTGCCAAGTGCGCTCATCCGGCCGCGACCGCTTCACGCCGCGCGTCGGCGCGTGCGCCCGCGCGATCGTCGTCAGGACGCGCGATGGCGTCGATCAACTCGATCCAGTGCCGTACCGGTACGCGCGTACCCGATTGCAGGTGCGTCATGCACCCGATGTTGGCCGTTGCGATCATGTCGGGCCGGTTCGCCTCGAGCGCGTGCAGCTTGTTGGTGCGAAGGCGCTGCGCGAGATCGGGTTGCAGGATCGAATACGTGCCGGCGGAGCCGCAGCACAAATGCGCGTCGGCAACAGGCACAACGGTAAAGCCGCTGTCAGCGAGCAATCGCTCGACCGCACCGCGAATCTTCATGCCGTGCTGAAGCGTGCACGGTGGGTGGAATGCGACGCGCATATTGCTCCCGGTGCGGTCGAGTTGCGGGACGAGCACGTCCCACGCCGCGGCGACAAGCTCGACGGGATCGCGCGCGAGCGCGGCGATCCGTTTCGCGCGGGACGCGTAGACCGGATCGTCGGCAAGCAGATGATCGTATTCGCGCACCATGACGCCGCAGCCGCTCGCGGTTACGACGATCGCTTCCGCACCGTGCTCGATATGCGGCCACCATGCGTCGATGTTGCGCCGCGCGAGCGCTCGCGCCTCGTCGTGTTCGGAAAGATGATAGGAAAGCGCGCCGCAGCAGCCGCCGCCTTCGACGGCCACCGACGAAATGCCGACGCGATCGAGCACGCGTGCAGTCGCAGCGTCGATGCTCGGCGCAAGCGCCGGTTGCACGCAGCCCTGCGCGATCAGCACGCGGCGCGCATGACGCGCCGCCGGCCATCTGCCGGCCTCACGCACTTCGGGTATCGACGAGGCGAGCCTGCGCGGCAGGAACGCCTTCGCCGCGCGTCCGAGCGTCAGCGCGGCGCCGAAGAGTGGTCGTGAGAGAAGCCCGCGTCGAAGCGCACTGCGGCGCGCGGCCTCGATCGGCGAGCGCTCGACACGCTCGTCGACGAACTTGCGTCCGATATCGACGAGCCTGCCGTAGCGAACGCCGGACGGGCACGTCGTCTCGCAGCTTCGGCACGTGAGGCAGCGATCGAGATGAAGCTGCGTCTTCGCCGTCACCTCCGCGCCTTCGAGTGCCTGCTTGATCAGGTAGATGCGTCCGCGCGGCCCGTCGAGCTCGTCGCCCAGGAGTTGATACGTCGGGCACGTCGCCGTGCAGAAGCCGCAGTGCACGCATGCGCGCAGGATCGCGTCGGCTTCCCTGCCTTCCGATGTAGCGGCAAACGCGGGCAGCAGTCGCGTTTCCATCGTTTACAACGCCGCGTACATGCGGCCGGGATTCAGGATCCGATGCGGATCGAACACCTGCTTCAGGCGCTCGTGCAAGGCGCGCATCGGCTCGGGCAGCGGCTGGAAGCATCCGACCGATTTGTCGCGGCCGCGAAAGAGCGTCGCGTGACCCCCCTGCTCCGCGGCCCATGCACGAAGCGCTTGCGCGTCGATCGGATTTCGGCTGACGAGCCAGCGCAACGCGCCGCCCCATTCGATGAGCACGTCGCCCGCCCATTCGATCCACGGGGCGGTCGAGCGCACCGAGAGTCGCCAAAGCGTTGCATCGCCATCGCGCGCGGGGACGAAGAAATCGAGGGTTTGATCGCGGAGCGCGGGCCAAAACGACGCGCCGTCGATCTCCTCGCCACCGATGATCGCTTCCGCCTCCGCGATGGCCGCGCGCGCACCGGACAATCGCACGATCAGGCGATCGCCGTGATGGCATGTCGCGGAGATCGGAAACGGTTTGCGACCCCATTCGTTCATCAGCGAAAGCGCGCGCGCCGCGCCACAGGCAACAGCGCGCGTCATCTCGACTTTGGGTCGCGGCAGGCACTTGAGCGAGATTTCGGTCAGCACGCCGAGCGTGCCGAGCGCACCGGTCATGAGTCGAGACACGTCAAAGCCTGCGACGTTCTTGATCACCTGTCCACCGAATGCGAGCGGCGTTCCCGTTCCGTCAATCACCCTTGTGCCAAGCACGAAATCGCGTGCGGCACCGGCCTGCGAACGGCGCGGGCCGGAAAGACCGGCAGCGATCACTCCACCGAGCGTTGTTCCTTCGCCGTGATGCGGTGGCTCGAACGCCAGCATCTGCGCCTGTTCCGCAAGCGCCTGCTCGATGTCATCAAGCGGCGTGCCGGCGCGCGCCGTCAGCACGAGCTCACCGGGCGCATAGGAAACGATGCCGCGCACGTCGCGCATGTCGAGCGGATCGCCGACGAGCGCATCGCCGTAGAAATCCTTCGTTCCACCGCCGTGAATGCGAAGCGGCACCCGCTGCGATACCGCGGCGCGGATGCGATCCTGCAGTCGATCGAGGGCGATGTCTTCCACGAGACGGGTCAGCGTACGGCGAGCTTGTCGCGGTAGATATGGCGCGGCTCGTCGGCGTCGATGATCGCCGTTTCGGCAAGCGCATGGCATTCCCAGTCGCGCACGTCGGGGTGCGACAGCAACGCTTCGAGATACGCGCGCGCGGCGCCGCCGGGCTCGACGCCGTAGGTGCGGAAGCGAAACGCGACGGGCGCGTAAAAGCAGTCGGCAATCGAATACCGCCCGCAGAGGAACGCGCCGCCGGCGCCGAAGCGCCGGCGGGACTCTTCCCAGATCTGCATGACGCGATCGACGTTCGCCGCAAGGGCCGTCGACCACGGCCGAACGTCGACGTGCTCGCGAATGCACATCGTCATTTCCGAACGAAGCGCTGCGAATCCCGAATGCATCTCGGCGGTGATCGAGCGGGCCCACGCGCGCGCAGCCGGATCGTCGGGCCACATCCGCGGGTGTCGCTCGGCCAGATGATCGGCGATCGCGAGCGAGTCCCAGACGACGATGTCGCCGTCGTGCAGGCACGGCACGAGACCCGACGGCGAGAACGCGAGGTTCGCCGGATTGGGAACGATGCCCTGCGCGCTCAGCGGAACGTTCACTTCCTCGAACGGCTCGCCGGCAAGCTTTGTCACGAGCCAGCCGCGGAGCGACCACGACGAATAATTCTTGTTGCCTATGTAGAGTTTCATGCGATCGGTAAAGTGGACTTCGGAGATGGCCGAAGAATTCGGGCGCGCTTTGCCAGCGAGAAGCGAACCGCGCCGCAATGACAGATGCCCTGGTAGGTCTTCAGCATGGATGACATCCTACCCGCGTCACTCGCGGAACGCCGGCGCGCGAGGTGGGACGACATTCGCGGCATCGACACCCTCCTGAACCAGCGCCTCGTTCACCATGTGGCAATCGAATTCGAACATCCGCGGAAAATGTCCGGGATTGTTCGGAAAGATGCCGCTCAGCGCGAATCCGCGACTTTCGAGCATCCGGATCGCCGTCGCGAAATCCGGCGACCCTTCGTAGATAGGCGTCACCGATGCCTCGGTTTGCAACGCAACGATATGGGGCAGGAACTTCGCCGCGCCTTCGATGACCGCCATATCGTAGCCCTGCGTGTCGAGCTTCAGATACGGTCGCCGGAACGAGACCTTCGCCCGGAGCTCCTCGACCACGTCGTCGAGCGTTCGCAGCGGCACGTCGACCTTGGAACGCACGCTGTTCATCCGATCGAATCGTTGCGTCGCCGACGCCGTCGGCGAGAGAAACGAGCTGAACGTGTCCATCTCCATCACGTTGAAAGGCGCGGTGCCCCGCTCGCGGCCGAGCGCACACGCGTGAACGATCCATCGCTCGTCGTTCGCGCTGCGTTCGACGAGATGGCGCGCCAGCGCAGGCAGAGGCTCGAACGACGCGATGAATCCGTCGTAGCCGACGTCATGCCGCAGGAAATCGCGATACTGGCCGCGATTCGCGCCGACGTCGAGAACGAGATCGATGCCAGCCAACGCAAAAAGGCGCGCGAGGAAGTCGGCCTGAACAAAGCTCGCGAGGCGCCAGTTGGGAACGACCGTGTAGCCGAGCCGCGATATCCAGCGCGCGACCGTGTGCTTGAGCGGCGTCATCGATTACGACGTCGTCGATCGAACCTTCTCAGGCGGCACGGTCTTCCCCGGATTCAGAATATCGTTCGGATCGAGCGCGCGCTTGATCGACTGCATCAGCGTCACGGCCTCGCCGTGCTCGGCAACCAGCGCGTCGAGCTTGTGCACGCCCACGCCATGCTCGCCCGTGCACGTGCCACCCATGCGAATTGCGCGCATGCTGACGCGCGCTGCCAGCGCTTCTGCCTTCGCGCGCTCGTCCGGATCGGCGGGATCGAACAGCACGACGAGATGGAAATTGCCGTCGCCGACGTGGCCGACGATCGGCGCGACGAGACCGGTTTCGACGATGTCCGCCTGCGTTTCGAGCACGCACTCGGTGAGCCGTGAAATGGGCACGCATGCGTCGGTCGCGAACGCCTGCTTGCCCGGCGCGAGGGCGAGCGCCGCGTAATAGGCATCGTGTCGCGCCTTCCACAGCCGCGATCGTTCTTCCTGAGCGATCGCCCATTGAAACCGGCTGCCGCCGTGCTCGCCGGCGATCGCCTGGATCGCCTCGGCCTGCTCCCGCACCGCAGCCGGCGTGCCGTGGAACTCGAAAAAGAGCGTCGGCTTCGCCGCGAATTCGTCGAGATGCGAATGGAGAATGCACGCCTTCATCTGCACGTCGTCGAGCAGCTCGATTCGCGCGACCGGAATGCCGAGTTGCATCGCGACGATCACCGAGTCGACCGCGCCTTCGAGATCGGCAAACTGGCAGACCGCGGCCGAGATCGCTTCCGGCAGTCCATAGAGGCGAAGCTGCACCTCGGTGATGATGCCGAGCGTGCCCTCCGAACCGACGAAAAGACGCGTCAGGTCGTAGCCGGCGCTCGACTTGCGCGCGCGCCCGCCAGTGCGAACGATGCGACCGTCCGCGGTGACGACGGTGAGGCCGAGGACATTCTCGCGCATCGTGCCGTAGCGGACGGCATTCGTCCCGGATGCACGCGTCGATGCCATGCCGCCGATCGTCGCGTTCGCACCCGGATCGATCGGAAAAAAGAGGCCCGTGCCCTTGAGCTCGGCGTTGAGCGCTTCTCGGGTGACGCCGGCCTGCACACGGCAATCGAGGTCCGCCGCGTTCACTTCCAGCACGCGGTCCATGCGCGACAGATCGAGACAGACGCCGCCGTACAACGCGGCGACGTGACCTTCGAGCGAGGTGCCGACGCCAAACGCGATGACCGGGATTCTCGCCGCGTTGCACGTGCGCACGATCGACGCCACTTCGTCGTTGCTCGTCGGGAACACGACGATGTCCGGCATGCCGGCGTCAGCGAGGCCTTCGCCGTGCGAGTGCTGCTCGCGAATCGCGTGGCTCGTCACGGCGCGCTCGCGGTATTCGCGGACCAGGCTCTCGGTCAATCCCGCGACTGTCTTTTCGTCGCAGCGTTCGTAAATGTGCGCAGTCTTCATCGTCTGGATCTCAAAAGCGCGGCAGCTCGGGGTGAGGGAGTTGACCCGCATGCACGTGCATGCGTCCGAGCTCCGCGCAACGCGCGAGCGTCGGCACCGCCTTGCCGGGATTCAGCAGGCCGTGTGGATCGAACGCCCGCTTGATCGCGAGGAAACGCTCGAGCGCCTCGGGCGCGAATTGCGCGCACATGCCGCGGATCTTCTCGACGCCCACGCCGTGCTCGCCGGTGATCGTGCCGCCGACATCGATGCAAAGCTCGAGGATGCGATCGCCGAACTCGACGGTGCGTTCACGATCGCCGGGCTTGTTCGCGTCGAACAGGATCAGCGGATGCAGATTGCCGTCTCCGGCGTGGAACACGTTCGCGCATGGCAGCCCGTATTCGCGCGACCACGTCTCGATCTGGCGCAGCACGCGAGGCAGCGCGGCGCGTGGAATGGTCCCATCGATGCAATAGTAATCGGGCGAGATGCGCCCTACGGCGGGGAACGCCGCCTTTCGTCCCGACCAGAACAGAAGACGCTGCGCTTCGTTTTCGGAGACGCGAATTTCCGTCGCACCGCTCGCGAGCAGCACCTGCTCGATTTCAGCCATTTCTGCAGCGACCTCGGACGGCGTGCCATCGGCCTCCACGAGCAGTACCGCGGCCGCGTCGAGCGGATAGTTCGCGTGCACGAACTGCTCGACGGCGCGGGTCGCCTCACGATCCATCATCTCGAGGCCCCCGGGAACGATGCCCGCCGCGATGATGTTGCCGACCGCGGCGGCCGCCTTTTCGATATCGTCGAACGCCGCCAGCGCAACTTGCGCGAGCTCGGGCTCCGGCAGGAGCTTGACGGTGATCTGCGTGATGACTGCGAGCAGGCCTTCGCTGCCGGTGATGAGCGCGAGCAGATCGAAACCCGGCGAATCGAGCGCGTCGCCGCCGAACTCGACGATCTCGCCATTCACCAGCACCGCCCGCACCTTGCGAACATTGTGAACGGTGAGTCCGTATTTGAGGCAATGCACACCGCCCGCGTTTTCCGCGACATTGCCGCCGATCGAGCACGCGATCTGCGACGACGGATCGGGTGCATAGAAGAGGCCGTACGGCGCGGCCGCTTCGGAGATCGCCAGATTGCGAACGCCCGGCTCGACTTGCGCGGTGCGTGCGAGCGGATCGATCGCCAGGATGCGGCGAAACTTCGCCAGCGAAAGCACGACGCCTTGCGCGAGCGGCAGCGCGCCACCTGAGAGACTCGTGCCCGATCCCCGTGCGACGACCGGCACGCGCGCCGCATGGCAAAGCTTCAGGATCGCGACGACCTGCGCCTCGTTGTCCGGCAGCACGACAGCGCCCGGCTGCTCGCGATAGAGCGTCAGGCCGTCGCATTCGTAAGGGCGCGTGTCCTCGGGCTCGGTCAACAGCGCTTCCCGAGACACGATCGCAGAGAGCGCCGAAGTGAAGGTGGGGTCGAGCATCGCCTTGGCCGTGAACAATGGACGATTATTTCATAGTGGCCGACGCCACACGCCGATGAGGAGGCCCATGTCTCGCCGGTGCCGATCGCGCCGCGTGAGCCGCGATGGCGTCGTCGGTGCGCAGCGTTCGCCTGCTAGAATCGCGCCCTCGCAAAGCGCGCCGCAACTGCACGCGCTCTCCACGGAAATTTCAGCGATGACATTCGTTCGATGTCTTCTCGCCGCGCTCTTCGCGGGCGCCTATCTCGCGGCACCTCCGGTGGTGGCGCAGACGACGCTCGAGATGAACATCTCGCTCGCGCAGAATTCTCATTACGGCGTCGCGATCGACACTTTCGCGCGCGAAGTCGACGAGCGCACGAATGGCCGCTACAAGATCCAGAACTTCTATTCCGGCGCGCTTGGTGCCGAGCGCGAGTCGATCGAGGCGCTGCAGCTCGGCACGCTCGATCTGACGATGACGTCGACCGGCCCGGTGCCGAATTTCGTTCCCGAGATCGCGATCCTCGACATTCCGTTCCTGTTCCGCGATTACGCGCATGCGCGCGCGGTGCTCGACGGCCCGATCGGCCAGCAGATGCTGGCGAAGTTCGAGCCGAAGGGCATCGAAGCGCTCGCATGGGGCGAAAACGGCTTTCGCAACATGACGAACAGCAAGCACGCGGTGAAGGAGCCCGAGGACCTGAAGGGCCTCAAGATGCGTACGATGGAAAATCCGGTTCACATCCAGGCGTATCGCGCCTTCGGCATCATTCCCACGCCGATGGCATTCACCGAGGTGTACACCGCGCTGCAGCAAGGGACGGTCGACGGGCAGGAGAATCCGCTGTCGGTGATCGAGGCCGCCAAGCTCGACCAGGTACAGAAGTATTTGACGCTGACGCGCCATGTCTATTCGCCGGCCCTGATCCTGATGAGCAAGGCGAAGTGGGATCAGCTCTCGCCGGCCGACAAGGAAGCGTTCCGGGCCGCGGCCAAGGAAGCGGTGAAGGCCAACCGTGCGCGCATCGACGCGGACGAGAAGAACGCGGTTGCCGAACTGCGCGCCAAGGGCATGGACATCGTCGAGCATCCCGACATCGCGCGATTCCAGGCAGCGCTCGAGCCGACGTTCAAGGAGTTCGGGAAGAAGTTCGGTCAGGAGAACATCGACCGGATTCGGAATTACAAGTAGGCGCTGCCACGCCGATCCTTCCGTCAAGCCGCGCAGACGGTGCGCGTCTTGCGCCGCGCCGGATAGCCACAGCCGCTCGCGCCGGCAATGGCATGCGGCCGAGCGCGACTGGGAGTGATCGCCGTCACTGGGTGGCGCGCCCGAGGGAGCGCGTGTTTGCCGACCGATTCGGCGCGCGGGGACCCGCAGGACGCCTGCGCGCGGCGGGCGAGGCGTAAGCCGAGCCGAGGCCCGAAGGGCGCGGCGCCGCGCGATGGCGGGAGGCCTCGCTGGCAATTGCCTGCCGCACGATCGCAATGAGGCCAAGGGCGCTTACGGACGCGGAGCGCGAGACGCGTGCCATCTCCGGCGCGACAACGAGAACCGATGCATGCCGACCGCGAGCGCGCAATCAGAGCGCTATCTATACCCCATTGCATTCGGCAATCCCGACGACAACACCGGAAACAACGTCAGCAGCGCCAGTACGACGAGCTGTGCCCACAGGAACGGCCACAGCTCCGCGACGAGGCTCGCGAGCGGCACGCGCGCGACGATCGATGTCACGAACAGCAGGCCTCCCACCGGCGGCGTGATCATCCCCATCGTCAGGTTGACGATGACGATGATGCCGAACTGAAGATCGTCGATATGTAGCGCGTGCGCGATGGGCGCGAGAATCGGCACCAATACGACGATGCCCGGCAGCGGCTCGATGAAGATTCCGAACGCCAGCAGCAGCAGATTGACGGCGAACAGGAACGCGAGCGGTGAAAGCTGCATGGCGATGATCCAGTCGGTCAGGTTCTGCGGCACGCGCGACACCGTGAGCACCCAGGCGAACGCCGCAGACATGCCGACAATCAGCAGCACCGACGCGGTCATCAGCGCCGAGCGGGCGAGAATGGCTGGCAGCATCCGCCACGAAAGCGTCCGATACAGCACGCGCCCGGCGAAGAGCGCGTAGAACACCGCGACGACCGACGCTTCGGTAGGCGTGAACGCGCCCGATGCGATTCCGCCGAGAATGAGCACCGGCAGTACCAGCGCCGGCAGCGCTCGCCACGTGTTGCGCGCGTAGTCGTTCCACGTCGGCCGCGCGGCAACGCCGCGATAATTTCGACGTACCGACACGACGTGATTGATCGCCGCCATGGCGATGGCGATCAGAATGCCCGGCACGACGCCCGCGATCAGCAATCCGACGAGATTCACGTCGGGATAAGCGAGCGCGTAGATGATCACGCTGATCGACGGCGGAATGATGGGTCCGAGGATCGATGTCGCCGACGTAAGCGCCGCGGCATACGCGGGCTCGTAGCCGTCGTCGCGCATCATCCGGATCATGATCGCGCCCGGGCCGGCCGCATCGGCGAGCGCCGAGCCCGAGATGCCCGAAAAGAACGTGAGCGTCAGGATGTTCGTATGCCCCATGCCGCCGCGAAAGCGCCCGACGAACTGCGATGCGAAGCGCAGCAGCACCGCGGACAATTCGCCGCCGGTCATCAATTCCGCGGTCAGAATGAAAAACGGCACCGCTTCGAGCGCGAAGAGATCGATCCCGGAGAAGAGATACTTGGGAAGCGCGACCAGCGGAACGTGCTGCCAGAGCATGGCGGCAAGCGTTCCGCCGCCAAGCGCGAAAGCGACGGGCACGCCGAGCGCGAGGAGCGCGATCGACGCGACGAAGAGAATGGTCACCATGGGTAAATCAGAGCTTCGCCGCGTCGGCGTCGAATTCGCCGCTGCCGAGAACCTCGCGCCGTGCGACGTACGAGCGAGCCATCAGCGCAAGATGGACGAGCGACAGCGCGAAGCCGATCGGCATTGCCAGATAGATCGCGCCGATCGGCACTTCGAGGACCGGCGTCGTCTGCGCCCACGTGAGGACCGCGTAACGGATGCCGACGAGGATCATCACGCAGAAGAAGATTGCGAGGAGCGCGAAGATGATGCCGCGAATCGTCGATGCGAAGCGCGGCATGGCGTGCTCGAGCGTATCGATGCCGATGTGCCCGCCGTAGCGCAGCACGGGCCCGACGCCGGCGAACGTGAGCCACACCATGGAATAGCGCGACGCTTCCTCGACCCACAAAATCGAGCGATCGGTGATAAAGCGCAGCGCCACGTTCGCGAACACCATGATGGCCATGGCCGCGAGCAGAGCAATGACGAGCACGCGGTTCACCGCGAGGAGTCGGCGATCGAAGGTGGCGAGCATGGCGCGAGGTCCGCGGGCGCGGATTTTCGCACGGCGCGACCGGATCGACGCGGTCACGACCCGCCTATAATGGACGATCCGTATCCATGTAGCGTGAGCGGCGGCGACCCAACGTGAAATCCGACTTTCGAACGCCTCGCGGACCCTCGGATTCCGAACTCGAGGCGCTGGACGCCGAAGACGACGCGGCTCGCTACGCGCGTGCGCGCCAGATGATGAGCGACGCGATCGATGCGCATCTCGCCGACAATGCTGCCGACTTGCGTGCGCGCGTTTTGCAAACCACGTCCCCGGGCGATCTGCACGCTTTGATGCCCGAGTTCACGAAGGCGCTGGTCAAGCGCGTCGGCATCGAACCGGCCTCGCCGATCGTGACCGCGATCGATCGGCTGATCGCAGTCAGGTGACAATTTCCGCCGCAGCCCGCGGGCCGCTCGCGGGAATGCGCGTGCTCGAGATGGGCGCGCTCATCGCCGGTCCGTTCTGCGCGAAGATTTTCGCCGAATTCGGCGCCGACGTCGTCAAGATCGAGCCGCCCGGGAGCGGCGATCCGCTTCGGAACTGGCGCTACGTCGAGAACGGCACGTCACTGTGGTGGCACGTGCAATCGCGCAACAAGCGATCGGTCGCCGTCGACCTGCGCACGCCGGACGGACAGTCGATCGCGCGCTCGCTCGCGAAACGCGCCGACATCCTGGTCGAGAATTTCCGGCCCGGCACGCTCGAAGGCTGGAATCTGTCGTACGAATCGCTTTCGGAAGCGAACCCGGGGCTCGTCATGGTGCGCATCTCGGGCTACGGTCAGACCGGTCCCTATCGCGAGCGTCCGGGCTTCGGTGTGATCGGCGAGGCGCTCGGCGGACTTCGCTACGTCACCGGCACGCCGGATCGTCCGCCGTCACGCGTCGGCGTATCGATCGGCGATACGCTTTCCGCGCTCTACGGCGTGATCGGCGGACTGATGGCGATCGAAGCGAAACGAAGCAGCGGCCGCGGCCAGGTCGTCGATGTCGCGCTGTACGAAGCGGTGTTCTCGGTGATGGAATCGATGCTCCCCGAGTTCGATCGCTTCGGTGCCGTGCGCGAGCGCACCGGATCGATCCTTCCCGGCATCGCGCCGACGTCGGCGTATCGGTGCAACGACGGAAGCTTCGTGCTGATCGCCGCGAACGGCGATTCGATCTTCAAGCGGCTCTGCCGCGCGATGGCTCGCGACGATCTCACGTCGGACGCGTCGCTCGCGCGAAACGACGGGCGCGCCGCGCGCCAGCAATGGCTCGACGCCGAGATCGAGAAATGGACGTGCGGGCGCTCCCCGGACGAAGTCGTCGCGACGATGCACGCCGCCGACGTGCCGGTATCGAAGATCTGCACGATTCGCGACATCGTCGCCGACGCGCAATACGAGGCGCGCGAGATGATTCGGCACGTCGAGCTCGAGGATGGATCGCGCCTCGCGGTTCCCGCGGTCGTCCCGAAGCTTTCACGCACGCCGGGCGATTTCAAAGGCGGCGGCCCGCGCCTCGGCGAGCACACCGACGAGGTGCTGCTCGATCTCGGCTACGACGTTTCGGCCATCGCGGATCTGCGGACGCGCGGCATCGTCGACTGACGCGCCGACGCGCGAGGCGGAAGCTGGCGAACGCGCCTAGCGATGCCGCGCCGATCGCGAGCGCCATCGGACGCGTCGTGCCGTCCAGCGTCAGGCCGACCGCAAGCGTCGAGGTCGACGCGACGACGAACTGGCAGAGAGTGAACATCGACGATGCGCTGCCGGCGATCTTTCGGAAACGGCGATCAGCGCGCCGAGCAGCAGCGTCATCCGGGCCGAATCGAATTTCAGCGTTGCGGCGCCACTGTAACAATTCGCTACGCGGGTGGCGGAGCGTCAACGTTGCCCGGCAACCGCCCGTTGTTCGGCGTACGGCCGCAAGCGGGAACCTCGGCATCCGCGCGCTGGTCACATTTTGCCCGAACGAGGAGGCTATTCATGCTACGTCGTACCAAGCACCTTGCACTTGCCGGCGCGCTTGTCGCCGCCGCGGCGATCGCAGCACCCGCGGCGCATGCGAGCCGCATCGGCGTCAACCTGTCGATCGGTGTCCCGGGCGTCGTGGTCGGCGCTCCTTACTATCCGCCGGTCTATGCGCCGGCCCCCGTGTACGTGCCGCCGCCGGTCGTTTACGCGCCGCCCCGCGTCGTGGCCGTGGTGCCGCCCGTGCGCGTCGTCTACCGCGCACCCTACCGGTACCATCACCGCGTGTACGTGCGCGGTCCCGTCTATTACCGGTATTGAAGATCAGCGAGGATCAGGGCCGCCCCACAGGCGGCCCTGTCGCGTCATCGACCGTAGCTGACGCGATAGATCGCGCCCGCCGTGTCGTCGGAGATCAATAGCGATCCGTCCGGCGCGACCTCTACATCCGCCGGCCGACCGTACACACGCTCGCCCTCGAGCCAGCCTTCGGCAAACGGCTCGTACGCGATGGGATTGCGATTGGCATCGAGTCGCACGATCGTCACGCGGTAGCCGACCTTCGAGCTGCGGTTCCACGACCCGTGCTCGGCGATGAAAATCTGGTTGCGATAGGCCGCGGGAAATTGCGTGCCGGTGTAGAAGCGCATGCCGAGCGGGGCGACGTGCGCGCCGAGATCCTGCGCCGGCTTCGCGAAATCGGAGCACGGGCGCTTCCTGCCGAACTCGGGATCCGGAATCGTGCCCGCGTGGCAATACGGATAGCCGAAATCGAGCCCCGACTTCGGCGCGCGGTTCAATGTATCGGGCGGAACGTCGTCGCCCATGTTGTCGCGTCCATTGTTCGTGAACCATAGGACGTGCGTCACGGGATCCCAGTCGAACCCGACCGTGTTGCGAATGCCGCGCGCGAATACTTCGAGTCCCGAGCCGTCGGCGTTCATGCGGATGATGTTCGCGTAGCGGTTCGGGTCGGGCTCGCAGATGTTGCACGGCGCACCGACGGGCACGTAGAGCTTGCCGTCCGGTCCGAACGCGATGAATTTCCAGCCGTGATGAGCGTCGGTCGGAAAGCGATCCGATACGACAGCGGGCGATGGCGGATGATCGAGATGCGCTTCGATATCGGGAAAGCGCAGGATACGGCTCACCGCCGACACATAGAGCGCGCCGTCTCGAAAGGCGACGCCGACCGGCTCGCGCAGATCGGAGGCGATCGTATGCACCCTCGGTTCGCGGCCGCCGAACGTAACCGCATAGACCGAGCCGCGATTGGAGCCGACGAACAGCGTGCCGTTCGTCCCGAACGTCATCTCCCGCGCACCGGGCACGCGCGCGACGAGCGAGATCGTGAAGCCCTGCGGCAGATGGATGCGCGAAAGCGGCGCCGGAGATTGCGCGAGCGCCGTAGCCACGACGAAGGCGGCGAGAAGCGCAAACGTCGAGGGCAGGCGGGAATGCATGCGATTCGCTCCTTCCCGAGGCGAGGCGCGACGTCGTTTGCCGGCCCAGCGCCCACGGTCCGTGGTGGGTTGGATTCGTGGCCCGATCGGCGGTTCATTGTCCGCCATGCGGTGCTATCCTCGATCCTTGCCGGACGAAAGACCGATGATCGACATGCCCGTAACCGCGAACGCGCCGGACGCCGCGAACGCGCGGCCCGAGGACCTCGAAGGCTTCGATCTGATCCGTCGGCTCGTCGCGTTTCCGACGGTGAGCCGCGGCTCGAACCTCGAGCTGATCGAATGGGCGCGCCGCTACCTGGAAGAATACGGCGCGATCACCGCGCTCACGTACGACGACGAGCATCGCAAGGCGAACCTCTTCGCGACGCTTCCCGCGCGCGATGGCAACGCGACGCGCGGCGGCATCGTGCTCTCCGGCCATACCGATGTCGTCCCGGTCGACGGACAACCGTGGGACACGAATCCGTTCGAGGCGACGCTCGTCGGCGATCGGCTGCACGGTCGCGGCGTCACCGACATGAAGAGCTTTTCGGCGATCGCGCTCGCGTTCGTGCCGCACTTCGTGCGCCGGGGGCTCGCGCGCCCGTTGCATTTCGCGCTTTCGTACGACGAGGAGGTCGGCTGCATCGGCGTGCGGCGCCTGATCGCCGACGTCGTCGCGCGTGGCGTGCGGCCGAGCGGCTGCATCATCGGCGAGCCGACCGGCATGCAGCTCGTCGTCGCGAACAAGGGACGCAAGACGTGGCGCTGCCGCGTGCGCGGCCACGAAGCGCATTCGTCGCTGACCCCGCAGGGCGTCAACGCAGTGCAGATCGCCGCCGAGCTCGTCGCATGGGTTGCTAAGCGCGCCAGGCAATTGCGCGACGGACAAGGACACGACGCGGCGTACGACGTCCCGTACACGACGATGCACGTCGGCGTCGTCCACGGCGGGACGGCGCTCAACATCGTGCCGCGCGATTGCGCGTTCGAGCTCGAGATCCGCCATCTGCCGCAGGATGATGCCGACGCGCTCTTCGCGGAGCTTCGTGCGCATGCCGATTCGCTCGTGCCCGCGATGCAGGCGGTCGCACCGAACACGTACATCGCGTTCGACGCATTGACCGACGCGCCCGGCTTCGACAACGCCGGCGAAAATGCGATGGTCAAGCTCTGCCGCGCGTGCCTCGAATCGAATCTCGCGCACAAGGTTTCGTTCGGAAGCGAAGCGGCGCTTTTTCACGCGGCCTCGATGCCCGCGGTGATCTGCGGGCCCGGCCACGTCGAGCAGGCGCACCAGCCGAACGAATGGGTCCGGCTTTCGCAGCTCGCGCAATGCGAGGCGTTCATGCGAAAGCTCGCGGAGCACGTCTGTGTCGCGTGATCTTCCTCGCACGGACATCGGCCATCGCGACGGCGTAAACGGCGGCAACGATCCGATGCCTCGCATCGAGGTCGGCTTTCCCGACATCGCGCCGTGGGGCGAGGGGAACACCGGCATTCCGTACGCGTGGCGCTTCGAAGGCGCCTTGTCCGGGCCGCGGGTCACGATCCAGGCGCTGACGCATGGCAACGAGGTGTGCGGCGCCACGGCGATCGACTGGCTGCTGCGAAAGCGCGTGCGCCCGACGCGTGGAACGCTGATGCTGATCTTCGCCAATGCAGCGGCGTACGACTCCTTCGATGCGTCCGATCCCTACGCGGCGCGCTGCATCGACGAGGACTTGAACCGCGTGTGGGACAAGGACGTGCTCGACGGGGACCGTCGCTCGCGCGAGCTCGCCCGCGCGCGTGAGCTCCGCCCGCTCTACGACCGGACCGATTTCCTGCTCGACCTGCACTCGATGACCGATCCATGCCCGGCGCTCGCGCTTGCCGGCCGCCACGGCAAGGGCGTCGAACTCGCCCGCGCGATCGGCATTCCGCAATACATCGTCGTCGACGCCGGCCATCGCGCGGGACGGCGGCTTCGCGACTACGACGGCTTCGACGATCCGGCGGACGAGCGCAACGCGCTGCTCGTCGAATGCGGCCAGCACTGGGAAAAGCGCTCGCCCAGCGTCGCGCAGCAATGCGCGCTGCGGTTCCTCCGCCATTTCGACGTCGTCGAGCGCGAATTCGCCGATCGCCACATCGACGCGACGCAGCCGCCGGCGCAGCGCGTGATCGAAATCACCGACGTCATCACCATCGAAAGCGCCTCCTTCGCATTCGTCGTTCCGGTGCACGGAATGATGACGATCGACCACGCCGGCACGCTGCTCGCGCGCGACAGCGAGCGCGACATTCGCACACCCTACGACGAGTGCGTGCTCATCATGCCGACGCGCCAGCCGAGGCAAGGTGAGACGGCGGTGCGGCTCGGGCGCTACGTGGCCTGAACAGGCGCTCGCCGCTGACGCGCGCGAGTTCGTCCTCACGGTGGCCGCGCGTCGTCGTACCAGTAGCGGCGATTGCGCTCGCGTTCCGCGACCGCGTCGATGGCCGCGTCGGCGAGCGTCAACGTAATCGCACCTTGCAGATCCGTGCGCAAGCGCGCTGCGCCCGCATCGGCATAACGCGCGACGATGTCCGGCCGCGGATGGCGAAACCGGTTGCGATAGCCAGCCGCGATCAGCGAATAACGCGGCGAAACAGCGGCGATGAACGCGGGCGTCGACGAAGTGCGCGAGCCGTGGTGCGGCACGATCAGCACTTCGGCTCGCAGGTTCGCGTCGCGCGCCAGCATTTCGCCTTCCGACGCCGCCTCGACGTCGCCGGTCAGCAACGCGCTGCCGCCGCTCGACGTGACGCGAAGCACGCAGGACAGATCGTTGCTCTTGCGCGTTGCTTCGGAATACGCCGATGACGCCGGATGTACGACTTCGAACGCGACGCCATCCCACGTCCAGCGTACGCCCGCGACACAGCGCATCGCGTTGTCCACGCTCGCACGCACGATCGGATGATCGGCCGGCAGCGATGAGACGAGCCGGGCCACCGGCACGCCATGCAGAATCGAAAGCGCGCCGCCCGAGTGATCGGTGTCCGCGTGGCTGACAACGAGCGCGTCGAGCCTCGCGATGCCGGCGGCACGCAGGAATGGCACGACGATGCGGCCGCCCGCATCGACGGCGTCGTTGAACCGCGGACCGGTGTCGTAGAGCAGCGCGTGACGCGCGGTCGCGACGAGCACGGCAAGGCCCTGTCCGACGTCGAGGACGACAATGCGCACACCGCCCTCGGGCACCCTTGGCGGCGCGAGCAACGCCATCGGCAGCATGAAAACGACGCCGAGCGCGCGTCCCGGCACCCCTCTCGGCGCCGTCAGCCAAAGGATGCCGGCGACGGCGATCGGAACGGTCCATGCGATCGGAGCATGCGACGTCCATGCAGCGATCGGCAGTGCAGCAAGCCATTCGAGGTAGCGCATGAGCACTGAAAGGACAGCATGCGCGACGATCCATGGCAGATCGAACGGAATGACGATGCCGGCAAGCGCGATCGGCACGACGCCGAGCGTCACGACCGGAATCGCGATGGCGTTGGCGAACACCGAGACGATCGACACCTGCTGAAACAGGGCGAGCGTGCCGGGCACCAGACCGATCGTGACGACCCACTGCGCGCGCGCCGATTCACGCAGCGCTTCGCACATGCGCGCTCGCCATCCGCCGGCGGTCGCGAACATCAGGCGGTTGCTGCCGGCATAGAGCAGCAGCCCGACGGCGCCGAACGACAGCCAGAACCCGGGCGCGAGTCCGGCCCACGGATCCCACAGCAGCACCGCAACGAGCGACCAGAGCCAGACGAGCGACGCCGTGCCGGGACGCGCGAGCCATAGTCCATACGCCGCGACCACGAGCATCAGCAGCGTGCGAACGGCGGGCACTTCCGCGCCGGCGAGCAGCACGTAGCCGAATGCTACGAGTGCGCCTGCGAGCGCGGCGACCTTGCGCGCCGGCACGCGCGAGGTGAGCATCGCGCTTCGTCGCGCGGCGGCGAAAACGCACGCGCCGGCCAGCGCCGCGAAAACGGTGACGTGCAAGCCCGAAATCGAGACGAGATGCGTGATGCCCGTCTTGGCGAAGATGGCCCATTGCGCCTCGGAGATCGCGCGCTGATCGCCGATCGCGAGCGCGACGAGCACGCCGCGGTAGGGCGCCTGCGGCAACGCCCGCTCGATCCGTTCCCGCACGCGCTCGCGCGCCCGCTGCACGTAATCGTTCGGATGCCCGGCGAACGCCTCGATGCGCGTGTTGTCGCGGTCGTCACGCACATAGCCGCTGGCACGAAGATCGTGCTCGAGCAGCCATGCCTCGAGATCGAAGCCGTGCGGGTTCACGTTACCGTGCGGACGTTTGAGCCGCACCGTCAGCGTCCAGCGCTCGCCCGCGTGCACCACCGGCGGCTCTGCGGTGTCGCGATCACGGCCCATGCGCGGCGCGTACCAGGCAAGCGATACGCGATGCGGCACGATCGCATCGGACGTCAGCACGCGCTCGACGGCGAATGCGAAGCGCGCCCCGCTCGGCTCGTTCTGCGGCAGGTCGTCGACGACGCCTTCGATGCGCAGATCGGTTTCTTCCCATGCCGATGGCAGCGCATCGGAAAGACGCAGATCGGCGCGCCAGGCGGCATAGCTGAATCCGAACGCCGCCGCAGCGATGGTGGGCGCGACGACGCGGAGCACCCGCGCAAGCCATGAGCGGTTCACGCGAAGCGACGCCGTTCCTGACCACAACGCGTGTTCGCGCGCGCCGCCGCAATCAGGTGGCCCGCGCGCACGGCGCCAGTCGGCCGTGGCGGCAAACGCCGCGACCGTCGCGGTCAGCGCGACAAGCGCGAGCGTGCCCGGGGCGGGCGGCAGACGCGCGCAGAACTGCAGCAACGTTGCCCCCGACGCGAAAGCGGCGAGCGCCGCTGCAAGCGACAGGGCATCGGATGGCGGGTGCGTGGCGCGGCTTTCGCTGACGAAGCGGAGCGCACATCACACCGCACGCCGGTCGCGCGCGCCATCGGCCGTTTGGCCGATAAACCCTATCGGATCACGCCGCGCAAATCATCGATGAAGCGATCGACCGAGTCGGGCATCGTATCCCATGCACACATCAGCCGTATGCCGGTCTCGCCGACGAAGACGTAGAAGCGCCATCCCTTCGCATGCAGCGCATCGATCGAGTGCTTCGGCAGATCGGCGAACACACCGTTCGCCTCGACCGGCGCGAGAAGCTTCGCTTCGCGGATCGTCGATAGCCCCTCGGCGAGCCTTCGCGCCATTGCGTTCGCGTGCGCGGCGTGACGAAGCCACGCATTGCCTTCGAGCACGCCGAGCCACGGCGCGGCCAGGAAGCGCATCTTCGATGCGAGCTGTCCCGCCTGCTTGCGCCGGCGCGCGAATTCGTCGGCAAGGTTTCGATCGAAGAAGAGGATCGCCTCGCCGCCCGGCAGTCCATTCTTCGTCCCGCCGAGGCACAGCACGTCGACGCCGGCACGCCAGCTTGCGTCGGCAGGCGAGCAGCCGAGATACGCGACCGCATTCGCGAAGCGCGCGCCATCCATCTGCACGCGCATGTCCTTCGCGTGCGCAGTTTCGCACAGCGCCGCAAGCTCGCGCGGCGTATAGACGGTGCCAAGCTCGGTCGCCTGCGTCAGCGAAACCGCGCGCGGCCGCGACGAATGTTCGTCGTGGGGTGTGATCGCCTTCGCGACGATCGCGTCCAGTGAAAGTTTGGCGAGCGGCGTATCAACCGTGAGGAGCCGGGCGCCGCCACTCATGAATTCGGGTGCACCGCATTCGTCGACGTTGACGTGCGCCATCGCGTGGCAAACGATCGCGTCGGTGTTGCGGCAAAGCGCCGCAAGCGCGAGCGAGTTGGCCGCCGTCCCGTTGAAGACGAAGAAGACGTCGCAGTCGGTCTCGAACGCGGCGCCAATCGCGTCGGTCGCGGCGCGCGTCCAGCCGTCGGCGCCGTAACCCGGCGCGTGGCCCTGATTGGCGGCTTCGAGCGCGCGCCACGCCTCGGGACAAATGCCCGCGTAGTTGTCCGAACCGAATTGCGGCGTAAGCGGCTCGATCACAGCCGCTCGCCGACCCAATTCGACACGGATTGCAGCGCTTTTGGCAACGCGGCCGGATTCGACCCGCCGGCCTGCGCCATGTCGGCGCGACCGCCACCCTTGCCGCCGACCTGCTGCGCGACGTGATTGACGAGCTCGCCGGCCTTGACCTTGGCCGTCAAATCATTCGTCACGCCGGCGATCAGCGTGACGCGCCCGTCGTTGACGCTCGCGAGCACGATCGCGGCGCTCTTGAGCCTGTCTTTAAGCTTGTCGATTGTCTCGCGGAGCGCCTTCGCATCGCTGCCGTCGAGCGCGGCCGCGACGACCTTCGCGCCCTTGATGTCGATTGCACGGCCCGCAAGGTCGTCACCCGCGTTCGCGGCGGCCTTCGCCTTGAGCCGCGCGAGCTCGCGCTCGGCGATGCGCGCGCTTTCCTGCAGTTGCGCGATGCGCGCATCGATCTCGGAAATCGGCGCTTTCAGAAGCTGCGCGGCGCTCGCAAGCTGCGCCTCCTGCCGTTGCACGTAATCGAGCGCGCCCTTCCCGGTGACGGCCTCGACGCGTCGGATGCCGGCCGCGACCCCACTTTCTGCGACGATCTTGAACAGGCCGATGTCGCCGGTGCGCGAAACGTGCGTGCCGCCGCAAAGCTCGCGCGAGCTGCCGATGTCGAGCACGCGCACCTCGTCGCCATACTTCTCGCCGAACAGCATCATCGCGCCCGACTTCTGCGCCTCGGCGATCGACATCGTGCGCGCCGACACGGCTTCGTTGTCCAGGATCTCGGCGTTGACGATCGCCTCGACGCGGCGAATCTGGTCATCGGTCAGCGGTGATTGGTGCGCGAAATCGAAGCGCGTCTTGTCCGGATCGACGAGCGAGCCTTTCTGCTGAACGTGCGCGCCGAGAACGTCGCGAAGCGCCTTGTGCATCAGGTGCGTCGCAGAGTGATTGCGCATCGTGCGCGCGCGCGCCTCGTAATCGACATTCGCCGCCACTCGCTCGCCTTCGCGCAATTCGCCCGTCTTCATCTCGCCGATGTGCCCGACGACATCAGGTTGGATCTTCTGCGTGTCTTCCACCGCGAAAAGCGTCAGGCACGCGCCACCCTTCGAGAGCTCGCCGCGGTCGCCGACCTGCCCGCCGGATTCCGCGTAGAACGGCGTGCGATCGAGCACGACGATGCCGCGCTCGCCGGTCGACAGCGATTCGACGCGCAAACCTTCCTTGTACAAGGCGACGACGCGCCCCTCCTCGGACAGTGATTCGTAGCCGCGAAACGTCGTCTTGGGACCGCTGTACGCGAGCGCTTCGCCGGCCTTGAACTGAGACGCCGCACGCGCCCGCTCGCGCTGCGCGTTCATCGCACGCTCGAAGCCAGCCTCGTCAATTGTCACGCCGCGCTCGCGCGCGACGTCGGCGGTGAGGTCAAGCGGAAAGCCGAACGTGTCGTAGAGCGTGAACGCCGTTTCGCCGTCGAGCACGCGCGCGCCGCCGCGAAGCGCCTGGTCCAGAATGCGCATGCCGTTCTCGAGGGTTTCCCCGAACCGCTCCTCCTCGGCGCGCAGCACCTGCGCGACTCGCGACTTCTCGCGCGTGAGCTCGGGGTAGGCCGCGCCCATCTCGCGATCGAGGTCGTCGACAAGGCGATAGAAGAACGGCTGCTTCTGCCCGAGCCTGTAGCCGTGGCGGATCGCGCGGCGGATGATTCGCCGAAGAACATAGCCGCGGCCCTCGCTCCCTGGAATGACGCCGTCGACGATCAGGAACGCGCACGCGCGGATGTGATCGGCGATCACCTTGAGCGAGGGATCGTCGAGATCTGTCGCGTGCGTCTCGCGCGCCGCCGCGGCGATCAACGACTTGAAGAGATCGATGTCGTAGTTCGAATGCACGTGCTGCAGCACCGCGGCGAGCCGCTCCAGTCCCATCCCCGTGTCGACGCAGGGCGCAGGCAGCGGCGTCATGGTGAACGTGTCGCCCTTCTTCTGGCGGTCGAACTGCATGAACACGAGGTTCCAGATCTCGATGTAACGATCGCCTTCCTGGTCGGGGGATCCCGGCGGACCGCCGAATACGTCGGGGCCGTGATCGTAGAAGATCTCCGAGCACGGGCCGCAGGGACCGGTATCCGCCATCTGCCAGAAGTTGTCGGACGCGTATTTCGCGCCCTTGTTGTCGCCGATGCGGATGCAACGCTCGGGCGGCACGCCGATGTCGCGCGTCCAGATGTCGTACGCTTCGTCGTCGTCGATATAGACGGTGACCCAGAGGCGCTCCGGCGGCAGCCGATATTCGACCGTGAGCAATTCCCACGCGTAGCGAATCGCGTCGCGCTTGAAATAGTCGCCGAAGCTGAAGTTGCCGAGCATCTCGAAGAACGTGTGATGGCGGGCGGTGTAGCCCACGTTCTCGAGGTCATTGTGCTTGCCCCCGGCGCGCACGCATCGCTGCGCCGTCGTCGCGCGCGAATACGGGCGCCGCTCGCGGCCGGTGAAGACGTCCTTGAACTGCACCATGCCGGAGTTCGTGAAGAGCAGCGTCGGGTCGTTCGCCGGGACGAGCGGCGAGCTCGGCACGTGCGCGTGCCTCTTCGAGACGAAGTAGTCGATGAACCTGCGGCGGATGTCGGCGACTTTCATTGGCAGCCGGCGGATCTTCGGCGCGCTTCGCGCCCGATGTCCACGGAAGATCGTCAAATCAAAAGCTTATCAGTATAGCGATGAGCCGGCCGCGGCTTGCCCGCGCTTTGCGGCGTCACGTTTTCAAAGGTGCGCTTCTCCGGCCGACAAGGAGCGCCGGCAGCCGATGCGATGCCGATACAACGTTTCCGGTCCACAAATCGGGCGGCGGCCGCATAATTGTTGACGTTTGCAATCGGACGTTACAAAACTCTGCGCGACAGCGGTATGCAGCAATGTTCAACTGTCGCCCGGGCAATGAGAGCTTCGCGCAATGGCACTTGAAGTCGACACGCACGAGCGCCGCCCGCGCGTGCATCTCGTCAACCCGCTGTGGGACCCGAGCGGCGGATCGGATTGGCGTACGATCGATACTTGGCGGCTGCTCCGCCGCTGTGCCGACGCCGCGCTCTGGAGCGAATATTCGCCCGCGTCCGCGTTCTCGCAATACCCCGTTCGCCGCATCCGCCCGCTTGCGCTTCGCTTTCCGCGCGGCGGCACGCTGGTCTTCGTCGGCACCTATTTCCGCATCGGTCACTGGACCCGCTTTGCGTCGTTCGACCGCGTCGTCCTCATCTACAACACCGACCAGCCGGATCGCCTCGCCAAGAACGCCGAGCGACTCGCCCGCGCCGGCCACCGCGTGGACGTGGTTTACACGTCGCGGGCGCTGAAGGCGCGGCACCGCGGCCCGGGCGGCGTGCTCGAAAGCCCGATCGACGTCGAGCGATTCCGGCCACGCGAGGGCGCGCGCCCGGCGCGCGCGTTCACCGTGGGCCGGCTTTCTCGCGATATCCGATCCAAGCACCATGAGGAGGATCCAGGCCTCTGGCGGGCGTTGGCTGACGCGGGCTGCCGCGTGCGCCTCATGGGCGCCACGTGCCTCGCCTCCGAGCTTGCCGGGGTCCCGAACATCGAGTTGCTGCCGGCCGGAAGCGAAGACCCGGCGGCGTTCCTGCGCTCGCTCGATTGCTTCGTCTACCGCACGAGCGCCCGCTGGTTCGAGGCGTACGGCCGCGTGGTGATGGAGGCGATGGCAACAGGTCTTCCGATCGTCGCCGGGGAGCGCGGCGGATACACCGACCATTTGCGCGAAGGCATCAATGCGCATCTCGTCGGACGCACGGACGAGGCGATCGAGCGCGTGCTCGAGCTTTCGCGCAGTCCTGCCCAGGCCGCGCGCCTGGGAAACGCGGCGAGGTGCGACGCGGTGGCGCTGAACGAGCGCGATCTGCCCCGGCGAACGGTGGCACTGCTGACCGATACCGGCGCTGCCGACGATCGCGAACACGACGTCGAAGTCGTCACCGCGTAAGCAAGGTCATCGTCGGTCGTCCGCTCGCGGTCAATCGTCGGACGCGTTCGGATCAGGTGCCGAAAGCGAGTCGGCATTCGAGTCGCCTCCGGCAACCACTTTCAGCGCGACCGACAGTGCGTAGCCGCGTGCGAGCAGGAATCGCACTTGACGTGCGCGTGCGCGCTCGTCGGATGCAGGCGCCTTGAAGCGACGCGCCCACGCGCTTCGGGCACGGACCCATTCGTCGGCGTCCGCCAGCGTTCGGAGCGCCTCCTTCGCAGCGTCGGCATCGACGCCGCGTGCGCGCATCGCGCTTGCGATTGCACGCTTGCCAAAACGCTCCGCTTTGCGCGCGACGAGCGTCTGCGCGAAGCGCGCATCGGACAGATAGCCTTCGCGCTCGAGCGCATCGAGCACCCCTTCGATCTCTTGCAGATCGCCGCCGCGCGCGACAAGTCGACGCGAAAGCTCGGCACGCGAGTGTTCGCGGCGCGCGAGCATGTGGATCGCCGTGGCGCGAACCGATGCAAGCGGCTTGCGCGCTTCGCGCACGCGGCGATCCGTGCGCAGGCGTCAGTCCGAACGCGAGCCGTTACGTGTCCGCGCCACTACCTTCGCCCTTGATCCTCGTCGGCGACGCGACGCCGACCGCCGCGCGAATCTTTGCCTCGATCTCCTGCGCGACCTCCGGATGCTCGCGCAGGAATTCGCGCGCGTTGTCCTTGCCCTGCCCGATCCGATCGCCCGTATACGAGTACCACGCGCCCGACTTCTCGATGATCCGGTGATTAACGCCGAGCTCCACGATCTCGCCTTCGCGGCTGATGCCCTCACCATACAGAATGTCGAACAGCGCTTCGCGAAACGGCGGCGACACCTTGTTCTTGACGACCTTCACGCGCGTCTCGTTGCCAACGAACTCTTCGCCACGCTTGATCGAGCCGATGCGACGAATGTCAAGACGCACCGACGCGTAGAACTTGAGCGCGTTGCCGCCGGTGGTGGTTTCGGGATTGCCGAACATCACGCCGATCTTCATGCGAATCTGGTTGATGAAGATCACGAGCACATTGGCGCGTTTGATGTTGGACGTGAGCTTGCGTAGCGCCTGGCTCATGAGCCGCGCCTGCAAGCCGGGGAGTTGGTCGCCCATCTCGCCTTCGATCTCGGCCTTGGGTACGAGCGCGGCCACCGAATCGATCACGATGACGTCGACGCTGCCCGAGCGCACGAGCATGTCCGCGATCTCGAGCCCCTGCTCGCCGGTGTCGGGCTGCGAGATCAGAAGCTCGTTGACGTTGACGCCGAGCTTGCCGGCGTAAGTCGGATCGAGCGCGTTCTCGGCATCGATGTAGGCGGCTACGCCGCCCTGCTTCTGCACCTCGGCGACGACCTGCAGGCAGAGCGTGGTCTTGCCCGACGATTCGGGGCCGTAGATCTCGACTACGCGCCCGCGTGGCAGGCCGCCCACGCCGAGCGCGATGTCGAGGCCGAGCGAGCCGGTCGAGAAGACCTGCAGGTCGTTTTGCGCCTGGGCCTCGCCCATTTTCATGATCGAGCCCTTGCCGAACTGCTTTTCGATCTGGGCCAGCGCCGCGGCGAGCGCCTTGCCTTTCTGGTCGTCCATGCTGCTGTCGAAGGGGGGCATGCGTCGCTCCTGATTATCGGCGCCCGGCGCGGCCGCCGGCGCTTTCGTCGAACCGGGCGGATGATGACATGGAACGATCGTTCGATGCAAGCGGCCGTTTGACCTAGCTAAAGCAGCCGAGGTGGACTCGACCCGACGTTGCCAGGAGCACCAGCCGCGGCGCCCAAACCCGCCGATCAGCCCTCCGACGCGACCTCGATCAGATGCCGCAAACCGATTTCAACCGAGCGGGAGCGCACTTCGGCGCGGGAGCCGGCGATTTGCCGCGTTATCGCGGACCCCGGGCTTCCACGGCGCGCGAACCCGAAACACACCATGCCTACCGGCTTTCCAGGGGTGGCGCCGCCCGGCCCGGCGATGCCCGTCACGGAGACGGCCACGTCGGCCTCGCTATGCGCCAGCGCGCCTTCGGCCATCGCGATCGCCACCGGCTCCGACACCGCGCCGTGCGTATCGAGGAGCGTTTGCGCCACGCCGAGCATCTCGCACTTCGCCGCGTTCGAGTAGGTGACGAAGCCGCGCTCGAACCAGTCGGAACTGCCGGGGATCGACGTGATGGCGGCGGCGATGAAACCGCCGGTGCACGATTCGGCCGTCGCAACGCGGAGGTTCCGCGCGCGAAGCGACTGCCCGAGTTCGAGCGCCAGTGCTTCGTGCTCGTCGCCTATTTGCATTCGCCTGGCCGCCCGCGATAGTGGTAGACGTAGGCGGTCGCGAATCCGAACTTCCGGTAAACGCCAAGCGCCGGCTCGTTGTGTTCGTCGACCTGAAGGAAAGCGCACGTAGCACCACGCTCGCGCGCGTTCGCGAGCAGCGCGGTGACGATGGCTGTCGCCACACCGCGTTCGCGCCATTCGGGCGCCGTCACCATGTCGTAGACGCCCGCGATGCCGTCTTCGCAGGATAGTTGGCCGCAGCCGACGATGTGTCCATCCATTCGCGCGACGATCGCATAAGGCGCAAGCGGCGAATGCGCGAGGCGCTCGAGGTGCGCGTCCGTCTGCACGGTCGACGAGCCGCGCAGCTTGCCGGCGGCACGCGCGAATGCTTCGATCGGAACCTCCTCGATTGCGACGGGCGCATCGATGTTGTGCATGGGTGGGCTGGCGACGCCGGCCACCTGTACGAGCGTGCGATCGAATGCGACATAGCCTCGCTGCGCGAGTACGTCGTCGAGCTCGCCGGGCTTCGCGAACGGCGTGATGCGAAAGAGCGCAGGCAGCCTGCGCGATGCATAAAGACGTTCGCATCGCTCGATCTTCGCTTCCAGCGGGAGCGAAGAGCCGAAATGCGGATTCACGCTGCGCCCGCGTTTCGCCTTGCCGGGCGAAAGCCGCACGAGCCAGCCGTCGAAGAAAAGCTGCTGCTGCGTTTGCAGCGCATTGAGCGCGGCCTCCTCGATGCGCGCCGCATCGCATCTCATGGCACGAACGCCTCGTAGAGGCGCGTCGCGATCGCGAGCACGACGAGCGTGTAACACGCCGCGACGAAATCGTCACCCATGACGCCGAGGGCGCCGTGCGTGGCGCGATCGATCTGCCGGATGGGCGGCGGCTTGACGACGTCGAAAATGCGGAAGAGCACGAACGCGGCGATTTGCCGAACCGCATCGGCGCCCGCAAAAAAGAGCACGAACAGGAAGGCCGCGATCTCGTCGACGACGATCGCGCCGTGATCGGCGACGCGAAGATCGCGTCCGGTGATCTGCGCGCACCATCCCCCGACGAGTGCAAAGGCGAAAATCGCGATCAGCCAGCCTGCCGTTCCGGCATGCGAATCGAGAAACCACGCGATCGGAAATGCGACCAGCGTGCCGATCGTCCCGGGCGCCACGGGCGACAGGCCCGCGCCGAAACCGAGCGCAATCAGATGCGCCGGGTGGCGGACCATGAACGCGAGGCTCGGCGCATTCATCGCGTCGGAGCGAATTGCATCGCGCACGAATCGCATCGGATCACGCGAAATGATCGAATGCGCGCGGAGGCGACGCCAGCGGCCGACCGTCCTCGTCGAGGATGACGAGTCCTTGCTCGGCCCGGGTCGCGCCGATCGCGGTCAGCGACAGGCCGAGCGCGTCGGCGAGCGCGTCGATTCGAGGACGCATTGTTGCACTCGCCGTAAAGCACAGCTCGTAATCGTCGCCGCCCGCGAGCAGGCATTCGAGCGCGATCTCGCGGTCTGGTCCGCGAAGCAACGAACGAAGCGTGTCCCCGCAGGGAATCTGCGCGATATCGATCGTCGCGCCGACATGCGACGCGTCGAGGATGTGACCGAGATCGCCAGTGAGTCCATCCGACACGTCGAGCGCGGACGACGCGATCCCGCGCAATCCCAGTCCGAGCGCGACGCGCGGCTCAGGTGCGTCGAGACGATTGCGCAATGCCGGCAGAAGCGAAGCGTCGATCTGGATGCTCCCGCTCGCCGCGGCGAGCGCGAGCGCGGCGTCGCCGAGACGCCCTGAGACGTAAACGACGTCTCCGGGTCGCGCGCCTGCGCGGGTGATGGCGCTTCCCGCCGGCAACTCGCCGATCGCGGTGACGCACAGCGTGAGCGGGCCGCGCGTCGTGTCGCCACCGATGA
Organism: Casimicrobiaceae bacterium; assembly: GCA_035308425.1. Taxonomy (GTDB): domain Bacteria; phylum Pseudomonadota; class Gammaproteobacteria; order Burkholderiales; family Casimicrobiaceae; genus VBCG01. The sequence goes on along the minus strand of DATGGP010000077.1, from coordinate 27,869 downwards.
GATCGACCTCGTATCGGCTTGCGAGCGCATCGAACCCGCGCATGAACGACGCTATCCACGCCGAATCGGACGAGGGCAGCGCACCCGCGAGAAGCGCGAAGCGCGGCTTGGCACCCATGGCCGCCAGATCGGACAGGTTGACCGCGAGTGTCTTGTGGCCGAGAAGCACAGGCTCGGCGCCGCGCGCGAAGTGACGTCCTTCGACGAGCATGTCGACCGTCAGCACGTAATCCAGCCCCGCGGCCGGTGAAACGATGGCGCCGTCGTCGCCGACGCCGATCCGCACGTCGGTCGCACGCGGCGCACGCGCGAAATGACGTTCGATCAACGCAAATTCGCCGAGGGGCGCATTTCCAAGCACGCGCGACGCCGGCGTGCTCATCGCCGACTGGCGGCGCGAATTTCGTCGCCGCGAACGCTCGCCGCGACCTTGTCGAGTACACCGTTCACGAACTTGTAGCCATCGGTGCCGCCATAGCGCTTCGCGAGCTCGACCGCTTCGTTGATCACGACGCGATACGGGATCTCCAATCGATGCGCAAGCTCGAAGGCGCCGATCACGAGCAGGCCGCGCTCGATCGGCGCGAGTGCGTCGATGGGCCGGTCGACCTTCGGCGCAACGGTGTCGATCAGCGCCGAATAACGGTCGGTGACGCCGCGCCAAAGCTCGCCAAAATACTCGGCATCCGCGGACGCGAATTCGCGGGAACTGCGAAGCGACGACGCGATCGCTTCGTCCGATCCGCCCGAAAGCTGCCGCTCGTAGAGGCCCTGGAGCACGAGCTCGCGTGCGCGTCGCCTCGATCCGGCGCCGGTCTCGCGCTGCCTGACGGCATCAGCGGTCATAAGAGTTCATCGCACGTCGATTGCGGCGAGCAGGTTCGCGAGCTCGAGCGCCGCAAGCGCTGCATCGGCGCCCTTGGCCGCCATCCGCCCCTCGGCTTGCGCATCGGTGTCGCAGGTGAGAATCCCGTTGCCGATCGGCACGCCGAACTCGAGCGCGACGCTCGACACGCCGCCCGCCGACTCGTTCGCGACGATCTCGAAGTGATAGGTCTCGCCGCGGATCACCGCACCGAGCGCGACCAGCGCATCGTGTCTTCGCGTCTGCGCGAGCCGCTGCAACGCAAGTGGAATTTCCAGCGCACCGGGAACGGTGACGAGCGTGATCCTGTCGTCCGTCACACCCGCCTCATGAAGCGCGTGGAGTGCGCCGGCGAGCAATCCCTCGCCGATCGACGGGTTGAAGCGCGCCTGCACGATCGCGACGCGAAGCGCGTCGCCGCGCGCGTTCGGCTGGATGCGGACGATGGACATGACGGCGGCGATGCCGCGCGTTGCGTGCGATCGGCTACGACGCGCGACGCGCGGGCGGCGCCTCCTCGTAGCCTGTGATCTCGAGCCCGAAGCCGGCCATGCTGGGCATCTTGCGCGGGCGCGCGAGCAGCCGCATCCGACCCACATTGAGATCGCGCAGGATCTGCGCGCCGATGCCATAGTTGCGTAGATCGACCTTCGCGGCGGCCGGTGCTTCGGTCGCGATCGCGCGCTCACGAAGCTCACGCGCGCTTTCGGGCCGGTGCAGCAGCACGATCACGCCCCGCCCGGCTTCCGCGATCGCCCTTTGCGCCTCCAGAATGCTCCAGGCATGCGAGTCGGTCGTTGCGTCGAGCAGGTCGACGATCGAAAGCGGCTCGTGCACGCGAACGAGCGTCTCGACTTCGGGCGAGATCGGTCCGCGCGACAGCGCCAGGTGCGTCGCGTCGGTGAGCTTGTCGCGGTACACGATGAGGCGAAACGTACCGACCGGTGTCGAAAGCGGCCGCTCGGCCACGCGCTCGACGAGACGCTCGGTACGGCTGCGATGATGAATGAGATCGGCGATTGCGCCGATGCGAAGGCCGTGCGTCGCAGCGAAGCGCTCGAGATCTGGCAGCCGCGCCATCGTGCCGTCGTCGTTCATGATCTCGCAGAGCACGGCAGACGACGATAGGCCGGCGAGTTGCGCGAGGTCGCAGCACGCTTCCGTATGTCCCGCGCGCGCGAGCACGCCGCCGGGCTGCGCGATCAGCGGAAAGACGTGTCCCGGATGCACGATGTCGTCGGGCGTTGCATGCGGCGCGGTCGCGACGCGGATCGTATGCGCGCGATCAGCCGCCGAGATGCCGGTCGTCACGCCGTGCGCCGCTTCGATCGACACGGTGAAGTTGGTTCCGTGCACCGAGCGGTTGACGGGCGTCATCGGCGCGAGATTGAGCTGCCGCGCGCGCGCTTCGGTGATCGGCATGCACACGAGGCCACGCCCGAAGCGCGCCATGAAATTGATCGCGTCGGGCGTCACGTGATCGGCGGCGAGCACGAGGTCCCCCTCGTTTTCGCGATCCTCCTCGTCGACGAGGACGACCATGCGCCCGACCTTGATATCGGAAATGATTTCGGTGATCGGCGCGAGCGGCATATCAGGGATCAGGCATCGGAGGACGGGAATCCGTCGTGGTATCCGGTGGCACCCGAACGATTCTACCGTGTGAGCGGAAGTATGCGCGTCGGGCGCGCGGCGGCGTTGCGGAAAGCGAAACGTCAGCGGCGAAAAAGCGCGAGCGTGGCCTGAGTCAACGCGCTTGCCGGGTCGACGTAATCGAGCACGACGCTGTAGTGTTGGCGCGCAGGAACGTGCATGGGCTTCGTCATCTCTGGCGGGCGGTTTCGCGGCCATTCATCCCACAGCAAGTCGGTCTGGCGCACGAACTCCGATGTTTCGTCGGCGCCGACGGCGAGCACGATCGGCCTGTCGACGAGCGGGCGAGCAATGGCCGGCGACATCCGGCGCGCTTCCGCGTCGTCGAGCCTCAAATCGACGTTGTGCGAGAACTTCACGAGCGGCGTCAGATCGTGCACGCCGGACAGCGAAACGCCGCCGGCGAACGGTGCTTTTTCGAAGCCCTGCGTTCGCCAATCGGCCGTGTACATCATCGCCGTCAGATGCCCGCCTGCCGAATGGCCACCGACGACGATGGGCGTCGGTGCGCCGCGCTTTGTGCCCTCGCGCGCGAGCCACGAAAGCGCGCGCCGGCACTCTTTGACCGCGTTCGCGATCGTCGCGTCGGGGCAAAGATCGTAATTGACCATCGCAACCGCGAGACCTGCGGCGACGAACGCGGGCGCAATGAATGCGTAGTCGGCCTTGTCGAGGCTTCGCCACCACCCGCCGTGGATGTACATGAGCGTGCCGCGCGCGGGCGTCGCGGGCACGTATAGATCGAGCGTTTCCTTCGGTTGCGGGCCGTACCGAATGTCGATCGCCGGACCGAGCGTCTCCTGCGCGCGTTGCGAGCGGTCGACCCATTCGTCGAGCCAGCGCTGATGATCGGGCACCGCGGCGCGGTTGTTGTAACCGCGTTCGACCTCCTTGGCGGTGAGCTCGCTCGCGAGCGTCATGGCGAAGCGGCGACGATCTCGATTTGAAGCGGCGTCAGGCCGTCGATGTGTCCTTCCAGTCGATCGCCGACAACGACGGGCCCCACACCGGACGGCGTGCCCGTGAAGATCAGATCGCCAGGCTCGAGCCGATAGAGCTTCGAGAGGAATTCGATCACGTGCGGCACGTCCCAGATCATGTCGGACAAATCGCCGTGCTGGCGTCGCTCGCCGTTGACGAGCAGCGTCACTTCGCCGCGCGAAAGCACGCCGATCGTCGCGACCGGATGGATCGGCGCGATCGGCGCGGCTTGCGCGAACGACTTGCCGATGTCCCACGGACGCTTCTTCTCGCGCATTTCGTTTTGCAGATCGCGCCGCGTCATGTCGAGCCCGACGGCGTAACCGAACACGAGTTCGCCTGCGTCGGCTGCCGGCACGTCCGCGCCGCCGATGCCGAGCGCAACGACCAGCTCGAGCTCGTGATGCAGGTTGCGCGTCGCCATCGGGTATGCGATGCGGCCGATCGCCGCAGGCACGACGGGCACGATCGCATCGGCAAACTTCGTGAAGAAGAACGGTGGCTCCTTCGTCGCATCGCCGCCCATTTCCCTCGCATGCTCGGCGTAATTGCGTCCGACACAGTAGATGTGACGCACGGGAAACGGTCGGTCGTCGCCGACGACCGGAACCGAAGGAACGTCGAAGGACGGAATGACGTAATGCATTTTGCCGGGCCTATTCGGCGTCGGGTTGAAGCGCCGGCGCAGTCTTCGAGAACGCCGGCAGTGCGAGGCACTCGGCTTCGATGCGCGTCAACGTCGGATAAGGCGAGACATCGATCTCGAAGCGGCGCGCATTCGCGAGTTGCGGCACGAGGCAGATATCGGCCAGCGTCGGCGAATCGCCATGGCAGAAGCGGCCGGTTTCGCGGTCGCGCGCAAGGCGCGTTTCGAGCGCCTCGAAGCCGACGTCGATCCAGTAGCGATACCACCCGTCCTTCTGCTCGCGCGAGACGCCCATCGTTCCGATGAGATAGTTCAGGACGCGCAGATTGTTGAGCGGATGGATTTCGCACGCGATCGAAAGCGCCATCGCGCGGACGCGCGCCCGACCGATCGGATCGGCCGGCAGAAGCGGCGGGTCGGCGTGCGTCTCGTCCAGGTACTCGATGATCGCGAGCGATTGCGTCAGCACGTGCATGTCGTCGAGCGCGAGCGCCGGGACGAGCCCCTGGGGATTGAGTGCGAGGTAGTCCTGCGCACGCTGGCCGCCCATGCGCAAATGCACGAACGTGCGTTCGTCGGGAACGATGTTCTTGATCGCGAGCGCGATGCGCACGCGGTACGCGGCGGAGGAGCGGAAGTAGTCGTAGAGCTTCATGCGCGCGGCCTCGGGAATTGGTCAGAAGGCCGGGATCCCCGTTTGCGCGCGACCGAGGATCAGCGCATGGATGTCGTGCGTGCCCTCGTACGTGTTGACCGTCTCGAGATTCAGCATGTGCCGCACGACGTGGTACTCGTCGACTATGCCGTTGCCGCCGTGCATGTCGCGCGCCATACGCGCGATCTCGAGCGCCTTACCGCAACTGTTGCGCTTCATGATCGACGTGATTTCCGGCGCCGCGCGGCCTTCGTCCTTCAAGCGCCCGAGGCGAAGGCAACCCTGCAGGCCGAGCGCGATTTCGGTCTGCATGTCGGCGAGCTTTTTCTGGATGAGCTGATTCGCCGCGAGCGGCCGGCCGAACTGCTTCCGATCGAGCACGTAGCGGCGCGCGGCCTCCCAGCAAAATTCCGCGGCGCCGAGCGCCCCCCACGCGATGCCGTAGCGCGCGCTGTCGAGGCATCCCATTGGCCCCTTGAGCCCCTCGACGTTCGGCAGCAGGTTGTCCCGCGGCACGAAGACGTCGTCCATCACGATCTGGCCGGTCACCGACGTGCGAAGCGAGAACTTGCCTTCGATGGCCGGCGCGGAAAGTCCCTTCATGCCCTGTTCGAGAACGAAGCCGCGCACGACGCCGTCGAGCTTCGCCCACACGACGAATACGTCGGCGATCGGCGCATTCGAGATCCAGGTCTTGCTTCCCTTCAGCACGAAGCCGCCGTCGACTTTTCGTGCGCGGGTTTCCATCGATCCGGGATCGGAGCCGTGATCCGGTTCCGTCAAGCCGAAGCAGCCGATGCGCTCGCCTCGTGCGAGCGGGGGGAGATATTTGCGCCGCTGCCCCTCGTCGCCATAGGTGAAGATCGGATACATCACGAGCGAGCTTTGCACGCTCATCATCGAGCGGTACCCTGAATCCACCCGCTCGATCTCGCGTGCGACAAGACCGTAGCAGACGTGATTGAGCCCCGCGCCGCCATATTCGGTCGGCAATGTCGCGCCCAGAAGACCGAGCGCGCCCATCTCGGGGAAGATCGAGGGATCGCTTCGCTCGTGGCGAAACGCTTCCAGCACGCGCGGCATCAACCGCTCCTGCGCGTAATCGTGCGCGCTGTCGCGCACGATCCGCTCCTCGTCGGTCAATTGAGAATCGAGCAGCAGCGGATCGTCCCAGCGGAACTCGGGCTTGCGCGTGGCGATCGGGTCGGGAGCGTTCATCGAAGCTCGCGTGGCGCGCGTGAACGTCGCGTGCGTCGCTGCCTACGATAGCAGAAGCCGCCCGGCGAACAAATGCGCGCGCGAAAGCCAATACCGCCGATGGCCTAGGCCATTTCGCCGATTCGCGGCGCCGCGCCGCTTCGTCAAGAATCGCCGCATGCGCCATTCGACCCACGCTCGCGGCTTGACGCTTCTTGAAATGATGGTTGCGCTCGCCATCGCGGGCATCGTATTGGCGCTCGGCGTACCGGCATTCGGCGGCTTTGTTTCCGAACAGCAGGTGCAGGATCGTGCCGAGGCGCTGCTGCACGCGCTCGATGTCGCGCGAAGCGAAGCGATCAAGCGCGGCGGCCGCGTCGACGTCTGCCCCGGCGAAGGTGGCTGTGCTGCGGGCGCGTTGCCGTGGGAAGGCGGCTGGGTCGTCGTGCCCGATGCGTCGCGCGGCGACGATGCTGCCGTCGTCGTGCGCGAACGCGCGTCGAGCCCGGGGATCACCGTCCGTGGCAACCGGCCAGTCGCCGATTACGTCTCGTATACCGGGGCCGGCCGCGCACGGCGCTTCGAGGGCGGGTTGCAGATGGGCACGTTCACGATCTGCCGTACCGGCCAGCGCACACGCAAGGTGATCCTCGCCAACAGCGGTCGCGCGCGAATCGAGGTCGCCTCGGATCGATGCCCGTGATGCCACGCGATCGCCCGACTGCCGGCGGCTTCACGATGCTCGAGACGATGATCGTTGTCGCCATCGTGGCCATTCTGGCGGCAGTCGCGCTGCCCTCTTACGCGAGCTATGTACAACGCGCGCGGATCGTCGAAGCGGTCGCGCGGCTATCCGATGCGTACGTGCGCATGAACGAGTATTTCGAGGACCAACGCTCCTATGTCGACGGCGCCGGGCGCTGCGGCGTCGACGCGTCCACGCCCGCATCGCCCGACGGCTTCGTTCTCTCGTGCACGGCCAGCGCGACCAGTTTCACCTACACGGCGACCGGCATCGCCGCCAAGGGCATGGACGGATTCGCGTTCACGATCGACGAACGGGGCTCGAGAGCCACGCTGTCGGTGCCGGCGAATTGGACGCGAACGGCGGATTGCTGGACGAACCGGCCGGATGGGTCGTGTACATGACCGCGTCGATCGCGCGCAGCGGCCTCCGCGGCTCGACGAAATCCGCAGGCGTGTTCCTGATCGAGACATTGGTCGCCCTCGTCGTGTTCTCGCTCGGCATGCTGGGCTTGCTTGCACTGCTGGCAAGCGCGCTTCGCGCAAGCGGCAATGCGCAGTGGCGAAGCGAAGGCGTCGATCTTGCGGCGGCGGCGATCGCGCGCATGACGACCGAGGATGGCGCGACGCTCGCCGCCCGCTATGACGCAACCGGTGGCGACGCCTATCGGGCGCTTCTGCAGCAGGCGACACGATTGCCCGGCGTCAGCCGCACAAGCAATGCGCCGAGCGTCGACATCGAAGACACCGCGGAGCGTCGGCGGGTGCGTGTCGGCGTCCGATGGCTCGCTCCAGGCGAAACGACCGCGCATCGCGCATCGGTCAGCGCGATGCTGCCCCATCGATGACGACGATCGATATCGAGCGAAGCCGGCGATTGCTTCGCCTCGGCGGCACGTCGCTCGTCGACGTGATCGTCGGACTTGCTCTCGCCATGATCGCGATGGTCGTCGTATACGGCGCATTCGTTGCCATTGATACGGTGCGTCGCAGTGCGGCAAGCACCGCCGATGCGCAAAGCGCGTCGCGATTCGCGCTCTTCTCGATTGCGTCGCAGTTGGCCAACGCCGGGGCCGGATGGTCGGTCGCTGCGCGGTGGCTCGATAGCTGCCCGTTCGACGCCAACGTCGCGACGACGCTACGGCCGATCGCCGTGCTCATCACCGATGGCGGCGGCGACGACCGCCCCGATACGCTGGTCGTCCGTCGCGCGCTCGCGCCCGCGATCCGGCTTCCCGCGGCGTTCGCGAGTGCGGCGGTTGCCGGCAGCGATTTCCGTGTGCAAAGCCCCGATGGCTTCGTCGCAGGCGATCGCGTCGTCTCGATCTCGCGCACCGGCGCTTGCGCGATGTCGCAGGTGACGGGCGTTGGTGCACCTGCAGGGGGCGTCGTCGACATCGCACACACGCCGACCGCGATGGACTTTCCGATCACGAGCGTGCTCCTCGACCTCGGACCCGCCGGGCTCGCCTCGACGCTTCGCTTTGACGTGGTATCGCAGACGCTGCGCAGTCAGGATCTCGCAAACGGCGATGCGCCCGTGCCGATCGCGTCTGACATCGTCAACGTCAAGTTCCAGTACGGGATCGAAAGCGACGGGGACGGCGCACTCGACACATGGGTTCGCGCGAGCGCACCAGGACCGTGGTCGCCCGCAGCGTTGCTCGCCGCGCCACGGACCACGCTCGATCGAATCCTTGCGGTGCGCATTGGGATGGTCGTGCGCGGCGATCGCGTCGACAGCACGCTGATGCGCGATTACCACTGGGTGCTCTTTGATTGCGAGGCCGCTGACAAGACGACCTGCCCGGGCCGCCTCGAGGGCACCATCGCGGCGGGGAGTAGCGGCAGCTACCGGTATCGAACGGTCGAGACCGTCGTGCCGCTGATCAACGTCCTGTGGAACCGCGGGGCATGAGCGCGAATCGGCCCCGAAGCGCGCAGCGGAGGGTAGTTCAATGACCGCGATGGCTATGCTCTTTGCCGGGTGGCAAGCTGTTGCTTGTGCAAAGGCAGTGAGGAGCGTACCGCTCGCGGCGCGCCAGACGCGCATTGGCCCGCGTCCTCCTCAGCTTTATTATCAGCGCGGCATCGTCCTGCTGATCGCGCTCGTCGCCGTCGTCGCGCTCGCCTTCGCCGGCATGTCCCTCGTGCGCGCGGTCGGAGCCGCCATCGCGATCAACGACAACGTCAACTTGCGCCGCCAGGCCGCGTTCGCGGCATCCGCGGCGCTCGAGCATGATGTCGTCGCATTGCTCGAAGACCGCTCGATCGACACGACGAACGACGACGCCGCGCACAATTACTTCGCATCACGTCAACCGGGCGAAGATCGGCGAGGGGTCCCTCGGGCGCTGCTCGTCGGCGCCGATTACCCCGCGGGCGCGTCGATCCTCGATGTCGGCGATGGTCTCGTCGTGCGCCACGTCATCGAGCGGCTATGCGTGCTACCCGGAGCCCCTGCGATCGATCGCTGCACGCTCTCGCCACCCAGCGTCGAAGCAGCTTCGGGCACTCCGCCGCCGGGCGAACCCCCGCGTGAACCTGCTTATCGGCTCACGATGCGCGTCGAAGGTCCCGCCGGGGCCGCGACATTCGTGCAGGCGATCGTATCCGCCGCGCACGCCAATCCGCGCGTGTCCTGGCAGGTGCTCGATGAATGAACGCGCGCCGCTACCCCATCACCGGCATGTGGAATCCCGGCGCGGCGCTGCCGTCGTCGGGCCAGCGCGACGTCACGGTCTTGAGCCGCGTGTAGAAGCGAACGCCGTCGAGCCCGTGAACATGCAGATCGCCAAACAGCGAATTGCGCCAGCCGCCGAACGAATAGAACGCCATCGGCACCGGGATCGGCACGTTGATGCCCGCCATGCCGACTTCGGCGTCCTGCTCGAAGCGCCTTGCCGCGTGTCCCGAGCGCGTAAAGATCGCGGCGCCGTTCGCGTACGGATTCGCATTGATCAGCCCGATCGCGTCGGTCAGCGAGTCGACGCGCAACACCGAAAGCACCGGTCCGAAGATCTCTTCGCGGTAGATCGTCATCTCCGGCCTCACGTTGTCGAAGAGCGTAGGTCCGACGAAAAAGCCGTTCGGAGATCCCGCGACGGTCGGTTTTCGTCCATCGACCACGAGCGTTGCGCCCTCCTCCATGCCGCGATCGATCAGCCCTGTGATCCGATCGCGTGCCGCGCACGTGATCACAGGTCCCATCTCGCTTTGTGCGACGTCGCCCGGACCCGTCGCTACCTTTCGCGACCGCGCGGCAAGCCTGGCAACGAGCGTATCGGCGACATCGCCGACCGCCACGACCGCGGAAATCGCCATGCAGCGCTCACCGGCCGATCCGTAACCCGCACCGATGATCGCCTCGGTCGCGAAGTTGACGTCGGCATCGGGCATCACGATCGCATGGTTCTTCGCGCCGCCGAGCGCCTGCACGCGCTTGCCATTGCGTGCGCCCGTTTCGTAGATGTACCTGGCGATCGGCGTCGACCCCACGAACGACACCGCGCGCACGAGCGGATGCGAAAGCAGCGCGTCGACCGCCTCCTTGTCGCCGTGCACGACGTTGAACACGCCATCGGGAAGTCCTGCCTCCTGCAAGAGCTCGGCGAGCCGCAGCGACAGCGTCGGATCCCGCTCCGAGGGCTTCAGCACGAACGAGTTGCCGCATCCGATCGCGATCGGGAACATCCACATCGGCACCATCGCCGGAAAATTGAACGGCGTGATGCCTGCGCACACGCCGACCGGCATGCGGATCGACCAGCTATCGACGTCCGTACCAACGCTTTCGCTGTGCTCGCCCTTCAGAAGGTGTGGTATGCCGGTCGCGAACTCGACCACCTCCATGCCGCGCATCACTGATCCTTCCGCATCGGCGAGCGTCTTGCCATGCTCCTGCGTCACGATGCGCGCAAGATCCTTGCGATGCCGTTCGAGCAGGTCGCGAAACCTCATCAGCACGCGCGCGCGACGAAGCGGCGGAAACGCCGACCACGCGGGAAACGCTCCCGCGGCGGCTTGCACGGCCGCGTCGACGTCGGCGGCGTTGGCGAACGGCACGTGGCGAATCACTTCGCCGGTCGCCGGGTTGGTCACTTCGCCATAGCGCATCGTCGAAGGCGAAAAGGTGCGGCCGCCGATCCAAAGCGGCAACCGCTCGAGGGTGGTCAGGTCCATCGTGATTCCTCCGTGTGTCGGTTGTCAGTTGACAGTGGTCAGTTGTCAGGTACCGCGCCACCGAAAACGCGGCCGCTTCCGTCAACTGCCACCTGACAACTGACGCGCAGGCGCTCCACGTATCGGGCGATGATGTCGACTTCGATGTTGACAGCATCCCCGGGCGCCAGGGTTCCCAAGGTCGTGACATCGAGTGTATGCGGGATCAGATTCACGGTAAATCGCGCCCCGCGCACCGTGTTGGTCGTGAGGCTCACGCCGTCGACGGCGATCGATCCTTTGCTTGCGACATAACGCGCAAGCTCGACAGGCAATTCCACCTCGAGCCGCCGATGACCCTCGTGCTCGCCGTGCAACGCTTCGAGCGCCGTCACGCGCGCCACGCAGTCGACGTGCCCGCTCACGAGATGCCCACCCAGCCGATCGGACAGGCGCAGCGCCTTTTCGAGGTTCATGCGGCGATCAATCGCGAAGCCGGTCGTGCAGCGGAGCGTCTCGTCGGAAACGTCGAAGCGACAAACCGGTGGCGACATTTGCACGATCGTCAGGCAGCAGCCGGCCACGGCGATGCTGTCGCCCACCGCAACGGCGGACAGATCGAGCTCGCGCGCCTCGATGCCGATTCGCATGCCCGCCGCTCCCCGACGGCATTCGGCAACGCGGCCAACGGCTTCAACGATGCCGGTGAACATCGACTCTTCGCACGCGCGCCACAATGCGCAAATCCTCGCCGATCCGGTCGATCGACGTGAAATCGAGCATCACGCGTTGCGCGAGCGACGTGAGCGCAGTCTTCGCCTCGAACATCCCGCGCGCGGGATCGCCTATCACTGCGCCGGCGACATACACGAGAAGCTCGTCGATGAGGCCTTCGCGAAGCAGCGCGCCATTGAGCTTCGCGCCCGCCTCGACCTGCACTTCGTTGATGCCTCGTGCAGCGAGCGCGCGAAGGAGCGCTTGGAAATCGACGCGACCCGTGCCGCCGGGCAGCGCGAGCGACTCGACGGATTCGGGCCACTGCGCGTTGCGTGGACCGGCGGTGACGAGAAGGGTATTTCCCCCATCAAGCACGCGCGCACCAGGCGGCGTCTCCGCTCGTCGATCGACAACGACGCGAAGCGGCTGCCTCGTCGCCGGCGCGTCGCGCACGGTCAGTTGCGGGTCATCGTGCAACACGGTGCCGATGCCCGTCATGATCGCGCAGGATCGCGCACGCCACGCGTGGCCATCGGCGCGCGCCGCAGCGCCGGTAATCCATTGGCTCTCGCCGTCCACCAGGGCCGTTCGACCGTCGAGGCTCGCAGCGATTTTCGCGCGCAGCCACGGCCGCCCCCGCGTCATTCGCGACACGAAGCCTGCATTGAGCGCTCGCGACTCGTCTTCGAGCAAACCGACGTCGACCGCGATGCCGGCAGCGCGAAGACGCGCAGCGCCTCCGCCCTGATCGGGATTCGGGTCCGGCATTGCCGCGATGACGCGCGCGACGCCTGCCGCGATCAATGCGTCGACGCAAGGCGGCGTGCGGCCCTGCCGATTGCAAGGCTCGAGCGTCGAATACACGGTCGCGCCGCGCACGTCGCGATCCTTCGCATGCGCATCGCGAAGCGCCGCCACCTCCGCGTGCGCCTCGCCCGCGCGTTCGTGGAAGCCTTCGCCGATCACTTCCCCGTCCCGGACGATCACGCATCCGACGCGCGGATTCGGCGTCGTCGTGCAAAGCCCGCGCTCGGCGAGCGCGAGCGCGCGCGCCATGGAGCGGCGCTCGTCGTCGGTGAAAGCGCTGCTCGTCACGCCGGCCGGCGCGCGGACTTGCGCGGCAGGCGCACGGCCTCGACTTCCTTCAGCGCGTCGCGAAAATCGGACACGTCCTGGAACGAACGGTACACGGAGGCAAAGCGTATGTAGGCCACCTTGTCGAGCCGGTAGAGCTCTTCCATCACCATCTCGCCCAACTGGCGCGACGCGATCTCGCGCTCGCCTTGCGAGAGCACGCGCTGCACGATCCGGTCGATCGCGGCGTCGACGAATTCGGTCGGCACCGGCCGCTTGTGCAACGCGCGCGCGAATCCGACGCGAAGCCGGTTGGTGTCGAAATCGGCGCGGTTGCCGTTGGTCTTGACGACCTGCGGCAGCCGAAGCTCGACCGTCTCGTACGTCGTGAAGCGCTTCTGGCACTCGGGGCACCTGCGCCGGCGCCTGATCGAGTCGCCCGCCTCGGAGACGCGCGAATCGACGACTTGCGTATCGGCGCTACCGCAAAACGGGCATTTCATGCCCGATCGACCGGTTGCGCGCCGCCGACCAATGTCATGCGCGGTAGACCGGGAATCGGCGCGTGAGGGACCCGACGGCGTTGCGCGTTCTCGTCAGCACCGCCTCGTCAGCCGGCGCGTCGAGCACGTCGGCGATCAGATGCGCGAGCTCCTCGCATTCGATCTCGCCGAAGCCGCGCGTGGTCACGGCCGGGCTGCCAATGCGAATCCCCGACGTGACGAACGGCTTTTCCGGGTCGTTCGGGATCGCGTTCTTGTTGACGGTGATGTGCGCCCTGGCGAGCGCCGCCTCCGCGTCCTTGCCGGTGATGTGCTTCGCGCGCAGGTCGACGAGAAACATGTGGCAGTCGGTGCCGCCGGAAACGATGCGCACGCCGCGCTCCTGGAGCACCTTCGCCAGCACGCGCGCGTTCTCGAGCACGCGCTCCTGGTAAATCTTGAAGTCGTGGCTCATCGCCTCGCCGAATGCCGCAGCCTTCGCTGCGATCACGTGCATCAGCGGGCCGCCCTGCACGCCCGGGAACACCGCTGAATTGACCGCCTTCGTCTGTGCTTCCTTCATCAGGATGAAGCCGCCGCGCGGGCCGCGCAGCGTCTTGTGCGTCGTGCTCGTCACGAAATCGGCGATGCCCACCGGGGTCGGATAGACACCGGCCGCGATCAGGCCGGCGTAGTGCGCCATGTCGACCATGTAGAGCGCGCCGACCTCGTCCGCGATCGCGCGAAAGCGCTTCCATTCGATGATGCGCGAATACGCCGACGCGCCGGCGATGATCAGCTTCGGCTTGTGCTCGCGCGCGAGGCGCTCGGCCTGCGCGTAGTCGATGAGCTCCGACTGCGGATCGAGCCCGTAGGCGACCACCTTGAACCACTTGCCCGAGATGTTCACGGGCGAGCCATGCGTCAGGTGCCCGCCGTGCGGCAGGCTCATGCCTAGGATCGTGTCGCCGGGCGCGAGCGCCGCGAAGAACACGGCCTCGTTCGCCTGCGCACCCGAATGCGGCTGGACGTTCGCCGCCTCGGCATGAAAGAGCTTGCGCACGCGCTCGATCGCGAGCTGCTCGACGACGTCGACGTTTTCGCAGCCGCCGTAGTAGCGCTTGCCGGGATAGCCTTCGGCGTACTTGTTCGTGAGCTGTGTGCCCTGCGCCGCCATGACGGGCGGGCTCGCGTAGTTCTCGGACGCGATCAGCTCGATATGCTCTTCCTGCCGGCGATTTTCGGCGGCGATCGCCTGCCAGAGCTCGGGATCGGACTGCGCGAGCGTCAGGGAGCGGCTGAACATGGAATGAACGCCCGGAAAGCGCTGATTCTAGCAGCCCGTCCATGTCCCGCGGATCGACGGCGATGTCGTCGACGAAGGGAAGCGATCGCGCGCGCCGCTTCGCCTATAATTCGCCGTCCATCGCGGGCGAAAGCGCGGCCATTGCTCCGATGAGCGCGCCGCCGGTCGTCCTGGAACACAACGACGCGCACCACGCGCCACGAGGGAGAAAGCGTGAACGCTCTGCTCGCGATCTCGCGCGCGATCGACGCGATCACCGAGCGCGTCGGCCGGCTCGTCTACTGGCTCGTGCTCGCCGTCGTGCTGATCAGCGCGGCGAACGCGTCGGTACGCAAGCTGTTCAACTACAGCTCGAACGCGTACCTCGAAATCCAGTGGTACCTGTTCTCGGTGATCTTCCTGTTCGGCGCCGGGTACACGCTGCTTCGCAACGAGCACGTGCGCATCGACATCATCCAGGGCCGGCTCTCTCCGCGCGCGCAGAACATCATCGACGTGCTCGGCATCGTCCTGTTCCTGATGCCGATGTCGATCATCATCCTGTGGCTGTCGTGGCCGCTCTTCATCGACTCGCTGCTGCGGCACGAGGTGTCGACGAACGCGGGCGGCCTGATCATCTGGCCGGCGCGTCTCATGATCCCCGTCGGTTTCGGCCTCCTGATCCTCCAGGCGAGCTCGGAGCTCATCAAGCGCATTGCCTACCTCACGGGGCGCATCCGCGATCCGCTCGAGAAGCGTCACGAGATGTCGGCGGAAGAGGAGCTCGCGAAGGAGATCGCGGCACAGCGCGGCGTCGAATCGCCGCCGCTCGATGTGGGGCGCGAACGGTGAGTCCGGGGCCGAGCGCAGTCCAATGACCGCCTGGCTCATCGGCAACCTCGCGCCGCTGATGTTCTGCGGCCTGATCGTCACGCTGCTCATCGGATTCCCGGTCGCGTTCTCGCTCGGCGCTGTCGGCATCGGCTTCGCATTTCTCGGAATCCATCTCGGTCTTCTCGCGCCGTCACTCCTGCAGGCACTGCCCGAGCGTGTATTCGGCGTGATGTCGAACGACACGCTCCTTGCCGTGCCGTTCTTCACCTTCATGGGGCTGATCCTAGAGCGTTCCGGGATGGCCGAGGACCTGCTCGATACGATCGGCCAGCTTTTCGGCCCGCTTCGCGGCGGCCTCGCCTACGCGGTCGTGTTCGTCGGCGCGCTGCTCGCGGCCACGACCGGCGTCGTCGCGGCGAGCGTCATCTCGATGGGGTTGATCTCGCTTCCGATCATGCTGCGCTACGGCTACGATCGGCGCCTCGCGAGCGGCGTCATCGCCGCGTCGGGCACGCTCGCGCAGATCATCCCGCCGTCGCTCGTGCTGATCATCATGGCCGACCAGCTCGGCCGCTCGGTCGGCGACATGTACGCCGGCGCGTTCATTCCCGGCCTGACGCTTGCCGGCATTTACGCGCTCTACGTCCTCGGCTGCTCGATCGTGAAGCCGCATTGGGTGCCTGCGCTTCCGCTCGAAGCGCGCACGATGCGCGAAGCCACGGGACGCAGCGGCGTCATCTCGCTGATCGTGCTCGTCGTCATCGCCGCCGTGTCCGCCGTCGCGTACGCGAAATCGCAGATGGCGGATCGCGCGCTCGATGAGACGCTCGTCATCGCGACGAGCGTCGGCACGGGCGTCGCGTTCGTCGCCGCATTGCTGAACCGCTTCCTGAAGTTCGGGCTTTTGTCGAAGATTGCCGAACGCGTCGTGTTCGTGCTGATTCCGCCGCTCGCACTCATCTTCCTCGTGCTCGGCACGATCTTCCTCGGCGTCGCCACGCCCACCGAGGGCGGCGCGATGGGCGCGACCGGTGCGCTCGCGATGGCGCTGGTGCGCCGGCGGCTCTCGTGGAGCCTCCTGAAACAGGCGATGGACACGACGGCGAAGCTCTCGACGTTCGTCGTGTTCATCCTGATCGGCGCGCGCGTGTTCAGCCTTACGTTCTACGGCGTGAACGGCCATGTCTGGGTCGAGCACCTGCTGACCAGCCTGCCCGGCGGCCAGGTGGGCTTCCTGGTCGTCGTCAACCTCGTCATCTTCTTCCTCGCGTTCTTCCTCGATTTCTTCGAGCTGTCGTTCATCATCATTCCGCTGATCGGGCCCGCCGCCGACAAGCTCGGCATCGATCTCATCTGGCTCGGCGTGCTGCTCGGCGTCAACATGCAGACGTCGTTCATGCATCCGCCGTTCGGCTTCGCGCTCTTCTATTTGCGAAGTGTCGCACCGGTAAAGGAGTACATCGATCGCGTGTCGAAGAAGCTGACCCGCGGCGTCACGACCGGCGAGATCTACTGGGGCGCCGTGCCGTTCGTGCTGATCCAGATCCTGATGGTGGGAATCGTGATCGGCTTCCCGCAGATGGTGCTCGTCTACAAGGCGGGCGTCGCGAAGTACGACATCAACAAGATCCAGATCATCGTGCCCGAGGAGGCGCCGGTCTTTCCCGAAGGCAAGGGCGGCGCGGAACCGCCCTCCGGTTCGACCGAGCAGGAGAACGACGAAAAGGCACTCGAAGGTGCGCTCGGCGGAGGTGGCGACGAGAAGCCGTCGACGCCGGCACCGAACGCGGGGACAGACAATGCGCCGCCTGCGAATCCGCCCCCCGCAACGCAAGGCGGCGATCAGACGAGCGACTTCGAGCGCGCGCTACGCGAACAGATGCAGGGGACGAATCCGCCTTCCGGCGGAAAGTAGCGCGAAACCCGCCGACGCTCTTGACGCGAAGCCCCCGAAGCGGGGCTCGTCAATGCTTGTGACGCCTCGCTCGCGCTTCAACCGCCGCCGCCCTACTTGCTAGGACCGCGATGCGACATGCGCTCGGCGGCGATCATGAAATTGTCGAAACGATTCTCCGCGACCTGGAACCAGGAGATCTCGTCGTTGCGGAATGCCTTCCACGGTTCGTACACCTTCTTGAACTTCGCGTTCTTGCTCGCGATCTCGTCGTAGACTTCGACGGTCGCCTTGTAGCACGCCGCCATGATCTCGTTCGAGAATGGCGCGAGCTTGACGCCGTTGCCGATGAGGCGCTTCAACGCGGCCGGGTTGAGCGCGTCGTATTTGGCCATCATGTCCGTTAGCGCCTCGGTGCATGCCGACTGAAGCACCGACTGGTAGGACTTGGGCAGCTCGTCGAAAGCCTTGGTGTTGACGAACAGGTCGAGCTCCGCCTGGCCTTCCCACCAGCCCGGGTAGTAGTAGTACTTCGCGACCTTGTAGAGCCCGAGCTTCTCGTCGTCGTAAGGCCCGACCCACTCCGCCGCATCGATCGTTCCCTTCTCGAGCGCCGGATAGATATCGCCACCGGGAATCTGCTGCGGGATGACGCCGAGCTTCTGCAACGGCAGACCGCCGGTGCCGCCGATGCGCATCTTGAGTCCCTTGAGGTCGGCCACGGTGTTGATGGGCTTGCGATAGAAGCCGCCCATCTGCGTGCCGGTGTTGCCGGCCGGGAAATTGATGATGTTGTAGTCCTTGTAGAACTCGCGCATCAGCTCCATGCCGCCGCCGTGGTACATCCATGCGTTCTGCTGACGGTAATTCATCCCGAACGGGATGGTGCAGCCGAACGCGAACGTCGGGTCCTTGCCGAAGAAGTAGTACGGCGCGGTATGCGCGCACTGGACGGTGCCGTTCTGCACGGCATCGACAACGCCGAACGCCGGCACGATCTCGCCACCGGCGAATGTCTGGATCTGGAACTTGTCGTCCGTCGACGTCGCCACGCGCCTGGCAATGAACTCGCAACCGCCGAAGAGAGTATCGAGGCTCTTCGGCCAGCTCGCCGCCATCCGCCATTTCACCTCGGGCATCCCCTGCGCGAATGCCGGCGCACTACCCGCCGCCAGTATGCCGGCGAGCCCGGCGTGCTTGATGAACGAACGACGTTCCATCGCGTTTCTCCTCTTGAATGCCGGCGCCGCCGACGGTTTCGACTCACGCGTCGAGCCCGGCGTCCGGGCCCGCTCCCAGCGATTCACTACGTCTTTATCCCGACGTCGCGGGTCGGACGATTCTAGCAGCCGGCGAAAGCGGCGTCTCGCATGCAACGCCGGGCGTGGCGCATCGCTCGATCGCAAAGTCGCATCACGTCGACAGCTTGCGCACCGCGTTGAAGAGCGTCCATGTCCAGCCGGTCTGGCGCTCGAGCGTCTGCGTGAAGCGGATCAGGTAGCGCGCGCTGCCGGTATCGAGCTCGATCATGCCGCCGGGCGTGAAGCGGTCGTCGGGACCGATCAGGCTTCGCTGCGATGCCTGCCGATTCTCGGGCGCCGCAGGCAGATAGATGCCGAAGAACGGTCGATCGTGCACGGCGCGCGACGCGTCGGTGGGCGCTGACCAGCTTCGCATCAGCACGCGCACGAGCCGCCGCGCGATGATCTCGACGCCGACAGTCATCTCGTCGACCTGCTGCCGCTGCATGCGTCGCACGACGCCGAGGATCCAGTTGGCGCCGTCGTTGATCGCCAGCAATTCGCCGAGCTTCGCCGGCGCTTCCCTCGCCGGCGCCATCAGTCGACAGCCGCTTTCGCTGCGATCGACCATCTTCCAGCGCGTCCCCCGGACGCGCCGCTCGATCGAGGCGGGATTGATGCCGGGATTGACGAGGGTCGCCTCGTCGTAGCTTGCGGCGATGCCCGGCGTTCGCACGGCATCGGGCAGCCGATCGATCTCCGCGACCGCGCGCGTCAATGCATGAAGGCCGCTCACCACGCGCACGTGCTCGTCGGCCGACTGGCGCGATGCGCGCGGTGCGTGCGCGAGCGACTCGGGACCGTAGAGCGCGGCAAGACGCATCAACAGGAGCCGCTGCTCGCGCGCCGGCAATTCGCCGGGCGCGGGCTTGTCGTCGTCGGTATCGGGAAGCCAGCGCAATCGCTCGACGATCCGCGTATAAACGGGGCCTGTGTCGATGTACATCACATGTCCACCGACGATCGGCTTGCCGCGTCGGCGAAGACCCTGCGCGCTCGAAAGGTCTACGAAGAAGCCGGCGCCCTCCGGCGGCACCGAAGTCAACGTGAGCGACGGTGCCCAGTCGGCGAGCTGGTTGGCGACCCACTCGACCTGGTCGGGCGTGAAGTTGCCGGAATCGAGCCGCATCAGGAGCAGCATGTCGAGATACACCTGCTCGACCGAGATGCCGGGACGCGAGAACGCACCCGCGCCGAGCACGAGCTGCTCGCGATGCCAGCCACGCGCGCGCGCGAGCTCGTACGTTTCGTGGAAGTCGCGCCATTGCGCGGGAATCCAGTGGCTGTAGCGAAACAGGCGGAACTTGCCGTCGAGCCCGCGGTAGTGCGCGAGGCGCACCAGCGCCCAGGGCAGCACCGCGCGCCAGCGACGATTCTCCGCGTGCACGAAGCCGCCCTGCAGCGCGGCGTTGTAGGCGCCGATGAATCCTTTCACGAGGTCGAACACCGCGTGCCAAAGCCGCGATTCGACGGTCGAGCTCTTCTGATAGTTGGTCGTGTACTGGCGCGTCAAATCGCGTACGATCGGATCGAGGCGCCCGTCGAGCGCGAGCAGCGCCTCGAGCTGCTGTGCAGTGACATCGCGCCCGCCGCTCGGAAAATCGGCGAGGAGCTCGAGCGACATGCGTTGCGCTTCGAGCACGTCGCCGTCGGGCAATCGCGCGATGAAGCGGCGCACCTGCGCGGAATTTCGCAGCGGGTCCTTCAGTTGCCGCAGCCAGTCGAGAACGGGATCGATCATCGCAATCGGCGTGGGCCGCGACGTCCGCTTTCGGCGTTGCGCACGATCGCGGACGTGGCGTGAGGATCAGCTACCCGCGATCGTCATTCGCGAAACGAGCACCGAGCCGATGTAGCGCGATCCGCGGCGGTCGATGTCGTTGCCGAGCGCGACGATGTCGCGAAACATTTGCCGCAGGTTGCCGGCAATCGTGATCTCCTCGACCGGATAAGCGATCTCGCCGTCCTCGACCCAGAAGCCTGCGGCGCCGCGCGAGAAATCGCCCGTCACTGCATTGATGCCGTGGCCGAGCTGCTCGGTGACGAAGAGGCCGCGTCCCATGCGCTTCATCAGCGCCGGGAGGTCGTCGGTGCCCGGCACGATGAGATTGTGCGCGCCGCCGGAGTTGCCGGTCGTCTCCATCCCGAGCTTTCGCGCCGAATAGCTGCCGAGGAAATAGCCGCGCAACGTGCCGTCGACGACGACGTCGCGCGAGCGCGTTGCAACGCCTTCGTTGTCGAACGGCGCGCTGCCGCGCGCCCGCGGAAGATGCGGCTCCTCGCGAATGTCGACGATCGGCGCGAACACCTGCGCGCCGAGCGAATCGAGCAGGAACGACGACTTGCGATAGAGGCTTCCGCCCGATACCGCGTGCACGAACGCGCCAAGAAGATCGGCGGCCTCGGGCGCGTCGAATAGCACCGGGCATTCGAGCGTGCCGAGCTGGCGTGCGCCGAGCCTTCGCACCGTTCGCTCGCCGGCGATGCGTCCGACGTCGCTCGCGGGCAGCAAATCCTCGGGTGCGCGCGCCGCGGTGTACCAGTAGTCGCGCTGCATCGCGCCGTCCGTTTCGGCGATCACCGAGCAGTCGATATGATGGCGCGAGCTGCGGTAACCGCCGGCGAAGCCTTCCGTGTTCGCATAGACGAACTCGGACTCTCCGTGCGAAACCGTCGCACCTTCGCTGTTCGCGATCCGCGGATCGACGCGAAGCGCCGCCGCTTCCGCTTCGCGCGCGACGTCGATCGCCTGCTCGACCGGCAGGTCCCAGGGATGGTATAGATCGAGATCGGGCCACGATTTCGCGAGCCGATCGGGATCGGCCAATCCCGCGGCCGGATCCTCCGCGGTGTAGCGTGCGATCGCGAGCGCCTTGTCAACGGTGGCGCGAAGCGACGCATCGGAAAAATCGGCGGAGCTCGCGTGGCCGCGCCGTTTGCCGACGTATACGGTGATGGCGATGCCTTTGTCGCGGTTGTATGCGATCGTCTCGATCTCGCCCTTGCGCACGGTGACCGATTGTCCGATGGCCTGCGAGACCTCGGTTTCGGCGGCCGTCGCGCCATTCCTGCGCGCCGTGTCGAGCACCGACTGCGCGACGCGTTCGAGCACGTCGGTCGCGACCGGAAAATGGGCGTGAGACGCGTGCGCATCGGGTGCGCGCACGCGGCTTTCGATTCGTTCTGCGTTCGCGGAGAGCGACATGAAAATGTGTCGAAACGAGCGTCGGCTATCATAGCAAAGACGCTTGCTTCAAAGTGGTTCGCGCGCCTTCGTCCATGCCACGGCTTTCAGCCGCAACCCCGAACGACAACGCTTCCACCGACGTCTTGCTGTCGAAGACGCGGCGCAAGCGCGCGATGCATGAATTGCAGGATCTCGGCGTTGCGCTGGTCGACCTCGATGCCGCGCGGCTCGCCACGCTGAACCTGCCCGAGAATCTCGTCGACGCGATCGCGCTCGCGCGAACGCTTCGAAAGCACGAGGCACGAAGGCGTCAGTTGCAGTACATCGGCCGCCTGATGCGCGGTATCGATCCTGCACCGATACGCGCCGCGCTCTCGGAAGGGTCGAGCGCCAGAGGCGGGAAGGCCTGAACGACCCGCACGCGATTCGATCGACGAACATGAATCCCGATAACGAGCTGCTCGTCGGCCTGGTGTCGATCTCCGATCGCGCATCGCAGGGCGTGTACGTCGATCAGGGAGTGCCCGGTTTGCAAAGCTGGTTTGAGGCGGCGCTCGCGACGCCATGGCGCTTCGAGAGGCGACTCATTCCAGACGAGCAGCCGCAAATCGAACAGACGCTGGTCGAGCTGGTCGACGTCGTCGGCTGTCATCTCGTGCTCACGACGGGCGGAACGGGACCCGCGCCGCGCGATGTCACGCCGGAAGCGACCCTTGCCGTCGCGCATCGCGTGCTGCCAGGCTTCGGCGAGCAGATGCGACAGGTGAGCTTGCGCTACGTGCCGACGGCGATCCTGTCGCGCCAGGTCGGTGTCGTGCGCGGACGCGCGCTTATCCTCAATCTTCCCGGGCAGCCGAAGGCGATCAAGGAGACGCTCGACGGCATCTTCCCCGCGGTGCCGTATTGCATCGATTTGATCGGCGGTCCGTACGTCGAAACGCACGAAGCAGTGTGCAAGGCGTTCCGGCCGAAGTCGGCGTTGCGGTCGAAACCCGCCTAAGACCCGATCGCGCGAGAGCCGGCCGCGATTCGATGCAAGACGGATGAAGCGACTCCACGCCTGCGCGTGACGCCGTGCCGCGTGGCGCAATGGCACGCCCGACTACAAACGCGCAACGCGAAGTCCGGACGATTCGAGCCCCTGAAGCGCCTGCACGAGCGCCTCGGCGTCGCCGGTCGGCACACTGACGTGAACGATCGCCGCAGTCTCGTTGCCGGCGATCATCATGCGGCTTGCGTTCCAGTTCGCGCCGAACGCCTGTGCGCGTTCCGAAAGCAACTCGGCGAGGCGCACGCGATCCGCGCCGAACGCCGCGAGGTAAAGCGAAACGCGCTCGCCGCGCTCGTCGCTCGATGCGATCGGCACGCGAATCAATGGCGCCTTCGTCGCGAAGCGCTCGTCCTGCGGATGCGAAGGCACGACGCCGTGATCGCGTGCGTCGCGCACGACGCGCGAAAGAAGCGCGAGGCCCATCGGCGCGAGCGCGCGCTCCCACAGTCCGCGCGCCGTCTCGCCGGCCAGAACGAAGCACCAGTCCTGTGCGGCGATCGCGCCGCGATCCCAGCCGCCTTCCAGGTGGTAGACCGATCCGCCCGCGATCGGATCGCCGCAAAGGATCGTCCATTCGATCGCCGCGATGCCGCGGTGCCGGGGCAAAAGCGACGGGTGATAGCCGATGCCGCGAAGGCGCGAGCGCGCGAGCGCGTCGTCGCTCACGCGCGCGTGCGTGTGCGCGGCGACGATCAAATCGGTGCCGTCGGGAATCGCATCGCCGGGCACGATGCGCGCGTCGGCCAGCACGCACACGGAAGCGCCGGCGGCATTCGCCGCGGTCGCCAACCGATCGTCGGGCGCGGGGACTGCAACCTGAAGAATGGTGGCGTCGCTACGCAGCGCGTCGAACGCTGCGGCGCCAAAATAGCGCGATCCCACCAACGTGATGTTCATCGTGGATCTCCCTGCCGCGTTGCCGGATCCTGATGATAGAAGCGGGCGAACGCGTCGTAGACGTCCTGATATTCGTCAAGCAATAGCAGCGGTTCGGCGAAGAATACTTCCGAGAGCACGGCGAAAAATTCGCCGGGACTCTCCGCCGCGTACGAATCGATCGCCGTATCCTCGTCGCGATCGACGCGACGGACGAAGTCATCGTACGCGGCCCGCATGACGCGCGTCCACGTGTTGCGCGCATCGGCATCCGACAACGGCGGAGAACCGTTCGCGTCGCCGTCCGCCATGTCGATCTTGTGCGCGAACTCGTGGATCACGAGATTCATGCCGGTCTCGTCCCAATCGGCCGACGCCTCGACGTCCGGCCACGAGAGCACGACCGGTCCCCTGTCCATCGCCTCGCCGGCGAGCGCGTCGTCGCGACGATGCACGATGCCGTATTCGTCCTCGAACTCGACGCCGGGCACGAACTCGCCGGGATAGACGATGATGCTCTCGAATCCGTCGTAAAGCGAAAGATCGAGCTCGAGCACGAGCACGCATGCCTGGATCGCGATGATCGTCCGCTGCAGCGGCGTAACCTCGTGTCCCTGCGCGCCGACGATGCTCTTCGCGTCGAGGAACAGCACGACGAGATCGCGAAGCCTTGCGAGCTCCTCGGGCGTGTAGATCGTCAGGAAGGGGAGCGACGCGCATGCGTCGACCCATAACGCGTCGGGCAGCGCTGCGTTGCGCAGAACCCGGTTGCGACGATAGCGGCGCAGCGCGTCGAACATCGGAGGACTCCGTCACTTCTCGTCCGGCGCGGTCTCCGGCATGTCGAGTGTGAGCCCCTCGTCGAGAAGCCGCATCGCCTCGGGTTCGGGCAGCGTCTCGACGTCTTTCAGGCGCCGCGCGATCTGGCGCGTGCGAACCTCGGCGTCGCCGATCGACGAGGAGACCGAATCGAGCCGCTTCTTGGTCGTCGCGAGCACCTCGCCGAATTTCGTGAACTCGGTCTTGACCGCCGCGAGCACGCGCCAGACCTCGCTCGATCGCTGCTCGATCGCGAGCGAGCGAAAGCCCATCTGCAGGCTGTTGAGCAGCGCCGCGAGGTTCATCGGCCCGGTGATCAACACGCGCGACTCGCGCTGGAGCGTGTCGGCGAACCCCGGGCGCGACATCATCTCCGCGTAGAGGCCTTCGGTCGGCAGGAACAGGATCGCGAAATCGGTCGTGTGCGGCGGCGCGACGTAGCTCTCGCGGATGACCTTCGCCTCGCTACGAAGGAACGCATCGAGCGCCTTGCGGCTTTCGTCGGCGGCGGGGAGGTCCGCGCGTTCGAGCGCCTCCTGAAGTCGCTGCCAATGGTCGAGCGGAAATTTCGCGTCGATCGGCAGCCAGCACGGCATGCCGTCGTCGCCGCGCCCCGGCAGCCGGATCGCGAACTCGACGCGGCGATTGCTTCCGGGCCGCGTCATCACGTTCGCTTCGTATTGCTGCGGGGTGAGCATTTCCGCGAGCAGCGTGGCGAGCTGTACCTCGCCCCATCCGCCGCGCGTCTTGACGTTCTGCAGCACGCGCTTCAGGTCGCCCACCCCCGCAGCGAGCGTCTGCATCTCGCCCAAGCCCCGGTGCACCTGCTCGAGGCGATCGGAGACGAGCTTGAACGAAGCGCCCAGCCGCTGCTCGAGCGTGGCCTGCAGCTTGTCGTCGACGGTCGCGCGCATCTCGTCGAGCTTGCGCGCATTCTCCTCACGCAGCACGTCGAGGCGCTGCTCGACGGCGCGGCGAAGCGCCTCGAGACGCGCTTCGGTGCTTTGCGTGAGTTGCGAGATTCGCTCGCCGAATGCGCGAAGCTGATCGCGCGACAGCGCACTCATCGTTCCGAGCTCGCGCCCCATGCTCTCCTGCTGGCGCGCGACCAGATCGCCGAGCTCCTGCCGCAGCGAGGTAGCCGCGCCGGCCGCTTCGTTCCGCGCGATCGCGAGATCGGTGCGAACGTCGCGCTCGTGATCCGAAAGTCGCGTACCGAGCGACGCGAGACGGCCCTGCAGATCGGCGCCGGCGCTCGCATTCGCGTCGCGGGTGCGCACGAGCATCGTGACGCGGGCGAGCGCAATCCCGGCGAGCGCGAGCAATGCGAGCACGCCGACACCAATGACGATCAGCAGCGTTTCGACCATTGCAAGCCAGTGTAGCAGGCGCTTTTTCTGTTTAGCCGTCGAACGCGAGGATGGCAAAAGTGGCGAGCCAGTGCGCGCCGACGAAAGCGTCGCTTTCGAGCCCGACAAGGCCCGCGTGCAGGTGCATGCGGGCGGCGTCGCGTGCTAGCGCGATCCGCCGATCGTCCGCGGGCAGCGCGTCCGCGATGCTCGTGAAGCACCACGAGCGCGACAGGTTGAGCCCGTCCAGATGCACGAGTTGCGGATCGTTGCGGTCGGTGACTTGCGCTGGCTCGAATAGCATGGCCGGCGTCGCGTCGGCGAAACCGGGCAAAAATTCATCGAGCCAGCGCGCGAATGTCTTCGCGTCGAGGATGCGCTGCATCAGCGACGCTTCGATCAGACTCGGCGACAGAAAGTCGGTCCCACACGGCTCGAAGCGCGCCGGCGCGTCGCGGTCGTCGAAAAACCATTCGCGTGCCTTTTCGCTGCATGCATTTGCGAGCCTCGCATCGCCGACGATCGCCGCATAGTCGAGTGCGAAGGCGAGCGCGAACGCGCTGTTCGCGTGCGTGCCGTGACGAACCGGATAGCGCGCACGCGGGAAGAATTCGAGATAGCGCGCGACGAACGCGCGGGCGAGCGGTGCGATCGCGATCCACAAACGGGCATCCGAATGCAACTCGGCCGCGAGCTTCAGCAGCCACGCCCAGCCGTACGTGCGCTCGAAGGACGCCGCCGACGATCGGGCGAGATAGGCGAGCTCGCCTGCGATCGCGTCGCGCGCGAAATGACGATCGAAGAGCGCGTCGATCGCCGCCCGCTGGGGAAATGTCGGAAAGCGGTTTCGCACGCGCGCGAGCAGCCAATGCATGTGCACGCACGAGTGCCAGTCGAAGCTTCCGTGGAAGGCCGGATGAAGTGCCGGTGGCGCGCCGAGATCGGACGTGTGCTCGATCACATGATCGAGCTTGTGTGGGAATTCGCGTGCGATGTTGGCAAGCGCGAGCTCGGCGAAGCGCGCCGCGAAGGTCGCGTCGAGCTTCGTGAAAACCTGGCCGTTCATCGCGTCCATCGTGCGCCTGCATCCGAACCGATCGACGAAACGTATGCTAATCGCGAACCGAAGGGAGGCTTGTCGTTGGGCATCGATACGTTGATCACCGGGGGCACCGGCTATATGGGCCGCGCACTGGTCCCTGCACTGATCGCGCGCGGCCATCGCGTGCGCGTGCTAGCGAGGGCCGGGTCGATCGGCCGCGTTCCGAAGGGCGCGTCGGCAGTGACAGGCGATGCGCTCGTGGCCGATTCGTTCGCGAGCGCGCTCGACTCGGGCACGACGCTCGTCCATCTCGTCGGCACGCCGCGCCCGACCCCGTCGAAGGCGGCGGAATTCGAGCGGGTCGACCTCGCATCCATCCGCGCAAGCGTCGACGCGGCTAAAAGGTCCGGCATCGCGCATCTCGTGTACGTCAGCGTCGCGCAGCCGGCGCCGATCATGCAGGCCTACATCTCGGCTCGTCAGGCGGGCGAAGCGGCCATTGCGAGCGCAGGCCTTTGCGCGACGATCCTGCGGCCGTGGTACGTGATCGGTCCGGGTCATCGCTGGCCGATCGCGCTCGTGCCGTTCTACGCGATCGCGGAATGGTTCCCCGCGACGCGCGAATCCGCACGCCGGCTCGGTCTCGTGACGCTTTCGCAAATGGTCGCCGCGCTCGTGCGCGCGATCGAAACGCCGCCTGCGGCGGGCCAACGACGGATCGACGTCGCAGCGATCAGGAGCGCTTAGAGGCGCTACGCCGCTTCCCGCCCTGCCCGCTTGCGCTCGTGCGCCTTGAGGTAGCGCTTGCGAATGCGGATCGACTTCGGCGTCACCTCGACGAGCTCGTCGTCGCCGATGAATTCGACCGCGTATTCGAGCGTGAGCGGAATCGGCGGCGTGAGAAGGATCGCGTCATCCTTGCCCGCGGCGCGCACGTTGGTGAGCTTCTTGCCCTTGATGGGATTGACGACGAGATCGTTGTCGCGGCTGTGGATGCCGATGACCATCCCCTCGTAGACCTTTTCGCCGGGCGAGACGAACATGCGCCCGCGCTCC
>DATGGP010000076.1:0-6024 GCA_035308425.1 Casimicrobiaceae bacterium | reverse complement strand
CAGCTCGGCGGCGACGACCGCCGTCCACGACGCGGCGACGCCGAGCCTGAGCGCCACCATGAGCGACGGCAGCGCCGCCGGCATGACGACGCGCGTCACGATCGTGCGCTCGGGAATGCCCATCGTGCGCGCAGCGTCGATCAGGCGCCGATCGACGCTTCGCACGCCGGCGATCGTGCCGAGCAGGATCGGAAAGAAGCCCGCGTACGTCATGATGAAGATCGGCAGCGCGTTGCCGATGCCGAAGATGAATAGCGCGAGCGGAATCCATGCGATTCCAGAGATCGGCCGCAGGATCTCGATCGTGGGATCGACGACGCGATCGAGCAGCTCCGAGCGTCCCATGGCGAGTCCAAGCGGAATCGCGAGCAGCGATCCGACGACGAGGCTTGCCACCATCCGCGCGAAGCTGATCCCCGCGTGCAGGAACAGCTCCAAATCCTGCGCGAGGCCGACGATCGCGGTGAAGACGGCGAGAGGCGACGGCAGCAGGATGGCGTTGCCGGTGATGCGCGCAATGAGCGCCCACACGATCAGGAACACGGCCATCGTCCGCATATAGACCAGGACTTGCGATGCCGCGCGAGCGCGCCTGCTGGCGAGCGCGCGAACCTGTGCGTCGGGACGTCGAAAACCTGCGAATGCGGCGGGCGCGCCCTTGGCCACCCCTCCTCCTCGGCGCTTTTTCGCCGTGCTATGTTATCGCTAACATGTTAGCGCTCGCATTTTCGGCGTGTCAAACCTCCGCCGGGTGATCCCGCGCCGCCCGCGTCTCGCTGATGTCGCGAGCGTCGCGGGCGTATCGACGATGACGGTCGTCCGCGTGCTGCACGAACCGACGAAGGTGGCATCCGCGACGCGGGCGCGCGTCGAGCAGGTGATCCGCGACACCGGCTACACGCCGGATCTCGTCGCGCGCGGACTCGCGTCCAGCCGCTCCGGGTTGATCGCCGCGATCATCCCGTTGCTGACCAACTCGCTCATTGCCGAGATCATGCAGGGTTTGACCGATGTGCTCGCGACGCGGGGCTTCCATCTCCTGCTCGGCGCGAGCGGCTTTTCGTTGTCCGAGGAGGAGGTGCTCGTGCGCGCGTTCCTGTCGCGGCGCGTCGACGGCATCTACCTGTCGGGCGTCGACCACAGTGCCGAGACGGTGCGCATGCTCGAGCGCGCGGCGATTCCCGTCGTCGAGGGCGGCAATCTCGCGAGCCGACCGATCGACATGCTGGTGGGCTTCTCGAACGTCGATGCGGCGCGCGCGATCACGCGCTATCTGGCGCGTCGCGGCTATGCGTCGATCGGCTACATCGGAGCGTTTCCCAAGGACAACGACCGGGCACGCGATCGGCGCGAAGGTTACGAGCTCGCAATGCGCGCGGCCCGGCGCGCAGTCGATCCCGGGCTTTGCGTCGAGACGATGCTCGACATCGAATCGGGCGCGGCAGCGATGGCGACGCTTCTCGATCGACGCCTGGGGGTGCGCGCCGTTTTCTGCTCGGCCGATGCGCTCGCCGTCGGCGCGCTCTACGAATGCCAGCGGCGAGGCCTCGCGATCCCGGACGACATCGCGATCGCCGGCTTCGACGACATTCCGATCGCCGCGCAGGTCGTGCCGGCGCTCACGACGATTCGCGTGCCGCGCTACGCGATCGGCGAGCGCGCGGGCGAGATGATCTGCGCGCGCCTCGCCGGACACGGCGTCAAAACGCGCGTGGTCGACACCGGATTCGAGCTCGTGGTGCGAGAAAGCGCGTGAGCGACGCAGCCGCACCCGCGATTGAAGCCTGTCATAGCGCCGAGCGGATGTCCGTCTTGCCGAAGTCTTTGCCCTTGTAGAGCAGCGGCTCCCCCGACGCTTTCGCGAGTGCATATGCGAACGCGTCTCCGAAGTTCAGGCCGGCTCGATGGCGGCCCTTGCCGAATCGGACGTAAGCGTCACGCGCCAGGTGTGCGTGCTCTTCGGTGACCGGCTCGATCGCGATTGCGGCACGGCGAAAGAAGGTGTCGAAATCGCGGCTGCCGCTGTTACGGGTCTGCGCCTCCACGACGATTGCGGTTTCGACGTAATTCGCAGCCGAGATTCGGCAGCGATCGGCCGTCGCCAGAGCGCGCGCGTAGATCTCGGCGTCCAATTCGGCAAACAGAATCGCGATTAGGGCGGAAGTGTCGATGATCATCGGGGAATGCCGCGATCGTCGTAGAGGAGCGCGCCATGGTCGAGCGGCTTGCCCTTGAGCGCCTTCGCGCAGCGACGACCGATCGCCAGGAGCTCATCGGCACGAGCTTCCGGTCGGTGCTGCCGACGCACGCGCTCCAATCGCTCTCGCAACGCTTGCGTCACGGCACCGGTCATGGTTTCCCCCGTTTCCCGGGCCAATGTTTCCGCGAGCTCGTGCGCTTCCTGACTCTTTATGTTTAGGGACAAAGATATCCTCCTGGGTAGATTAAATTCTACCATGGTGGAGGATCCAAGCGAGCGCCGCATTGGCAACACCGAACGGCAGCCCTCCGGTCAATCGTTCGCGCGCTCTCGTCCGCCCTGCCAGCCCTTGGGAATCGACGCGAGCAGGTTCCGGGTATACGGCATCTTCGGATGCCGATAGATCTCGTCCGAGTTGGCCATCTCGACGATCGAGCCCTCGTTCATCACCATCACCTCGTCGGAGATGTACTTGACGACCGCCAGGTCGTGC
The DNA here is from genome assembly GCA_035308425.1 of Casimicrobiaceae bacterium. Lineage (GTDB taxonomy): Bacteria > Pseudomonadota > Gammaproteobacteria > Burkholderiales > Casimicrobiaceae > VBCG01. The sequence goes on along the minus strand of DATGGP010000076.1, from coordinate 3,331 downwards.
GAGATGAAGATGTACGAGAGACCGAACTCGTCCTGCAGGTCCTGAAGCAGGTTGAGCACCTGCGCCTGCACCGACACGTCGAGCGCCGAGACGGACTCGTCGCAGATCAGGATGTCGGGCTTCATGGTGAGGCAGCGGGCGATCGCGATCCGCTGGCGCTGTCCGCCCGAGAATTCGTGCGGGTACTTGTAGAACGACACCTCGGCCAATCCGACCTTGTCGAGCAACTCGAAGGCCATGTCGGTGCGCGCCTGCGTCGAATCGCCGATGCCGTGGATCTGCATCGGCTCGACCAGGATCTGGCCGATGGTGAAGCGCGGATTGAGCGATGCATACGGGTTCTGGAAGATGATCTGGATGCGCCGCTTGTACGCCATGAACTCCTTCGGCGACATCGACAGCAGATCGCGGCCCTCGAAGATTGCCTCGCCGGTCGTCGCTTCGTGCAGGCGCATCAGGGTCAAGCCCACCGTCGTCTTGCCGGAGCCCGATTCGCCGACGAGACCGAGCGTCTTGCCCTTGGGCAGCTTGAACGAGACGTCCTTCACCGCCTTGAACTCGCGCTTGCCGAACAAGCCTTCGCGCGAATAGAAGCTCTTGCCGAGGTTCTTCACGTCGAGCACGATCGGATCGCTCATCCGCACGCCGCGCCTGCGCTCCTCGGTGTGCGTCGGGCCCGTGCCGCGCATGTAGTCGTCGATCACGGGAAGCCGTGTCGGGCGACGATCGAGCTGCGGCCGGCAGCGCAGCAGCGCCTTCGTGTAGGTATCCTGCGGCGTTTCGAACACGGCTTTCGCGGGTCCCTGCTCGCGGATCTCGCCGTTTCGCATGACGACGACGTAATCGGCGATCTCGCCCACGACGGCGAGATCGTGCGTGATGAAAAGCACCGACATCTGCCGCCGCTTCTGAAGATCGGCGATCAGGTCGAGGATCTGTTTCTGGATCGTGACGTCGAGCGCGGTGGTCGGCTCGTCGGCGATCAGAAGCTTCGGCTCGCAGGCGATCGCCATCGCGATCATCACCCGCTGCTGCTGGCCTCCCGAGAGCTGCGACGGATACGCGTCGATGCGTCGCTCGGGCTCGGGAATCCCGACCTCGCGCAGCACCTCGATCGAGCGCTTGCGCGCCGCGCGTCCCGTCATCCCCATGTGCAGGCGCAGCACCTCCTCGAGCTGCCAGCCGACGCTGAACACCGGATTGAGCGACGTCATCGGCTCCTGGAAGATCATCGAGATGTCGGCGCCGCGAAGCTTGCGGAGCTCGCCGATCGGCAGCGAGACGAGATTGCGTCCGCCGTAGACGATTTGCGACGCGCGATCGATGATCGAATTTTCCGGCGGCAAGAGGCCGAGCATCGCAAGCGACGTGACCGACTTGCCCGAGCCCGATTCGCCGACGAGCGCGACCGTGCTGTTCTGCGGGATGTCGAACGAGATGCCCTTCACGGCCTCGAACCTCGTCTTGCGGTCGAGGCGAAAGGAGATGCGCAGGTCGCGAATGCTGACGAGCGCGCTGCCGCTGATCGGGTTGGCCACGCTGGTCATGCCCCTGCCCGTCCCTTGAGCTTCGGATCGAGCGCATCGCGAAGCGCATCGGTGAACAGCGAGAACGCCGTGACGAGCAGCGCCATCGCGGTGCCCGCGGCCACGAGCTGCCACCATTTGCCGAGGATCAACTCGTTTTGCGCCTCGTTCAGCATCGACCCCCACGACACGACGTCAACCGGCACGCCGAAGCCCAGGAACGAGAGAATCACCTCGGCCTTGATGAAGCCGACCGTGTAGATCGACATCTGCACGAGCACCACGTGCGAGACGTTCGGAAAGATGTGGACGAACATCCGCCGCGCATTCGACGCGCCGATTGCGTCGGCGGCCTGCACGTACTCGCGCGCCTTGTGCTTCAGGTATTCGGCGCGCATCAGCCGGAACGTGCCGGCCCATCCGGTCAGGCCGAGGATCAGCACGATCGTCATGATGCCCTTCTGCTGCAGGACCGCGGCAACCGCGAGGATCAGCAGCAGATACGGGATCGAGCTGAAGACGCTGTAGAACCAGTTGAAGAAATCATCGACCCACTTGCCGAAATAGCCGGCGACCGCGCCGAACACGGTGCCGAGAAATGTCGCGAGCGCCGCAGCGGCGAGGCCGACGAAGATCGATGTCTCTGATCCCTTGATCGTCTTCTTCAACACGTCGCGGCCCCACTTGTCGCCGCCGAACGGGAGGGTCGCCTTGCGCTCCTCGGTATGGACTTGCGATTGCGCGGTCTTGGCGCGAATGTCCGCCATCACGGCGGCCAACGGGTCGACGGATTCGCCCTGCTCGGCCGGCGTCCCAGACGTGGCCGGCGGCGCAGCCGCCGGCTGAGATTCGCCTCTCTCGCCTTTTCCTGCTTTCAACTCTGCAATGACGTCGCCGATCGGATCGACGATCTTCGACTTGTACTCGGGCGCCGCGCTCGTCGCTTCGCCGCCCGGTGCGATCGCCGCGGCTTGCGACGCGGCCGGCGCTTCGGAGCCGAGGAACGATGGAGGTGCGTAATTGACGCCGACCTCGCGATTCCAGTCCGACGCGATGAGTCCCGCGGCGGAGAGGATCATCATCAGCAAGAACGCGACGACGATCACGAGCGATACCATGCCGACGCGATCGGAGCGCAGCCGTCGCCAGGCCAATGTCCACAGGCCCGGCGAGACGGTGTGCGGGACCTCCCGGACGATCGGCGCTCGTCCTTCGCGTAGCGCGGCCGCGTGCGTCGCCATGATGTCGGGCCTCTATTTGAGCTGCACGCGCGGGTCGACGGCCTTGTACGTCAGATCCGCGAGCAGGTTCGTTGCGATCGTCGCGAACGCGACGTAAACGGTGATCGCCTTGATCACCGGAAAATCGGAGCGCTCGACGGCGAGGATCACCTCGCGTCCGATGCCTGGGATCGAGAAAAAGCGCTCGATCAGGAACGAGCCGAGCAGAAGGCCCGGCAGCCCCGCCATCAGGTTGGTGATGATCGGGATCGACGCGTTGCGCAGTACGTGGATCCACATGATCCGGTTTTCCGAGACGCCCTTCGCGCGCGCCGTGCGCACGTAGTCCTGGTTGATCTCGTCGAGCACGAACGTCCGGTAAAGCCGCAGATCGGGCGCGATGCTGACGACGAGCCCGATCAGCACCGGCAGTGATGCATAGACGAACAGGTTCTGCACGAAGCTGTCGCCCCAGCCCTGCACGGGAAACCAGCCGAGCTTGTAGGCGAACACGTACTGGAACACGATGATGTAGACGAGGATCGAGATCGAAAGCCCGACCGTGCACACGATCATCACCAGCCG
>DATGGP010000075.1:0-39115 GCA_035308425.1 Casimicrobiaceae bacterium | reverse complement strand
TTTTCTTAGGTGCCGGCCGAGATTCGCAAACCGTGTGTAGACGGGTCAATCAACCTGCTGAAGTAGGCCACTGTTTTGAGCAGACCTTCTTCAAGTGGGACCTTCGGTTGCCAGTCGAGCAGTCGCCGAGCAGAAGAAATGTCGGGTTGACGCTGGACCGGATCGTCGGATGGCAAGGGCTTGAACACCAATCGCGCTTTGGATCCGGTGATTTCGATCACCTTCTCGGCGAGCTCCTGGATGGTGGTCTCGGTTGGATTGCCAACATTCAGAGGGCCCGGGTAAGCGCTGTTGGACCCATCACCGGAAAGATCCATGAAGCGCACCATAGCTTCGATAAGGTCATCGACAAAGCAAAAGCTGCGCGTCTGCGTACCATCTCCGTACAAGGTAATGTCGTCGCCGTGAAGCGCTTGCACGATGAAGTTGCTGATCACTCGGCCATCGTTCGGGTGCATGCGAGGCCCGTAGGTGTTGAAGATTCGGGCGACCCGAATGTCGAGCTTGTGCTGACGGTAATAGTCGAAGAATAGCGTCTCGGCGCAACGCTTGCCTTCGTCGTAGCAGCTCCGAAGCCCGATGGGGTTTACGTTGCCCCAATAGCTCTCCGGCTGCGGATGTACCGACGGATCTCCATAGACTTCGCTTGTACTCGCCTGAAAGATGCGAGCGCCGAGCCGCTTGGCGAGACCCAGTACGTTGATCGCGCCGTGAACGCTGGTCTTCGTCGTCTGCACCGGATCATGCTGATAGTGAACGGGACTCGCGGGACACGCGAGGTTATAGATCTGGTCCACTTCGACGTAAAGCGGAAACGTGATGTCATGTCGCAGAAATTCGAAGCGCGGATGATCGCGCAAGTGTTCGATATTGCGCTTCGTCCCAGTGAAGAGATTGTCTACGCATATGACTTCGTGGCCACGCGCCAGCAATGCGTCTATCAGGTGTGATCCGAGGAAGCCCGCTCCTCCTGTCACGAGAATTCGCTGATTTGAATCGTAGTTGCGCATGTCGGAACGAGAGCGTCAGGACGCGCCGCTGCTTCCGAAGCCGCGGGTACCACGAGCCGTCTCCTCGAACTCGGGAACGACGCGAAACGAGGCTTGTACGATGGGCACGAAAACGAGTTGGGCGATGCGATCCATCGGATTGACCGTGAACTGGAATTGGCCGCGATTCCAGCAGCTCACCATGACCGGGCCCTGGTAATCGGAATCAATGAGACCGACAAGATTGCCGAGAACGATGCCATGCTTGTGTCCGAGACCGGAGCGCGGAAGGATCATCGCGGCGAGACCTCGATCCCCGATATGTATGGCGACACCGGTGGAAACGAGATGCGATTCCCCGGGGCGGATAACGATCGGTTGGTCGATACAGGCGCGAAGATCCAAGCCTGCTGCTCCCGGCGTCGCGTACATCGGCAGATGATCACGGATTCGCTCGTCCAGTATTCGCAGCGAAATTGTGGCGTTGTGTGAGAGGTTCTCCATCGCGCCGAACTGTAATCAGCTTGCATACCCCGTGGGATTCATCGATTGCCACCGCCATGCGTCGCGACACATCGGCTCGATGTCACGCTTCGCTTCCCAATCGAGACAACGTCGGGCGAGCTCCACGTCGGCAAAGGAAATCGCCGAGTCGCCCGCGCGCCGTCCTGCGATTTCAAACGGCACGGCCTTTCCGCTCGCACGCATGAACGCGTAGACCACCTCGAGCACGGTGTATCCACGACCCGTTCCCACGTTGACAACGGTCTCGTCGGCGCCCGAATCTTCGGTGAGGCGCTTCAGCGCGGCGACGTGCGCCGCGGCAAGGTCCATCACGTGGATGTAATCGCGCACTCCTGTCCCGTCGGGCGTCGGATAGTCATTCCCGAACACGCGCAGCAATGGCAGCCGCCCCACGGCGACTTGCGCGACGTAGGGCATCAAGTTGTTGGGCGTATCGCGCGGATCCTCGCCGATCATTCCGCTCTCGTGCGCGCCCACCGGATTGAAGTAGCGCAAGCACATGACGCGCCAGCGCGGGTCGGCGCGCGCCATGTCATGCAGGATCCGCTCGACCATCAGCTTCGTCTGGCCATAGGGATTCACGGGGCCGGTTGGTGCCGTTTCCTTGAGCGGCATTTCCGCGGCCGGATCGTAGACCGTCGCCGACGAGCTGAACACGATGCGGCGTACGCCATGCGCCTGCATCGCCTCGAAGAGGGTGGCCGAACCTGCCACGTTGTTCTGGTAGTACGCGAGCGGCTTGGCGACCGACTCGCCGACCGCCTTCAGTCCGGCGAAATGAACGACTGCGTCGATTGGATGCGCGTCGAAGACGCGATCGAGAGCTGCGCGGTCGCGGATATCGCCTTCGACGAACGGCGGTCGCCTGCCGGTGATCCGTGCTATCCGTTCGACGACCACCGGCGAGCTGTTGCAAAGGTTGTCGTAGAGCAGCGTTTCGTACCCGGCTCCGATCAATTCGACGCAGGTATGCGAGCCGATGTAGCCCGTGCCACCGGTGAGGAGAATTGCCATGGGCCTACCTTAGCGGATTCTCCCAGCGCAGATCGGGGTAGCGGGCGAAGTCGCCATCGGTCGAGCATAGGACGAGACCATGCTCGATGGCGAGGGCGGCAAGGTGCGCGTCAGGGACCAGATTCGCTCTTCCCGCCCCTTGCGTCAAAAGGTGACCGAGAATCTCCGGGTGTCGTTGCGTCGGTTCGGGAGTCCAGACGCTATCGACGTCAAACCACGCTTTGACTTGGCGCCATGCGTCGCCGATCGCCTCGGGGCGCTCGAAGATGCGCGGATTCGTGACGATGCGGAGAAACGCGAGCAGGCTCGCCCACGGCATCGCGACGCGCCCTGCCGCGTTGAGCTGATTGTCCAGCCAGGTGCGCGCCTTGCGATGCTGGGGGAAAGATTCGACGTGCGCGTATATGAGCAGATTCGCGTCGAGCAGGATCACCTGAACGACTCGCTCTCGGCGATTGCTAGAACTTCGGCGACGTCATCGACGTTGTCGAGCAGGCAGCGACCGAGATTCACCGAGCGCGTGCGCACGGGAGGCCGCTTGTCACGCGGGGCGCCAAGCCGCTTGAGGCCCTCTCGCAGCGCCTCGTTGATGATGTCCTTGAGCGACTCGTTTCGACTTCGTCGGAGGCGCTCGATGACGATCGCGACGTCCTCGTCCAGCGTGATCGTCGTGCGCATGCATCAAAGCATATACTGCTTGATGCGTTGATGCAACCCAGCCTCGCCACGACTCTTTGGCGTTCGCGCTTCGAGTTGATCGCGTCGGCTTCCGAGAAAATGGGGCCAGGGTCGATTTTCGGGAGGCGACGGCTGCGGGCGAAATCTACAAAGAAATCGACCCTGGCCCCATTTTCGCCGGCGGCTTGATGCGCAGGGTAAATCAGGCCGCGCTTGCGGAGGTACCGCAGGACGGACTCGAACGACACGCTTCTTTCCGACTTTCGATCCTCGAATGCTTCGAGATCCTTCGCATCCTCGGCCAACGAGACCCGAGCGCCTCGTTCACCATGTCGGAATCGAACGGTCGTTGGCGGCAACTACCCTTCACGCATCCGGTTTGCAATCTCCCCTACCAACCGCCTCGCGAGCGGCATTTTGTCCATCTTCGGCAACGGATGGGCGCCCGCATCGTCCAGCAGCGTCACTTCGTTTGCATTGCTGTTCAACGCGTCTTGTGCCCGGTTCGCCACGATCAGCGGCAGCTTCTTGCGGCGCCGCTTCTCCTCGGCAAGGCGCACCACGTCCTGGCTTTCGGCGGCGAAACCGACGCAGAACGGCGGATTCGGACGCGCAGCGACCGTCACCAGGATGTCGATCGTGGGCCTGAGGGCGACCGTCAGGTTGTCGGTCGACTTCTTGATTTTCTGTGATCGGGCCTCGACCGGCGTGTAGTCCGCCGCTGCGGCGACGGCGATGAATATGTCGCATTCGGCGACCCGCGCGAGCACCGCCTCGGCCATCTCGGCGGTGCTCCTGACGTCGATCCGGGTCACGCCCGCTGGCGTCGGAAGCGCTGTTGGCCCCGCGACCATCGCGACCTCGGCGCCGGCCTCGGCGGCCGCGCGCGCTAGGGCGAACCCCATCTTCCCGGAGCTTGCGTTGGTGATGGATCGAACGGGATCGATCGCTTCGACGGTGGGACCCGCGGTCAGCAGCACACGCTTGCCGGCCAGCACCTTCGGCTGGCGCGAGGCGACGAGCGCATCGTAAATCGCTTCGGGCTCGAGCATTCGACCTTCGCCATGCTCGTTGCAGGCGAGCTCGCCGGTGTCGGGCCCGAGGATCGCGATGCCGTCCTCGACGAGACGCGCGACGTTTCGCTGCGTCGCTGCGTTCCACCACATCTGGCGATTCATCGCCGGTGCAATCAGCAACGGACACTCGCGCGCGAGACATAGCGTCGAGAGCAGATCGTCGGCGACGCCATGTGAGAGCTTGCTCATGAAGTCAGCAGTCGCTGGAGCGACGAGGATCGCATCGGCGCCGCGCGACAGGCCGATGTGCCCCATCGCGTTGTCGGCGCCCGACTGCCAGAGGTCCGAATGGACCGGTCGCCCGGACAGCGCCTGGAACGTCATCGCACTGACGAAACGCGCGCCGGCGTCCGTGAGCACGACGTCCACCTTCACAGCGTCCTTGACGAGCAGCCGCACGAGCTCGGCCGATTTGTACGCAGCGATGCCGCCGGTCACGCCAAGCACGATGCGCGAAAGCGGCTCTGCGGCATTCGCGATGGCATCGGGCGATGTGGCGCGGGTCTCGTTCATGACGGGTGACCTAAGTGCGCGAGGCAGTTTACACCGCGCGATGCTTATGCCGCCCCATGGGGCGGCGCAGGCGGTATGTCAATTGCTCACGCGAAAGGCGGAGGAATTCGCACATGGCTCGTTACAGAAGCATCGAGCGGCCGCCCGCCGGGCGTACCGTACAAATCGAGGTCGCCGGCGTTCGCTACGAGGCAACGTATACCGTAGACGGTCCGATCGTGACCGTCGACAGCTTGCTGCTTGGCCACCGCAGCGCAGCGCTCGGCGACGGATCGGCAGAAGTGGTCGCCAAGGTGCTGCTGCTCGAGCTCGTGTATTCGCACGAGCGGCGCTCGGCGTAAGCGGCTCGGAGGCCGCTCGCATCTTCCGCGCTCTGTCGATGTCGGCCGTACGGCCGATATCGGTCTGCACGTGCACGCGCTTAAGCTTGGTGCTCGCCAGTCATCGTTCTGGTTCCTGGCTGCACGCAAGCGGTCGATCGGATCGTCGTGCCGCGTTCGCGCAGCTTCCGCGAAGGCGCCGCAAAGCCAGGCCGCGCAGGACATCATGAGCGCCATCAGCGACATTCTCGATCGCTTGTCCGGCGTGGAAGTGATCAAGGAGCGACTCCGCAGTACCGGCGAACGCGTCGAGCAATAGGCAAACGAGGTGGTGATCCTGAATCGGCAGGTTCAGAAAGTTGAACGGAGACTGGTGCGTATCGAGACGCTCGTCGAGGTGGCGACGCGCGCGCGCGGATCTCCTCGCGCGGTTCGGAAGCTGAAGTGAGCTCGGGTGCGCAATTCTGCGATCTCGGCAACGATCCACGAACGTCGTCAACCACTGCGCCATGCCCAACATCGCCGACTGGCCGGCAAGTGAGCGTCCCCGCGAGCGCCTTATCGCCCACGGTCCGGCGGCGCTCACCGACGCCGAGCTGATCGCGGTCGTGCTCGGCGCAGGGCGCGCCGGTGCGTCGGCGCTCGACGTCGCGCGCGATCTGCTGGTTCGCCATCGCGGTCTTTCGGGGCTCTTCGGCGAGTCGCTCGCGACGCTTGCCGATGTCGAAGGCATCGGTCCGGCCAAAGCCGCCAAGCTCAAGGCGGGCGTCGAGCTCGCGCGGCGCCTGCTGCGCGAGGAAGTCACGCACCGCGACGCGCTGACCTCACCCGATGCGGTGCGCGACTATCTGCGACTTTCGATCGCGTCGCTGCCGCACGAGGCGTTCGTCGTCCTCTTTCTGGACAGCCAGCATCGATTGCTCGCCGCCGACGAGCTTTTCCGCGGTACGCTGGCTCAGACTTCGGTTTATCCGCGCGAAGTCGTGAAAGCTGCGCTCGCACGAAACGCGGCGGCGGTGATCTTCGCGCACAACCATCCGAGCGGGGTCGCCGAGCCTTCGCGTGCCGACGAGCTGTTGACGCAGGCGTTGAAACAGGCGCTCGCGCTCGTCGACATTCGCACGCTCGATCACTTCGTCGTGGCGGGACACCGCGTCGTTTCGTTCGCGGAGCGGGGGCTGTTGTGAGGTGGTGGAATGCGAAAACGGATCGCAGGAAACGCTGCGCCAACCCGCCGAACCGATGTTCGCCCTGGGTGTAGGATTGCTGATCATCGAAGCGCTTCTTCTTCGGGAGGCGTAATGCAAATCGATTGGTTTTTGGTTGCGCTCGCGATCGTCTTCGCTGTTGTTGGCGGCTACGGTATCTTGATTCTGGTGAACGACCGGCGCACTAAACGTGGTTCGAGCAATCGGCCGTCCACGGGCGCCGAGAATCGCACGGTAAGCCATTGATCCGGTCTTCGGTGCGTAGTTATCGGCTGTGCTACGGCAAGCCGCCGCGCTTTTGTCACCAGGAGCGAGCCACGGCTGTCCCACGATGGCCGCTATGCTGGTCGATACGCTGAAGCAATTGTTCGCAGCGTTCGTTGCCTCGCGCACCGAAAGGCCCGAGAGGCAAGCGTCTCGTCAGCGACTGCCCAAACCCGAGTCCACCGGGCATGACGAGGAAATAGAGCTTCGCCGCGACCTGGCGCGTTGGCCCGCTTCGGCAGAAGCACACATCAGGCTTGGCGCATTGCTCGAGAGCACCGGGCGCGTCGCTGAAGCGGAAGCGCTGTTCCGCCGTGCGATTCATCTTCATGGCGACAACGTTCTAGCCCACTACAACCTGGCGATCGTGCTTGGCCAGACGGATCGCCCGTTGGAGGCCGAAGCCGAGCTCCGTCACGCGCTCAAACTGCTGCCCGGCTTCGCGGACGCGCACCATCATCTCGGTATCGTCCTCCTCGGAGCCGACCGCATTCCGGAGGCGGAGCTCGCTATCCGACGCGCGCTCGAATTGAAGCCGACGCTCGCCGGCGCTGCGCAAAACCTGAACATGGTGCTGGAGCGAAAGGATCACCTCGCAGCGGACGAAGCGGATTGTCGCGGACGCATTGTTTCCCGGCCCGATTCCGCCGAGGCCCATGCAGCGCTTGGTTCCCTGCTCGTGAAAGCGGGACGCATGTCGGAAGCCGAGGCCGCATTTCGCCGAGCAATCGATCTGAACCCACACCAGGCAGAAGCACATTGTGCCCTCGCCAACGTTCTCGTCCACACGCAAAGGCCGTGGCAAGCGGAGGCGGAGTATCGACTCGCGTTGCAGGAGAAGGAAGATTTTGCCGAGGCGCTTCACAAACTGGGTCTTGTTTTGGCGGCGACGTGTCGTTTGCGCGAGGCCGCGGACGCCATCGCGCGCGCCCTCCAACGCGAACCCACCAGTGCGCAGGCCCATAACGATCTGGGCCTGATCCTCGTCCAGCAGAGGCGCTTGCCGGAAGCCGAAGCGGCCTTTCGCCGAGGCTTGACCATTGCGCCCGGTCACGAAGCGAGCCATATGAACCTCGCTTTGCTCTTGCGGGAAATCGAGAGCTTGTCATCGGCAGAGGAAGCCTGCCGGCGTGCTGCCAAGCTCGCGCCTGATCGCGCCATGCTTCAGTACCGGCTTGGTCTGGTGCTGCTCTCGCTCGGCCGCCCCAGCGAAGCTGCCGCAAGTTTCAAGCGAGTGCTGGAATACCAGCAGGACCATGCGCGCGCGCACAACGCATTGGGCCGCGCTGCAATGATGGAAGGGCGCACGGAAGAATCGATCGCGTGTCATATGCGGGCGCTTTCAAGCAAGCCCGATTTCGCCGACGCGATGATGCATCTCGGCACGGCATACCTCGAAAAACTTGACTTCCATGAGGCCGCAAGGTGGAACGAGGCCGCGCTTGCAATCGACCCCGGCAATACGCAAGCCAACCGAAATATGGGACTCGTTCTATTGAAGAGTGGATCCATGGACGAGGCAAATCGACACCTTGCGCTCGCGTCCAGCAGACCAGCCGTGTACGTCGAGCATGCGGCAACTCGGAAACGAACCGTGCTGCTCTTGTGGGCGAGCAATACCGGCAACGTGCCTACCGTCGAGCTTCTGGTCCCGCTCACCGTCAATACGCGCGTCAATTGGGTCGTTCAATCGTCTCGCGATGATCGCGCCGACGACCTGCCGCACTACGATCTGGTGTTCAATGCAGCGGGCGATCCCGACATGATCAGAGATGCCACGGAACCGTTGACCCGGTTCGCCAGCACGTCTGAAACGCCATTGCTCAATCCGCCAGACAAGGTTGCTCGCACTGCTCGAAACAATTTGCCGGCGTTGTTCCAGGAAATAGACAACATCGTCGTTCCGCCCGTCTGGCGCATTTCCAGCGAGGCCGATTGGGACGAGTCGCTGGCGAAACGTCTACCGATCCTCGTTCGCCCCGTGGATTCACACGGGGGTCGCGATCTGGAACTGGTGAGAACCGCTGCCGAGCTTGCTCGGGTCAGGGCCTCGCAGTCCGGCCCCGTGTTCGTCACCGGCTACGTCGACTACCGGTCTGCCGATTCGTGGTTCAGAAAGTATCGCGTCATCTATGTCGACCGCCAGCCGTTTCCGTACCATTTGGCGATTTCTCAGAACTGGCTGGTTCATTACTACACCGCCGACATGGAGGCACACGGATGGAAACTCGAGGAAGAGAAACGCTTCCTGGAAGACCCCGATGCGGTGTTCGGACGCGCCGGCATGCAAGCGCTTCGGACGATCGGCGCACGCATGGACCTCGATTACTGCGGCATCGACTTCTCGGTTTTGCCGGACGGCCGGATTCTCGTTTTCGAGGCGAACCCCATGATGTTGGTGCATCCCGAAGATATCTCCGGGCCGATTGCGCACAAGAATGACCACGTGTTTCGCATTCAGGCGGCATTCGAGCGATTGCTGATGCAATTCTCGCGTTGACATTCCCATGGCCCGGATTCGGCGACCCGTTGAAGTTTGCGCCGGATTGCTGCATAATCATTGGTTTGCCGCGCGCTGTCCCGAGCGCGTTTACGAAGGAGCGAGCCATGGCTCGAGTCTGCCAGGTCACAGGAAAGGCCCCGATGGTGGGCAACAACGTCTCGCACGCCAACAACAAGACGAAGCGACGCTTCATGCCCAATCTGCAACGGCGCCGGTTCTGGGTGGAAAGCGAGAACCGATTCGTGAGACTGCGGCTGACCAACGCCGCACTTCGCACGATCGACAAGAACGGCATCGATGTCGTGCTCGCCGACCTTCGCGCGCGCGGCGAACACGTCTGAATCGAAGGAGTATCCGATCATGCCTCGCGACAAGATCAAGCTCGAATCGTCGGCCGGCACCGGCCACTTCTACACCACGTCGAAGAACAAGAAGAACATGCCGGACAAGATGGAGATCAAGAAATTCGATCCCGTCGCGCGCAAGCACGTGCTCTACAAGGAAACGAAGCTCAAGTGACGCGCCCGGCGTCGGATAGTCGAACCGTCGCCGATAAGGTCATCGCCTAAAACACCCGACTCGAGCTCTTCGGAGGGCCGCACGTCTTTCGGCGTAGCGGCCCTTTGCATTATTGGGTGGAACGGAGCATCGCGCGTCTGGTGCCAAGCTGCCGTTTGGCCCCTTGTACATTGTGCCGTTGTTTGCCGTTGCAGTGATATGCTTCATTGAAAGCGCGTTCCTGAGCGAAGGTGAATGACATGGAGATCGTCATCGTCTTCGCGTTTTTTTCGCATTCGGTGCCTGGGGCGTGGATTGCCCTCAAGGACGATCCCTCGAAGCCCAACAGCGACGAATAGTCGGTACGCCGGTCGATATTTCCTGGCCCTCGACTTGTCCGTCTGATGGGTTGAAGCGCCTCGAAAATAATCGATCCAGACGCTCGAATCGACCAGGATCACCGATCGAGGCGAATGACATCGAGATCGCCCTGCCAGTGGACCTTTCCACGCAGGCGCTCGAGGCCCGCCTGCGGTCGAAGGCGAAGGAGGGTGCGCAAACCGAGCTCGACGGCCTCACGCTTTGTTCGAACACCCGTGACCCGAAACGTCTCGGTCATGAGGTCGTCGTCGACTTCGACGGTTATGCGCGTGGCACGTATCTCAAAGGCACCAGCACCCGATCGGGCAGACGGGCAGAAGCGGCCAGCCTACGCGTACTGCCTTAGCTGCATCGAGAACTGCGCCAGCGGAGCGATGCCCGACGCCTCGGCGCGGTGGCACCAGTCCTGAAGCCGGGCGAGAAGCTGCTCGGACGAGTCGGTCGAGCGCGTCCACAGCGCGGCCAGCTCTTGCCGCATGTGGTAGATCTGCGCGAGCACGCTGCTCTTTTCGAGCGTCTGCTCGAGACGCGCCCGGTCGCGCTCGGGCAACGCCACAGGGTCGGATGCGAGCCAGCGCTTGATGCGCCGAAGGCTCGGAAGGTCGATGTGGCCCTGGCGTGCACGAAGCGCCGCGATCTCGGCTGCGCACGCGACGCGCACCGATTTGGCGTAGGTCATCGCGATCGCGTAGCGATGCGTGATCACCGCCTGCAGCGTCGCGAGATCGACGACGGCCTTCGATGCGTCGAAGCGGATCTGCGGCGCGATCTTGCGCACGTTGGCAAGTTTCAACGTCTCGAGAATCCGTATGTACACCCAGCCGATGTCGAACTCGTACCAGCGCGACGACAGCTTGGCCGACGAGCCGTACGCGTGGTGATTGTTGTGCAGTTCTTCGCCGCCGATGATCACGCCCCACGGCACGATGTTCATCGATGCGTCGGCGCACGCGAAATTGCGGTAGCCCCAGTAATGCCCCATGCCGTTGATGATGCCGGCGGCCGTGATGGGGATCCACACCATTTGCACCGCCCATACCGTGACGCCTAATGCACCGAACAGCGCGACATCGATCACGAGCATGAGCGCCACGCCGATCGTCGAATGGCGCGTATAGACGTTGCGTTCGACCCAATCCTCGGGTGTGCCGCGGCCGTACTTGTCGAGCGTGTCCTCGTTGCGCGCCTCCTCGCGATAGAGCTCCGCGCCGCGCAGGAGCACCGTTTCGATGCCGCGCGTTTGGGGACTGTGCGGGTCCTCGTCGGACTCGACCTTCGCGTGATGCTTGCGATGCACGGCGACCCATTCGCGCGTCACCATGCCGGTGGTGAGCCAAAGCCAGAAGCGGAAGAAGTGCGAGACGAGCGGGTGCAGGTCGAGCGCGCGATGCGCCTGGCTGCGATGGAGATAGATCGTGACCGACGCGATCGTGACGTGCGTGAGCGCGACCGCGACGATCACGTAGCCCCACCACGGAAGATCGACCATCCCGTGCGCGGCGAAGCGCAGCAAATCAAGAGTCATTGCCAAACCGATGAAATGAAACCCGGGGCGCAACGACGGCGTCGTCGGCGGGCGGGCCGCGTCCTCCATTGTACGCGAGCGACGCACGACACAAAATGGTCATGGTGGGGCAATCCGACAAGGGGTTTTGCGCAGATCTCGGGCAATTTGCTCGGGTATGCAATATCGCGCAAGCGATATTTCGACCGAAGCGAGCGTGGGAGCTTCAGGCCGATGCGCGGTCCGTCTTCGGCGGTGAGGCAGGAATCGCGCCCACGATCCGGACGTCGCGTTGCGGATAGGGAATCGCGATCCCGTGCGCCGCGAACTCCTTGAGAATCGCGCGGTTGAGCGAGCTCTTGAGGTCGAGCTGGCCGATGTGCGGATCGCTGATCCATACGCCGAGCTCGAGCGTGATGCCGCTTTCGGCAAAGTTGACCAGTAACGCTTTCGGTGCCTGCGCATCGCGCAGCACGCGCGGCTCGCGCAGCGCGATCTCGGTGAGCAGCGCAAGCGCCTTCTCGACGTCGCTTTCGTACGACACCTGCACCTGCACGGCGATGCGCACCTGGGACGTCGTGTACGAGTGGTTGAGGACGGTCGTCGTGACGACGGTCTCGTTCGGAACGATCGCCTCGATGCCGTCACCGCTTCGGACCACGATGTAGCGCGACGTGGCCTTCGACACCACGCCGGTCCGGTTGTCGACCGTGACGAGGTCGCCGATGCGAATCGAGCGATCGAGCAGGATCGTGAAGCCGGCGATGTAGTTCGACGCGAGCTTTTGCAAGCCCAGGCCGATGCCGACGCCGAGCGCGCCGCCGAAGACGGTGAGTAGCGTCAGGTCGAAGCCGATCTGCTCGAGCGCGACCAGCACGGCGACGACGATCAGGATCGCGCGGATGAACTTGGCGAGGACGACTCGCACGTTCGCATCAAGCTGGCTCGCGAGCGCGAGGCGTTGCTCGATCATCCCCGATATCCAGAGCGTCACGACGAGCGTGACCACGACCACCGCGATGCCGGTGAATATCGTCCACAGCGACACCTGCGTCTTGCCGATCGGGACGACGAGCTGATCGAGCGTCGAACGGATTTCCGGCAGCACGCCGAGGAAGTAGAGGATCGCGATGCCCCAGATCGCGGTGCCGATCGCGAGCTCCGACGCCGGCAGCCAGGATTGCGCAGGAAACAGGCGGTGCAACGCGTAGGCGAGCATCCTGATGACGAGAAGCGCGAGCAGGATCGGCGTCGCGATGTCGAGAAAGAACGGTGCCGTGACGAGTCGGCGCCACGCGAACGACGCGATGTAGATGAGGATCACCGCGATCAGCGGAAAGCGGATGTCGACGAAGCTCCCCGGAAGCGCGGCGTGAGGCACCTGGCGCTTGCGGCGCACCCCGCGATCGACGAGCCAGGCAACGCCGACGCACGCGAGCGCAAGGACTAGCTCGAGCCATCCGCGGGGCTGCGAGAGCGCGACCTCCAGCCGGGTGAAGTCGATGGGAGCGATCATTCGGGCGAGCGGAGTGGATGATCGAAAATTCGGCGCCGAATTATGACCGGTTTACGCGGTGCGCCCGATCGGCGCTGTAACGACCGTTACTTCGTGCGCTCCATCACCGCCGCGAAGAATCCGTCGCAGCCATGCACGTCCGTTCGCAGACGCAGCCGCGGACCGGTGTCGAGCGGCACGCGCAGCTCGGCGAGGATCGCCGCGGCGTCGCGCTCGGCGAACGCACGGTGCGAAGCAAGGAACGCATCGACGATCGCGTCGTTTTCCTCGGGCAGCACGCTGCACGTCGCGTAGACGAGCCGGCCTCCGGGCTTCAGCAGCGCCGAAGCGGCATCGATGATCGCGTCCTGCTTTGCCGTCAACTCCGCGAGGTCCTCGGGCGTCTGGCGCCACTTGAGGTCGGGATTGCGTCGGAGCGTTCCGAATCCCGTGCACGGCGCATCGACGAGCGCGCGGTCGATCTTGCCTGCGAGGCGTTTCACACGCGCATCGCGCTCGCTCGCGATCGGTTGTGTGTGCACATTGGAGAGTCCCGCGCGCGCGAGTCGCGGCGCGATCCGCGCGAGACGTTTCGCCGAGACATCGAACGCGTAGAGCCTGCCCTGCGATCGCATCATCGCGCCGAGCAGGATCGTCTTGCCCCCGGCACCGGCGCAGAAGTCGACGACCATGTCGCTACGGCGGGGTTTCACGAGCATCGCGACGAGCTGGCTGCCTTCGTCCTGCACTTCCAGACGTCCGTCCGACAACCATGGATGGCGCGCAAGCGAAGGTCGACCGGCGATGCGCAGGCCGTACGGCGAATAGGGCGTCGGCGAAACAGGCAAGCCTTCCGACGACAATGCAGCAAGCGCATCGTCGCGCGTCGTCTTCATGGGGTTGACGCGAAGATCGAGCGGCGCCGGCTGTTGCCACGCGCGCGTCAGTGCGGCGCGCGTCTTGTCGTCGTAAGCCTCGCCGAGGCGATGCCACAGCCAGTCGGGAACATCGGCAGCGACGGCGGGGGCGAGTGGATCGGAAAGCCGCGCCTTGAAGCCCGCGAGCCAGCGCGCATCGGCGGCGTTCAACGCGGGCTCCAAGTCGCGCACCGAATGACCGAATTCGCGCACGACGGTCGCGTACGAAAGAAGACGCGCATCGGTCGTCTGCGCGATTGTCTCGAGCGACGACTTGCGCCGCAGATACGCGAACGCGCCGTCCGAGACGAACGCACGATCGCGCGAACCCATCTGCGGGTGCTCACGGAAGAAGGCCGACAGCGCCGCATCGGCCGGCATGTCGAGGCGTGCGACGCGTTCGATCGCGCCCGCGAGCATCGCGAGCTCGCTTCGCCGCAGCGTCATTGTCCGTGCGATTCGGGACCGCCGGGATTTGGCAGCATCGGGTTCGCGGGCTGGACCTCGCGCTGTTCTTTGGCTTGTTGCTCGACGATTTCCGCATCGTTCGCATCCGTGCGAATCGCATCGAGCCGCGCTTCGAGCGTGCCGCGCGACGTGCGCGTCACGCGCATTTTGATCGGGATGTAGTGCAGCGACGGGGCGAGCCAGAACCAGCCTTCGGTGCGGCCGTCGTCGCTGCGCTCGTGCCAGCGCTGTGTCGCGACTTCGCCGTCGCGCCAGGCGAGCGTCTCCTCGCCTTCGAACGAGAGCGTGTAGCGCGCCACACGGCGCGTCGTCGCGAGCGTGAACGTCTGGTCGTCGCGCGAAGGCGGCGAGAAATAGGGCTGCCAAAGAATGGTGAGCGGATCGAACGCGGGTCGCTCGAGCGGCGTCAGGTCGCCGCCGTTCAGCACGACGTTGCCAGCGTCCCAGTCGAAATACGCGACTTCGCGACGATCGGCGCTGCCGCGTTCGACGACGAATTCGTACGGCTCGAGGCCCTGCGGCGTGATGACGCCGCGGCTTTCGACGCGACCTTTGCCGTGGACGAAGATCGCCGCGAGACCGCGCGCCTGTGCCACCGTCGAGATGCGATAACGATCGCCGTCGTGCTCGAAGCGATACGTCGCATCGCCGATCATGAAGCCCTGCGTGCCGAAGAACACCTTGTAGGCGAGATCGACGCGCGGCGGCAATTCGACTGGAGGCTTCGCATCGTGCGCGGGCGGGGCGATCACGACGTTCGGAAGCGAAGGCGCCTCCGTGCGCGTCGGTAGCGATGAAGTCGCGGCCGTGTTCGGAATCGAATCGACCATTGCCGCCGTGTCGGAGGGAACCGGCGCGGTGATGACATGCGGCGACCGACGTGGTTTCTGGGGCCGGCGAACCGGTACCGGCGGCAAACGCTCCAGGCTTGGTGACGGCGTCGGCGTCGCCATGGCGGCCAATGGCGTGGGCGGAGGCGGCATCTCGCGAAGCGTCGCGGTCAACACCGGTTCTTCGCGCACGGGCACGTGCTCGATTGGCCACAGCGACCACACGAGATGCAACACGAGCGAGAGCAGAAGCGCGACGATCAGCGCCGGGCGCACGCGCCATGGCGGAGGTTGCGTGCTGCGCGGATCGAGCGACTTCGCGAACGTGGCCATCCGGGGAAGGACCGGGCCATGCGCGGCGAGTTCGGCCGCGCACACGGTTATGGCGAAGCGGCGGCGGGGACGTCGACGAGGCGCACGCGATCGCTTTCGAGAACGATACGCTTGGCGCAATACCAGCCGACGACCTGCGGCAACAGCCGGTGCTCGGCTTCGAGCACGCGCGCGGCGAGCGTGTTGCTGTCGTCACCGACCATGACGGGCACGGTCGCTTGCGCGATGATGGGGCCGCCGTCGACGGCGGGCGTCACGAAGTGAACGGTGCAGCCATGGGCCGTCGCGCCATCAGCGACCGCACGTTCGTGCGTGTTCGTACCCGGATAGGCAGGCAGCAGCGACGGGTGAATGTTCAGCATGCGGCCTGTGTAACGCGCGACGAAGCGCGGCCCGAGGATGCGCATGAAACCCGCGAGCACGACGAGATCGGGCTCGCCCTGGTCGATCGCACGCGCGAGCGCATCGTCGAAATCGTCCCGCGAAGCGAAACGTCGGTGATCGACGATCGTCGTCGCGATGCCATGTCGTCGCGCATGCGCAAGTCCGGCGGCCTCGGCGCGATTGCTGATCACGTGCGTGATCGCGCCGTCGATCTCGCCCGCATTGGCGGCGTCGATCAGCGCGGCGAGGTTCGAGCCGCGCCCGGAGATCAGGACCGTGATGCGCGAGAGCGCCATGGAGGAAAATTGGTGCCAGAGATGAATTAGAAATGCATCTCTGGCACCGATTTCGGTCAATCGACGATCGCCTGCGGCGCGCCGACAGGACGCTCGACGATCTCGCCGATCTCGTACGCCGTTTCGCCGTGCGCGCCCAGCGTCGCGATCGTCTCGTCGACATCGTGTGCGGCCACCGCGAGCACGAGACCGATGCCGCAGTTGAAGACGCGATGCATCTCGTCGTCGGCGACATTGCCGTTGCGCTGCAGCCATTCGAATACCGGCGGACGCGGCCAGCGCGCGCGATGAAGCCGCGCCTGCACGCTTTCCGGCAGCATCCGCGGCACGTTGAGCACGAGACCGCCGCCGGTGATGTGTGCCATACCCTTGATCGCGGCTTTTTCACGCAGCGCGAGCACCGGTTTCACATAGATGCGCGTCGGCGCGAGCAGTGCATCGCCAAGCGTCGCTTTGGACGGCGAATCGAACGACGCATCGAGTTTCGCATGCGCGAGGTCGACAATCCGCCGGATCAGCGAGAAGCCGTTCGCGTGCGGCCCGCTCGATGCGATGCCGACCAGATGATCGCCCGCGGCGATTGCGCGGCCGTCGATGATCGCGTCCTTCTCGACGACGCCGACCGCAAAGCCCGCGAGGTCGTACGTGCCCTGCGGAAACGTTCCCGGATGCTCCGCGGTTTCGCCGCCGATGAGCGCGCATCCGGCGAGCTCGCAGCCCTTCGCGATGCCGTCGATGACTTGCGCAGCAACTCCGACGTCGAGCCGTTCGCAGACGAAGTAATCGAGGAAGAACAGCGGCTCCGCGCCCTGCACGAGGATGTCGTTGGCGCTCATCGCGACGAGATCGATGCCGATCGTATCGTGGCGGCCGAGGCGCTGCGCAAGGTCGAGCTTCGTGCCGACACCGTCGGTGCCCGCGACGAGCACCGGATCGCGATACCGCTTGCCGATCTCGATCAGCGCGCCGAAGCCGCCGATGCCGGCGAGCACCTCGGGGCGCATCGTGCGTCGCGCGAACGGCTTGATCCGCTCGACCAGCGCATCGCCGGCATCGATGTCGACGCCGGCGTCACGATAGGAGAGCGGGCGGGGAGAGGAAGCCGGCGCCACAATGCGGTAAAGTGCAGCGTTTTTCGCCCGCGATTCTACGCTACGAGCGCCTTGCGGAACCCAGATGGGAGCCGCAGAGCCGCCTCGAGGCTCGAATTGCGCCCGCTTGGGGGGCAGCGAAGTGGCGAAGCCACGAGCGTGGGGGCACACACATGAGCCGCGTTTCGGATGACGTGCTGGGCGCGACGCGCGCCGGGGAGAGCGCAACGGCCACGGCCGGGAAGCTGCGCGAAAGCGAGCCGGCCGACGTGACGGGCATCGCGCGGCCCGCAAAGGCGGACCCGGCGGACGACACGATCATCATTCCGCCGCGGCGCCATCCGCTCGCGCCGAAGCAGTATTTGTGGATCATCGGCGCGCTGGCGGTCATCGTCCTCGCGCTCGAATTCCTGGGCCCGGTGCTGACGCCGTTTCTGGTCGGCGCGATCCTCGCTTATCTCGGCACGCCGGTGGTCGCGCGTGCCGAGCGCCGCGGCATGCCGCGCTCGCTCGCGGCGCTCTTCGTGATCCTGTTCATCGCGCTGTTGCTCGCGGCACTCTTCCTCGTGCTGATTCCGCTCGTGCAAAGCGAAGTGGTGTCGATCACGCGCAGGCTTCCCGATCTGTTCGCGCAATTCACCGACCGCGTCGCGCCGTTTCTGCAGGACAAGTTCGGCATTGCGGTCTCGCTCGATTTCGAGTCGATTCGCACGTTCATTGCCGACAATGCGCAGGAGCTGCGCGGGCTTTCGGGACGCTTGCTGTCGGGCGTTCGCGCCGGCAGCGCGATCGTGCTGTCGGTGCTCGTCAATGTCGCGCTGATTCCCGTCGTGATGTTCTATCTGCTTCGCGACTGGAACATGATCCTCGCGCGCATCGACGATCTGCTGCCGCGGCGCTGGGGACCGAAGGTGCGCGGCATCGCACACGAGGTGGACCGCGTGCTCGCCGAATTCCTGCACGGCCAGTTGCTCGTGATGCTCGCGCTCGCCGCGTATTACTCGGCAGGGCTCGCGATCGCGCGCCTCGATCATGCGCTCGCGATCGGGATCCTCACCGGTCTTCTGGTGTTCATTCCCTACGTGGGTTTCGGTCTTGGCTTTCTGCTCGGCATGACGGCCGCGATTCTGGAATTTCACGGCTGGCCAGGGTTCTTCGCCGTGCTTGCCGTGTATGGCATCGGGCAATTGCTCGAAAGCTACGTGCTCGTACCGTTTCTCGTCGGCGATCGCATCGGTTTGCATCCGCTCGCCGTGATCTTCGCGTTGCTCGCGTTCGGAGAACTGTTCGGCTTCGCGGGCGTGTTGATGGCGCTGCCGGTGTCGGCGATGCTGCTCGTCGGGTTGCGCCATCTGCGACGCGCCTACGTTCGATCGCCGGTCTACATCGACGATTGAGCCGAGTCGGGCGCAGCATGAACGCCGAAGAGGGGCCTCGGATACAAGGCCCGGTCGTCGAACAGCTCGTCCTCGACCTCAGCCATCCCGAGCCGGCGTCGTTCGCCAATTTCGTGGCGGGGGGAAACGGTGAAGCGGTCGCGGCGCTCGTTGCGCTCGCGGCCGGCAATACGCGCGAGACCGGGGTGCTGCTCTGGGGCGCACCGGGCGTCGGAAAATCGCATCTGCTCGCGGCGTGCGTCGCGGCGGCACACGAAGCGGGCCGGCGGGTGGTCGCCTGGAACTCGCCACAGGCGTTGCCGGCGGGCGACATTGCGCCTTCCACGCTGCTCGTCGTCGATGCCGTTGATACCGCTGACACCTTTGGCCAGGCGCGGCTCTTCACGCTCGTCAATCAACTGGGAGCGGGGGGCGGCCATTGGCTGGCCGCGGCTTCGGCGCCGCCGGCCAGGCTCGCGCTTCGCGAGGATTTGCGCACGCGCCTGGCGCTCGGGCTCGTGCTGGAGATCGTTCCCCTCGCCGATGCCGACAAGCCGCAGGCGCTCGCCGCGTATGCCCGGGAGCGCGGCTTTCGCCTTGCCGACGACGTGATCGATTACCTGCTCGCGCACGGTCGACGGGACATGAAGAGTCTCGTCGCGGCGCTGGCGGCGCTCGATCGACAGTCGCTCGCGACGAGGCGCAGCATCACCGTCCCGATGCTTCGCGACTGGCTGCAGGGCGATCTGGACCTGCGCCGTTAGCGATCGCCGGATGCGCTCGCGCAACGGAGAGTTTCTCCGGCGTCGGTGAACGCTTGGCCGTCGACGCTCTCGAACCGTGGCGAGCACTGTCAACGCTCGCGCGGATGGCGACGTTAATGGCGGCGACGCGCGAACTGCGCTGTCACCATCGACACCCACCCGTTCAAAAGGACAATCGAGAATGAACAAATTGCTGATCGCCGCGCTTGCGCTCGTGTTCGCCGGCAGCGCTTTTGCCGAAGGCTCGGGCACGCCCGCGACGCAGGCCCCGTCCAAGACCGACGCGAAGAAGGTCGCCACCGCGAATGAGGCGCCGAAGGTCATCTCGGTCAAGGAGAAGCTCAAGATGGAGAAAGCGAAGAAGTCGGCCGGCAAGGCCGCTTCGAGCGCCAAGCCGACAGCCGCCGCCGAGACCAGACCGGCCGCCGCTGCCGAAACCAAACCGGCAAAGTAGCCAACTCCTTTTACTTGCTGACATCATTTATCCGCCCACAAGGAAACGCCCCATGAACAAGCTCATTGCAACCGTCGTTGCTGCGATGTTCGCCGCGGCGTCGACGCTCGCCGTCGCGCAAGCGACGCCCGCGACGCCTGCCACACCCGCAACGCCGGCAACGCCTTCCGCCTCGTCGTCGGGTTCGATGAAGTCGGAGACGACGAATCACGCGAAGACGAAGAAATCGAAGCGCATGTCGCACAAGGCGAAGAAGAAGTCCAACGTCGCCAAGGAAGACAAGATGGTCCACAACAACACGTCGTCGGCGAACTCGGCGGTCAAGTCCGAGCCCGCAACGGGCGCCGCGGCGACGAGCTCGGACAGCATGAGCAACACGAGCAGCATGAGCTCGAACGCGAAGGGCAAGTAAGCCGCCGATCGCATCGTCACGCGGGCTTTCACCGCACGTTCCTGGCGAAGGCGGGCCTCGGCCCACCTTCGCAGGCTCGCAATTTGCTCACGCTATGATCCACGTTTCAGCGACCGCCGGCGGATGCCCGCCGATACGATGAATAGAGCCGTCCAATCCGTCAGCATCTCGATCGACTCGGCGAACGATGCCATGGGCCCGGTCGCGCATCCGCGCCGCCCGGTGCTGACAGTCGCCACGATTGCCGAACGCGACGGCCGCTTCCTGATGGTCGAGGAGGAGACGCGCGCCGGGCTGCGGCTCAACCAGCCGGCCGGCCACGTCGAGGTCGGCGAATCGATTGCCGCGGCCGCCGCCCGCGAAACCCTCGAAGAAGCGGCGTGGCGCGTCGACCCGACGGCGCTCGTCGGCGTCTACCACTGGCAATCGCCGCTCCACGGCACCTACGTCCGCTTCACGTTCACCGCCGTGCCGCGCGTGCACGAAGTCACCCGCCGTCTCGACAAGGGCATCGTGCGCGCGATGTGGCTTACATACGACGAAATCGCCCGCCACGCTCGGCATCGCAGCCCGTTCGTGCTGCGCTCGATCGACGATTACCGCGCAGGCTGTCGCTTCCCGCTCGGGCTCATTTCGAGTCTTTGATCATGGCGCGTGAACGCGTCGTCGTCGGCATGTCCGGCGGCGTCGACTCTTCCGTCGCTGCGTGGCTTCTCGCTCGTCATGGCTACGACGTCGTCGGAATCTTCATGAAGAATTGGGAAGACGACGACGCTGACGCGTATTGCACATCGCGCGAGGATCTGGTCGACGCGGCGGCGGTTGCGGATGTCATCGGCATCGACCTCGAGGCGGTGAATTTCGCGGCCGAATATCGCGAGCGCGTGTTCTCGCATTTCCTGCGCGACTACGCAGCGGGTCGCACGCCGAATCCCGACGTGCTGTGCAACAGCGAAATCAAGTTCCGCGCGTTTCTCGATCACGCGCTGTCGCTCGGCGCAGACAGGATCGCGACCGGGCATTACGCGCGCGTTGCGCAGGCGGATGCCGGAGGCGTCGCGCTCTTTCAGGCAACCGACGAAACGAAGGACCAGACGTACTTCCTGCACCGGCTTTCGCAATCGCAGCTTTTGCCGGCGTTGTTTCCGCTGGGCGACATGACGAAGCGCGACGTGCGCGCGATCGCGAAGCGCGAAGGCATACCGACGTATGCGAAGCGGGATTCGACCGGCATCTGTTTCATTGGCGAGCGGCGCTTTCGCGATTTTCTCGCGCGCTATCTGCCGCGGACGCCGGGGCCGATCATCACGCCGGATGGCGAGACCATCGGGCGTCATCACGGGCTCGCGTACCACACGATCGGTCAGCGCCAGGGATTGGGTATCGGCGGGCTGCGAGCGGGCGGATCGCGGGATGCGGCCGGCGCACCGTGGTTCGTTGCCGCGAAGGATCGCTCGAAGAATGCGCTGATCGTCGTGCAGGGTCGCGATCATCCGCTGCTTTATCGGCGCGAGGTGAAGGCCGTCGATATGCACTGGATAGCGGGACGTCCGCCCGCATTGCCGGCACGCGTGGCCGCGAAGACGCGCTATCGGATGCCCAATGCAGCATGCGAAGTGCGCGCGATCGTCGATGGCGTGATCGCGACGTTCGACGCGCCGCAATGGGCGCCGACGCCGGGACAGTATCTGGTGCTCTATGACGGCGAGCGATGCCTCGGAGGCGGCGTGATCGATGTGCCGCTGGGGATCGCCGATGCGTCCTCGCCGACGAACGTCGCAGGCATCCGCGCGCCGGTCAGTGCCTGAGGAAAAGCTGGACGAACGTCGCCGCGTTGATTGCGACCAGCACGCCGAACATCCATTTCAGCGTTTCGATCTTGCCGCCGACCTCGTGTCGAAGCGAGTCGATCCTTCCGTCGATCTTCGCCTCGACGGCCGCGAACCTGGTGTCCATCCTTCTTTCGAGGTTCGCCAAGTCCTCGCGCGTCGCGACGGAGCCCGCGAGCGCGTCACCGAGCGCGCGCGCCTGTAGCTCGGCCTGCGTCCTCGGCACGCCCGCCGCCTCGAGCTTGCGGGCGTAGTCCAGCGTGTCGAACCGGGCGGCGGCAGCCATGGCTCTATGCGGTTTGGCTTCCCGAATTGCGTCGGCGTGCTACGCCGATCAGAACGGAATGTCGTCGTCGAAGTCGTCGACGCCCTTCTTCGTACCCGCAGCCTTCGAGCCGGCGCCGGCCGTGGCCGGCTCGCGTCGCGACGGTGCGCTTGCACCTGAATTGAACTCGACGTCGCCGCCGCTTGCTTCGCGGCTGCCGCCGATCAATTGCATGCGATCGCCGACGATCTCGGTCGAGTATTTCTCGACGCCGTCCTTGTCGGTGTACTTGCGCGTCTGCAAGCGGCCCTCGATGTAGACCGAGCGTCCCTTCTTGAGATATTCGGCCGCCACCTCGGCCTGGCGCCCGAACAGGACGACTCGATGCCACTCGGTGCGCTCCTGCTTCTCGCCGTTCTTGTCCTTCCACTGCTCGCTCGTCGCGATGTTCAGGTTCGTGACGGCGTCGCCGCCCGTCGTGTAGCGCGTCTCGGGGTCGCGCCCGAGGTTGCCAAGCAGGATCACCTTGTTGACGGAAGCCATGTCGTGTCCTTTGCGAAATGCAATTGATCGAGCCGTCGATCGTCCCCATCTGCGACGGATTGGGGCCCGGAACCGAATGGTCCGGGCGGGCCGATTCGCCGACAGTCGAAAGGCGCGCAGCAGTCAACCGCGACTTGCATTTGCGCGTCCTCGAACGGGCTTCGGAATCGCAATATACTAGCAGGTTGCCCTTCTCGCTCTCGATCGTGCGGCCTAGTCCTGACGCTCGATTGCGCATCCGTAGAGATCCATGGACCACATCCGCATCCGCGGCGCACGCACCCACAATCTCAAGAACCTGAACCTCGATTTGCCGAGGCATCGGCTGATCGTCATCACGGGCTTGTCGGGCTCGGGAAAAAGCTCGCTCGCCTTCGATACGCTCTACGCCGAAGGGCAGCGCCGCTACGTCGAATCGCTGTCGGCGTACGCGCGTCAGTTCCTGCAATTGATGGAGAAGCCCGACGTCGACCTGATCGAGGGGCTGTCGCCGGCGATCTCGATCGAGCAGAAGGCGACGTCGCACAACCCGCGCTCGACGGTCGGCACGGTGACGGAAATCCACGACTACCTGCGGCTTCTGTTCGCGCGCGTCGGCGATCCGTATTGCATCAACCATCCCGAGCAGAAGCTCTCGGCGATGACGATATCGCAGATGGTCGACGCGACGCTGGAGCTGGCGGAAGACACACGGCTCATGATCCTCGCGCCGGTCGTCGTCAATCGCAAGGGCGAGCAGATCGATCTCTTCGCCGAGTTGCGCGCGAAAGGCTTCGTGCGCGTGCGCGTCGACGGCACGGTCTGCGAGATCGACGCCGTGCCGAAGCTCGCGAAGAACACCAAGCACACGGTCGAGGTCGTGGTCGACCGGTTGAAGGTGCGCGGTGAATTCAAGCAGCGCCTCGCGGAATCGTACGAGACCGCGTTGCGGCATGGCGACAGCCGCGCGATCGCCGTCGAGATGGATACTGGACGCGAGCATCTGTTCTCGGCGAAGTTCGCGTGCCCGATCTGCAACTATTCGCTGTCGGAGCTCGAGCCGCGCCTCTTCTCGTTCAACAATCCGGTCGGCGCGTGTCCGCGCTGCGATGGCCTCGGCTCGATCACGTTCTTCGATCCCAAGCGCGTCGTCGCGTTTCCGCAGCTCTCGCTCGCCTCCGGCGCGATCAGGGGTTGGGATCGACGTAACCAGTTCTACTTCCAGCTTCTGCAAAGCCTCGCGAAGCACGTCGGCTTCGACGTCGACAAGCCGTTCGCGAAACTGCCCGAGCGGGTGCAGAACGTCATCCTCTACGGTTCCGGCGACGAGAAGATCGCGTTCACCTATCTCACCGATCGCGGCAAGCCGATGACGCGGGAGCACGCGTTCGAGGGCATCGTGCCGAATCTCGAGCGTCGCTACCGCGAAACCGACAGCGTCATGGTGCGCGAGGAGCTCGCGAAATACCTGAACAACAAGCCGTGTCCCGAATGCGACGGCACGCGGCTTCGCCGCGAAGCGCGCAACGTCAAGGTGGGCGATGCCGATGATGCGCGGCGCATCTACGAGATTTCCGCATCGCCGCTCAAGGAATCGATCGCGTATTTCTCGCGTCTGAGATTGCCCGGGCACAAGGCGGCGATCGCCGATCGCATCGTCAAGGAAATCGTGTCGCGGCTCGCGTTCCTGAACAACGTCGGCCTCGATTACCTGTCGCTCGACCGTTCCGCGGAAACGCTGTCGGGCGGCGAGTCGCAGCGCATCCGTCTCGCATCGCAGATCGGCTCGGGGCTGACCGGCGTCATGTACGTGCTCGACGAGCCGTCGATCGGCCTGCATCAGCGCGACAACGCGCGGCTTTTGAATACGCTCAAGCACCTGCGCGATCTCGGCAACAGCGTCATCGTCGTCGAGCACGATCAGGACGCCATTCAGAATGCCGATCACGTGGTCGACATGGGGCCCGGCGCCGGCGAGCACGGCGGGCAGGTCGTCGCGCAGGGAACGCCGGAGGACATACGGCGCGCGCCGCATTCGCTCACGGGGCAATATCTGGCCGGGCATCGCGAGATCGCCGTGCCCGCGCGCCGGCATGTCGCCGATCCCGAGCGGATGCTGAAACTGATCGGCGCGACGGGCAACAATCTGCACAGCGTCACGCTCGAATTGCCGGTGGGATTGTTCGTTTGCGTGACCGGCGTGTCGGGGTCCGGCAAGTCGACGCTCGTCAACGACACGCTCTACCACGCGCTCGCGCGTCATCTCTACGACAGTGCTGAGGAGCCTGCGCCGTACGAGGAGATCGAGGGACTCGAGCACTTCGACAAGGTGATCAGCGTCGATCAAAGCCCGATCGGCCGGACACCGCGATCGAACCCGGCCACGTACACGGGATTGTTCACGCCGATTCGCGAATTGTTCGCGCAAGTGAAGGAGTCGCGCGAGCGCGGCTACGGACCCGGTCGCTTCTCGTTCAATGTGAAAGGCGGACGTTGCGAAGCCTGCCAGGGCGACGGGCTCATCAAGGTGGAGATGCATTTCCTGCCCGACGTGTACGTGCCGTGCGACGTCTGCCACGGCCAGCGCTACAACCGCGAGACGCTCGAGATCCGCTACAAGGATCGCAACATCCACGACGTTCTGTCGATGACCGTCGAGCAGGCGTACGCGTTCTTCGAGGCCGTGCCGAGCGTCGCGCGCAAGCTTTCGACGCTGCTCGACGTCGGACTCGGCTACATCAAGCTGGGGCAATCCGCGACGACGTTGTCGGGCGGCGAGGCGCAGCGCGTCAAGCTGGCGCTCGAGCTGTCGAAGCGCGACACCGGACGCACGCTCTATATCCTCGACGAGCCGACGACCGGATTGCATTTCCACGACATCGAGCTCCTGCTCACGGTGCTGCATCGCCTGCGCGATCACGGCAACACCGTCGTCGTCATCGAGCACAACCTCGACGTCATCAAGACGGCCGACTGGGTCATCGATCTCGGACCGGAAGGCGGCGCAGGCGGCGGCCGCGTGATCGCGCAGGGAACGCCCGAGCAGATCGTCGCCAGCGATGCGAGCTACACGGGGCAGTATTTGAAGCCTGTGCTCGCGCGTGCGGCGTCGATGAAGGAAGGCGCCAAGCGCGTCTCGAATGTGCGCACGTTGCCCGGCCGGAAGGTGTCGGGGGACTTGCTGGGGTAGCACGGAAAATCGGTGCCAGAGATGCATTTCGAATTGGTGCCAGAGATGCATTTCCTAATCGGTGCCAGACTTTGTGCGACCTGGCGATGAATCGCGCGGCTTAAGTCGACCGATCTATGCGCATAGGAAGCGGAGCGTCCTTACGATCGCCCCGTGCCGAGACGACCACGCTTTTCCGTCACCGATCTCCCGATTCATGTCGTGCAGCGGGGGAATGATCGCAAGCCCTGCTTCTTCGAGGAGCGGGATTTCCGGGTTTACCTGAAGACGCTCGGCGAAGTGTCGCTGCGCTATGGCGTGCGCGTGCACGCGTATGCGCTGATGACCAACCATGTGCACCTGCTCGTCACCCCAGGCGCACCGAACGCCGTTTCGACGCTCATGCAGGCCCTCGGCACGCGATACGTGAAGTACGTCAACGCCACTCGGCAGCGTACCGGCACGCTATGGGAGGGTCGCTTCAAGGCTTGCCTCGTGGGGCGCGATGAGCACGTCCTCGCCGCCTGCCGTTATATCGACCTCAATCCGGTACGGGCCGGCATCGTAGAGCATCCCGGTGACTACCCATGGAGCAGCTATGCTGCGCTCGCAGGGACGCGCCCCGGCAGTCTCGTTCATCGGCACGTCGTGCTCGAGCAATTGGGTTGTCCTCCAGGACCGGCGTATGCGCGCTGGTGCGGCGCCGGCATTCACGAGAACGAGCTGCAGCGCATACGTGAGGCGACGAATCGGGAGCTCGCCTTCGGCTCGGACGAATTCAGGGCCGACATCGAGGCGCGGACCGCGCGGGCGACGTTCGCTCGTCCACGTGGCCGTCCACCGGGCCGCCACTGAGTGGCCCAGCCGCGATGTCAGGCACCAATTTGGAAATTAATCTCTGGCACCAATTTGAAATGCATCTCTGGCACCAATTTCGAGCCATCCAAGGTCGTCGAGGCAGTCGAGCAGCGTGTAGCGGCGGCGAATGAGTCGCGCGCGGCGGATGTCGGCTACCAGTTTCGCGGCTGTTACGCCGATCTCGGAAGGCGCGCACCCGGCGGCGCGCGCGGCGAGCAATTGGCGCATCGCGTCGGGCGTCACGAGCGTCGCTTCGAGCCGGCCGCGAAGCGCCGGCCAGGAATCGCGCAGCCGTTGCAGCCGCTCGCGCCGAAAGGCCAGGCGATCGAGCTTCGCCCGCATCTCGACCTGCGCGCTTTCGGCGATGGCTGGATTCTCGAACGCCGATGCGATTTCGACGTTGATCGCCGACCGAACATTCGTGGGCGAAACGCCACGATCGAGCAGAACAGCCGCGCGCGACGCGACATCCTGCCCAAGCAACCAGCGATAGAGTGCAAGCATGGCGACCGTCGCGACGCCGACGCACGCGCCGTGCGCCGCCGGCTCGCCGTCGATCGCGAGCGCTTCCATCTCCCACAAATGCGCGAGTTGATGCTCGCATCCGCTCGCGGGGCGTGAGGTGCCGTGCGCCTGCATCGCGAAGCCCGATAGCAGGAGACCACTGACGAGGCCGCGCAATGCATCGACGTCGCGCGCGTCGCTTCGCTGGGATGGCGCGAGCCAATCCTCCACGTGATCCTGGACGAGCGCGAAAGCATCGTCGTCGATGGGATCTTCCCCCAGTGCATCGGCGAGGATCCAATCGGCGCCCGCAACAACCTTGCCGGCGAGATCGCCGTAACCCCACGCGGTCATCCGCGCCGGGGCGGCAGCGATGACATCGAGGTCGGCGACGATCGCGACCGGCGCGCGGCATGACAGGCTGCGCTTGAAGCCTGCATCGAGCATCGCCGCGCCGGGCGCCGCATAGCCATCCATCGACGCGGCGGTCGGAACGCTGACGTACGGCAGATCCGCGAATTGCGCGGCGCATTTCACGATGTCGTTGACGACACCCGAACCGACCGCGATCGGCAATTCATTGGTTGTTCCGATGTGCGCAGCGATCTCGCGCGCCGTCTCGACGCGCGGCTTGACCCGCGGCATCTCGCGCAACACGATCGGCTGCGCGCATTCGATTCGCACATCGGACAAGAGCTCCAGCACCCGCGTGCCGGCCGCGCGCATCGTATTCTCGTCAGCGACGATCCTGCACGCGCCAGCATGCGACAGCTCGCGCAAGATCGACGACAGGCGCGCGAGCGCGCCGCAATCGACCTCGACGAAGCGCGTGACCGACGCACGCGCGACGCTGGCTCCGAGCGCCGCGTCCGCGCGCGTCAAACGCCTTCGAGGCACGCGAGCAGCTCGTCGTGGATCGGGCCGTTCGATGCCGCCCGTTCGAGATCGTCGTCGTGCGCGTCGCGACCATCGAGCCGAGTGACGCGCCCGCCCGCCGCGCGTACCAGCGCCATCGCGGCCGCGTGCGACACCGCATCGGCCTTGAGCGAGACGAACGCGTCGAGCGCGCCGGCGGCGACGAGCGTCATCTCGAAACCGCCGGAGACGATGATGCGCACGCCGCGCACGCTGTTGCCGACGCGTTCGATCGCCCGCGCCGTGCGCGCGACGTCGTCGCGTGAAAAGTGCGACGTCAGTACGATCGAGACGACCGCATCCGCAAGCGAGGCGCGCGATGAAACGTGCGCCGGGCGCCCGTTCACGGTTGCGATGCCGCCCTCGGCGTAGCGTGCGATCGTCGCTGCCGCCGGCGCATGGACGACGCCGGCGCGGGTGACACCGCCTTCCTGGTACGCGAGCGTCACCGAGAACCACGGAAGTCCGGCGGCGTAATTGACCGTCCCGTCGAGCGGATCGACGATCCAATGCGCGTT
Organism: Casimicrobiaceae bacterium; assembly: GCA_035308425.1. GTDB lineage: Bacteria > Pseudomonadota > Gammaproteobacteria > Burkholderiales > Casimicrobiaceae > VBCG01. Next base: position 10,242 of record DATGGP010000075.1, on the reverse strand, counting down.
GCCACGGTGACCGCTCGCGCCGGCTTCCTCGGAAAGGATCGAGGCGTCGGGCGTCAACGCACGAATGCCGTCGAGGACGATGCGCTCGGAAGCGAGGTCCGCCTCGGTCACGACGTCGCGCAATTCCTTGCGGCTGACGTCGAGCGCGCCGTCTCGCATGCGCATGAGCGCATCGGCCGCGCGCGCCGCGATCGCTTCGGCGCCGGCGAGGATTTCGCGATAGCGCACCGAAGACTGCGCGCGGGTCACGCCTGCCCCGGATACTCGGGCGCAAGCACGAAGTCGTGCATCGGACCGAAATCGCCGATCGGCACGACGTGACTCACCATGCCGAGCTCCGGCTCGAACACGTGCAGTGCGAAGCCGGGCGGCTCGTACACGAAGCGCGTCGGCTCGCCGTCGCGCAGGTCGAGCGCGACCTGGTGGGCCGTGCTCGGCGCGACGAAGCCCACCGTCCCCGCCCAACGCACGACGATCGGGCGATGAAAGTGGCCGGTCGCGATTCGCTCGATTTCCGGATGATGCGCGATCAGCCTCGCGAACGACGGCGCCGTGCGGCACATCATCGGGTCCATCGCCGATACGCCGGTGCGAAACGGCGGATGGTGCATGAGCAGAAGCGTCGGCTTGCCGGCGCCTTCGTCGAGCGTGCGCGCAAGCCACGCTTCGCGCGTCGCGCACACCTCGCCGCCGTGCGCGCCGGCGACGACGGTGTCGAGTGCGACGAGGCGCACCGGAAAATGATCGATGACGTAATCGAGAAAACAGTCGTTCTGCCGAAGATAGCGATGCCGACCGGCGAGCGATTCACGCATCACCTCGCGCCGATCGTGATTGCCGGGAATGACGAACGATGGCATCGGCAACTCGCCGAGCATCTCGCCGATCAGCGCGTATTCGTCGGGGAGACCGCAGTCGGCGAGATCGCCCGTTGCGATGACGCAATCGGGCGCCGGATCGAGCGCCGCGATCGCGTCGACCGCGCTTTGCAACATCGCGTTCGTGTCGATGCCACCGTACGCAAGCACGCCGCGCGGGCGCACGTGGAAGTCGGTGATCTGTGCGATGATCATTCGGCTGCGCCGGGCCGTCCCAACCGACTCGCGCGCCCTTCCGGGGACAGCGAGCGGTTGGGGTCTTCATACCGAGGTCGCGTCATTCCTTCATCAGCGACGCCGTCTCCTTCATGAGACGCTCGTACCCGGTCTCCGCGTCGATGTCGCCGCGCATGACCGCCGTGATGATCTCGCGCTGGGCGCGCCAGATGCGCACCGAGTTGCCCCCCGGATAGCCCTGCCAGGGCACCGAGCGGTCGACCTGCAGCGACACCGTGCGGAAGTTCGGATTCTTGTCGTAGAACGGCCCGAGAAACTCGGGTCCGGTCGCGCGCAGGTTCGTCGGCAGGTAGCCGGTCGTCTCGACGACGATCTTCTGCGCTTCGGGTCCGGTGACGAACTTCAAGAATTCCCACGCCGCCTTCTGCTTCTTCGGATCGCGCGTCGTGATGATCGCCGCGTTGCCGCCGGTCGGAAGCCCGCCCTTGGCCTTGTTGTCGATCGGAAAGACGGCGGTGCGCAGCGTGAACTTGTCGCCGATCAGGTCGGTGACCTGTCGAAGCCGCGCGGGCGTGTCGAAGAAGATGCCGATCTTGCCGGCGATGAACTGCTGCCGCGATTGATCCCAATCGATCAGCGGCATGCCGTCCTCGCTTGCGAATCGGCGGAAGCGCTCGAGCACCTTGACGCCGAGATCGGGACCGCCGAGCGGAACCTTCTTGCCGTCAACGACTACGCCGCCGGCCTGCGTGATCATCGCGTGATAGAGCCAGACGTCCGGCCAGCCGTGCACGTTGTACGCGAGGCCCGCGACGTCGGAATTGCCGTCCTTGATCTTTTTCGCGAGCGCCATGATGCCGTCCCACGTGTCCGGCATGTGGTCCGGATCGCCGCCCGCTTTCTGCACGAGCTCGACGTTGTAGTACATGATCGGCGACGACGCATTGAACGGCAGCCCGTACAGCTTGCCGTCGATCTTGCCCAAGGCGATGATCCTGTCCGAGTAATTCTTCTGGCGGAATTCCTTGCCTTCCTTGGCGAGCAGCGGATCGAGATCGACGACCTGGTTGCGCTTGCCGAGCGTATGCACGAGCTCGGTCAGCAGGTGGAAGCCCGAGTAGTAGACATCGGGAAGCTGGTTCGTCACCGCCTCGCGCATCATCGTCTGATGGCCGTCGTCGTACGTCGGCGCCGGCGCGCGGAACGCGATCTTGATGTCGGGGTGGCGCTTCATGAACTCCTGCGCGATCGGCTCGTGGAATTTCGCGAACGACGGGAACGCGTAGAGCACATCGAGCGTCACCTGGTCGGCGTGCGACATCGTCGCGGCGGCAGCGAGCGCGATCGAGCAAAGCATGATTGCGAGTCGTTTCATCGTGGACCTCCTCCTTGGTGAAAATGGATGCGGTTGCCTATTTGATGCCCGTCATCGTGATGCCCTCGATGAAGCGACGTCGGGCAATCAGGAACGCGATGACGAGCGGCGCGGTGATGATGGTGGCGGCAGCGGTCAACGCGCCGTAATTCGATCCGGTCTCCGCATCGGCGAAGAACATCATGCCGAGCGGCGGTGTCGCGAGATTCGTGTCGGTGATGACGATCAGCGGCCAGTACAGGTCGTTCCAGTGCGCGACGATCGAGAACACGGCGAACGCGGCGATCGCCGGCCAGGCGCTGGGCACGACGATGCGCCAGACGATCTCGAACTCGCTCATGCCGTCGAGTCGCGCCGCGTGGATGATCTCGTCGGGATAGCTCTTGAAGAACTGCCGGAACAGAAAGATCGCGAACACCGACAGGAAGAACGGCATCATGATCGCGAAGTACGTATTGAGCAGTCCGAGTTGCGCGAGCCCCATGTAGAGCGGCAGCGCGGGGACCTGGATCGGAATGCAGAGGCCGAGCAGCACCAGGGCGAGAAGCGCCGTGCGCCCGGGAAAGCGCAGCTTGGCGAGCGCGTAGGCGCAGGGCACGGCGACGAGCACCTGCACGATCAGGATGCCGGCACACACAATGAAGCCGTTCAGCGCGAAGCGCAAAAGCGGCGCTTTGCCGAAGATCGCCGCGCGGTAGTTCTCGATCGCGTTGAAGTGCTTCGGCCACAGGCTGAAGTCGGCCGCGAAGATTTCCGCCGGCGACTTGATCGACGTGATCAGCATCCAGACGAAGGGCAGCAGCACAAAGACGGCGCCGGCGATCAGTACCGTATGCACGACGAACAGCGAAACGATGCGACGCGCGACATCGCGAACGGGGCTGACCGTGACGGAACGCATGCCTGCGTACGTGGCAGCAGTCGTCATCCGTAATGCACCCGGCGCTCGAGCACGAGCGTCTGCAGGATCGAGAACAGCAGCACGAACGCAAGGAAAATCAGCGTCAGCGCGGCCGCATAGCCCATGTGGAAGTACTGGTAACCCTCGAGATAGATCGCGTAGAGCAGCACTTCCGAGGCGCCCATCGGTCCGCCGCGCGTCATGACGGCGACCGTGTCGAACACCTTGAAAGCGGTGATCGACGTCGTGACGATGACGAACATCGTCGTCGGTCCGAGCAGCGGCCACGTGATCGTGAGAAAACGATCGATGCCGCTTCGGCAGCCGTCGATCTCGGCCGCTTCGTAGAGGTCGCGCGGAATGGCGGAGAGTCCGGCGAGGAACAGCACCATGTTGAAGCCGACGAGTTGCCAGATGCCGATCGCGGCGAGCGTCGGCAGCACGTACGAAGGCTCGGTCAGAAACGCGATTTCATGGACCCCGAGCGCGCGCAGCACGCCGTTGATCGGCCCCAGGCTCGGATGCAGCAGGAACTGCCAGACGGTCGCCATCGCGATCAGCGTCGAGGTGACCGGCAGGAAATAGACGACTTCGTAGAACGAGCGCATGCGCTTGCGACGATGCAGAAGCACGGCGATCAGAAGACCCAGCCCGACGGCGCCCGGCAGCACGATCGCGACATAGACGAACGTGTTGACGAGCGATCGGTGGAACACCGGATCGACGAGCGCCTTGTGGAAGTTGTCGAGGCCCAGGAATTTCGTGTCGAGCGCGCCGAGCTCGTAATTCGTGAAGCTCAAGTAGAGCAGCACGACGAGCGGCACGAGATTCGTGAGCAGCAGAAGCAGGAAAGCCGGAAACGCGAAGCCGCAGCCCGCGAGGCTTTCGATGAAGCGCTGCCGATTGCGCCTCGGCGGCGCGATGCCAGAGGCAATCGCGACGGTGGCGCTCATACGGCGCGCATCAGCGAGGGCGCGACATCGGCCTGGCTCTGCGCGTCGACGCGATTGCCCTCGGCATCGAAGACGTGGCATGCGAACGGCGCGAAGAGCAGTGCGAGCCCGCGTGTGTCGCCGACGAACGTTTCGGGATCGCTCGTCGTCGTGCAGAGTAGCGATCCGCTCGCGGGTGCGGCGAGATCGACGTGCAGCACCTGCTCGGCCCCGAGATTCTCGCTGCGTCGCAGGCGGCCGAACAGTGAATGGTGTCCGGCACGCGATGTCCCGATCGGCGCGGGAACGATGGCGTTGGGACGAAGGCCGAGCGTCGACGCCGAGCCGGCCGGCGCCGACACGCGAATCGGCAGCTCGCTTCCGAAAAGCTCGACTGCACCCGAAGCGCTCGTCCGCGCCGGCAGCAGGTTGATCGGCGGCGTGCCGATGAACTGCGCCACGCGAATGTTCGCGGGGCGCGCGTAGAGATCGGCCGGTCGTCCCAGTTGCAGGATGCGGCCGCCATCCATCATCGCGACGCGATCCGACATCGTCATCGCCTCGACCTGGTCGTGCGTCACATAGACGAACGTCGTGCCCAGGCGACCGTGCAGCTCGGCGAGCTCGCTGCGCATGTGCAGTCGCAGCTTCGCATCGAGATTCGATAGCGGCTCGTCCATCAGGAATGCGGACGGATGACGCACCATCGCACGGCCGAGCGCGACGCGTTGGCGCTGACCGCCGGAAAGCTGCGACGGTCGCCGATCGAGCAGTGCATCGATCTGGAGCTGCTTCGCGACCGCCTGCACTTCGCGCGCGATGTCGCTCATCACGCGCCGTCGGCGCATCGACAGCAGGCGCACGACGGGCAAGCGCTCGTAGAGCGCGAGCCGCGTCATGACGAGCGGCAACGCGATGTTGTGGAACACCCGCATGTGCGGATAGAGCGCGTAGCTCTGGAACACCATCGCGACGCGGCGCTCGTGCGGACGCAGATGGTCGACCGCGCGCCCGTCGATCAGCACCGAGCCGGACGTCTGTGGCTCGAGGCCCGCGATGATGCGGATCAGCGTCGATTTGCCGCATCCCGACGCGCCGACGAGCGTCAGGAACTCGCCGTCGGCGACGTCGAGGTCGATGCCGTCGAGCACCGGCGGGCCGCCGAACGACTTGCAGATCGATTGCAGCGTGACGCTCGCCATCGGGGGTTGCGACGCCGCCGGTCAGCCGGCGTGTCGCGGCGGATACACCTCGTGAATCACGTCGTCGATCCAGAAGATGGATAGTCCCGGAACGTCGACGTGGTGGACCGACACGTTGGAATCCTCGAATTCGTACACCGCGGCGCCGAGGCGCTTCTCTCCGGGAATGTCGGGCTGGTTGTCGGGGCCGACGAGGAAGCCGGAAGACGCGCACCACACGTAGCGGCAGCCATCGACCTCGACGTCGCGCCATTTGTGCAGGTGCCCGGTTGCGACGAGGGCGACACGGTGGCGGCGAATGCGCTCCATCAGCAGTGCGCGCTCCCGCGGCTTCACCGACCAGTACCCGGTATCCGGCTCATCGGGCGATTCGATGAAAAGCGGCCGATGCATGAACCATGCGATGCGCCGGCCCTTCGCCGAGGCGAGGATGCCGTCGAGCCATTGAAGCTGCCGCGCCTCCTCTTCGATGCCCGCGCCGAAGAGCATCGCGTCGAGTCCGACGAGACGCCAGTTGTCGACGTCGCGTACCCACCAGTCGTCGCCGAAATGGCGGCGCCACCGCGCGAGACGTTCGTCGTTCACCGGCTGATGGCGGTTTGCCGCCTCGCCGACGTCATGATTGCCGGGCACCGCGAGCACGGGCGCACAAAGCGAGCGCATCAGGGTCGCGCCATCGCGCATGTCGTCTTCGGTGTCGGCGCCATCCACGGTCAGATCGCCGGTGTGGATGATCAAATCCGGCTCCTGCCGCAATGCCCAGTCGCGAAGCGGCGTCCAGTTGCCTCTGAAATGCCGCTTGCCCGGGCTGAGATGCGTATCCGAGATTTGCAGAACGCGCGTCATGAGTGCGTTGCGAGCACTGGTCGGAGGCTGCGCGCGCGTGGGCGATCCGAGCGCAGAATATATAGATGACCGGCGAGCGTGACAAATGTATAGGGCCCGGCGCGAAGCGGCTGATCGTCCTCGATTTCGACGGCGTCGTCGCCGACAGCGAGATGCTCGCGAACGAAGTGCTCGCGCAGTTCGTGACCGAGCTCGGCGTGCCGATGACGACACAGGATTCGATCGAGGCGTTCGCCGGCAAGCGGGCGGACGAGGTGATGGCGAAGGTCGGCGCGATCACGGGCCGGCGCGTCGACGCCGATCTCGAAGCGGAATTCTTCGATCGCACCCTCGCGCGCTTTCGTAGCGACCTGCGCGAAGTGCGAGGCGTGCGCGCGTACCTCGATACGTTCCGGCACGTCGAGCGGTGCATCGCATCGTCGTCCTCGCCGGAGCGGCTCGCGGCGTGCCTCGAGGTTCTCGGCTTGGCCGACGCCTTCGGCGCTCACGTCTACAGCGCGAGCTGCGTTGCGCGCGGCAAGCCGCATCCCGATCTCTTCCTGCATGTCGCCGCGCAATTCGGCGTGGCGCCGGCGCAGGCGATCGTGATCGAAGATGGCGAAGCGGGAATTCGCGGAGCGCTCGCCGCCGGGATGACGCCGATCGGACTGCTCGCGGCCTCGCACATCGGGCCGGATCACGAAGCGCGGCTGCGCCGCGCGGGCGCTCGCTACATTGCGCATGACTGCAACGAGCTCGCGGCCATCACGCATCGGCTCCTGTCCTGATTGCGTCGTGAGCCCGACGGGCCGCCCCGAGCGCGAATTGCGCCCCCTTCGGGGGAAGCGAAGGGGTAGTCCGGTGAGCCGCATCGCTCGTCACTCGCCTTTTCGCGCGAGCACCGCGGCGGCACGCGCCGTGTTCTCGTCGCAAACGAGCACCGATCCATACCCGCCGCGCAGCACGGCGGCGATCGCCTGCACCTTGTGCGCGCCGCCCGCAGCGAACATCACCGTCGACACCCGCGCGAGGTCGCGCAGCGGCAGCGCGATCGCGCGGCGGTTCAGCGGATGGTCGATGGGACGGCCGCGCGCGTCGACGAACTGCGCGACGATGTCGCATACCGCGCCCTTCGCACGCAACGCCTGCACGCCGACGTCCTCGGGCAAGCCATAGCGGACGAGCATCGACTTCCGTGTCAGGTCGCCGATCGAGAGCACCGCCACGTCGTTCGTCTCGATGCGGCGAAAGGCGTCGCGGAAAACGTCCTGCGCGATGATCGTGTCGCGCGAACGCGGACTTCCCGCGTAAATCGGCGCGGCGAGATACTGGCATTGCGAGTCGAGCCTTCGCGCCAGCTCGCTCACGATGTCGAACGTGTTGATCTCGAGCCCGCGCGTGAGCCCGCCCATCATCGAGTTGATGCAGAGGTTCGGATAGCGCCCGGGACGGATGTGCCGAACCATCTCGCGCAGCGTGCGACCCCAGCCTAACCCCAGTCCACGGATGGCCTTGCGTTCGAGGAGGTCCGAGAGATAGGTCGCTGCCGCGCGCCCGAGAATCACCGGAACCTGCTCGTCGTCGGCGGGCGTCGGCACGATGACCGCGGCATCGAGGCCGAAATCGCGCACCATTTGCCGCTCGAGCTCGACGCAGCTTGCAAGCTGCGAGTTGAGCGTGATGCCGACGAGGCCGTTTCGCCGCGCGTCGACGAGGATCCGGTTGATGCGAAGCCGCGTGGTGCCGAGACGCCGCGCGATGTCCGCCTGCGTCAGGCCCTCCATGTAATAGAGCCAGGCGGCGCGGACGTCGGTTTGCCTCTCTTCGATCATCCTGGGTCGAAATGGCGGCGGGACGAAAGCTTAATGCGCGGCTGGAACATTTGCAATTCGCCCATTACGTTTGCATCGATCCCTGGATATACCGCGCCAGCGTGGATGAACTTGGACTGGCGATCGGCTCCGTCGCAGCACAATCGGCACGGACCGGGTTACAGCGCGAAGACTTCGACCGCCTGCTTCTTCCCCGGCAGCGTGACCGCGCCGAGCGGCATCACGTCCGCGCGCTCGCCGACGGCCGCACGCGTCGCTTCGTCCATCAGGATCGTGCGGCCGGCGGTCTTCGTATGCTGCTCGAGCCGGGCGGCTAGATTGACCACGTCGCCGATGCACGTGTATGTCGCGCGCTCGCTCGTTCCCGTGTAGCCCGCGACCATCTCGCCCGATGCGATTCCTACGCCAATGCGGATCGCGGGCTTGCCTGCCGCTTCCTGCTCCGCGTTGAAAAGCGCGATCAGCTCGACCATTTCCTGCGCCGCCGCGACGGCGGCCACGCAGTGATCGGCCAGCGGAACCGGCGCGCCGAAGATCGCCATCAGGCCGTCACCCGCGATCTGGCTCACGATCCCGCCATGCCCGCCGACCGCGTCGAACATCAGCGTGTACCACGTGTTGAGGAGCTCGATCGTCTCCTCGGGCGGCTGCGACTCGGCGATCGGCGTGAAGCCGCGGATGTCGGCGAAGAGCACGGACGCGCGGATGCGCTTGCCGCCCAGCGCGAAGCCCGAACGCTGCAAATCCTGCGCGACCTCGGGCGTCGCGAAGCGGCGCACGAGCGCCTTCTGCTGGTCGCGAAGGCGCTTCTTCTCGAGCGTCGCGCCGACGCGTGCGCGCAGCAGAACGACGTTGACCGGCTTCGTCAGGTAGTCCTCCGCGCCGAGCTCGATCGAGCGCACGACGTTGTCGAGCCCTTCGAGCGATGACGTGACGATCACCGGCACGTCGCGCAGCGCGAGGTCGCTTCTAATCTGCTCGAGCACCTCGAAGCCGTTCATCTCCGGCATCTCGAGATCGAGCAGCACTAGATCGAACGGGTCGCGACGAAGCATCTCGAGCGCGATCGCGCCATTCTCGACCGCCACTGCGCGATGACCCATCGTGTCGAGGTTTCGCGTGAGCAGGAGCCGGTTGACCTTGTTGTCGTCGACGATGAGAAGCCGTGCGCCGCCCGCAATCGAATCAGGCACGCGAGAGCTCCCTCAATGCATCGGCGGCTCGCGCGTATTCGCCGGCCAGCGTGTCGATCGGCGCGCCGTTCGCCGCGCGAACAGGGGCGAGTCCGCCGAGCTCGAGCTCCTTCGCGAGACCGGCCAATGCAAGGGCGCCGAACGTGTTGCCGTTCGATTTCAGCGAATGCGCGGTGCGGCGGAAGCGCTCCGCGTCGTTCTTCGCGTACGCATCGCGAAGCTCGGCGAGCATCGTCGGCGCTTCCACGAGAAATGTGTCGACGAGCTCGCGGACGAAATCGTCGCCCGTCGTCGCCTTCAGCGCCTCGAGGGTCGGCGCGTCGATCGCAGCCGTCGTCATCATGCCCTCCCGCGCGACGGCACGAGCATCAGCGCCTCCACCAGTCGGTCGACGCGAATCGGCTTGGTGATGTAGTCGTCCATCCCTGCCGCGATGCACATGTCGCGATCGCCCTGCATCGCATTGGCCGTCATCGCGACGATCCTCGGTCGCGCGGGCACGGCAAAGCGTGCGCAGATCTCGCGCGCCGCGTCCAATCCATCCATTTCCGGCATCTGCACGTCCATCAATACGACGTCGTACGTCTGTCGCTGCACCGATTCCACCGCTTCGATGCCGTTCGACGCGAGGTCCGCGCGGTAGCCCATCTGCTGCAAAAGACGAAGCGCCAGCTTCTGATTCACGACGTTGTCTTCCGCGAGAAGGATGCGCAGCGGGTGTCGCGAGGCGAGCTCGGCATCGATTCGTGCAGCAGGCAACGCCGGCACATGCTGCGCCGTCTCTTGGCCGAGCACGCCAACGAGCGTGTCGAAGAGCTGCGACTGACGCACGGGCTTCATCAGGTAGGCGGCAAACAGCTTCTCGTCTTCGCCGACCTCGCGGCGTCCGAGTGAGCTGAAGAGCACGAGCGGCAGCGCCGCATTTCG
>DATGGP010000074.1:0-103988 GCA_035308425.1 Casimicrobiaceae bacterium | reverse complement strand
GTCGGATCGCTCACGATTCCGGCGCGCACCGGATTGAGTTCGATGTAGCGCTGGCAGGCGAGGAAATAGTTGTCGGCCTCGATCAGGGACGACCCGTACCGGCTGTCCCATAGCGTACCCGTACGCTCGAGGCGGCGATTGACATGTCGAACGTAGCGCCGTCCGAGCGAGATGACTAATGCGGGCACCGTCGCTGCCGCTTTCGGCGTCAGCAATAGATGCACATGATTGGTCATCAGCGCATAGGCATGAAGCGCACATTCAGTCTCGCGCAGCGCCTCTCCAAGCCACTGCAGATAACGGCGGTAATCCGTCTCTGCGAAAAAGCACGGCTGCCGATTGTGCCCGCGCTGGACGATGTGCAGCGGCAACCCATCGACAAGGATGCGAGGACGGCGAGGCATGCTGCGAGAATATCTTGAAAATCTCAGGTAGCCGTCTTCGCCTTTTGGATGAGTCGGAGAACGGCGAGTGAATCGAGCGTGGCCCCTTTTATCTCCTTGACCTAGAGATCCATTTCCACCCACAGCGGGTAGTGATCCGAGCCCTTCGCCGACGTGTCGATCCACGCCCGCTTCACGCGACTCGCGAGCGACGACGACACCAAACAGTGGTCGATCCTGCGACCCGCCGGAATCGTCGCGCCCTCGTCTTCCCGATGCCCGGCCGCGGCCCACGCATCGACGAAGCCGGTCGTCCGATTGAGCCGGCCGTAGCGCGGCGACAGCGGTCCGACGATGCGATCGTATTCGGGCGTGTTCCAATCGAAGTTGAAGTCGCCGAGCAGGATGGCGTCGGCCGGCATCGGCGGCATCTCGCCCTCGGTCCAGCCCGCGTCGGGCTCGGGGTGCCCGCCGCACCACGCACCGCCTTCGCCCGGGGCGCGCGCGTGAATGCCGAGCAGCGCCTCGACCTGCGGCAGGCGCGTCGCGGCACTCAAATGACTGAGGTGCAGCGAGTAGAACCGCACCGGGCCTGCACGCTGCGTGGCGATCACCGCCTCGAGCGCGCCCTGCTGGATGCTGTGCTGGGTAAGAGTCGCGTATTTCGGCAGCAGGTGATTGCGCGACGACACGATCGGCAATCTCGAGAGGATCATCGTGCCGAACTGCCGCCGCCGATTGACAAGTCGCCCTTCCGCGTCGCGAAAGCTCGCATCCATGTCGAGGTTCGCGCCGTACACGAAATGATGCTCGGGCAGCCGCGCCGCGAGCGCCGCCGGTGAATCGACACAACCGGAGCGCAGCCAATGCCGCTCGACCTCCTGCAGCGCGACGATGTCCGCGTCGGCGACCTCGGCCGCGATGCGTGCGAGATCGTAGCGGCCGTCGCGACCGAGCCCGTACTGGATGTTGTACGTGACGAGCTTCATCCTTCGTTCACGGCGCGCGCGGCGAGCGCGAGGTTGACGAGCTTCTGCCGAGCACTCGCGCGTGTCAGCTCCAGCATCCCGCAATCGGGCGCAAGGATCAGTTGCTCGGCGGCAACAAATCCCAGCGCCTCTTCGGCGCGGCTCGTCAGGCGCTCCACGCTCTCCACGTCGTTCTCTCCGACGTCCAGCACGCCGAGCATCACGATCTTGCGGCCGATCGCGTTCAGGACGGACACGTCGAGATTGCTCGCGGCGCCTTCGATGGAGACGGCGTCAAGGCGCGACTGCGAAAGCCACGTCAGGACGTCGCGGTAGTAGTCCTTGTTGGCCTTGTACGCGACTCCCTTGCGCTCGAGCGGCTTGTTGGGATAGCCGCGGCAGATATGGACGACCATCGATGCGCGCCCCTCCAGGCCCGCGAAGCATCGCTCGAGCGCTTCGAGACCCCACGCGTTCGCTGCGTCGGGGTAGCGCAGCAGAACGGGATCATCGAACTGAATGACCTTGCAGCCGGCCTCGATCAGCGCCGCGACCTCGCTGCGGATCGCGTCGGCGTAGTCGAATGCGAGACGCTTTCGATCGCCACCATAGTGTTCGTCGGCGATGCAGTCCGCGACCGTGCTGGGGCCGGGAAGACCGATCTTGGCGATGCCTTTGGCATGCCGCCGGGTGAAGAGGAATTCATCGAGGATCAGCGGCCCCCCGTAGGCCAGCTTGCCGATGACGCGCGGCGCGTTCTGCCGGGAAGTGCCCGCACGCATCGAGATGGGCTTGAGGTTTCGCGCGTCCACGCCGCGCAGGCGGTTGACGATGTGCAGCACGTAGTGGCCGCGACGTTCCTCGCCGTCGGTGACGATGTCGATCCCCGCGCGATCCTGATCCGCGATGGCTTCGAGCGCGGCTCGGTCGAGCAGCCTCGAGAACTCGGCTTGCCCGACCTCGTCCCTGCGACGATCCAGTGCGAAGCCGAAGCTGTCGAGGAGCGACCGGCCGTTGCGCGGGTAGACGTAGCGCGGCTTGGGATAGCTGCCTACCAGTGCGGTGAGGACCTTCCCTCGGCTCGGCAGCGCCATGGCGCAGGTCACGACACGATGCGCGTCTCGAGGCGCCTGCCGCTCGCCTTGTCGAACAGCAGGACGTCACGCGACGCGTAGTCGAGCGCGACTTCGTCGCCCTCGCGCAGGCGCGCATCCGCTCCGGCCTCGACGAACCGGATCGCGCCGAGCGCGCCTTCCGCCGTATAGAGAACCTCCCGGCCCATCGGCTCGACCGCGGCAATGCGCGCCGGCATGCCGTTTCCGTTCGCGCGCACGCTCTCGGGCCGGATGCCGACGACGACTTCGCCGGCAGCCGACGACGACAGCGGCAGCGTCGCGTCGCGCACTCTCACCGTATCGCCCGCTGCGACGCCGTCGAACACGTTGATCGGCGGCGAGCCGACGAAGGTGGCGACGAACAGCGTCGCGGGCCTCTCGTAGAGGTCCCGGGCCGTTCCCTCCTGCTCGACACCGCCGGCATTCATGACGACGATGCGGTCGGCCATCGTCGTCGCCTCGATCTGGTCGTGCGTCACGAGAATCGTCGTGACGCCAAGCTCGCGCTGGATGCGCCTGATCTCGGTGCGCATCGTGAGCCGCAGCGACGCGTCGAGATTCGACAGTGGCTCGTCGAGCAGCAGAAGACGCGGCCGCTTGACGAGCGCGCGGGCGAGCGCGACGCGCTGCTGCTGGCCGCCCGAAAGCTGGCTCGGCCGCCGCTCGAGCAGCGCCTCGATGCGTACGAGCGCCGCGATCTCGCGCGCGCGCCGCTCGCCCTCGGCGCGTCCGACCTTCGCGAAGCGCAGCGGGAACAGGATGTTCTCGAGCACGCTCATGCTCGGGTACAGCGCATACGACTGGAAAACGATGCCCACGTTGCGATCGCGCGCCTCGACGTCGTTCACGCGCGCGCCGTCGAACGCGATGTCGCCGCTCGTCGGACTGTAGATTCCGGCCAGCATCAGAAGCGTCGTTGTCTTGCCGCAGCCCGACGGCCCGAGGACCGCGACGAACGCGCCATCGTCGATCGCGAGGTCGATCCGCTCGACCGCCGTGGCCCCCGCCCATCGCTTTTGCACGTTGCGAAGCTCGATACGCGCCATCGCTCACCCCCGGATGCCGCCGATCGTCATCTGCGTCAGATACTTCTGGCAGAAGACGTAGAGAAGCAGGCTCGGCAGCACGTAGAACACGGACACCGCCGCGACGATGCCGTAATCGACGCCCATGATGTCGTCGGAAACCCAGTAAAGGTAAAGGCTCATCACCCAATGCGTGTTCTCGATCAGCATCGTGCGCACGAAGATGTATTCCTCCCATGCGCGAATGAAGGCGAAGACCCCGACGGCGATCAGTCCGACGCGCACTTGCGGCAGCACCACGAGTCGGAATGCCTGGCGGCGCGTCGCGCCGTCGGTCATCGCGCTCATCTCGATGTCCCATGGCACGGCGTCGAAGAAGCCCTTCAGCACGAACACGTAGAAAGGCAGCTCGATCGTCGCCAGGACGAGCATCACGCCGACGATCGTGTCGAGCAGGCCTATCCAGTGCAGGATCAGGAACAGCGGAATGATGAGCGTCATCGCCGGGAACGCGTGGAGCACGAGCAGTCCCTGCAGGAACGCTTCGCGGCCGCGGAACGCGAAGCGCGAGACGTAGTAGGCGGCGAGCGAGGCGACGGCGAGGATGATCACGGTCTCCGACAGTGCGAGCGCCAGCGAATTGCGAAACGCGATCCAGACCGATGGAAACTGGCCGCCGGCGGTCGCCTTCGAGCGGATTTCCTCGACGATGTTCCGGCGCCACAGGAAGCGGTAGTTCGCGACGTGGAGCGCAGGCCCGACGAGCGCGATCAGCAGCGCGATCGTCGCGACGAGCAGGACCAGCGCCGCGACGAGGCGTACACGCGTCGAAGGCGCGATCAGGTGGACGACGCAGTAGATCATCACCGCCGGAACGATGATCGCGCAGGCGGCCCATAGCACGGATGTCGAGACACCGCCGCTACGCGCAGTGAACGAGATCACGACCATCCAGAAGTACGGCAGGAGGATCGGGATCGAGACGGCGAGCAGGAACGCAAGCAGCGCCGATTGCTCCGCGGTGCGCCGCCACCGCGCACGCAGCGCGAGCGCGGCCCAGTCGGCGCCGTCAGCGCGCGCGGGTGCGGCCGTCAGCGTAGGCGCGTGCATTTCCCTTCACCTAGTGCACCTCGATGCGCGGCGTCTGCAGCAGACGGCGCATGTCCATCAATCGCCACAGTACGAGCGCCGCGATCACGCCGATCACGATCAGGATCAGCGACAGCGCGGCCCCGTAGGCGTATTGCCCGTTCTCGAACGCGCGCCGGTATGCGTACAGAGAGAACACCGTCGTGTCGAAGAACGGGCCGCCGCCGGTGATGAGCAGGATGTACTCGAAGCTCACGAGCAGAGACAGCGTCTGGTGGATCGTCATGTACGAGATCGGCCAGCGGAGCGCCGGAAAGACGATGTGGCGGACGATCGCGAGCGCACCGGCGCCATCGGCGCGCGCGGCGTGAAACAAGTGCTCGGGAATCGACCGGATCGCCGACGTGAAGATGATCATGCCGAGCGAGGCGCCGATGAAGCCATTGGCCAGGATGATCAAGACCAGCGGATGGTTGTTGCGCAGATCGGCGGGCGCCATCCCGAGCACATGGATCAGCACCTGGTTCAAGAGTCCGCGCTCGTTGGGATCGACGACCCACAGCCACAAGAGCGCGTAGACGACCGAGGGGCTCATCCGCGGCAGGAGCCACACGGCGCGAAAGAACGCGCCGAGCGCGCGCGGCACGGCCGTCGTCGTCAGCGCGAGGAGCAGCGCGAAGCTGACGTTGAAGATGCCGAGCGTGCACAGCACGAAAATCGCGGTGACCCCGAGCGATGCGAGAAGCCGCGTGTCGCGCGAGGTCATGCGCGCGAAATTGTCGAGCGTCAGCGTCGTCACCGCGAGCGTGCGATCCATGTCGGTGAAGGCAAGCACGAGGTCCACGATCACCGGCGCCAGGAAGAAGCACGCGAGAAGCACCAGCGCCGGACCGAGGAACAGCGCGAAGTTGGCGCGCCGGCGATGTGACTGCGCTCGCGCGAAGGCGTGCATGGCGTCCCCGTCCTCCGGCACCGGGCGCTGCGCCTCCGTCCGCCTAGGACCGCGTCATTTCTGGATCTCGATGTCCTTGCCGAGCTCGTTCTCGAGCTCGTCGAGCACGAACTCGGTCGCCTTCTGCGCGGTCAACCGTCCGGTCTCGACGCCCTGGATGCCCTTGAACACGATCGCGTTGTACTGGCCGATCTTCGGGTGGTTCGGCATGAAGCTCGCGTACTTCAGCATCGGCGTCGCGGCGACGAGCGCCCACCCTTTCTCGACGAGCTCGGGCATCGATTGCTCGCCGTAGTCGATCGGCGTGTGGTTCGTGCTGACCGCATGCTGCAGGTTGCGATACGGCTGGCTCGCGAGGCCGACGATGTACGCGGCAAGCTCGCGGTTCTTCGATTTGGCCGATACCGCGTAGGCGATCGGGTGGGACAGGTTCGAAGGCTTGCCCCCCTTCTTGCCCGCGGGCGCGTTGATCCACGTGAACCGATGGAAATATTCCTCCCGGGTCTTGAGGTTCAGCCCCTTCATCTGGTCGGTCACGCGCCAGACGCCGTGGAAGAAGGCGAACACGTCGTCGCCCGTGAAGGACGCGTGCTCGATCGCATCCCACGACATCGACGTGTTGTCGGCGACGAGCGCCTTCTTGTCGGTGCAGTACTTGACCCATGTGTAAAAGTCGCGCAGCGCCGTCTTCGACGCCTGGAGCTTGGCTGTCGCCTTGTCGTAGGGGACGAGACCGAAGCTTTCCACCAGCATCTGAAAATCGGGGCCGGCATTCGGACGATGCAGGATGCCGTACTTGGCAGCGCCTTTCTGCACCGCCTGGCCGGCGAGGTCGCACAGGTCGTTGGCGGTGAACTGGCCCGCGTCGACCTTCGCAGGCAGGGCGGCGATGTCGGCGTCGCTCATGCCGAGCTTGCGCATGTCGTCGTTGTTGAGAAACAGCATGCGCACTTCGGAATCCTGTGGCACGCCGTAGCGCGCGCCCTTGTAGGTCACCGCTTGCCACAGCGACGTGATGATGTCGTCGTAGAGCTCCGGATTCTTCCTGATGTGGTCTTCGAGGTTCCAGGCATAGCCCGCCTGTGCGAACGCGCCGGTCCACTCGTGCGCGAGCACGAAGATGTCGGGACCCTTGTCGACGGCGAACGCTTTCAGAAGATCGAGCGCGTCCTCATCGTAGCCCTTCGCGTTCGTCTCGTTGAGCTCGATCTTCACGCGCTTGTCGGTACCGGTCGCCGCCAGCAGCTTGTTCAGCGTGTCGGCCGCGGCAACGATGTTGCCGGCGCGAAGCGGTCCCGATCGGTCGGCACGCGACCAGAGCTTGATGACGACCTCGTCGGCGACGGCGGGCAGCGTGACGGCCGCAAGCGCGGCGCCGAGCGCAACAACGGCGGCGAGATTCCATTTCATGGCGATTCCTCCGGAACGGACATGCGAATGCCCGCTTGCGCGTCGACGATCGCGCGCAGCGCGGCGGGTGTGTTCGTGCAGATTGCATCGGGACCGAGCGCGACTAGCGCACGAAGCTCGTCTTCGCGCTCCTCGTGCCAGAGGGTCAGCGCGAGGCGCTCGTGGCGCACGCGCTCGACGAGCGCGGCATCGATCAATCGATGCGGGCGCGGCGAACGCCCATCCCAGCAGGGATGCACGCCATCGACCCGGTAGGCGCGGGCGAGGTGAACGAGCTCGTCGGCGCCGACGACGCTGCCCATCATGAACGACGTGCGCAGGTTCGGATGCGACCGCTTCAGCGCGGCGAGGGCCGGACCGTGAAAGCCCGCGACGACGATGTGCTCGCGCCACGGACTCCGGTCGACGGCCGCGCCGACGTCGCGCATCGCCGCCGGATCCTTGACTTCGATCAGCAGATCGATCGTCACACGTTGCGCCCAAAGGACGAGCTCCCGAAATCGAATCGTTTCCGGCTCGCTCGCGACAAGCGCGGCGGCATCGAGGTCGGCGACCGCCACTCCCGCGAGGGCGAGGTCGTGGCGCACGACGAGCACGCCGTCGCGCGTCGTCACGACGTCGCATTCGATCGCGTCGGCCCCTTCGCCCGCTGCAGCGCGAAACGCGGCCCAACTGTTGTCGGGATTGCGGTCGCTGCTGCCGCGATGGGCGATGACGCGCGTACGCATCATTCGCGCGCTCCGGCATGAGCTCGCACCGTGGATCGCTCGACCAGTTCGACGGGAACGGTGACGAGCCGCGGTGGCGCCCCTGGCGAGGCGGCGCGGCGGCGAATCGCGTGCATCACGGCCGCGCCGAGCGCGTCGGTCGGCTGGCGGAACGTGGTGAGTCGATAGGCGCTCCAGCAAGCCTGCGGAATGTCGTCGAAGCCGATGATCGACAAATCGTCGGGAACCCGGCGCGCGAATACGTGACGCGCGGCGTCGAGGAAGCCCAGGGCGAGCAGATCGGTCACGCAAAACACGCCGTCGACGCTCCCATCGGCGAGCACCGCGTGCGCCGCGTCGAAGCCTGCGCGATAGTCGGTTGGACCTCGCCGCCACAGCCTCGCACGGACGCCGCTTTCCGCGGCCCGCGCGCGAAACGCATCGATGCGTCCGTTGAGGCTCGCCGTGCGCGCGGCACTCGACACGATGGCGAGGCGGCGGCATCCGGCTGCCAGAAGCCGTACGGCGGCCACGCGCCCGCCGTACGCATGATCGGCGATCACGGTATCGGCGGCGACCGTCGGCAGCAGCTTGTTGATCAGGATCACCGGCACGCCGTTGCGCAGACATTCGACGATGATGCGCGTCGGCGGCGTTCCAGCCATCACGACGAGCGCACAGACGCGATATTCGAGCACTCGCGCGATCAGCGCCGCCATGTCGCGCTTCGCGTTCGCGGCGTTCAGCAACATGCATTGAAAGCCCTCGGCGAGGAGCGCGCTCGAAAGCTCGGCGAGAAGGCTGGCATGAAACGGCTGGTGGAGATCGGTTCCGACCAGGCCGATCAGGTTGGAGCGCGCGTTGTTGAGGCTCTGCGCCAGCCTGTTTACGCGATAGCCGAGTACGCCGGCCGCCTCGATGATGCGCCGCCGTGCATCCTTGGAAACGCTCGCCCCGGGCGTGAACGCGCGCGACACCGCCGAGCGGGACACGCCGGCGCGGCGCGCGACATCCGCTGCCGTGACGAATCCACCGCGCGACGCTACATCGGCCAGAGCCGACCCCAGTGAATGCACACGCGTGCAAGGCGATCATACGCTTGCTGCATGCGTGTGCAACGTGCATCCGGGGGCGTCGTGGGCTTCGACATCCTGAACACTCCGACGGCACCCTGAACCGCATTTCGGGAACGTCGCGCTTTCGCTGACGGCCGACGCGGTTTGACAATCGCGGCGGTAAATCTGACGAAGGTTCGACCGTCGTGAACGCCGTATCGCTCTCTGCTGCCAGGGGTCGAGATCCTCGCTCGCATGCACGGATATTGCAGCTGATCTGCTGGTCGCGCGTGCCGCGAGAGCCGCCGCGCAACTTCTGGCGCTGCCAAAGGCAGCGCGACGTCACATTACGGAGGAATCGCATGTCAACCAATCGTTTTTGCATGCCCGCGAAGATCGTGGGCGTCGTATCGTTCTGCGTTGCCGCGGCGGTGGCGGCGCAAACGCGCACGCCCGAAGCGACGGGCGCAGCGAAGTCCGCCAATCCGCCGTCGTCGAGCATGAGCCAGCAGTCGACATCGTCGCCGAACGCGATGAGCTCGATGAACGAGAAGGCCTCGACGGTCTCGTCGAGCGACCGCAAGTTCATGGAGAAGGCCGCGCAAGGAGGTATGGCCGAGGTGCAAATGGGCAAGCTCGCGACGCAGAAGGCCGAGTCCGACCAGGTCAAGCAGTTTGGCCAGCGCATGGTCGACGATCACACCAAGGCCGATCAGCAACTGAAGCAGCTCGCGAGCACCAAGGGGGTCACGTTGCCGGCCGACCTCGACACATCGTCGCAGCGCGAGTACGACAGGCTTTCGAAGCTCTCCGGCGCGCAATTCGACCGCGAATACATGGACCATATGGTGTCCGATCACAAGAAGGAAATCAGCGAGTTCAAATCCGAGGCGAAAAAGGCGAAGGACGCCGACGTGAAACAGTTCGCGTCGTCGACGCTGCCGACGCTCGAGGAGCACCTGAACCTCGCGCAAGCGGCGGACAAGGTTGCGCGGAACGAAGCCAAGACGCAAACGTCGAGCCGCGCCAGCTCGAACAAGAAAGGCACGTAAGACCGGCGGCGCCGATCACCCCAACGCGAGCGTCGCGTATAGCTGCGTCGGCTCCTGCGGGTCGTCGACGAGTGTGAAGCCGAGCGCGCGGACGAACGCGAGCATCGCTTCGTTCTCGCGCAGGATCGCGCCGCAGAAGCGCTCGAAGCCGCGACGCTTCGCGCAAACGATGAGCCCGTGCACGAGCACGCGCGCGACGCCGCGGCGCTGCCACGCGTCCGCGACGACGACGGCGAATTCAACGCTCGTCCCATCCGGATTCGCGACATAGCGCGCAACGCCGACGAACGTCGGCGTGTCATCGACGTTGGTCAACGCGACGAGCGCGAGCTCTCGGTCGTAGTCGACCTGCGTGAAGCGCGCGAGCATTGCGGGCGTAAGCGTCGCGAGCGGATAGAAAAAGCGGAAGTACCGTGCGCGCTTCGACAGGCTGTCGACGAACGAGCGCTCGAGCGCCGCGTCCTCGGGCCGGATCGGACGCACGTGGACCGACGTGCCGTCGCGCAGCGCCACATCGCCGATCAACTCGACCGGATACGGATGGATCGCCATGTGCGGATAGCCGCGTAATAGCTTCCGGTCCGGATCGATATCGAAGCGAGCCGCGGTTACCGACAGCCGTCCACCGGCTGCGACACCGACGTCAAGCACGAGCGTTCGCACCCACGGTAGCGCGCACGCGAGCGCCGAGAGGCGCGTCAACGCATCCGTCAGGGGTTGCGCATGCGAAGCTTCGAGTGCTGCGCCGGCCGCATACGCGCGCGCGAGCAGATCGGCCGCGAGCCGGGCATTGAGCGGCGGAAGCATCGATGCGCACCGCTGCACGAGCGAATGCGACCGTGCGGGTCGAACAAAGACGATCGGGCCGAAGCGGTGGTCGGAGGCGACGCCCATTTCGACTCCGGCCGCGAGACCTTCGCGCGACGCCTTCACGGTGAGACCGAACGCGGAGAGGATCCGCGCCGCTTCAGCGCTTTCGAGTCCGGTGCGCGATTCGTCGGCGAGTCGCATACGCAACGCTTCGAGCGGCGCGAGATCCGGCGGCTGCGGCTCCGGCGATTGCGCCGGCACTTCGAGCAGCAACGCCTGGTTCTTCCGGTATTCGGCGAGGAACGACAACGCCTCGATCGCGGCTTCCGGCGTGTAGAGATTGACGACACCGCCTGCTTCGAGTGCGTCGTGAATCATCAGCCGATCGACCGCGCCGAGCCATGCGGCGACCACGGGTTTGCGATGCGCTGTGGCAACCGAAGCAAGGGTGCGCGCAGCCTCGAACGCCGGTGCGATCGGGCGCGGCACGTGCAACGCGACGACGGCATCGACGTTCGGATCGGCGAGCGCGATGCCGACGGCTTCTGCAAGTCGCGCGGGTGGCGCATCGCCATGGATGTCAACGGGATTGCCGCGCTGCGCGCCTTCGTCAAGAAGCCGGTCGAGACGCTCGCAGGTGAGTTGCGCGAAACGCGCAAGTGGAAGGTGCCGATCGAACGCGCTGTCGGCAGCGAGCACGGCCGGACCCCGTCCGTTGGAGACGATCGCGACGTGCTCGCCCTGCGGAATGCGGCCGTGCGCCAGCACGCCTGCCGCCGCGAAGAGTTGCATGTAGCTATGCGCCCGGACCGCCCCACAGCGCATCAGTGCAGCATCGAACACTTGATCGTGCGCGATCTCGCTCGCCGCATCGAGCGAGCGGCCCGATCTCAGCACCACGACGGGCTTCGTTCGCGCCGCTGCGCGCAGCGCCGACAGGAAGGGCCGCGCGTCGCGGATGTCTTCGACTTGCATGACGATGGCGTTGGTTTCGGCATCGAGCTCGAGAAAATCGAGGAGATTGCCGAACCCGATGTCGATTGCGCCACCGACCGAGGCGACCAGCGAAAAACCGATGCGAAGCGGCGCCGCGAAATCGATCATCGCGGTCGCGACGGCCCCCGATTGCGTGATGAGTGCGAGCCGACCCGGCAACGCGGAGGGCGTCGACCATGTCGCCTCAAGTTGCGTCGAAGGTCGTATGACGCCGAGCGCGCCGGGGCCGAGGACGCGCACGCCGGCACGCGTCGCTGCCGATGCGATGTCCCGTGACCACGCGGCCGAAGCTTCGCTGTCGATCGCGCCGGGCGATGTCATCACGATCGCGAACTTCGCAGCCGATGCGCTGGCGAGCGCATCGATGACGGCGTGCTTCGGCGTGGCGATGATGGCGAGATCGATGGGCGCGCCGATGGCCGCCAGCGAGGCCGATGCACGTCTTCCGAGCACCGAGGCATGACGCGGATTCACGGCGTGAAGCGCGCCCGCGTAGCCGCTCGCCAGAAGTCTTTCGTAGACGACGCGGCCGAGCGAGCCGTCGCGCTCGGACGCCCCGACGAGCGCGATGGACGCGGGTTCGACGAGGGGACGAAGATAGTGCTCCATGACGCAACGCATTATCGCGGATGGGATTCGCGACGATGACGGTCCGATCGAACATCCGGGCTAGACTAACGCCGGCGCTTGCGAAAAGGCGTCGCGGGCCCGTAGCTCAGTCGGTCAGAGCAGACGACTCATAATCGTTTGGTCCCTGGTTCGATCCCAGGCGGGCCCACCCATCGATGTGCGCGGCGGCGCAACGACGGAAATCGATCAGACCGGAACCAGATCGAACAGGCTCGTCGCGACAAGTTCCAGCACCGCGACATCGTTCTGATTGACGACCTGCCAGCGCCAGCGCACGAGGCCGAGCGAAGGCCGGCTTTCCGATCTTCGCACGTCGAGCACGTCGGCGTTCACCGTCAAGGCGTCACCGGGGCGAACCGGCGCGAGCCACTTCAGATATTCGAGCCCTGGCGAGCCAAATGACTCGGACTCGGCAAGCGCGCCCTCGACGATGAGCCGCATCGCGATCCCGCACGTCTGCCAGCCGCTTGCGATCAAACCCTGCCATCGGCTCGATCTGGCGCGCTCGACGTCGACGTGGAACCATTGCGGATCGTATTCGCGGGCGAACGCGACGATCTCGGCCTCGGAGATGTCCGCCGGACCGAAGCGGAGCTTCTGTCCCACGTGAAAGTCCGCGAACTTCATCGATTGCCGGTTTCGCGCGTTGCACGAAATCGCTCGATCTCGCGCTCGATCACTGCGCGATCGACGATGCCGAGCGGATTCTTTCGCGATGGCAGGCACGACACGAACGGCTGGTAGCGTTCGAGGCTCACGTCGAAGAGCCGGCGCAATTCGACAAGCGGGTCAGCATGGTCGTCGACGCGCAAATCGAGCAGCGCATAGTCTTCGGTGGTCACGATCCGGAGCGCAGCGGCCTGCTTGCCGCGCTTGTCGCCTCCCGCCGCCTCGCCGGCCTGCATCGCGACGATCAGGCGCTCGGCGAACGAAAGATGCGCGTGGTCGCGATACGCGCGCGCGGTCTCCTCGATGACCGCGGGACCGGCGAGCATGTTGCCCGCCACCGAGAAGCCGTCACCCGTGCGATGTCCGCACCAGTCGATGCACTGCGCTCCGGTATGTGCGGCAGTGTCGCCGGCCGCATCGACAACGTGCACTTGTCGTTGATCGCGTCCCGCATCGTTCGCGGTCAAAGTCTCGATCGCGCGCGTCGCGCCCTCCCCGTGCGCGAGCAGATCGAGTGCCCTCGGTCCATAGTGCGGATTGACGAGCGCCTGCGTCGAAATCGCGCCGACGCCGCTTCGAGCATACGGGCAAAGCGCACCGACGGCGAAGAATCGGCTCGCGACGGCAACGCCCAACGCGCCCGACGCATCGCGCGCCACGATCGACCATGTCATGCGGCGGGTCCTCCCTTGCTTCGAAGCACGGCACTATAATGCAGCGCCGCCGCGTGACACGGCGATTCCGCGAGCGACGCGCGGCTTGCCATGACGACACCTCTTTCGCCGCCGCCCTCGTTCAACTTCGCCGAACACCTGATCGCGCGCAACGCCGCACGCGCCGATCGCATCGCGTACATCGACGACCGGACGAAGCTCACTTACGGCGAGCTCGCGAGCCGGATACGCAGGTGCTCGTCGATGTTGCGCGAGCAGGGACTGCGGCGCGAGGAACGCATCCTGCTGCTCGCGCACGACAGCGTCGACTGGCCCGTCGCATTCCTGGGTGCGCTGCATGCGGGCATCGTTCCCGTCGCGCTCAACACGTTGCTGACGCCAGCCGACTACGCGTACGTGCTGGCGCACAGTCGAGCGCGCGCGGCCATCGTATCGGCCGCGTTGCTGCCTTCGCTCGAACGCGCCATGGAATCGGGCACGCACGAAGTGGCGACGGTTTGGATCATCGATGACGCGCGAACGCCGGCGCATCGGCGCTTCGCAGCGGACGTCGCCAATGCGCGCGAAGCGGAGGCGACGGCAACGCATGCCGACGACATCGCGTTCTGGCTCTATTCATCCGGCTCGACGGGCGCGCCGAAAGGCGCCGTGCATACGCATGCCAATGCCTATTGGACCGACGCGCTTTACGCGCAGAACGTCCTTCGTCTCACGCAAGACGATGTGTGCTTCTCGGCGGCCAAGCTGTTCTTCGCCTACGGACTTGGCAACGCGCTCACGTTCCCGCTGTCGGCCGGCGCGACGACCGTGCTGATGGCCGAGCGTCCGACGTCCAAGGCCGTGTTCCAGCGGCTCGTGGCGCATCGCGCGACCGTGTTCTACGGCGTTCCGACGCTTTACGCGGCCATGCTCGCCGCACCCGATCTTCCCGCACGCACCGATGTTGCGATGCGACTTTGCGTGTCCGCCGGCGAAGCGTTGCCGCGCGACATCGGCGAACGCTTCACGGCGCACTTCGGCGTCGAGATTCTGGATGGCATCGGCTCGACCGAGATGCTGCACATCTTCCTCTCCAACCTCGCGGGTGACGTCCATTACGGCACGACCGGCATTCCGGTGCCGGGCTACGAGGTCGAGCTTCGCGGCGAGGATGGACGCGCCGTCGCGGACGGCGAAGTCGGCGACCTCTTCATTCGCGGACCGAGCGCCGCGCTCATGTACTGGACCAACCGCGACAAGTCGCGCGCCACTTTCCAGGGCGAATGGACGAAGAGCGGCGACAAGTACATTCGGTGCACCGACGGTTACTACGTCTACGCGGGCCGCGGCGACGACATGCTGAAGGTGAGCGGCCTTTACGTGTCGCCGTTCGAGGTCGAGGCCGCGCTCGTCCAGCATCCGGCCGTACTCGAAGCGGCGGTGATCGGCAAGCAGGATACCGAAGGTTTGACGAAGACCAAGGCGTTCGTCGTGCTGAAGCCCGGACAGTGTGCGGATGGCGGCCTCGAAGATGCGCTGAAGGCGTTCGTCAAGGACAAGCTCGCGCCGTACAAATACCCGCGCTACATCGAGTTCGTCCCGGAGCTGCCGAAGACCGCAACGGGAAAGATCCAGCGATTCCGCTTGCGCGAGCGCGAGCAGAGACGATCGTGATGGCACAGCGGCTCGCCGGCGTGAAGCGCGACGCCACGCCGATGAGCTCGGTCTCGTTCGTCGACATCGCGCATGACGGGCGCCAGGTCGCGCTCGAATACCGATGGATCGAACCGTCCCGCCGCGAGCGCGATCACAAGCGTTCCGCGCCGCTCGTCGTCTTCCTGCACGAGGGCCTGGGCTCGGTCGCGATGTGGAAGGACTATCCGCAGCGGCTTTGCGACGCCGGCGGCTTTCGCGGGCTCGTGTTCTCGCGCGAGGGCTACGGCCGATCCACGCCGCGCAGGCATCACGAGCGCTGGCCCGTCGACTTCATGCACGCCCAGGCGCGCGACGTGCTGCCGCGCCTCTTCGGCAAGCTCGGCGTCGGCGCACGAGGTCAACAACCGTGGCTTCTTGGGCATAGCGACGGCGGGTCGATCGCGCTGATCTACGCCGCGACGTTTCCCGAGCGAGTGGCCGGCGTCGTGGCCCTCGCGCCGCACATCTTCGTCGAGGACATGTCGATCGAAAGCATCGCGGCGGCGCGCACGACGTACCTGGCGGGCGATCTTCGCGATCGCCTCGGCCGTTACCACGCCGACGTCGACTCGGCGTTTTTCGGCTGGAACGACGTCTGGCTCGACCCGGCGTTTCGCGGCTGGTCGATCGAAGCGATGGTGGCGAAGGTTCGTTGCGCGCTGCTCGTCGTGCAAGGCGCGAACGACGAGTACGGAACGCTGGCTCAGGTCGAAGGCATCCGCGCACGCGCGCGGCATGCGAAGATCGTGGTGCTCGCGAATTGCGGTCATTCGCCGCAACGCGATCAACCGGAGGCGCTGACGCGCACCGTCACCGATTTCATCGCGCGCCGTTCGGACGGCGCGGCCAACGGGGGAGGAATGTCATGAGGTTTCGTGCAACCGTTTCGCGCATCGGCCTTGTCGCGGCGCTTTGCGCGGTAGCGAGCGTAGCGAGCGCGCAGGACAGGATCAAGGTCGGCTTCATGCTGCCGTACACCGGAACATACGCGGCGCTCGGCACGGCGATCGAGAACGGCTTTCGTCTCTACGTGCAGGAACGCGGCGGCACGCTGGGCGGCCGCGAGATCGAGTACGTCAAGGTCGACGACGAGTCCGAGCCGTCGAAGGCTGTCGACAACATCAACAAGCTGATCAAGCGCGACAACGTCGACGTCGTCGTCGGCACCGTGCACTCCGGTGTCGTGATGGCGATGGCGAAGGTCGCGAAGGAGACGAACACGCTGCTGATCGATCCGAACGCGGGCGCCGGCGCGGTGACCGGTGCGATGTGCGCGCCCAACATTTTCCGAAGCTCGTTCTCGAACTGGCAGCCCGCGTACGCGATGGGCAAGGTCGCCGGCGAGCGCGGCGCGAAGAAGGTCGTGACGATCACGTGGAAATACGCGGCCGGGGACGAATCGGTCGAAGGCTTCAAGGAAGGCCTGAAAGCGGGCGGCGGCCAAGTGGTCAAGGAGCTGACGGTGCCCTTTCCCAACGTCGAGTTCCAGGCGTTGTTGACCGAGATCGCCGCGACGAAGCCAGACGCCGTCTATGCGTTCTTCGCAGGGGGCGGCGCGGTGAAGTTCGTCAAGGACTATGCGGCCGCCGGCCTGAACAAGACGATTCCCCTCTACGGCCCGGGCTTCCTCACCGACGGCACGCTGGAAGCACAAGGCGCGAGCGCGCAGGGCATGCTCACGACGCTGCACTATGCCGACGGACTCGACGTACCGAAGGACAAGGCGTTTCGCGCCGAGTACGAAAAGGCCTACAGGAGCGCGCCCGACGTTTACGCCGTACAGGGCTACGATGCCGCGCAGATGCTCGGTATCGGACTCGATGCCGTGAAGGGCGACGTCGCGAAGCGCGATGCACTCGTCGCAGCCATCGAGAAGGCGCGCATCGACAGTCCGCGCGGCGCGTTCACGCTGTCGAAGTCGCACAATCCGGTGCAGGACATTTACCTGCGCAAGGTCGTGGGCACCGAGAATCGCTACCAGGGCGTGGCGGTGAAGTCGCTCGCCGATCCGGCCAAGGGATGCAGCATGAAATGAGCTGCTCGAAGTCGCCTTAGCGCAAATGGACCTCGCCGTCTTCCTCGTGCAGTGCCTGAACGCGATCCAGTACGGATTGCTGCTATTCCTCGTCGCGAGCGGGCTCACGCTGATCTTCGGCATCCTCGGCATCATCAACCTCGCGCACGGCAGCTTTTACATGATCGGCGCGTACCTCGCTTACGCGCTCGCGCCATGGGCCGCGGCGAACGTCGGCGGCGGCTTCTTCGTCGCCCTCGGAATCGGCATCGTGCTGTCGATCGCATTCGGCTACGTGCTCGAATGGGCGTTCGTCAGCTACCTCTACGAGCGCGAGCATCTGCAGCAGGTGCTGATGACGTACGGACTGATCCTCGTCCTCGAGGAACTTCGCAGCATTCTCGCCGGTGATGACGTGCACGGCGTCGCGCCGCCCGCATGGCTCGCGGGGACCGTTCCGCTTGGCGGCGTCATGACGTATGCCGTCTATCGACTGTTCATGTCCGGCGTGTGCATGGCGGTCGCCCTCGCGCTCTATCTCGTCATCACGCGCACACGCGTCGGCATGGCGATTCGCGCAGGCGCGAGCAATCGCGAGATGGTGCAGGCGCTCGGCATCGACATCCGCCTGTTATATCGGATCGTGTTCGCGGGCGGCGTCGCGCTCGCCGTGTTCGCCGGCATGATCGCGGCGCCAGCGTCGTCGGTGTATCCGGGCATGGGCAACCAGGTGCTGATCCTGTCGTTCGTCGTCGTCGTGATCGGCGGCATCGGCTCGGTGAGAGGCGCGCTCACCGCCTCGCTTCTGGTCGGCTTCGTCGACACGTTCGGCAAGGTGTTCATGCCGCAGATCGCGGGCCTGCTCGTCTATGTGCTGATGGCGGCAATCCTCTTGTGGCGTCCCGAAGGCTTGTTCAGGACCGCGTGAAGCTCCCGCGCATCGCGATCCCGCCCGCGATCGGCCGCCTCTTGAAATTCTGGCCGCTCGCTGCCGCGCTCGTCGTGCTCGCGCTGTTTCCGCACATCGGGGGCGGGTTCTACGTCGATCTCGTGCTGACGACGATGATCCTCGCGATCTTCGCGCTGTCGCTCGAGTTGCTCGTCGGCGGCACCGGCCTCGTCTCGTTCGGTCACGCCGCGTTCTTCGGAATCGCCGCCTACGCGACCGTGTTGCTGTCGGCGAAGACCGATGCGCCATCGCTCGCCTGGCTCCTTCCCCCCGTTCTCGCGATCGCGGCAATCGCGGCATGCGTGATCGGCGCGCTGTGCCTGCGCACGCGCGGCATCTACTTCATCATGGTGACGCTCGCGTTCGCGCAGATGACGTACTTCGTCTTTCACGATACGAGCCTGGCGGGCGGCAGCGACGGGCTCTATCTGTATGCGAAACCGCGGCTCGCGATCGGCGACGTCACGCTTCTCGACCTCGGACGGCCGATGACGCTTTACTACGCGACGCTCGGCTGCCTGGTCGTCGTCTACGCGCTTCTCGCGCTCATCGGCCGCGCGCGCTTCGGCCAGGCACTCGCCGGCATCAAGTCGAACGAGCAGCGGATGCGTGCGTCCGGATTCTCGACGTATCCGTACAAGCTCGCGGCGTTCACGCTCGCCGGCGCGCTCGCGGGCGTCGCAGGGTTTCTGCACGCGGTGAAAGATGGATTCGTCAATCCCGAGATCCTCGCGTGGCATCAATCCGGCGCCGTGCTGCTGACGCTGATCCTCGGCGGCATCGGGACGTTGCGTGGACCCGTGCTCGGTGCGTTCGTGTTCGTGCTGCTGAAGGAGGTCTTTCAGTCGGAAGCGGTCTTCGGCGCCTTCGCTCGGCATTGGCAATTGCCGCTCGGCCTTGCGATCATCGCGTGCGTCGCGCTGATGCCGAACGGCGTCGTCGCGCTGCCCGCGCGATTTCGACGCCTTCGCATGCCGATTCCGCATGCCGGATGACACGCTGCTGACGGCGAGCGACGTGTCGCGTCGCTTCGGCGGGCTCACCGCCGTCGATCGCGCGTCGATTGCGCTCGTTCGCGGCGAAGTGCATGCGGTGATCGGCACGAACGGCGCGGGCAAGTCGACGCTCGTCAACGTGCTGTCCGGCGAAATCGCCGCCAGCAGCGGCCGCGTCCATCTGCACGGCCGCGACGTGACGCACTGGCCGCAACCGCGACGCTCGCGCGCGGGCATCGGCCGAAGCTATCAGCGCACGACGATCTTTCGGAACGCGACGGTCTTCGAGAATTGCCGCCTCGCCGCGCAGGCGCACTTTCAGCATCCGCTCGATCTGTGGACGAGGGCCCAACGCTGTCCACAAAGCCGTGAGCAGGCCGAGCAGGCGATCGAGCAGGCCGGGCTCACCGCGCAAGCGCAGCGCGTCGCGGGCACGCTGTCGCATGGCCAGAAGCGACAACTCGAAATCGCGATGTGCCTCGCGACGGCCCCCACGGTGCTGCTGCTCGACGAGCCGCTCGCCGGCATCGGTCCGGATGAAACGGAGCGAATGCTCGCGCTTCTCGCCGGCCTGAAGCGGGGCCGCGCGGTTCTCCTGGTCGAGCACGACATGGACGCGGTATTTCGAATCGCGGATCGAATCACCGTCATGGTGAACGGCACCGTCATCGCATCCGCCGAGCCCGGGGCGATTCGCGGGAACGCAGCCGTGCAGGCCGCGTACCTCGGCGATTCCTGCGAGCCGATGACCGCCTTGCCCGCGAATGCATAGCGCGATCGATCGGCGCGAAGCCCGATGAACATCGGCGCGATCAGCGCGCTGCTCGAAACGCACGAACTGCATGCGCACTACGGCGAGAGCCACGTGCTGCGCGGCATATCGTTCGCGATCAACATGGGCGAATCGCTGGCCGTGCTGGGTCGAAACGGGATGGGCAAGACGACGCTCGTCCGCACGCTCATGGGCCTCGTGCCCGCGAGCGCGGGTCGCGTGCTCGTGCACGGCCGCGAATGCACGGGCTTGCGCGCGCATCTCGTCGCGCGAATGGGCATCGCATACGTGCCCGAAGGACGCGGCATCTTTCCGAATCTCAGCGTGCGCGAGAACCTGCTGCTCGCGGCGCGGCCGCCGGGCGATGCACGCCCGGGATGGACGTTCGAGCGCGTGCTCGAAACGTTTCCGCAACTCGCGAAGCGGCTATCGAGCGGAGGTCAAACGCTCTCGGGCGGCGAGCAGCAGATGCTCGCGATCGGCCGTGCGCTGATGACCAATCCGGAGCTTCTGATCCTCGACGAAGCGACCGAAGGCCTCGCGCCGCAGATCGCGCAAGTCCTGTGGCGCGTGATTGGCGACATCCGGCAAAGCGGCATCGCGTCGCTGATCGTCGATCGCAATTACCGGCTCGTGCTCGCCAACACCGATCGCGCGATCGTGCTCGAAAAGGGCATGGTCGTGCTGGAAGGGTGGTCGGCGTCGCTCGCGCAGCAAGGCGAAGCGCTCGGGCGGCATCTCGGCGTGTAAGCGAGCGTTCAGCGCGCGCTTCGCGCGGAGATCTCGAGCGCGCGCGCATAGAGCGTCTGGCGCGCGAGCCCGGTCGCCGCAGCAGCCACACGCGCGGCGCGCGACGGCGGCAATTCCAACAGCAGCGCGGCGAGCCATCGATCGACGTCGGGCGACAGCGCATCGGTCGCCTCGTCGACCGGCGCGTCGACGAGCAGCACGAACTCGCCGCGCGAGCGGTCGGCATCCTGCGCCATCCATTTTGCAGCCTCACCAAGCGGCATCGACGCGATCGTCTCGAACGTCTTCGTCATCTCGCGCGCGATCGTCAGCATGCGGGCGGGAGCGAGAACGCCCGCAATTTCTTCGAGCGTCGCTTTGATCCGATGCGGCGCCTCATAGAACACGAGCGCGATCGGCCAACGCGCGATCATCGTCAGCCACTCGCGACGCGCCTTCGCCTGCGGCGGCAGGAATCCAATGAACGCGAAGCGCGTCGCCACCAGGCCCGCTGCTGACACCGCGGCCGAAAGCGCGCTCGCGCCCGGGATCGGTACGACGCGATGCCCGGCGGCGTGCGCCTCGCGAACAAGGCGAGCGCCGGGATCGCTGATCGCAGGCGTGCCGGCGTCGGTTGCGAGCGCAATGCTTCGTCCCGCGTCGAGCGCCGCGATCAGCGCGTGCGTCCGACGCGCTTCGTTGTGCGCATGAAGCGCCTGCGCGCGGGCAACGATGCGGTAACGCGCGAGCAATATCGACACGACGCGCGTGTCTTCGGCGACAACGATGTCCGCGCTCGCGAGGATGTCGAGCGCGCGCAACGTGACATCGCGCAGGTTTCCGATCGGCGTCGCCACCACATATAATGAGCCGCCCTCGGCGCGGAACGGGGCTTCCGCAGCGTCGACCGTCCATCGCGTGGTCCCTTCCCTCATGCGCGCTCCGCCATTCCGCTTTGCCTCGCTGCCGTTGTCGGCGCGACGCGCATTGTGCGCGCTGATCGCGCTCGTCTTCGCCGCGGCGGCATTGTCGTGCGCGCCGATGCGCCCCGCAACCCGCGTGCGCGTGATCTCGCCTCCGCCGCCGCAGGAAGCGCCGTTGCCCGACACCGGTCCCCCGCCCGCGTACGAGGAGCTTCCGCCGCCGATCGAGAACGGGGAGACGAACGCGCCTGCACCTTCGGAATTGTCCGCGATGCCGGCGCCGGGTGCGCGCATTCCCGCGCCGCCGACGAGCAATCTCATAGCGCTCGTGCTGCCGCTCGAAGAACCCGCGTTCGCGCGGGCAGCGGGCGCGGTGCGCGACGGTTTCCTCGATGCTGCCAACGCGGCCGGCAAGGGCAGCTTGTGCATGGTCATTCCGCACGCGCGCGACGGCGTCGTCGCGGCGTTCCAAATTGCGCGCGCGAAGGGCGTTCGCGTCGCCGTCGGGCCGCTCGTTCGCGACGATTTGCGCACACTCGCGCTCGCGAACGCCGACCTGCCGTGGACGCTTGCGCTCAATCAGCTCGACGAAAGCACGCCGTTGCCGCCCGCGATCTATGCGTTTCCACTCACCGTCGAAAGCGACGGGCGCACGCTCGCGCGGCGTGCGCTCGCGAACGGGTTGCGTTCGATCGACATCGTCGAAGGCGATTCGCCGCTGATGAAACGACTCGCGGCATCGTTCGCAAGCGAATGGACGAAGCGCGGCGGCGCGGCGCCCGCCGTGTTGCGCTTCGATCCTGCTCCCGAGGCGTTGACCGCGTTGCGCCGCACGCTTTCGCGCGATCCGCCCGACGCGGTCGTGCTCGCGGTCACCGGCGATCATGCAGCGCTCGTGAAACCCTTCATCGGCAACATCGTCGCGTATGCGAGCGGGCTCGTGTTCGAGCGGCCGAGCCCCGCCGTCGCGCGCGATCTCGACGGGGTGCGCGTCGTCGAGATCCCGTGGCTTCTGACGCCCGATGCGCCGGTGTTCGCGAACGTGCAGCGGCGCGATTTCGACAGCGATGCGCTCGCGCGGCTTTACGCGCTCGGCCGCGATGCCTTCCGCATCGCCGACTCGTTCACCGATGCACCACCCGAACGCTTCGACCTCGACGGCGCGACCGGCCACGTGAGCCTCGGTCCCGGCCGCGAATTCCAGCGCGAGGGGCGCATCGGCGTCTACCGCGACGGCGTGCTCGCGCCGCTCGATTCGACGCCTTGACGAGCGCCGGCGCGCGGGCGGAGGCGCTTGCAGCCGATTACCTGATTCGGCAGGGCCTCGCGATCGTGGCGCGCAATTTCCGCACGCGCGCCGGCGAGATCGACCTCATCGCACGCGACGGACGCATGCTCGTGTTCGTCGAGGTGCGCCTGCGCAGTTCGCGCGCGTATGGCGGCGCCGCCGAAAGCATCACGCCGCGCAAGCGAGCGCGTCTCGTCGCCGCGGCGAGCGGCTATCTCGCGTCGCTGCGCGACGAGCCGCCATGCCGGTTCGACGCGATCCTGATGGACGCGCTCGATCCAGGTGCAATCGAATGGCGACGCGACGTGCTCGCGGTGGATTAGAATTCCCCGCGATGATCGACCACCTCGCGCGCATTCGCGCCCACTTCACCGACAGCGCGACGCTCAAGCAGGCGGCGGCGCAATCGATGGCCGCGGAAATCGCGCACGCCGGCGCGGTGCTGACCGATTGCCTGTTCGCCGACGGCAAGATCCTCGCGTGCGGCAACGGCGGCTCGGCCGCCGACGCGCAGCACTTCTCGGCGGAACTCGTCGGCCGCTTCGAGCGCGAACGACCCGAGTTGCCGGCAATCTCGCTTTCGACGGATACGTCGCTGCTCACCGCGATTGCCAACGACTATTCGTTCGAGCAGGTGTTCGCGAAGCAGGTACGCGCCCTCGGCGCCAAAGGCGACGTGCTGCTTGCAATTTCGACGTCGGGCAATTCGCCGAACGTCGTCGCCGCCGTGATCGCAGCGCACGAGCGCGAGATGCGGGTCGTCGCACTGACCGGCAAGGGTGGCGGGCGCATCGGCGAAATTCTCGCACCCGAGGACGTCCACCTGTGCGTTCCGCACGAGCGCACGATGCGCATTCAGGAAGTCCATTTGCTCACCATTCACTGCCTGTGTGACGTCGTCGACGCCACGCTGCTCGGAGACGATGCATGACGAAACGACTGCTCTTGGCAATGTTCGCGATGCTGGCCGCCGCCTCGGTGTTGCTGTCCGGTTGCGTGCCGCTCGTCATCGGTGCGGCGGCCGGTGGAACCGCGCTCGTCGTCGCCGATCGACGCTCGGTGGGCGCGCAGGCCGACGACGAAGCGATCGAGCTCAAGATCGCGAACAACGTCGGCGCGGGCTTCGGCGATCGCGTGCACGTGAACGTGACGAGCTACAACGGCATCGTGCTTTTGAGTGGCGAAGTGCCGACACAGGCGCTCAAGACGCAAATCGAGGACATCGCGCGCACGACCGCGAAGGTGCGCCGCGTCGACGACGAGGTCGTTGTCGGTCCCGTGTCGAGCATCGGCTCGCGCACGAACGACTCGTACATCACGTCGAAGGTCAAGGCGCGCTTCGTCGAGCAGAACAAGTTTCCCGCGAACCTGGTGAAGGTGGTCACCGAGCGGCAGGTCGTCTACCTGATGGGCCTCGTTCATCATTCGGAAGCGGATGCCGCGGCTCAGATCGCCGCGACCACGTCGGGCGTGGTGCGCGTGGTGAAGTTGTTCGAGTACATCGACTGATGTCGGTTGTCAGCGTCCGTTGACAGTTGTCAATTGGGGGTGTCGGCGATGGCGCCGATCGCGCCTGAATGGCGCGCCACTGAAGACCTGATGCCGCCGCTCCTGACAACTGACAACTGTCAACCGACTTCTGAAGCGAAGCTCGCCGATGCCGCGCACGCACTCGAGCGCATTCTCGCGCTCGCGCGTCCGCTGGTCTTCACCAACGGCGTCTTCGACATCCTGCACCGCGGTCATGTCACCTATCTCGAACAGGCGAAGGCGCTTGGCGCATCGCTCGTCGTCGCCGTCAATTCGGATCCGTCGGCCCGGCGCCTCGGCAAGAGCGCCGAACGCCCGATCAACACGCTCGACGATCGGATGGCGGTGCTTGCCGCGCTCGCGTCGGTCGACCTGGTCGTGCCGTTCGACACCGATACACCGCTCGATCTGATCATCGGGTGCGCACCCGACGTGCTCGTCAAGGGCGGCGACTATTCGCTCGCCACGACGGTGGGGGCTGCCGAGGTGCTCGCGCGCGGCGGGCGGTTCGTGGCGATTCCGTTTGTCTACGAGCGGTCGACGACGGCGCTGGTGAAGAAAATCCGCGACGCGGATTGATAACGAGCTTTCGAGGTACGCTCGGTATAATCAACGAACCCCTTCGCGTTGCGTTTTCCTCCATGCAGACGATCGATCGCGAAATCGATGCGCGCGGCTTGAACTGCCCGCTGCCGATCCTGCGCACGAAAAAGGCGCTGAACGACATGGCGTCGGGCCAGACCATACGGATCACGGCGACCGATCCGGGCAGCGTCCGCGATTTCGAGGCGTTCGCGCGCCAGACCGGCAACGCGCTGCTCGAGCACGGCGAGGCCGACGGCACGTTCTGGTTCGTGCTGAAGCGGCGCTGAGCTTCGAACAGCATTTGCCGCAGATCGCCGTTGCGGCGAGCGGCGCCCTTGCATCAGGGCCGTCAGCGCCGATAACGATTCAGAAAATCGGCAACGATCGCGTGCCCGGCATTCTCGACAGCCACCTCGAGCGAGCGATCCGACGGATTGTGCTGCCGCGCCTTGCGAAACGAGTTGAGCGCCTCCTGGTGCTCCCCGATCGCCATCTGCGCTTCTCCCAGGCAGCGCCATGCCTCGGCGTTCCCGAGGTCGAGATCGACCCACGCGCGACATGCGTCGACTGCACGCCGTGGGTTGCCCGCACGAAGCAGGCGCGGACCCTCGGCCTTCAGCAACTCTACGCGTGCGCGTCGCGCCGCGAGCAGTGCCGTGAAGTCGACATCGCTCGAACCCGCGTCGCCGACGGAGGTCGCTTGCGCGCTCGCGCCGGAGCTGTTCGACAAGCCAGCGAGCCCCGGAACGTGAAGCGCTTCCGCGACGCGCTGAAGCGAGATCGCGGGGATGAATCGATCGAGGTCGCCGCCTGCCTTCGTGAAGCGCCCCTTCATCGATGCGCTCGACGGCACGGCAGCGACGAGCGAAGCGCCCGCGCGCTGCGCAACGTCGAGGATCGGCTGTTGCCATGCGACGCCGTACAGCCAGATCATCGAGGCGAGCCCGCAAACGCCGGTGATCGTGTTGACGACGCCGGGTGGACCCTGCGTCACGAGACAATCCTCGGCAAAATCCCAATCCGTCTCCTGATGCAGCACGAGCCGTTCGTGCGCGAACGCGATCAGGATCGGCGCAAGCAGTGGGAATCCGCATCCGACGCCTTCGATCCACACGCGAAGCGCGCGCGAGAACCCGCGCATGAGCTGCGTCCGCGTATCGCGGCGCGCGTACGCATCCGAAATCGAGAATTGCAGATAGACGCCGAAGAGCCATTTGCCGGGCGTCGTTCCGACCGCCGTGATCAGAAGCGCCTCGACCGGCACGAACGCGAGCGTGATCAGCGTAGGTGCGATCAGCGGGTGCACGAGCCATTCCGCCGTGCTTTCGGGCACGATGCCAACGACGCGTAGCTGCGATACCAGAAGCGCCAGCAGAAGTCCGAAAATGCCGTAGTCGAACGCGCGCGCGGCGAGTCGATGCCACGGACGGGGCTCGCTCGTGCGACCCGACTTCGCGCGCTCGAGCTCCGCCATCCGAAGCTGGAAGATCCACGATGCGTCCTCCTGCGGCTGGTTCGTGCCGAGGAATACGCTGCGCTCGCGGCGCCAGTTGAGGATCGCGAGGTCGGTTTGCGGCACGAGTGCCGATCGCGTGCTCGCGTGGCGCGTGCGAACGGTGACGATGCCGCGCACGATCGAGTAGACGCCGGCAAGGAGCAGGAAGGCGACCGCGAGCGAGCCCAGCACCGATCGCGCGACGACGACAAAATCGGACGGCGTCACGATGACGATGGCAGTCGCGATGAACGCGGCGAAGATCGCGCAAAGACCGTACGAGACGAAGCGCGAGCGGCGAAACGATGCGACGCGTTCGGTGAGGCCCGGATGATGGGTCGCCGGCACATCCTCCTTCGCACCCGGCATTTCGCTGTCGAGCGGGTCCTCGACCGCGTCTTCGGCCGGATGGGTCGGTTCGGCGATCGCGCTGTCGACCTCGACGGCAAGCATGGGATTCGCCAAGGCGTGCGGCGAGGCCGCGTCGTCGTCCTCGGCGGAGCGCAAGAGCTCCTTGTCATAACGCTGCCGCCGC
This sequence comes from Casimicrobiaceae bacterium, assembly GCA_035308425.1. Lineage (GTDB taxonomy): Bacteria > Pseudomonadota > Gammaproteobacteria > Burkholderiales > Casimicrobiaceae > VBCG01. The sequence continues at coordinate 76,964 of DATGGP010000074.1, read as the reverse complement.
TCGCCGTCGCTCAATATGCGACTGGCATGATTGATGAAGCGAAGAGCCTCCTCGACGTTGCCCTGCCCGTCGCGCGTTTTTGCGTAATATTTGCGAATGAGACCGCGAAGTGCGGCCCGCACCTCCTCGTCGTTCGACGTGGGGAGAATGCCCAGCGCGTCGTAAAGCGTGGCTTTCATTCCTAGCGATCAGCCGCGCAAAAGATATGACAACGGAATAGTCCGCGAAAACAGCGGATTGCGCAACGGTTGAGCATCGCGTCCATGGTGCGGCGAGCAGTTGTGCAAGTTCCGGGCCATGCAGCGCCGCAACACGTAAGGGCTCGCGCCAGCCCTTGCGGCCGAAAAAAAGCGGCCCACGGGGGCCGCTTGGTGCTTGCCGTGGGCGGCGCAAGTCGCCGGCCGCCGCGTGCGCGTGGTTACGCGGCGTCGCCCGGCTTCGAGCTGTCGCGCGCCGCAAGCTTTTCGCGGATTCGGGCCGATTTTCCGGAGCGGCCGCGCAAATAGTAGAGTTTGGCGCGGCGCACGTCGCCCTTGCGCTTCACCTCGATCGAAGCGATCAGCGGTGAATGGGTCTGGAATGTCCGCTCGACGCCTTCGCCGCTCGAAATCTTGCGTACGGTAAACGCCGAGTTGAGGCCGCGATTGCGTTTCGCGATCACGACTCCCTCGTAGGCCTGCACGCGCTTCCGCTCGCCTTCGACGACGTTGACATTGACGACGACCGTGTCGCCCGGCGCGAAGTCGGGGATCGTCTTGTTGAGCCGCGCGATCTCCTCGCGCTCGAGCGTTTCGATGATGTTCATGATGGTTCCTCTCGGGGTGGCCTTGCGCCTGCTTCGGACGAGGCGAGCGCCCCGCGCGAAGCGCGTCAATTATGCGTCGATTCGACTTCGTATTCGGCAAGCAGCGTCTGCTCGTCCCGGGAAAGGGTACGGCGTGCGATCAGGTCGGGGCGCTTTCGCGACGTGCGTCCCAGCGATTGCTTGAGGCGCCAGCGCCTGATCGCTGCATGATCTCCCGATAGCAGCACGGCCGGAACGCGCGCGTGGTCGAATTCTTCGGGACGCGTGTAATGCGGACACTCGAGCAGACCGTCGGCGAAGGATTCCTGCGCGGCCGACTGCGCGTCGTTGAGGACGCCTGGCAACTGACGCACGATCGCGTCGATCAGAAGCAGCGCCGGCAGCTCGCCGCCGGAAACGACGAAATCGCCGATCGACAACTCGTCGTCCACCTCGCGATCGACGAACCGCTGATCGATGCCCTCGTAGCGTCCCGCGACGAGCGTGAGCGCAACGTCCGCATGGGACGCGAGATCGACGACGACATCGTGCGACAGCGGGACGCCCGCGGGTGACAGGTAAATGGTCCTCGTGCCGCTGGCGCCAGCGAGCTTGTGCGCATCGCGCGACGCGGCAAGCGCGCGCGAAAGCGGCGCCGCCATCATGACCATGCCCGGGCCGCCGCCGTAAGGCCGATCGTCGATGGTTCGATAGGCGTCGGTTGCGAAATCGCGCGGGTTGAAGAGGCCGAGCCGCCAAAGGCCACGCTCGAGCGCGCGTCCCGTGATGCCGCATGCGCTCGCGTGCGCGACCATGTCGGGGAACAGCGTGATGACGTCGATGCGCATGTCAGAGTCAGTTGACAGTTGTCAGTCGCGTCCGCGTTTTCCGTGGCGCGGCGCGTGCCGCGACACGCGTCGTCGCTTGCGAATCTCATTCGTCGGCTGCCCAGTCGACGTCGATCCTTCGCGCGGGCTCGTCGACGCGATCGATGTATGCGTCGACCCACGGAATGAGCCGCTCCTTGCCATCGTCGGCGACGACGCGCGCGATCGGATGCGCGGCGCTCGCGATGAATTCACGGAGCACTCCGAGCGCAACGCCTTCACGATTGACGACCGCCATGCCGACCAGATCCGCTTCATAGAACTCGTTTTCGCGAGGCGGCGGAAACCGCTCGCGCGGAATGCCTGCCTCGCCGCCGCGAAGCGCCGCTGCGGCCTCGCGCGTTTCAATCCCCGCGACTTCAGCGACGATCATGTCGGCCTGCACGCGCACGCTCTTGAGCTCGAATGCGCGCCACTCGCCACCTCGCGTCCGCAACCACCACTCGCGGTGCACGACGAGCGCGGTCGGGTCGGCGGACTCCGGCCGCACGCGAAACGCACCACGCACGCCATGCGGGGCGCCAATGCGCCCCATGACGACGATTGTTCCCGGGAGTCCCGCGCTCAGGCTGTGGGCGCGGCTGCCGGCTGTCCTGCGGCAGGTGCGTTCACCGGCGCTTCCGCGGCCGCTGCACCGCCCGCCTTCGCGGCTCGCGCCACGAGCGTCTGCACGGTGTCCGACAGCTTCGCGCCGTTTTTCTTCCAGTACGCGACGCGGTCTTGCGCGATGCGAAGGCCTTCCTCATTCGCGGCCGCCATCGGATTGTAGAAGCCGACGCGCTCGATGAAGCGCCCGTCGCGGCGGCTTCGCGAATCGGTCACGACGACGTTGTAGAACGGCCGCTTTTTCGCGCCGCCCCGGGCGAGTCTGATCACTACCATGCGGGTCGTCCAGTTGAGGCCGCGTCGGGCGCAAAGTCGCCACCCGGCGGAAATCGAAAAACGGAAGATTATAACGTAAACGCCCCTCCTCGTACCTCCCCCTCGCGCAGGCGCGAAAGCCACGCTGCGCCCGGCGAATCGACCGTGACGCTCTCAGCGTCCGGCCATCAGATTGCGCAACCCGCGCATCATCTTCTGCGGGCCTTTCGAGACGAGCTTCATCATCTTCTGCGTCTGCTCGAACTGCGCGAGAAGGCGATTCACTTCCTGCACGCTGACGCCGGCGCCCGCGGCAACGCGGCGCTTGCGCGAGGCTTTGAGCAATTCGGGCTTCGCGCGCTCCTGGCGCGTCATCGAGTTGATGATGCCCTCGATGCGCGCGATGCGTCGCTCGTCGAGCGTCGCGCCCTGCGCGGCCCGCGCGACTTCCGCCGGCAGCTTGTCGACGAGCGCGGCAAGGCCGCCCATCTTGCGCATCTGCGCGAACTGCGCCTTGAAATCTTCGAGGTCGAAGCCCTTGCCGCTCTTGACCTTGCGCGCGAGCTTCTGCGCCTGCTCGACATCGACGTTGCGCTGCGCATCTTCGATCAGCGAAAGCACGTCGCCCATGCCGAGAATCCGCGACGCCATCCGCTCCGGATGGAACACTTCGAGACCGTCGAGCTTCTCCGACACGCCGGCGAACTTTATCGGCGCGCCGGTGACCTGCCGCACCGAAAGCGCGGCGCCGCCGCGTGCGTCGCCGTCGAGCTTCGTGAGGACCACGCCGGTGAGCGGCAGCGCATCGTGGAATGCGCGCGCCGTGTTGACGGCGTCCTGACCCTGCATCGCGTCGACGATGAACAGCGTCTCGATCGGCCGCACCGCTTTGTGCAATTCGGCGATCTCGCGCATCATCGCCTCGTCGATCGAAAGGCGGCCTGCGGTGTCGACGATCAGCACATCGTGATAGTGGCGGCGCGCCCAGTCGACCGCGGCGTTCGCGATGGCGACGGGCTGCTCGCTCGTCGTCGACGGGAAAAAATCGACGCCGACCTGAACGGCGAGCGTTTTCAACTGCTCGATCGCCGCGGGCCGATAGACGTCGGTCGAGACCAGCAGCACTTTCTTCCTCTGGCCCGACAGAAGCCGCGCGAGCTTCGCGGCCGTGGTCGTCTTGCCCGAGCCTTGCAGCCCGGCGAGCAGGATTACCGCGGGCGGCCGCGACGCGAGATCGAGCGGCTGCGCGGCGCCGCCCATCAGCGCCGTCAGTTCGCGCGCGACAACACCGATCAACGCCTGTCCGGGCGTCAGCGATCCCGTCACTTCAGCGCCGATCGCCTTCTCGCGCAAATCGGCGACGAACGTGCGCACGACGGGAAGTGCTACGTCGGCTTCGAGCAGCGCGAGTCGCACTTCGCGCATCGCGTCCTGGATGTTCGCGTCGGTGAGACGCGCTTCGCCGCGCAGCGTCTTGACGACGCGCGACAGGCGTTCGGTCAGCGTTTCGAGCATGGGATGGGGCGCGCCCGGGATGGACGTTCCTTGGCGCGCTAAACTTCGCCGGTGATCATTCTACTGCACGTGCTCGTCGCGGCGATGTACGCGATCACGGCGTGGACCGGCTGGCCGCGCGGCGCGGCGGACGTGCAAAAGCGAAAGCTCGCGCCAGGCCTGCTCGCGGTGGCGCTCGTGCTGCACGCGATCGCGGCATGGCGCTCGATCGCGCGTCCCGAGGGGCTCGATCTCTCGTTCGAGAATGCGCTCTCGCTCGTCGCGGGACTCGCCGTGCTCGCCGCATGGCTTGGCGGCGTATTGCAGCGGCTGCCTGGCGTCGCGAGCGTCGTCCTGCCCGTGGCCGCCGTGTGCGCATTGCTGCCGCTCGCGGGCTCGCCCCATCCGTTCGCACTTGCGGGTGCGCCGTGGGCGGCCGCGCACATCGCCGTCGCGCTCGTCGCATATGCGCTCTTCGTGGTTGTCGCGATGCAGGCGCTCGTGATGACGGGACTCGAGAAGCGGCTGCATCGAGGGCAACCGGAGGCGCATGCGAGCAGCACGCCGCTTCTTTCGCTCGAGCGCTACATGTTCCGCCTCCTTGGCGTCGGCTTCGTGCTGCTGACGCTGACGCTCGCCACCGGCATGCTCTTTTCGGAGGAGATCTTCGGCAAGCCGATGATGCTCACCGACAAGATCGTGTTCTCGGTCGCCGGCTGGCTCGCGTTCGCGGTGCTGCTCTTCGGGCGCTGGCGTTATGGCTGGCGCGGGCGCACGGCGCTAAAATGGATTCTCGCCGCAACGCTGCTGCTCGTGCTGGGCTACCTCGGCAGCAAGTTCATGCGCGAGGTCGTTCTCGGCCGCTGAAACGCGAATTGAACGACATCCCCTTAGGGACGCTCGCGCTCGCGCTGGTCGTCCTGCTCGTGAGCTCGGGCTTCTTCTCGATCGCCGAAACGGCGATGATGGCCGCGAACCGTTATCGCCTGAAGCATCAGGCGCAGCGCGGTTCGCGCGGCGCGCGCCTGGCGCTGTCGCTGCTCGCGCAAACCGACCGGCTGCTCGGCGTGATCCTGCTCGGCAACAACCTGATCAATGCCGCGGCGGCGACCATCGCCAGCATCATCACCGTCCGCCTGTTCGGCCAGGGCGAATGGGCGCTCGCGCTCGGCACGGTGGTCGTCACGTTTCTCATCCTCGTCTTCTCGGAAATCACGCCGAAGGTCGTCGGCGCCGCGTACGCCGACAAGCTCGCGCCGCTCGTGAGCTTCGTGCTCGCGCCACTTCTGCGTTTCACGCGCCCGGTCGTCTGGTTCGTGAACCTCTTCGTCCAGGGCTTGCTCAAGCTCTTTCGCTTCAAGCCCGCGACGCAATCGAGCACCTCGCTTTCGCAGGAAGAGCTGCGCACGCTGGTGCTCGAAGGCGCGCAGTACTTCCGCGGCAAGCAGAAGACGATGCTCGCGAACCTGCTCGACCTCGAGGCGATCAGTGTCGACGACGTGATGACGCCGCGAAGCCAGATCCACGCGCTCGATCTGACGGAGAAGCCCGCCGTGCTGCGCCAGCAACTCGCGACGACGTATCACACGCGGCTCCCCGTATGCGAAAGCTCGCTCGACAACATCGTCGGCGTGCTTGCGGTCAAGCGCCTCCTGCACACGATGCAAAACCCCGGCGAGCTCGACGTCGAGCGCATCCGCGCCGTACTGCGCCCGCCCTATTTCGTGCCGCTCGGCACGCCGCTCCTGACGCAGCTTTCGCAGTTTCAGGCCGATCGCCAGCGGCTCGGCCTCGTCGTCGACGAATACGGCGAGTTGCAGGGCCTCGTGACGATCGAGGACATCATCGAGGAGATCATCGGCGAGTTCACGACGCAGGCGCCCGGCGGGCCGGAGAGTTTCCGCCGCGAAGCGGACGGCAGCGTCGTCGTCGACGGGATGGCGCCGCTACGTACGCTCAATCGGCGACTCGGCACGCGCTTTCCCTTGGACGGCCCGAAGACGCTCAACGGACTGATCGTCGAGCACCTGGGCGAGATTCCGGACGCCGGCGTGAGCTTCGAGGTCGACGACCAGACGGTCGAGATCCTGCAAACCCAGGACCGCGCCGTACGCGTCGTACGGCTCGTACCCCCGGTCGGCCGGGGATCCGCGCCTTTACAAACCCAGCCCGAGCGGGCATGATCGGCGACGCAAGTTTTATGCGAATGGAATAAGGGCTTGCCGCCGCGAGAGTGTCAACGCAATTTCGCGCTGCGGCGGCCTGACGTTCGCCTCATGAGCCAGGCACGGGAGATCCGCGTCGCGCAGGGCCAAACGGCATGGCCCTTGCTTTCCTAGACGCTCCGATTGCGCTTCTCCGCGCCGCCCGGCGATATGGGGCGGCTTCCGTGGCAAAAATGCAACATTTTGACTAACGATGGCCACCCACGCCGCCACCCGAAACATCAGTGGCCTTGCCCGCGCGCTCGCGCAGCACGGCGTCATGTCCGAATCCGAAGCCGAAGCGCTGCAGGTGCAGTCGCAATCGTCCGGCGTGTCGTTCGTCGAGCAGGTGCTATCCGGCAAGCGCCTCACCGCGGCGCAACTCGCCGTGTTCGCGTCGCGTGCGTTCGGCGTGCCGATGCTCGATCTCACCGGGTTCGACTTCGACCAGTTGAACCGCGAGTACTTCGACACGCGCATCGCCCAGTCGCGACGCGTTCTGCCGCTGCACAAGCGTGGCAATCGCCTGTACGTGGCCACCTCCGATCCGGCCAACCTGCAGGCGCTCGACGAGGTGCGCTTCAAGACGAATCTCGTCGTCGAGCCGGTCGTCGTCGAGGACGACAAGCTCGCACAGGCGATCGCGAAGATCGTCGAGTCCATGGGCGCGAACCTGAAGGAGATGGCGGCGCTCGAGGACATCGAGGTGGCGCTCGAGGAAGGCACCGCGCAGCCGACTTCCACCGAAGAGGACAGCGAGGTCGAGGACGCGCCGGTCGTCCGCTACATCCAGAAGGTCCTGATCGACGCGATCACGTCGGGTGCGTCGGATATCCACTTCGAGCCGTACGAGAAGTTCTACCGCATCCGCTACCGCCTCGACGGCGTGCTGATCGAGGTCGCGCAGCCGCCGCTGGCGATCAAGGACAAGGTCGCGTCGCGGATCAAGGTCATCAGCAAGCTCGACATCGCCGAAAAGCGAGTACCCCAGGACGGACGGATGAAGCTCGTGCTGTCCAAGAGCAAGGCGATCGACTTCCGCGTCTCGACGCTGCCGACGCTCTTCGGCGAAAAGATCGTGATGCGGATTCTCGATTCGTCGGGCGTCAAGCTCGGCATCGAGGTGTTGGGTTACGAGCCGGATCAGCAGCAGGCGCTGCTGTTCGCGGTCGGACGGCCGTACGGCATGATCCTCGTGACCGGCCCCACCGGCAGCGGTAAGACGGTCTCGCTCTATAGCTGCCTGTCGATCCTGAACCAACCGGGTGTCAACATCGCGACCGCCGAGGATCCGGCCGAAATCCAGCTTCCGGGCGTCAACCAGGTGAACGTGAACGAAAAAGCCGGCCTCACGTTCGCCCTCGCGCTGCGCGCGTTCCTGCGCCAGGACCCGGACGTCATCATGGTGGGCGAGATCCGCGACCTCGAGACCGCCGAAATCGCGATCAAGGCAGCGCAGACGGGCCACCTCGTGATGTCGACCGTTCATACGAACGATGCGCCGTCGACGCTGGTGCGGATGATGAACATGGGCGTCGCGCCGTTCAACATCGCGTCGTCCGTCAACATGATCACTGCGCAGCGCCTCGCGCGAAAGCTCTGCACGCATTGCCGCCGTCCCGAGGACATCCCGCCCGAAGCGTTGCTTCGCGCGGGCTTCGCCGAGGAGGACCTCGACGGGAGCTGGCAGCCGTGGGGGCCGATCGGCTGCGACCACTGCAAAGGCACCGGGTACAAGGGCCGCATCGGCATCTACGAAGTGATGCCGATCAGTGACGAGATGAAGCAGCTCATCATGCGCAACGGCAACACGCTCGACCTCGCACAGCAGGCGCGGCGCGAAGGCGTACGCGACCTTCGGCAGTCGGGGCTGCTCAAGGTCAAGAGCGGCATCACGTCGCTCGAGGAAATCGAAGCCGTCACCAACGAGTAACGTCACGAGGGTAAGCCATGGCCACCGCAGCAGTCGCCCGTCGGGATGTAAAGGTCAGGGAACAGACGTTCCTGTGGGAAGGCGTCGATCGCAGCAACAAGCCGATGCGCGGAGAGCTTCGCGCCGTGTCGGAAACGGTCGCGAAGACGAACCTGCGCCGCCAGGGCATCCGCGTGCTGAAGATCAAGCGGCAGTCCTATCGCGGCGGCCGCTCGATCAGCGACAAGGACTTGACGTTCTTCACGCGCCAGCTCGCCACGATGCTGAAAGCGGGCGTGCCGCTCCTGCAATCGTTCGATATCATCGCGCGCGGGCACAGCAACGCCCGCTTCTCGCGCCTCATGCTCGACCTCAAGAACAAGGTCGAGACGGGCTCGTCGCTGTCGCAGTCGTTTCGCGAGCACCCGAAGTACTTCAACCAGCTCTACTGCAACCTGGTGCAGGCAGGCGAAACCGCGGGCATGCTGGACGCGATCCTCGACCGGCTCGCGACGTACCAGGAAAAGATCCTCGCGATCAAGAGCAAGATCAAGTCGGCGCTCTTCTATCCGATCTCGGTCATGGTCGTCGCCGTCGTCGTCGTCTGGGTCATCATGATTTTCGTGATCCCGGCGTTCAAGAAGGTGTTCGCGGCCTTCGGCGCGAACCTGCCGTGGCTCACGCTGCAGGTGATCGCGGTCTCCGACTTCTTCGTCCAGTATTGGTGGGCGATGGTGATCATCGTCGTAGGCGCGTTCATCGCGTATCGGGTCGGCCTCAAGCGCTCGGAGAGTTTCCGATTCCTGATCCACCGCCTCATGCTCAAGATTCCGGTGCTTGGCGGCATCCTCGAGAAGGCGACGATCGCGCGCTGGACGCGCACGCTTCAGACGATGTTCGCGGCAGGCGTGCCGCTCGTCGAATCGCTCGATGCGGTGGGCGGCGCATCGGGCAACATGGTCTACATCGCGGCGACGAAGCGCATCCAGACCGAGGTCAGCACCGGCACGAGCCTCACCAACGCGATGGCGGCGACGAATCTGTTCCCGACGATGGTGCTGCAGATGACGCAGATCGGCGAGGAGTCGGGCTCGCTCGACAACATGCTCGGCAAGGTCGCCGATTTCTTCGAGCGCGAGGTCGACGATGCCGTGGCGGCGCTTTCGAGCCTGCTCGAGCCGATCATCATCGTGTTCCTGGGCGTGATCATCGGCGGACTGGTCGTCGCCATGTACCTGCCGATCTTCAAGCTCGGCGCGGTGATTTGACGGCTGATCCGGCAGTCGCGGCCGCGATCGCGCTGATCGTCGGCCTCTGCGTCGGGAGCTTCCTGAACGTCGTCGTCCATCGTCTGCCGAAGATGATGGAGCGCGAGTGGCGCGCGCAATGCGCGGAGCTTCGCGGCGAGGCGGCGCCCAGGGAAGAGCCGGCGCGCTACAACCTCGCCGTGCCGCGATCGGCGTGCCCGTCGTGCGGACATGCGATCGGCGCGCTCGAGAACATCCCGATCGTGTCGTGGCTCGCGCTGCGCGGCGCCTGCAAGGCCTGCAGGAAGCCGATCTCGATCCGCTATCCGCTGATCGAGGCGCTGGGTGGCGTGCTCGCTTTCTACGCGATCTGGCGTTTCGGCGTTTCGTGGAAGGGCGTGGCCGCGTGCGTCCTGCTGTGGACGCTGATCGCGCTGACGTTCATCGATTTCGATACGCAACTGCTTCCCGACAACCTGACGCTGCCGCTTTTGTGGGGCGGTCTCGTCGCGAATCTGTTCGGGCTGTTCGCGCCGCTTTCCGACGCGGTCATTGGTGCGATTGCCGGCTACCTCGCGCTTTGGCTCGTCTATTGGCTCTTTCGATTGATTCGCGGCAAGGAAGGGATGGGCTACGGGGACTTCAAGTTGCTCGGCGCCCTGGGCGCATGGCTCGGCTGGCAGATGCTGCCGCTGATCGTGCTGCTTTCCTCCGTCGTCGGTGCGATCATCGGAATCTCGCTCCTCGTATTCAAGGGTCGCGACCACAACGTGCCGCTCGCATTCGGTCCCTATCTCGCGATCGCCGGCGGTATCGCGCTGTTCTTCGGTCCGGCGATCGTCAAGGGCTGGTATTTGTGAATGTGGGCGTCGTCGAAGGACAAAGGGCGCAGCCTTATCTCGTCGGACTGACCGGCGGCATCGGCAGCGGCAAATCGGAGGTAGCGGCGGCTTTCGCCTCGAGGGGCGCCGACGTGCTCGATGCCGACGAGATCGCGCACGCAATCAGCCGCCGCGGCGAAGCCGGCCATCGCGCCGTCGTGGAGTCGCTCGGCGACGAATTCCTGGGGCCCGACGGCGAGCTCGACCGCGCGGCGCTTCGCCGGCGCACGTTCGACGATCCGACGTTTCGCCGCGATCTCGAGCAGGTGCTGCACCCGCTGATCGCAGCGCGCCTGGCCGATGCGATCGGCGACTTCCGCGGGCCCTATGGCATTCTCGTGGTGCCTCTCCTGCTCGAGCGCGGAGGCTTGCGAAAGCGCGTTTCGCGCGTGCTCGTCGTCGACTGTCCCGAGCAGGAGCAGATCCGCCGCGTGCAACTGCGAAGCGGGCTCGCGGCCGACGAGGTGCGGAGGATCATGGCGACGCAAATGCCGCGCGCGGAACGCCTCGCCGAAGCGGACGATGTCATCGACAATTCGGGACCGCGAAGCGCGATCGAGCCGCAGGTGGCAAGGCTCGATCGGCACTACCGCGACCTCGCCGCGAAGACGGGCGAATCGCGCTGATTCGCGAAGTTCCGCGCGGCGGCGCATCGGGCATGGAGCAGAATGACGCCGTAACGCGATGATCCGCTACGAGCACCCGTTGAACGAGCGCATCCGCACGCTGATGCGGCTCGAGGATCTTTTCGCGCGCGCGGATTTCTTCGCGAGCCGCGACGATGCGCCCGACCACCATGCGGCGCTTCTGTCGCTCTTCGAAATCACCGACGTCGCGGCGCGCGCGGACCTGAAGGCCGATCTCGTGCAGGAGCTCGAACGGCAGAAGCAGATGCTTTCGCCGCTTCGCAGCAATCCGGCCATCGAACAGGCGACGCTTGGCGCGCTTCTGGCCGAGATCGATCAGGTGAACGCGAACCTGCTCGCGCAGGCCGGCAAGGTCGGCATGCATCTGCGCGACAACGAGTGGCTGATGGCCATCAAGCAGCGCGTCGCGATCCCCGGCGGCGTCTGCGAATTCGACCTGCCCGCCTACCACCATTGGCTCAACAGGCCGGCGTCCGCGCGGCGTTACGATCTTGCGAGCTGGATCGAGCCGTTCGCGCCCATCCGGATCGGCTCGGCGATCGTGCTTCGGCTTCTTCGCGAGAACGGACGCACGAGCCCCCATACGGCGTCGCACGGCGTGTTCCAGCTCATGATGACGACGACGAAGGTCGCGCAGCTCCTGCGGCTCACCCTCGACGAGAACCACCCGTTCGTGCCCGAGATCAGCGCGAACAAGTACGCGCTCAACATCCGCTTCATCGGCGTGTCGGGGATGGATCGTGGCAACGTCGTCGATCAGGACGTGACGTTCCAGTTGGCGTTTTGCAGTCTGTAGTCAGGTGACAGGTGTCAGGTGTCAGTTGACAGTTGTCAGCAGCGCCGGCGGCCAGTCGCTGTCGGTGGCGCGCCATCGAAGCGCGGCGGCCGCCTGGCTGACAACCCGAACAATCGCGCGTGCCAACTGTCAACTGTCAACCGACAACTGATTCGGAGGCTTGATCATGCGATTCACACCTTGCCAGCTTGGCCTGGCGCTCGCATTCGCGACGCTTTCGCTCGGCGCGATGGCCCAAACGGCGAACACTCAATCGAGCACGACCCCCGGCGCGGAATCGTCGACGGCCACCAAGTCCGCGACGAGCCACGCGATGCGCCATCACGCGCCGATGCATCACGCCGAGAAAATGCGGCACGCGCGCAACATGTCGATGGCGAACGAAAACGAGAACGGCGATTCGGCGTATCGCGCGGCGCTTCGCCGCTGCGTCAGCGGGCCCGAATCACAGCGCGACGCGTGCCTCGATCAGGCGATCAGCCAGTACGGACACGCCTGACGCTGTAGCGCGCCGTGGCGGCGGCGACCGCCGCTACGGCGTCACCGGTCGCGACGCGGAGTCGCGACCGCGCCTTCAGAACGACGTCAGATTCGTCCCCGCGTTGCCCACCGCCAGGTAGCCGATGCCGATCGACTTCGCGGTGAGGATCGTGAACGCCACCGCGTTGAGATCGGTCGTGGTCCCGGAATCCGCCGGGTGCCATGCGAGCCCGTCGAGGCTCGTGAAGATGACGCCCCCCGCGCCCACCGCGACGAACTGCGAGCCGAACGTGACGGAAGCCAGGTTGTTTCCGGTGAGCGAGCTCTCCGCGACCCAGTTCAGGCCGTCCGCGCTCGTGACCACCGTCCCCGCCGTGCCGACGGCGATGAACCTTGCGATGGCGGGCGTCGTCGACGTCGCGGCGAGGGACCCGTATACGACGCCGTGCAGATCGGCGTCGACGACAGGCGTGATCGGGGCCCAAGTCGTGCCGTCATCGCTCGCGATGATCGTTCCGTGGGCGCCGACGGCGACATAGCGGCTGTTGCCGAACGTCACGCCGTAGAGATCCTCGGTCGTTTTCGAGTTCGCCATCGTCCATGTCGTGCTATCCGTGCTGACGAGGATCGTGCCGTTTCGGCCTACGGCGATGACCTGGCCCGTCCCGTTGCCCTCGAGCGCGGTGAGCGAATTCGTCGTGGGCGACGTTCGCGCGGTCCACGTCACGCCGTCGGGACTCGTGATGATCGTGCCGCCGTCGCCGATGGCAACGAAGAGCCCGTTGCGATATTGAACGGCGTTGAGATTCGCCGTGACGTTCGTCGTCGCAGCCGTCCATGTCTCGGCATCGAGACTGTAGAACGCGGTGCCGTTGGCGCCGACTTCGACGACCGTGCTCACGCCCGCCGATGTAGCGGAAATGAAGCCAATGCCGAGCAGGTTGTTCGTGCCGAGAGGCGCGCCCGCGATCCAGTCGAATCCGGCGAGCCTTGGCACGAAGGTCTCGGGGGGGCTGCCGTCGCCGCCGGGTCCGCCTTCCTTGCGCGCATTGACGGTGAGCGTGTACGTCGTGCCATTCACCAGGCCGCTGGCGATGAACGGCGGGAAGACGTTCACGAAGATGCGGCATTGCGACGCGCAGTTGTGCGTGTCGATCGTCGTCCCCGGCGTCACCCACACCCAGTATTCGAGGCTCGGATCGACATCCCACGTCACCGAAACGCTGCTGTCGCCGGGGGTGGCCTTGACGTTCTTGGGCGGCGGCTCGGAACTGCCGCCGCCACCACCGCATCCGGTCAGCACGGCGGCAATGGCGATCATCGTGATGGCGACTAAAAGGCGCATGGCGGATCTCGCGAACGGTAGGTCGTGAAGTTTATCGAAGATCGCCGCTGACCGTTTTCGGACGCAACAGAGACTTACACGGGTGCCGGCGCCCGACCGGCTTACCATAGGCTCATGGCCGCGGCAATGAGCGTGATCGCGCATCTCGACATGGATGCGTTCTATGCATCGGTCGAGCTCCTGCGCTATCCGGAGCTTCGCGGCAAGCCCGTCGTCATCGGGGGCGGGCGGCGCCATCAGCCGACCGAGACGATCGATCCATCGACGCATTCGGTCGTGCGCTCGTTCGCCACGCTCGCAGGCTACGTCGGCCGCGGCGTGATCACCACCGCGACGTACGAAGCGCGTGCGCGCGGCCTGCATTCGGCGATGGCGATGATGAAGGCCGCGATGCTGGCGCCCGAGACGATCCTGCTTCCCGTCGACTTCGATGCCTATCGCGACTACTCGCACCGCTTCAAGGAGGCGGTGCGCGCGATCGCGCCACGAATCGAGAACCGCGGCATCGATGAGATCTACATCGACCTGACCGAGCTCGTCGCTGTCGACGATGACCGATGCGCACGAGAGCGCGTGCGGACGCTGGCGCAATCGATTAAGGATGCCGTGCACGCGGCGACCGGTCTCACGTGCTCGATCGGGATCGCGCGAAACAAGCTGCTCGCGAAGATCGCATCGGACCTCGACAAGCCGAATGGCCTGACATTGATCTGCGAAGGCGATGTCGAGCGGCGCATCTGGCCGCTGCCGGCGCGCAGGATCAACGGCATCGGACCCAAGACGGCGGCCCGTCTTGCGGCATTGCGCATCGAGACGATCGGCGATCTCGCGCGCGCCGATCGCGAGCTTCTGACGACGACGTTCGGCCGCGCGCTCGGCGCGTGGATGCACGAAGCCGCGAACGGACGGGACGAGCGCCCTGTCGTTACGCATAGCGAGCCGGTGTCGATCAGCCGCGAAACGACGTTCGAGCGCGACCTCTCCGCGCAGCGCGATCGCGTGCTGCTCTCGTCGATCTTCACCGAGCTTTGCAACGGGCTCGGCGAGGATCTGCAGCGCAAGGGCTACGCGGGACGCACGATCGGCATCAAGCTGCGCTACGACAATTTCAAGACGGTAACCCGCGATCGCACGATTGCCGAAGCGACACAGGACGCGAGGACGATCCGGCGCGTCGCGGCCGAATGCGTGAAGCGCGTGCCGCTTACGCGACGCATCCGGCTTTTCGGCGTGCGCGTGTCGGGGCTCGTGCACGCCGACACCGTCGTAACGAGCGTGCGAGAGCCGGCACCGGAGAGCGCGTCGCTGTTCGAGTAGCGCTCATGGGGTCGAGCGAGTTCCGTTGCTCAGCGTGGCGGTCGTCTCGCCTGTGAGCGTCCTCGGCTCGCCGACTTGGTGCGCGCCGACTCGTCGCTCGCAGTCTCCTCCAGCAGCCACGCGCGAAACAGGGCGAGCTTCGGCGAGCTCGCGAGCCTCGGCGGATAAACGAGCCAGTAGCGCCGCGGCGCGGGAACGTCGATGTCGAAGAGTCGCACGAGGAGCCGGTTCTTCACGTCGTTGCCTAACAGCGACCTTCGCGCCAGCGCGATCCCTTGTCCATCCACGGCGGCCTGCAGCATGAGGGCGGAATCGTTGAAGATCGGCCCGCGCGAAGGCTCGGGCCAGTCGAGCCCGACCGCCTCGAACCACGGCTTCCACCACTCGTCGTCGGAGCGAAGCAGCGTGTAGTGCGCGAGATCCGCCGGCGAACGCGGCAACCTCGGCTTCAGTTTCGGGCTGCACACCGGGAAGAAGCTGTCGGTAAGGATCGGCTCGGCTTGCACGTCGGGCCAACTGCCAAAACCGTGCCGGATCGCAACGTCGGCATCGTCGCGACGGAAGTCGACGAGCGTGATCGTCGATCGCACGTCGAGATCGACATCGGAATGCTTCGCGAGAAAGTTGCCGAGCCGCGGCAGCAGCCAGCGTGCCGCGAACGAGGGCGTCACGCTCACGCGCAACTGCCGCGGATTGTTGCGCTCGCTCGCCTCGCGCATCGCATTGGCGATCTCCGCGAGCGCGCCACGCACCCGCGCCGCGAAGCGCTCGCCGTCGTCGGTGACGCGGATGCCGCGGCCTGCGCGCTCGACGAGCGGAACGCCGAGGCTCGCTTCGAGCGCCTTGATCTGATGGCTGATCGCCCCGTGCGTGACGTTGAGCGCCTCGGCAGCCAGGGAGAGGCTTCGCAGCCGCGCCGCGGCCTCGAAGGCGCGAAGCGCCTGCATGGGCGGGATGCGGGCGCTCATCGTGCGAGCTTTGGTGAATCGGGATTCAGCCTGCCACACATGTCAATTGTTCTCACATGTTACCGCAAAACAAATCGATTGTCGCGCCGAGCTCTTCTCTCTAGACTCGCTTCGTGTCCCGTCACTTCCGGAGAAACATCATGAGAATTCGGCTCGCATCTGCATCGACTGTCGAAACCGTTGTCACGCTCGCCGCCGCGGCGCTCATGACGGTGGGTGGCGTGGCAATGATCGAGGAGGTTGCTGCCGGCGGCAGCTTCTACGCATCGGCGACGCCTGCCATCGTCGCGGCCCCGGCGGTTCATGAATCCGGCTGAGGGCGAACACGCGAAATCGGTGCCAGAGATGTATTTCCCGAAGAAATGCGAAGATTGGCGATGGCGGGCACCCGGAAACACATCTCTGGCACCGATTTCGCGATCCGATGAAGCCACGCATCGTCAAATGCCCGCAATGCAAGGCCGACGTGCCGTGGACGGCCGAGTCGAAGTGGCGTCCGTTCTGCTCCGAGCGTTGCAAGATCCAAGACCTCGGCGCTTGGGCAAGCGATCGTTATCGCATCGGGACGCCCGAGACGCCGGAAAGCGGCGAGCATCGGTCCGACACGGACCGCGACACGCCGTAACGATCAGTGCGCGGGCCATACATGGCGCCGCATCGCGACGCCATGCGCGCCATGCGTGATCGCCGTATCCAGGTCATCGCGCGAGAGGCCGCCGAGCGCATAAACGGGAACGCGCGTACCGACGATTCGCCTGGCGAATCCTTGCCACCCGAGCGGCGCCGCGTCCGGATGCGTCGGTGTCGCGAACACCGGCCCGAGCACGACGAAGTCGACATCGAGCGCGGCGGCGCGCGCCACTTCGTCGATCGTGTGGCACGACGCGCCGACCCGCAGATCGCGCGGACGCGAATCGGCCGCCGCGAGCGCGGCCGCGGTCCAATGCACGCCGTCGCAACCGAGTCTTTGCGCGTCTTCTTCCGAACCGTTGAGAAGCACGCGTGCTGCCATCGGCTTCGCGAGCGCGATCAGTGCGCGCGCGAATGCATCTCGACGAGCGCGTTCCCACGCCTTCTCGCGAATCTGGATCAGGCGCACGCCTTCGCCGAGTGCCTGCCCCGCGCGGCGAAGAAACGCGTCCTCGCCCATGTCCGCTGCGCACGTGATCGCATAGATCAGCGGCAGTCGCAACGCCGCGAGCACGCGCGTGTTCGCAGGCAGAAGCGGCGCGACATCGATCGCCGACGGGTCCTGCCAGGAAAACGCCTGTCCGTCGCGCCCGGAAGGCTCGCCATCCCACGCGCGCACGCGAAAGAAATTGAGCTCGACATGCGCATGCGGATAGACGAACTCCTGCACGAGCCACGACGACGCGTGCCGCACGACAATGCCGAGCTCTTCGTGCAACTCGCGCGCGAGCGCCGCTTCCGCCGTTTCGCCCGCTTCGAGCTTGCCGCCTGGAAACTCCCAGTAGCCGCCGTACGCGCGATCAGGCGGTCGCTGCGCGAGCAGCACGCGACCGTCGGCGCGTTCGATCACCGCCGCGGCAACCCGAACCATGCCGGGCACGTTACTTCGCGAGTCCTCGTGCACCCGCGAAATGGCGCGCGAACTGCCAGGCGACGCGGCCGCTGCGCGACCCGCGCGAAAGCGCGAACTGCAGCGCCTCGCGCGTGCGCGCCTCCGCGTCCTTCGCCGAGGACGCCGGCGGAACGTCGAAATGCGCGAGCCAGCGTTCGACCGCGGCGAGATAATCGTCCTGCACGAACGGATAGAACGAGATCCAGAGCCCGAAGCGCTCCGAGAGCGAAATCTTCTCCTCGACCGATTCGCCTGGATGCACCTCCTCGCCGACGTGTCGCGTCTCGAGATTCTCGGCGAAATACTCGGGCATCAGGTGCCGGCGATTCGAGGTCGCATAGACGAGGACGTTGCTCGCCGCGCCGGCGATCGAACCGTCGAGCATCACCTTGAGGCCTCTGTAGCCTGCTTCGCCCGTGTCGAAGGTCAGATCGTCGCAGAAGACGAGGAAGCGATACGGCTTGTCGACGAGACGCTCGGCGATGTCGGGCAGATCGATCAGGTCGCCCTTGTCGACCTCGATCAGGCGCAATCCTTCGCTCGCGTAACGTGCGAGCAGCGCCTTGACGAGCGACGATTTGCCGGTGCCGCGCGAGCCGGTCAGCAGCACGTTGTTCGCGGGCAGACCGGCGACGAACTGCCGCGTATTGCGATCGATCGCTTCCTTCTGCGCGTCGATCGCCACCAGATCGTCGAACGAGATCGTGTGCGGATTCCGCACGCCTTGCAGGAAGCCACGAGCGCCGCGTTTGCGCCATCGCGCGGCGAGCGTGCTCGACCAGTCCGGATCGGCTGTCGGCGGAGGGAGCTGCGCCTCGATACGTGCGAGCAACGACTCGGCGCGCGCGAGGAGCGGCTCGAACTTATCGTTCATGTGCAGGAAGCCGCATCACGACCGGTAGTCGGCGTTGATTGACACGTAGTCGTGCGACAGATCGCAGGTCCAGACCGTCGCCTGCGCGCTGCCGCGCCCGAGATCGACGCGCACCGTGATTTCCGCTTGCTTCATCACGCGCTGGCCTTGTGCTTCGGTATAGCCTGAGGCCCGCCCGCCGCGCTCGACGACCTTCGCGTCGTCCAGCCAGAACGACACGCATGCGGGATCGAGATCGGCGGACGCCGCGTTGCCGATCGCGCACACGATGCGGCCGAGATTCGGATCGGACGCGAAGAACGCCGTCTTGACAAGCGGCGAATGCGCGATCGCGAATGCGACGCGACGACATTCGTCGACGTCGCGCCCGCCCGTAACAAGGACCGTGATGAATTTCGTCGCGCCCTCGCCGTCGCGGACGATCGCCTGCGCAAGCTCGATCGCAACTTCCTCGATCGCAGTGACGATCGCACCGAATCGCGGATCCTTCGCATCGACGATCGGTGTCAGCGACGCCTTGCCCGTGGCCGCGATCACGAAGCTGTCGTTCGTCGACGTGTCGCCGTCGACGGTGACGGCGTTGAACGAAATGTCGGCGATCCGGCGCGTCGCCTCGTCGAGCAGCGCAGCCGCGATCGGCGCATCGGTCGCGATGAATGCGAGCATCGTCGCCATGTCGGGATGGATCATCCCCGCGCCTTTTGCGATGCCGGTCACGGCGATGCGAACGCCATCGACGGCGACGTGTCGAGACGCCGCTTTCGGCACCGTATCGGTCGTCATGATCGCGCGTGCGGCGGAGAACCAGCCGTCGGGTCGCGCTGCGCGTCGCGCGATCGGCAACGCATCGACGATCCGCCCGGCAGGAAGCGGTTCCATGATCACGCCGGTCGAATAGGCGAGCACCTCTTCCGGCTTGCATTCGACGAGCCGCGCGGCCTCCTCGCACGAAGCGCGTGCCGCCGCGACACCCGGCGCGCCAGTGCCGGCGTTCGCGTTGCCGGCGTTGATCACCAGCGCGCGAAAGTCGAGGCCGCGTTCGCGTTGCGCGCGAAGGTGCTCGCGCGACACGCTGACCGGTGCGGCGCAGAAGCGATTCCTCGTGAATACGCCCGACGCTACCGTGCCGCGTTCGGCGACGACAAGCACGACGTCGTCACGGTCCCAGTTCTTGATCTTCGCCGCCGCCGTACCGAGCACGACGCCCGGGACGGCAAGCAGCTTATCGGCGGTCGGCGGCGTGTAGCGGACGGGCATTCAGCCCAGCCGACCGTGACAATGTTTGTACTTCTTGCCGGATCCACAGGGACACGGATCATTGCGCCCCACCTTCTCGCCCGCGCGCACGAACGGCGGCGCCACGGCAACGGCCACGGCCGTGTCGCCATTCTCGCCATTCCCCGCGAGCGCCTGGTCGTAGTCGGTGTGCTGATACTGGACATTGCGCACCGCGGGCTCCGGCTCGACCGCCTGCACGTCCTCCTCGGTTCTCACCTGGACCGTCATGACGACGCGCACCACGTCCTGCTTGATCCGATCGAGCATATCCGAGAAGAGCTCGAACGCCTCGCGCTTGTATTCCTGCTTCGGATTCTTCTGCGCGTAGCCGCGCAAATGGATGCCCTGGCGCAGATGATCGAGCGACGCGAGATGCTCGCGCCAGTAATGGTCGAGCTTCTGCAACATGAGGCTGCGCTCGAACTGGCGCATGAGCTCGGCGCCGACGAGCTCGACCTTGCCTTGCCAGGCATCATGCGAAAGCTTCTCGATGCGCTCGAGCAGCGCCGCGTCGTCGAGGTCGGGGTCGGCCTTGAGCCACTCGCCCACCGGCGCCGTCAACTGGTATTCCGATGCAAGCGTCGCCTCGAGGCCCGGCACGTCCCATTGCTCCTCGACCGATTCCGGCGGGATGTGGCGCTTGAACGTCGCATCGATCTCGCCGCGGATCATGTTGCCGATCGTATCGGTGATGTTCTCGCTTTCGAGCAGCTCGTTGCGCTGCTGATAGATGACGCGCCGCTGGTCGTTCGCAACGTCGTCGTATTCGAGAAGCTGCTTTCTGATGTCGAAGTTGCGCGACTCGACGCGGTTTTGCGCCTTCGCGATCGAGCGGTTGACGATCGAATGCTCGATCGGCTCGCCCTCCGGCATCTTGAGGCGCTGCATGATCGCCGACAGCCGCTCGCCGCCGAAGATGCGCAGAAGCGGATCCTCGAGCGACAGGTAGAAGCGCGACGAGCCCGGGTCGCCCTGGCGTCCGGCGCGGCCGCGTAGCTGATTGTCGATGCGCCGCGACTCGTGCCGCTCGGTGCCGACGATGTGCAAACCGCCCGCCTTGATGACCGCGTCGTGACGAACCTGCCATTCGGCGCGCATCGTCTCGATCTGGCGCTCCTTCTCGGCGGGATCGAGGTCCGGGTCCTCGCGCAATTGCAGGATCGCAGGCTCGATGCTGCCGCCGAGCACGATATCGGTACCGCGGCCCGCCATGTTCGTCGCGATCGTGATGACGCCGGACTTCCCGGCCTGCGCGACGATTTCCGCCTCGCGCGCGTGCTGCTTGGCATTCAGCACCTGGTGCGGCAGCCGCTCCTTGTCGAGATGCATCGACAGCATCTCGGAGTTCTCGATCGATGTCGTGCCGACGAGCACCGGCTGCCCGCGCTCGTGGCAATCCTTGATGTCGGCGATGATCGCGCTGACCTTCTCGGCGAGCGTGCGAAATACGAGATCGTTCTCGTCCTTGCGGATCATCGGCAGGTTCGTCGGAATCACCATCGTTTCGAGGTGATAGATCTGCGAAAACTCGAACGCCTCGGTGTCCGCGGTGCCCGTCATCCCGGCGAGCTTCTGGTACATCCGGAAGTAGTTCTGGAACGTGATCGACGCGAGCGTCTGGTTCTCGCGCTGGATCGGCACGCCCTCCTTCGCCTCGACGGCCTGGTGCAAGCCGTCCGACCAGCGCCTGCCCGACATCAGGCGGCCCGTGAATTCGTCGACGATGATCACCTCGCCGTTTTGCACGACGTATTGCTGGTCGCGATGAAACAGCGCGTGCGCGCGAAGCGCCGCGTAGAGGTGATGGACGAGCGAGATGTTGTGCGCGTCGTAGAGGCTCGTGCCGGGTGCGGTAAGCCCGGCCGAGGCAAGCAGGTGCTCGATCTTCTCGTGCCCTTCCTCGGACAGGAGAACCTGGTGCCCCTTCTCGTCGACCCAGTAGTCGCCTGGTCCCTTCTCCTCCTGCTGGCGAACGAGCTTCGGCGGCACTTCGTTCAATCGGTAGTACATCTCGACGTTGTCGTCCGACTGTCCCGAGATGATGAGTGGCGTGCGCGCCTCGTCGATCAGGATCGAGTCGACCTCGTCGACGATCGCGTACGTGAGGCCCCGCTGCACGCGCTCGCTCGTCGCGAACACCATGTTGTCGCGCAGGTAATCGAAGCCGAACTCGTTGTTGGTGCCGTACGTGATGTCGGCCGCGTACGCGACCTGCTTATCGGGATGCGCCATCTGCGACAGGTTGACGCCGACGGTCAATCCGAGAAACCGGTAGATCCGGCCCATCCAGTCGGCGTCGCGCTGCGCGAGGTAGTCGTTGACGGTGACGATATGCACGCCCTTGCCGGCGAGCGCGTTGAGATACGCGGGCAGCGTCGCCACGAGCGTTTTACCTTCGCCCGTGCGCATCTCGGCGATCTTTCCGTTGTGCAGCGCGATGCCGCCAATCAACTGCACGTCGAAGTGACGCATGTTGAGCGTGCGCTTGCCGGCCTCGCGGACGACGGCGAACGCCTCGGGCAACACCTCGTCGAGCGTCGCGCCGTCGGCGACGCGTGCCTTGAGCTCGACGGTCTTATCGCGCAATTGCGCGTCGGACAGGACCGAGATCGTCGGCTCGAGCGCGTTGATCGCGCGCACCTGCTGGGCATACTGCTTCAGGAGCCGCTCGTTGCGGCTGCCGAATATGCGGGTGAGGATATTGATCATCGCGAAGAAGGAAGCTTGGCGCCGCGAGCACAAAAAGCAAGGGGTGAGGACCGCCTCACCCCTCGTCGGGCCGTCCGTTCGTCATGCGAAGCGTCGGCTCGTTGCCATGCAGAAATCGCGCCCGGCAATGCAGGACATCGAGCGAGCCCGTGCCGAACGCGCCGCGGCCACGGCGGCGCTTTGCGCATACGACCCGACGTGCGCCTTGCTCGTTCAATCGGCGCCGAGGCCACCGCTCGCGTTGCCGTGGCGAATCGAGCGATCTTAACATAGCGATACGCTGATTTCCTCCATGGCACCCGATCCTCCCCGGCCACCGCGCGCGCGCCATCAGGCGCTTTCGAGCGTCTTCCAGAACGATCCGACGATCGCCGAGTGGGCGACGCGCCGGCGCCATGAACAGCGTGTGACTGTCCTGGTGCGCAAATGCCTGCCGCGTTCGATCGGCGAGCGAGTTCGCGTGCGCGACGCGCGCGGCGACGTGCTCGAGGTCCTGGCGACCGCCGGCGCGATCGCAGCGGCCGTGCGGCAGCGGCTGCCCGAAGTGCGTGCGGCCCTTGCGCGCGAAGGGCTCGCGTTTCATGAGTTGCGCGTGCGCGTCGACGTCGCGAGCTTTCCGCCAGGGCCCGAAACGCAGCGGTCGCAACCATGGGATGCGCGTAGCGCCGCGTCGCTTTTCGACTTGGGCGATCGGCTGCCGCCCGGTCCCCTGAAGGAGGCGCTTCGACAGTGGTCGCGCCGCGCGCGAGGCCGTTAAGGCCTGGTCATTCCCTCGCGTAGAGGCGATCGACGAGGATCACGACGACCGTCATCATCGGCGTCGCCAGGATCGCGCCGAGAAAGCCGAAAAGAAGCGCGAAGATCACGACGGACAAAAGGGCGAGCGCGGGTGCGAGCGACACTGCCCAGCGCTGGATGAACGGCTGCAACACGTAGCCCTCGAACTGCTGGATCGCGAAGCAGGTGAGCCCGACGTACAGGGCGTCGGTCGGCCCCAGCGTGAACGCGAACAGAACGGAGAAAATGCCGAACGCGATCGGTCCGAAGAACGGCACGAACTCCGTCGCCCCGGCGATCAAGCCAAGCGACAACGCGAGCGGAATGCCGAGCAAGAAGAACGCGACGCTCGTCATGATCGCGATCGTCGTCATCGAGACGAGTTGGCCGAGCAGCCACCGGCGAAGCGCGTGGCCCGCCTCGGAAAGCGCGGCGCCGATC
Organism: Casimicrobiaceae bacterium; assembly: GCA_035308425.1. Taxonomy (GTDB): domain Bacteria; phylum Pseudomonadota; class Gammaproteobacteria; order Burkholderiales; family Casimicrobiaceae; genus VBCG01. The sequence goes on along the minus strand of DATGGP010000074.1, from coordinate 53,480 downwards.
CGCTCGCGGTAAGAACGCGGCGACAGGCGAAGCACGCCTTCGTAGTAGCGCCTGGGGTCGGCTGCGAGGTAGAGGCCGAGCGCGAGGATCAGAAACGTGTTGAAGACAGCCGTCGTGGCGACGCCCGCCGCGCCCGCGACGCGAAGCCACGGCACGCCTCCATCCTTCAACGACTGCCAGGTACCGGAGAGGATCGACGTGAATGGCGTTCGCGAAAGCCAGTTGCTCGCGGCCTCGAGCGCATTGGGAAGCGCCCGCCACAGCCCGGCCAATTGTCCGGCCACTTGCGCGCCCACGAGCCAGAAGCCGACGCCGATCACCGTCAGCAGCGTAATGACGACGACGGCAAGGGCGCCGCGCTGAGGCAAGCGCGTCTCCCGCGCCACCCATTCGGACAGCGCGCGAATGCCGGTCGCGAGAATGATGCCGCCGAAGAGCAGCGGCAGGACGCCGCGCAGTTCCCAGACGACGAAGACGAGCGCCACCAGCGCGACCGCGGTCATCACGCGGCGCGTGTAAGTATCCGGTGTCGACTTCAAGCGCTCACGTTAGGGCAAAGCGCAGGTGCCTTGGCATCGGAACGATGGCCATTCCACTGTCGGCCGAGTCCGACGGTAATGGCGCCGATCGACCGCGTGGTGTCGCGCTTCCGGCGATAATCGCGGCCTCGATTGCGTCGAGCGCGCGCTTCGTCACCTGGCATGGTCAACCGCAACGCTCCCTGTCCCTGCGGAAGCGGCAAGCGATTCAAGCATTGCTGCGGCCGCGACGCCGACTCGGCCATCACCACGCCTGCGCGATACCAGGCGCTCACCGCGCAACGCGCCGGCCGCTTGGGCGAAGCCGAAGCGCTGTATCGGCGCGCGTTGGAAGAGGACGCGTCGGATGTCGATTCGCTGCACATGCTCGGCATCGTCGAGTTCGAGCGGATGCGCTATCGCGAAGCGCTCGCGCTGCTCTGGGAGGCCGCCGAGCGCACGCAGTGGGCCGTGCCGCCGATCCGGCACAACCTGGGGCTCGTGCTCGGGAAGCTTTTGACGCGCGAGGCCAATGCAAAGCAGGCCGATCTGCTGGAAGCGTGGATCGCGCGCGAGCGGGCGCGACGCGAACGGCGGAACGACGAGGCGTCGCTCGTGAGCGTCATCCTTCCCGCGTACAACCACGCCCGCTACGTGGCGCAGGCGATCGCGTCGGTGGCCGCGCAAACGTATCCGAACATCGAGCTCGTCGTCATCGACGACGGCTCGACCGACGCGACCGCGAGCGTCATTGCCGAGTCGCTTGCGGGCTTCGCGCGGCCGTCGCGCTTCGTCGCGCGCGAAAACCGCGGCGCGTCCGCAACGTTGAACGAAGGCACGGCGCTCACGAACGGGCGCTATGTGGCGTTTCTCAATTCGGACGATTTCTACGCGCCGGAGCGCATCGCCGCGCTCGTCGACGAAATCGCGCGCACCGGCTCACGATGGGGCTTCTCGCTCGTCTCGAACGCCTTCGACGAGGGCGCCGCGACGCCGCCGGGGTTCGTCGACATCCTGCAGAAACAGCGTAACTTCCTCGGATCGCAGCCGCCGAGCTTCACGTTCGTCGAATTCAACGTCGCGGTGTCGAGCGGCAACCTCTTCGTGGAGCGTGCGTTCTTCGAGGCGCTCGGCGGATTTCGCGATCATCGCTACAACCACGATTGGGATTTCTGCCTTCGCGCCAGCGCACGTGCGGAGCCGGTTGTCGTCGAGCAACCGCTTTATCGCTACCGAATGCACGCGAGCAACACGATCGCCGAATCGAGGGCGCGCGCGACGGCCGACGCGGACCGTGTCGTCGGAGAATTTCTCGCGCAGGCGCTCGGCGACGCGCACGACGTGGCCAATGATCTTTCGCCGTGGTGGCCCGGCAATCGGATGCTCCTGTTGCGCGAGGTGCTGCGAGGTGGGCAAGGCGCTCTCGTGCCGGTGCCGGCCTTGCGCGAGCTCGCTTCGACCTGGCGATCGATGCCGGCAGCGCCGCAATCAGCATCGACCGGCGATCAGCGCAAGACGGCGCTCGTCGTCCTCGGCATGCACCGAAGCGGCACGTCGGCCATGGCCCGCGTGCTCAATCTGTGCGGTGCGTATCTGCCCGAAAAGCTCAAGCCGCCGAAGATCGGCGTCAACCCCAAGGGATTCTTCGAGCCGGAAGCGGTGCTCGATCTCAACGTGCGCCTGATGCGCCAGCTCGGCGGCGACTGGAGCCACGTCGATTTCACGGTGCCGGGCGAAGGTGCGATCGTCGACGAGTTCGTTTCCGACGCGCGCGATGTCATTGCTTCCGAATACGAGGGGCGCCCGCTGATCGCGATCAAGGATCCGCGCATCTGCATGCTTGCGCCGCTTTGGCATCGTGCGCTCGTAGCGGCCGGCTACCGGCCCGCGTACGTCGTGCCGATTCGCAATCCGCTCGAGGTCGCGCAGTCGCTTCATGCCCGCGGTGATATGTCGCTCGACGAGGGACTCGCGCTGTGGCGCGTCTACATGGAGCGCGTGATCGCGTTCGCCGATGCGCACCCCGGCGTGCTGTTCGTTCGCTACGCCGATCTGCTCGACGGTTGGAAACCCGTGGTCGAGCGCATCGCCGCACGACTTCATGTGGCGCTGAACTTCGACGCAGCCGACCCGATCGAGCGCTTTCTCGACAAGGACCTTCGCAATCAGTCGAGCAGCGATGGCGCGCTCGAGCAACTTCGAGGTCCCTCGGGCGCGACGATTCGCGCGCTCCACCGCACCTGCATCGAACGCTGCGAGCGCGACATGGGAGGGCACGCCCATGCGAGCAAGCGCGGCGCTGAATTGCGTGCGACACATGCCGCCGATCGCGCCTGCTTCGTGCTTTGCATCGAGAACACCGGCATACGCGAGCAAGCGTTGTTGCTGTGCCGTAGCATTCGCCGCTTCGCCGGGCGCTACGCTGACGCGCAGATCCTCGCCTACGCGCCGCGGCCCGGTCTGGGCGTCGACGACGACACGAGGCGGGCGCTGCGCGCGTTGGATGTCGAGTACATCGACGAACCGCTCAATGCCTCGTGCCGCGAATATCCGCCGGCGAACCGCGTGTTCGCCGGTGCGCACGCCGAGCGACATTCGGATGCCGACTTCCTGATCGTTTGCGACAGCGACACCGTGTGGCTCGACGAGCCTGTGCTTCCCCACGACGCCGATGCGGCGGTGCGCGTGGTCGACTCGAAGGGCAGCGCGACGCACGGGGCCGGCGATCGCTTCGAGGCGTACTGGGCGACTCTGGCGCAACAGGCTGGGATCGCGCTCGATCGGCTGCCGCATGTTCGAACGACGATCGGCAACGAGCGCATTCGCGCGTCGTACAACGCGGGCTTCACGATCGCACGCCGGCGACTCGGCATGCTGCAACGCTGCGCGTCGCTGTTCGCGGCGTCGGTCGAAGCCGGCATGCGTCCGTGGCGCGACAGCGGCATCGAGATCGTCGCATCGACAGGACGCGTCGGTCGCGCAGGCAGCGAGTACTGGGGATCGAGCCAGGCGGCGCTCACGCTCGCGATCTGGTCGATCACCGATCGCGTCGTCCACTATCCCGATTGCTACAACGTCCCGCTGCACCTGATCGCTTCCGAGGGCGAGATCGATCCGCGCTGGCTCGAGCGACCGCCAATCCTCCTCCACTACCACTGGATGTTCGACGCGCGCCACCACGAGAACGCGATGGCGCTGATGACGCAGCTTCGCGTGCCCGCGGATCGGCGCGCGTGGCTGCTGGAGCTGACGCCGTTCCGCGGCGGCGGGCGCGAGGCCGAGGCGGTCGACGCTGCGGAAGGTGATGCAACGCTGAAAAGAACGGGCCTTTACACGAATCCGGCTTCGTCCTGACGGGCGAAATTGCCCGCAATCGTTTAACATCGCGTCGTCGCGCGTGGGCACGCGCGAACAGGGGAGCGGGAACATGAACGACGCCCAGCCGCCGGCGACGGTCGGGAGCCGACTCGCGACGACGGCGACGCGCTTCGCCGAGCGCATTGCGATCGTCGAAGGGGAGACCGAGCTTACCTACGCGATGCTCGACGCGGCAGCGACGCGCATCGCCGCGCGGCTTGTCGCGCTTGCAACGACGGCCGGGGGGCCAGGCGACAGCAGTGTCGCGAAACGGAACACGAGCGCACGCGTCTGCCTGCTCTTCGAGCGCAAGGCCCTGGCGCTTCAGGCGCTCGCCGGTGCCGCGCGCGCAGCCGTCGCCTACGTCCTTCTCGATGCGGGCGATCCGCTTGCGCGGCTACGGTTGATCGTCGCCGACAGCGAGCCAATTGCCATCGTCACCGAGCCCGCGCTCCTCGATCGCGCCCGCGATATCGCGCCAGGCGGGTGCCCGATCGTGAACATCGAGGGAATCGAACCGTCGACGGCGCCGGCTCCGCTTCCCGACGTCGCGCCCGACGCGCTGCTCTTCCTTTGCTACACCTCCGGATCGACAGGTCAGCCGAAGGGTGTGAGCCAGACGCATGGCAACCGGCTCCTCGCGGTCGATGCCTACACGAAGTCGCTTCGCATCGACGAGCGCGATCGGCTGTCGCTCGTCTACACGCTGAGCTTCAACGCCGCCGATCTCGACATCCATGCCGCCCTTTTGACCGGCGCGACACTATGCGCCTACGATGCGCGCCGCGATGGCGTGCCGCAGCTCGCCGATTGGCTCGATCGCCATCGCGTCACGGTGCTGCACGCGGTGCCAACGCTGTTTCGCGAGATCGCGAAACGGCTGCCGGCGGCGCGCGTGCTTCCCCATCTTCGCGCCGTCGTTCTCGGCGGCGAGGCGGTCTTCCCGAGCGACGTCGCGCTCTTCCGCGCACACACGCGGCCCGACTGTGTGCTCGTCAATCAGCTCGCGGCGACCGAGGTCGGCGTGATCGCGCAACACGTCGTCGATCACACGAGTCCGTTGTCGAGCGACGCAATCGTGCCGGTGGGAGCGTGTCCCGATGACGTTGCCATCACCATCCGCCGCGACGACGGCAGCAACGCGAATGCCGGCGAGGCCGGCGAGATGGTCGTCCGCAGTCGCTACCTGAGCCCCGGCTACTGGAGGCGACCGGAGCTCGATGCCGTGACGTTCGGCCATGATCCGATGATCCGCGGCTGGCGCGAGTATCGAAGCGGCGACGTCGGCCGCATCGATACGATGGGCAACCTGCATTTTCTGGGCCGGAAGGGAAGCCGCGTCAAGATTCGCGGCCATTCGGTCGAGCTGCCCGAGATCGAAGGCGCGCTTTCGAGCTATCCCGGGCTCGCCAGGGCCGCCGTGATCGCCACGAGCGAAGCACCGCAGGCGCCGGACGCACGCCTCGTCGCGTATGTCGCAATGGATGAAGGACAGCCGCGCGACGGCGCGCTTTTGCGACGTCATCTCGCGGCGCGGCTTCCGTCGTACATGGCGCCGCACGATATCGTGTTCGTCGATGCGCTGCCGCTCACATCGAGCGGCAAGGTCGATCGCGCCACGCTTCCCCCGCTCGCTTCGGACAATGCATCGCGCGAGCGGCCGATCGAAGCGCCGCGCGACGACATCGAACGCGAGATCGTGCACATCGCCGAAGGCCTGCTCGGTTTCTCGCCCATCGGTCGCGACGACGACTTCTTCCTGCTCGGCGGTGATTCGCTGATGGCGGTCGAGCTGCAATCGCGGCTTCTGAATGCTTTCGGCGTGCACGTCGGCAACTTCCACGAGGACGCGACGATCGCGCGCATCGCGCGAAACGTTCGCGATGCGCGTTCGGACGCGAGAGGACGCGCGCATCTTCCCGTGATGATTCCGCTGTGGCGGGAAGGCAGCGCGGTACCGCTGTTTCTCGTGCACGGCCGACACGGACAGGCGTTCGTAAGCCCGCATTTCATGAGGCTGCTCGGCAACGATCAGCCGGTATGGGCATTCCAGGCGCGCGGACTCGACGCCGTGCAATCGCCCTACGCAAGCGTCGAGGAGATGGCCGCCGATTACGTCATGCACGTGCGCGAGCAACGGACGCACGGGCCATATTTCATCGGCGCGCTCTGTGCGGGCGCCTTCGTCGCCGCCGAGATGGCGCGCGCGCTGCGCGACATGGGCGAAACGGTGCTTCCACTCTTGCTGCTCGATCCTCCCGATGGCCTGCTCGGTGGATATTCGCAGATCGGCGAGGCGCGCTTCGTCGACAAGATGAAGACGCGCCGTGCGATGGGTGGCACGATCGGCCCGTCCCACGATCCCGCGTACATGCAGTCGGTGATGCAGGTCGCGCGAGCGTTCGAGCGTGCGCTCGCGCGGCACGATCCGCGGCCCTACGACGGATCGGTCTTCATGCTGTCGAGCCGCCAGCGGATGGGCTCGAACGCGTTGCTCGCGCGCGTCTTCACGGGAGCGACCGAACGCTTCGAGATCGGCGGCACGCACGCCGAGGCGCTCGATCCTCGCAATCCGCATTTCGCGAGCTGCCTTCTGCGCTGCGTCGATCGGGTGCGCGAAGCGGCGCGAAAAGGTGGTGTCGCCACGAGCCGCCGTGCGATCGGGACTTCACGCGCAGTACAGGAGCCTGGCGGCGACGCGCGCGATCGATGCCGATCGGCTGATGGTCATCGCTCCGAGTTCTGACCATGCGCGCGCTCAGCGCGCGATGATGCCGCGCCCTCGCAGCTCGTCGACGATGCGATCGGCGGCGGCCTGCGGGTCGACTCGCGCGCCGTCGATCGTGATCTCGGCGTCGTGCGGCGCCTCGTACGGTGAGTCGATGCCGGTGAAGTTCGCGAGCTCGCCACGTCGCGCCTTCCTGTAGAGGCCCTTCGCATCGCGCCGCTCGGCGACTTCGAGCGGCGTATCGACGAAGATCTCGAGGAATTCCCCATCGGGCATGAGCGCACGCGCCATCCTGCGCTCGTTGCGAAACGGCGAGATGAACGCGGTGATGACGATGAGTCCCGCATCGGCCATCAGCGCGGCCACTTCGGCGACGCGGCGAATGTTCTCGACGCGGTCCTCGGCGGTGAATCCCAGGTCCTTGTTGAGTCCCTTGCGCACGTTGTCGCCGTCGAGCAGATACGTGTGGCGGCCAAGCGCATGCAGCGTAGTCTCGAGGTGATTCGCGATCGTCGACTTGCCGGCGCCGGACAATCCCGTGAACCACAGCACGCATGGCCGCTGCGATTTGATCGACGCGCGCGAGCGGCGATCGACGTCGATCGCCTGCGGATGAATGTTGTGCGAGCGACGAAGCGCGAAGCGGAGCTGGCCGACGCCGACCATTTCGCCGGACATCGGGTCGATCAGCGCGAAGGCCCCGAGGTCGCGGTCGACCGCGTAGGGCTTGAACGCAAGCGACCGATCGGTCGCGAGGTCGACGACGCCGATTTCGTCGTGCTCCAGCGTATCCGCCGCGACGTGCTCGAGCGAATCGACGTTGATCCGATACTTGATCGGCGTGATGGTCGCTTCGGCTGCGGCGTTGCCGAGCTCGATCCGATAGCTTCGGCCGCGCAGTAGCGGCGCCTTGTCGAGCCAGGCGATCGAGGCCTCGAACTGATCCGCCACCTCGACCGGCGCGTCAACGGATGGTCGAACATCGACCTGATCGATGGCTGCGGCGAGCGTCGGACCGCGGTACCCGTCGATTGCCGTGCCCGGCGCGAGCACGTTGTCGCCTCGCGCGAGCGAGATCGGCACGGCGAGAGCATCGCGAATGCCGATCTTCTGCGCGAACGCGTGATATTCGGCCTCGATGGCGAAGAAGACGGAACGAGTGGCTTCGTCGGCACGGTCGACCGCCAACACGACCCGCGGCACGCCGAACAGCCCGGCGAGAAAGGCCAGCCGGCGCGTTTCGCCGACGAAGCCCGTATGTACATCGGCGACGACGATCGCGACATCGGCCGAAGCCGCCGCGCGCGCGATCACACGCGCCGTGGACTCGCCGACATCGGTGACGAATAGGTCACGCCCGCGAAGCCGAGCGAGCAACGCCTGCGTACCGCGTGCGTCGCGGCCGCAAACGACAATGCGACGCGCGCTTTCCATGCGTGCATTGGTCGGATCGCGCGCGACGTCTTTCACTATTTGCATCAACGCGTCGTCACAACAGGTGCCCCGTCATCGGCGCGAGCAGCCGCTCCGCAGCGAACCACAGCAGGATGGCGAGCAGCAGAATCAGCGTGAACTCGAGCGTCAGGACGATGAAGCGGAGATAGCGCCGGTCGCGCGTCGCGAACCACAGCAGCACCGCCACGCCGATCGCGGCCAGCGCAAGGAACAAAAGCAGCCGGACAAGGACTATGTGGTCCCCCTACGGCCGGGGCGCTCGATCAAGCCGCTCCGATGGCCGCCCAGTCCTGGAACGCCGAAGGCACCTCGTCGTCCTCTCGAAACGAGACGAGCTCCCACGCCTCGGGACGCGCAAGCAGTGCGCGCGCGAGCGCGTTGTTGAGCGCGTGCCCGGGCTTGTATGCGGTGTACTGGCCGATCAGCGGATGGCCGAGCAGATAGAGGTCGCCGATCGCATCGAGCACCTTGTGCTTGACGAACTCGTTGTCGTAGCGCAGGCCCTCGCTGTTCAGCACGCGCGTATCGTCGAGCACGATCGCGTTGCGCAGGCTTCCGCCGAGCGCAAGGCCCGCGGCGCGCATAGCCTCGACGTCCTGCATGAACGCAAACGTGCGCGCCCGCGCGACCTCCTTCACGTACGAATGCTCGGCGAAATCGACGGTGACGTGGCGGCTCTCGGTGCCGAACACAGGATGCGGAAAGTCGATGGTGAAATCGAGCTTGAAACCCGCGAATGGCTCGAAGCGCGCCCACTTGTCGCCGTCGCGCATCTCGACGGGCGCGCGAACGCGAAGGTATTGCTTCGCGGTGTTCTGCTCGACGATGCCGGCCGACTGAAGAAGAAAGACGAACGGTCCCGCGCTGCCATCCATCACCGGAAGCTCGGGACCCGAGACGTCGATGTGCAGATTGTCGATGCCGACCCCGGCAAGCGCCGACATCAGGTGCTCCACCGTCGAAATCGATGCGCCATGAAGCGACAGCGTCGACGACAACCGCGTGTCGCCGACATTCGCCGCTTGCGCGGGAATGTCGACCGGCTCGGGCAAGTCGACGCGATGGAACACGATGCCGCTATCGGCAGGCGCCGGACGCAGCGTCAACTCGACGCGCGCCCCCGTATGAAGGCCAACGCCGGTCGTGCGAATCGTCGTCTTGAGCGTCCGCTGACGCAACATGGCATCGAGGGAAAGGGAACGAGCGCCCCGTGGGCTTCGCGGGCGCGCCCTTGTTCGACCGATCATTTTAGCATTTCGGGATTTCGCTCCTTGCGCTCACTCCGGGAAAGCGGTGCCAGAGATGTATTTCCAATGGGTGCCAGAGATGATTTGGAAATACATCTCTGGCACCGCTTTCACATCGCGCGAGATCAGTCCGCCTGCTTGCGCAGAAACGCCGGGATCTCCGACGGATCGAACGCCGGCGCCGGTGCGCTCACCGCATGGCGACCGCGACGAACGACTGCCGGTTGGTCGAGCTTCTCGTAATCGATCGTCTCGACGCGCATGCCGACGTTGTCGGTTCCGGTGCGCTGCTCGACCATCGTCTCGATCATCTCGAGCTTCGGCGGCCTTCGCGTGGCGACGACCGCGCCGCCCAATCCGGTCGCAATCATCGTCACGCGCAGTTGATCCTCCATCGCGTCGTCGATCACCGTGCCCACGATCACCATCGCATCTTCCGCGGTGAATTCCTTGATCGTGTTCATCACCTCGTGGTACTCCTTCATCTTGAGGCTCGCCGACGCGGTGATGTTCACGAGCACGCCGCGAGCGCCTGCAAGGTTCACGTCCTCGAGCAACGGGCTCTTCACCGCCTGCTGTGCGGCGCTTCGTGCGCGATCGAGTCCCGACGACGTCGCGGAGCCCATCATCGCCATGCCGACCTCGCCCATCACGGTGCGCACGTCGGCGAAATCGACGTTGACGAGCCCCGGGTTGTTGATGACCTCGGCGATGCCCGACACGGCGCCGTGGAGCACGTCGTTTGCCGCCGCGTACGCGTCGAGCACCGAAACGTCCTCGCCGAGCACGTCCATCAGCTTGTCGTTCGGAATGACGATCAACGAGTCGACCTTCTTCGTGAGCTCCTCGATGCCCGCGGCGGCGACGCGCTGGCGCTTGCCCTCGAACTTGAACGGCCGCGTCACCACGGCAACGGTCAGGATGCCGAGGCTCTTCGCGATGTCGGCGATCACCGGCGCAGCGCCGGTGCCGGTGCCGCCTCCCATGCCGGCGGTGATGAACAGCATGTCGGCGCCTTCGATCATGCCCGCGATGCGGTCACGATCCTCCATCGCCGCATCGCGACCGATCTCGGGACGCGCACCGGCACCGAGCCCGCGCGTGAGCGTCGACCCGAGTTGCAATTGCGTGCGCGCTGTCGAGCGCTTCAGCGCCTGCGCGTCGGTGTTCGCGCACACGAAATCGACGCCCGAGAGTCCGCGCGTGATCATGTGCTCGACCGCGTTGCCGCCGCAGCCGCCCACGCCGATGACCTTGATGACCGCGCCTTCTTCCGGCGCTTCGTCGATGATTTCGAACATGGTGATTCCTTTCTCCTGTCAGGGTTCAGGTGTCAGTTGTCGGTTGTCAGTTGCCCGTTCAGTGTCAGTGTCAGGAATCAGAAGTCAGAGGTCAGAAGACAGATGACCTCCGATTCCTGACGCCTCGCCCTTTGCTGCGTTCCCCTTTTCAATTGCTGCTCGTGTTTCGTCGTTTTGATTCCGCTGATTTCAAAGTTGCGCGCTGCCGTTGTTATCGGTAGGCCGCTCCCTAATCCCAAATCCCTAATCCCTAATCCCTAATCCCCAGCCCCGTCCCTAAAAATTCGCGCTGAACCATTGCCGCATCCGCTCGGCGATGCCGCCGATGCCCGCGACCTGCGCGCGCGCCGCCTGCCCGCGCAGAAACTGCTCGCGTCCTTCGAGAAGCAACCCCACCGCAGTCGCATAGCGCGGGCTTCGGACGACATCGGCGAGACCGCCGGCGTACGTCGGAATGCCGATGCGCACCGGCAGATGAAACAGCTCTTCGCCGAGCTCGGTCATGCCCTGCAAAAGCGCGGACCCGCCGGTCAGCACGATTCCCGACGAGAGCAGCTCCTCGAACCCCGAGCGACGAAGCTCGGCCTGCACGAGCGAGTACAGCTCCTCGATCCGCGGCTCGATCACTTCCGCGAGCATCGGCTTGCTCAACTTGCGCGGGCCGCGATCGCCGACGCCGGGCACCTCGATGACTTCATTCTTGTCGGCGAGCTGGCGCAGCGCGCACCCGTGGCGCACCTTGAGCTCCTCGGCTTCCTTCGTCGGCGTGCGAAGCGTCATCGCGATGTCGTTCGTCACCTGATCGCCCGCGATCGGAATGACCGCGGTGTGGCGAATGGCTCCGCCCGCGAACACCGCGATATCGGTGGTCCCGCCGCCGATGTCCATCAAACAGACGCCGAGGTCCTTCTCGTCGTCGTTCAGCACGGCTTTCGCAGAAGCGAGCGGCTGCAGCATCATGTCGCGCACCTCGAGGCCGCAGCGGCGCACGCACTTCGTGATGTTCTCGACCGCGGAGACGGCGCCGGTGACGATGTGCACCTTCACTTCGAGCCGCACGCCGCTCATGCCGAGCGGCTCGCGCACGTCCTCCTGCCCGTCGATGATGAATTCCTGCGGCAGGATGTGCAGCACCTGCTGGTCGTTCGGGATCGCGATCGCCTTCGCCGTATCGACGACGCGATCGATGTCCGCCTGCATGACCTCCTTCTCCTTGATCGCGACCATGCCGCTCGAGTTGAGGCTGCGGATGTGGCTTCCGGCGATGCCGGTGACGACCTCGCTGATCCGGCAGTCGGCCATCAGCTCGGCTTCCTCGAGGACGCGCTGGATCGACGCCATCGTCGCTTCGATGTTGACGACGACGCCCTTCTTCAAGCCCCGCGACGGTTGCGTGCCGAGACCGATGACATTGAGCCCGCCGTCAGGCAACACCTCGGCGACGATCGCGACGATCTTCGAGGTACCGATGTCGAGTCCCACGATCAGGTTGGCGTTGTCTTTCACGATTCCCCTCGGCGTGTTTGGCTCATGACGCTTTGCGCGACGGCTTCTCGCGAAATCCCGGCATGCGGGCGGCAAAGCCGTTGCGATAGCGAAGGTCGACGCGATCGATGTGCGTGCCGTTGTTCGCGAGCACCCCGATCGTGCGTCCGTAAACGGCGACGAAGCGCGCAAGCCGCGCTTCGACATCGTCGCGTCCGAGCTCGAGTGTGACCGGACCTTCGTCGTCCTCGGCGTGGATCTGCCAGCCGCCACGCGCGGAAAGGTCGAGACTGGCCAGTTGCAGCCGCAGCGGCGCAAGCGCTGCCTTCCATTCGCGATACCGCGTCTCCATCAGCGCAGCCTGTCCGTCGGGACCATGGAACTGCGGCAGCTCGCCGGCGTAGCTCGCGACGAACACCTGTCCGTTGGTGTCGACGAGCGCGTTTTCGTTGAAACGCGCGAACGGTTCGTGCTCGTCGATTTCGATCTCGAGCCTGCGCGGCCATTGGCGCCGAAGCGCCACCGAGCGCACCCATGGCACGCGAGAGAGCGCCTCGCGCGCGCGATCGAGATTCATCGTGAAGAACGTGCCGGACAGCTCGCTTCGGACGACCGCCTCGACGTACGCGCCGCTCGCGCGCTCAAGCGGTGTCGTGACGACCACGTCGCGAAACGCGAACGCCGGCATCCTCGCCACACAGCCGACGACCGCCCAGCCGAGAAAGGAGAGCGCGATCGACACGAGCGTGATCGCGATCGCGTTCAGTTGGCGCGCGTCATCCCACATGGGCGCTCGCGAGAATTTCGATGCAAAGCTCGGCAAACGAGATGCCGGCCTTTCGTGCCGCCATCGGCACGAGCGAATGCCCCGTCATGCCGGGCGAGGTGTTGACTTCCAGGAACGAGTACGAGCCGTCCTTGCCAAGCATCAGGTCGAGGCGGCCCCATCCGCTGCAACCCACGACGTCGAATGCAGCGAGCGCCTTCGCGCGGATGTCGGCTTCGAGCGCGTCCGCGATGCCGCTCGGGCAGAAGTACTTCGTCTCGTCGGAAAAATACTTGTTGTGGTAGTCGTAATTGCCTTGCGGCGCCTCGATGCGGATCAGCGGCAACGCGCGGCCGTTGACGATCGACGCGGTGAGCTCCGTCCCTGCCACGAACTCCTCGACGAGCACGAGCGTGTCGTGACGCGCGGCGACCTCGTACGCAAGCCACATCTCGTCGTGATCGACGGTGGTCACCTTCGTGATACCGATCGTCGAGCCTTCGCGCGCGGGCTTGACGATCAGCGGTAATCCAAGCTCGGCGACGATCCTCCGCCAATCGGTCGACGCATCGACGACGCGATAGCGTGGTGTGGGGATGTCGCTCGCGATCCAGACGAGCTTCGTGCGCCACTTGTCCATCGCGAGCGCGGACGCCATCACGCCGCTGCCCGTGTAAGGGATGCGAAGCGTCTCGAGCGCGCCTTGCACGGTGCCGTCCTCGCCGAAACGACCGTGCAGCGCGATGAAGACGCGCTCGAAGCCGTCGCGACGCAGCTCGCCGAGATCGCGCTCCGCCGGATCGAAGGCGTGCGCGTCGATACCACGCTCCTTCAACGCCTTCAGCACCGCGTTGCCGGAAAGCAGCGAAATCTCGCGCTCGGACGACGGGCCACCCATCAGCACGGCAACCTTGCCAAAGTTGCCCTCACCCCAACCCTCTCCCCGTTGCGGAGAGGGAGCCGGGCGAGAGCGAGGCGGGTGACGGGTCGTCTCGTCGGAGCTCATGCCGCTTCTCCCACGATCCGCACCTCCGGCTCGAGCGCGACGCCGCTCTTCGTCAACACGGCGGCCTGAACGTGTTTTATCAACGCCTCGATGTCGGCCGCGCGCGCGCGCCGGTGCGGGTTCACGATGAAATTGGCGTGGCGCTCCGAGACGCGTGCGCCACCGATCGCATGCCCCTTGAGCCCACACGATTCGATGAGCCGCGCTGCGTAGTCGCCGGGCGGGTTGCGAAACACGCTCCCCGCATTCGGCAACGACAGCGGTTGCGTCGCGATGCGGCGCGCGAGCAATGACTTGATCTCTGCGCGCGCGCGCGCAATGTCGCCGAGCGGAAAGCGAAACCATGCAGCGGTGAAGATTTCGAACCACGCCTTTGGATCGCGAAGGCGAACGCTGCGATAACCGATCTCGTAGTCGTCGCTTGTGCGGACCTCGAAGAGCCCGTCGCGCGAAAGCGTTTCGACGCGTGCGACGTGCCGCCACGTTTCGCCGCCGTAGCAGCCGGCATTCATCGCGAGCGCGCCGCCAACGGTGCCGGGGATGCCAGCGAAAAACTCCGCTTGCGCACATCCGTGCAATGCCGCGAAGCGCGCGAGCTTGGGACTCGCGAGGCCGGCATCGGCACGAACGAGTCCGTCGGCGATCGCAATGCCCGCGCCCGGGTCGTGCATCAGCACGACGGCGCCGCGCACGCCAGCGTCGCGGACGAGCACGTTGCTGCCGAGTCCGAGCGTCGTGACCGGCGTCGTGCGCGGCAACGTCCGAAGAAAATGCGCAAGATCGTCGCGATCCGCCGGTAGGTAGAGAAGATCGGCGGGACCGCCCGCGCGCCACGTCGTGTGACGAGCGAGCAGCGCGTTGCGGGCGAGCATACCGCGGAGGCCTGCAAAAAGGGCGGGCTCGGACATCATCATGAGTCGGAGCCCAACTGCCCGGCGACCGAGCCGATCGAGCCCGCACCCATCGTGACGATGACGTCGCCGTCGCGTGCGACGTCGCGAATCGCATTTGCCAGGTCGCCGATCGATTCGACGAACACCGGCTCGACACGTCCCGCCACGCGCACCGCGCGCGCGAGCGCACGTCCGTCGGCAGCGACGATCGGCGCTTCGCCGGCCGGATAAACATCGGTCAGCACGAGTGCGTCGACGGTGGAGAGCACGCGCACGAAGTCCTCGAAAAGATCGCGCGTGCGTGTGAAGCGGTGTGGCTGGAACGCGAGCACGAGCCGGCGGCCCGGAAAGCTCTCGCGGGCGGCCGCAAGCGTTGCCGTCATCTCGGCCGGATGATGGCCGTAGTCGTCGATCAGCGTGAACGAGCCGCCGCGTGCGAGGGCGATGTCGCCATGACGCTGGAATCGCCGGTCGACGCCCTTGAATTCGGACAGCGCGCGTGCGATCTCGTCGTCGCGCACGCCGACCTCGCGGCCGACTGCGATCGCCGCGAGCGCGTTTCGCACGTTGTGCGTGCCGGCCAGCGCGAGCTCGACCTCGAGCGGACGCGAACCGTTCGCGTGCGCGACGAAGCGCATGCGTCCGCCCGCGTTCGCGACGTCGGACGCACGCACCTTCGCGTCGTCATCGAGGCCGTACGTGACGACGGCCTTCGCGATGTCGGGAAGGATCGCGCGCACATGCGGATCGTCGATGCACAGGACCGCGACACCGTAGAACGGCAGCCGCTGGACGAAATCGACGAACGCACGCGAAAGCTTTGCGAAATCGTGCCCGTACGTTTCCATGTGATCGGCGTCGATGTTCGTCACGACCGCGAGCACGGGTGAGAGATAAAGGAACGACGCGTCGGATTCGTCGGCTTCGGCGACGAGGAACTCGCCGTTGCCGAGCCGCGCGTTCGCATCGGCGGCGAGCAGTCGCCCACCGATCACGAACGTCGGATCGAGCCCCCCCTCGGCGAGCACCGATGCGATGAGGCTCGTCGTCGTCGTTTTTCCATGCGTGCCGGCGACGGCAATCCCCTGCTTCAATCGCATCAGCTCCGCGAGCATCAGCGCGCGCGGAACGATGGGGATGCCACGATCGCGCGCCGTCGCCACTTCCGGGTTGTCCTGCGCGACCGCGGTCGACACGACGACCGCGTCGGCGCCTTCGGCATTCGCGGCACAATGCCCGATCGCGATGTCGACGCCGAGCGCGCGAAGGCGGCACGTTGCGGCGCTTTCGTGCAGATCGGAACCGGACACCCGGTAACGTTGCGTCGCGAGCACCTCGGCGATTCCGCTCATCCCGGCGCCGCCGATGCCGACGAAGTGCACGCGCTTGACCTTGTGTCTCATTTCTTCATGAGTGCGATGCATTCGTCGGCGACGCGCTCCGCGGCATCGCGCTTGCCGACGCGATGCGCAGCGAGCGCCATCGTCAGCGCATCGCTCCGGGTGAGCGCGGCGAGCACGCCGGCGAGCGGCTTGTCCGCGGATTGCAATTCGTCCTGCGGCATCACGATCGCCGCGCCTGCCTCGAGCAGGAAGCGCGCATTCGCGCTTTGCTCGTCGGCGATCGCGCCAGGCAGCGGCACGACGATCGCGCCCAGGCCCGCCGCCGCAAGCTCCGCGATCGTCAGCGCGCCGCCGCGGCATACGACGAGATCGGCCCAGGCGTAGCGCGCGGCCATGTCGTCGATGAACGACACGCACTCCGCGGCCACACGCGCGTTCGCATAAGCGTCGCGCACCGCGTCGATGTGGCGCTCGCCGGTCTGGTGCACGATCAGCGGCCGGCGCCCTTCGGGAATGCTCGCGATCGCGGCGGGCAGCGCATCGTTGAGCGCCGCGGCGCCGAGGCTTCCACCGACGACGAGCACGCGAAGCGAGCCGCTTCGCTCGGCGAAGCGTTGCGCCGGCGGCGAAAGCGAGACGATGTCGTCGCGCAACGGGTTGCCGATCCACTTCACGCGCGCGGAACGGGCACGGCGCGCATCCGGAAAGCCAAGCAGCACGCGGTCGGCGGCGTGCGCGAGGATGCGGTTGGCGAGTCCGACGATCGCGTTCGCGTCGTGGACGATCAGCGGCTTGCCGGCCGCGATACCCATCAGCGCGCCGGGAAACGACGCGAATCCGCCGAAGCCCACGACGACGTTCGGACGGCGTCGCCTGATCACGCGGATGCTGTCGATGCACGCGCCAAGAAGCGCGAACGGACCGAACATCAGCGTGCGCAGGCCCTTGCCGCGCACGCCGCGAAACGACATGGCCTCGAATTCGACGCCATGCGCGGGCACGAGGCGCGCTTCCATCCCATCCCGCGTGCCGAGCCAGAAGACGCGACAGCCGCGCGCGAGGAGCTTCGCCGCGACAGCGAGGCCGGGGAACACGTGGCCGCCCGTGCCGCCGGTGGTGATCATCACGGTCGCGGTCATGGGTAAAAGCGTTGGGACGTCATACCGCGAAGCCTCTCAACGCTTGCCTGTTTTCAAAATCAATGCGCAGCAGAATCGCCACCGCCATGCAATTCGCCACGATCCCGCTGCCGCCGAACGAAAGCAGCGGCAGCGTCAGTCCCTTCGTGGGCAGCACGCCCATGTTGACGCCCATGTTGATGAACGCCTGCACGCCGATCCAGGCCCCGATGCCGTGCGCGACGAGCGCGGCGAACGGACGCGAATGCCGCGCCGCCTGCCGCCCGATCGCGTATGCGCGAAACAGAAGCCACGCAAAAAGCGCGATCACCGCCGCGACGCCGACAAAACCCAACTCCTCGGCAATGACTGCGAGCAGGAAATCGGTGTGCGCCTCGGGCAGGTATAAAAGCTTCTCGACGCTTGCGCCGAGTCCCACGCCGAACCACTCGCCGCGACCGAACGCGATCAGCGAGTGCGAAAGCTGGTAGCCCTTGTGCAGCGGATCGGACCACGGATCGAGGAAGTTCGTCAGGCGCTGCACGCGATACGGGGCGGCGATCAGGATCGCCCCGAGCGCGGCGGGCAGAAGAACCGCGAGACCGAGGAACAGCCGCCAGTCGAGACCGCCGACGAACAGGATGGCGAACGCGATCGCGAGAATCACGACGAACGCGCCGAAATCGGGCTCGACGAGCAGCAAGGCCCCGATCAACACCATCACGGCCGACAGCGGCGCGAAGCCGCGCAGCAGCGTTTGCCGCAACGGCTGCTCCGCATGCAGGAACGCGGCCTTGCGCACCGCGTAGCTCGCGGCGTAGAGCACGACGGCGAGCTTCATGAACTCGGACGGCTGCACGTTCAGCACGACGAACGAAATCCAGCGCTTCGAGCCGTTGACCGACTTTCCGATGCCGGGAATCAGCACGAGCACGAGGAGCGCCCCACCAACGACGAAAAACCAGATTGCGAAGCGCTGCCAGACCCTCATCGGCACCTGGAACGTGAAAAACGCGGCGACCAATCCGAACGCGAGGAACACCGCATGCCGCACGAGGAAATACCACGCGTGATAACCGGTGCCGGGCGACGCCTCCGCCATCGCGATCGACGCGGAATAGACCATCACGAGGCCGAACGCGAGCAGCAGCAGCGCGGACCATGCGAGCGACACGTCGAACGCGAGCATCGCGCGCGGCTCGCGCGGCAGCGGATGAAGCGCCGTTCCGGCGACGATTGCGGTCGCGGTGATCCGCTTACGCATGGACGTCCGCTCCGACGTGCCGGTGAACGAGCTCCGCGAAACGCCGCCCGCGTTCCACGTAGTCGCGAAATTGATCGAGGCTCGCGCACGCCGGCGAAAGCAGCACCGCATCGCCCGGCTTCGCGAGCTCGATCGCGCGCGGAACGGCTGCGGCCAGCGTGCCGGGCATCTCGACGCGCACACCGCTCCCCTCCAACGCGCGGGCAATGCGCGGCGCATCGCGGCCGATCAGAAGCACGGCGCGGCACGTTCGCGCAATGCTCTCGCGAAGCGGCGGGAAGCTCTGGCCCTTGCCGTCCCCGCCGGCGATCAGCACGACGGGGCGGCCGATGCCGTCGAGTGCGACCTGCGTCGCGGCGACCGTCGTGCCCTTCGAATCGTCGACATAGAGGACGTCGCCCGCCTCGACCACGGGCGCCATTCGATGCGGCAACCCGCGAAAGGCGACGAGCGCGTCGAGCATCGGGCGGCCGATCTTCGCGATCGACGACGCGAGCGCGAGCGCGGCGAGCGCGTTTTGCGCGTTGTGCCGGCCGACGAGCGCAAGGCGCGACGCCTGGATGACGAGCTCGCCGCCGCGCGCGAGCCATGCGCCGTTCGCGCATTCGACGACGCCCCATTCCTCCTCGGAAAGCGGCACGCCGGCGCCGAACGTCTGCACGGTGCGTCCGGGCAGGCGCATCAGCCGCACGATCGGATCGTCGCGATTCAGCACCTGCACGTTGGCGCGCGTGAAGATGCGCCCCTTCGCTGCCGCGTAATCGGCGATGCCGGCGTAGCGGTCCATGTGATTCGCCGAAATGTTCAGCACGGTGGCCGCAACAGGTTGCAGGCTCTCCGTCACCTCGAGCTGGTAGCTCGAAAGCTCGAGCACGAACACGTCGGGCCACGGGGCGCCGGCGTCGATCGTTCCAAGCGCGTCGAGCACGGCGTAGCCGATGTTCCCCGCGACGATCGTCGAGACTCCCGCGGCCTTCGTGAGCGTGCCGGTCAGCGACGCGACGGTCGATTTTCCGTTCGTTCCGGTCACCGCGAGCACCTTCTGCCCGGGCGGCAATGCGCGCGCGAAAAGCTCGATGTCGCCGACGAGCTCCGCGCCTTCCGCGATCGCGGTGCGGATCGCCGGATGGTTCTGGCTCACGCCGGGACTGATCGCGATCAGATCGACGCCGTCGAACGTCGCATCGGAGAAATCGCCTGTTTCGACGCTCACGCGCGGGAGCGATCGTGCGAGCGCGCCGCGGTTCGGCGGGTCGTTGCGCGTGTCCGCGACGCGGACGCTCGCGCCATGTCGCGCGAGATGCAACGCGAGCGACAGGCCGGTCATGCCGAGGCCAAGCACGACCGCGCGTCGACCCTCGTAGCGCTTATGCATTGCGCTCCTTCCCGCACGCGAGATGCGCGATGGCGTTCATCGCAGCTTCAGCGTCGACAGACCGAACAGCACGAGGAGCATGGTGATTATCCAGAAACGCACGACGACCTGGTTCTCCTTCCATCCTTTCAATTCATAGTGGTGATGCAGCGGCGCCATCCGGAATACGCGCCGTCCCGTCGTCTTGAACGAGGCGACCTGGATCATCACGGAAAGCGTCTCGACGACGAACACGCCGCCCATGATGAAAAGCACGATCTCCTGGCGCACGATGATCGCGATCGCGCCGAGCGCCGCGCCGAGCGCGAGCGCCCCGACGTCGCCCATGAAAACGTCGGCGGGATACGCGTTGAACCACAGGAATCCGAGTCCCGCGCCGCCGATCGCGCCGCAGATGACCGCGAGCTCGCCGGCGCCGGGAATGTGCGGAAAGCCCAGGTAACGCGCGAAGATCGCATTGCCGGTGACGTACGCGAAGATGCCGAGCGCCGCGCCGATCATCACCGTCGGCATGATCGCGAGGCCGTCGAGCCCGTCGGTCAGGTTCACCGCGTTGCTCGCGCCGACGATCACGCAGTACGAAAGCGCCATGAAGCCCCAGACGCCGAGCGGGTACGACACCGTCTTGAAGAACGGCACGATCAGGTCCGCCTTCGGTGAAAGCCCCGCGGAGAAACCGCTCTCGACCCACGCGAGAAAGAGCTGGCCGAATGTCGCGTTGTTCGGCGCCGAGACCGAGAACGCGAGATACACGGCGGCAACGATGCCGATGATCGACTGCCACAGGAACTTCGCGCGCGCCGACAGCCCTTTCGGATTGCGCGCCACGACCTTGCGCCAGTCGTCGACCCAGCCGACCCCCCCGAAGCCCAGCGTCACGAGCAGCACGACCCAGACGAAGCGATTGTCGAGGTCCGCCCACAAGAGCGTCGTGACGGCGATCGACACGAGGATCAGCGCGCCGCCCATCGTCGGCGTGCCGGCCTTCGTGAGATGGGTCCGCGGGCCGTCGTCGCGCACCGCCTGGCCGATGCGCATGCGTGTCAGCCACGTGATCATCCGCGGGCCGATGACGAATGAAATCACGAGCGCAGTCATCGTCGCGAGCACGGCGCGAAGCGAGATGTAGCCGAACACGTTGAACGTGCGGATATCGCGCGAGAGGATCTCCGTCAGCCACAAGAGCATCAGTGCGCCTCTCCGCTGCGCTCATCGGGCCCCCACGCTTGCGGCTCCGCCGCTGCGCTGCCCCCGGAGGGGGCGCAATTCGCGCTTGGGAGCGGCCCGGCGCGCTCATGGGTCAATGCCTCGACGACGCGCTCCATCCTCATGAAGCGCGATCCCTTGATCAGCACGCTGATGCCCGGTCGGATCTCCGCTGCGACCAACATCACCAGCGCCTCGACCGAATCGAAATGCGCAGCGTCCGTTCCGAATGCATCCGCGGCTTCGCGCGCGAGCGGCCCGGCGACCCACAATCGGTCGACGCCGGCGTCACGCGCGTAGGCGCCGATTTCGCGGTGAAACGACGGCCCGTCACCGCCCACTTCGCCCATGTCGCCGAGCACGAGCCAGCGAGGCCTTGCGCGCGAAGCGAGCACGTCGATCGCGGCGCGCACCGAATCGGGATTCGCGTTGTAGCTGTCGTCGATGACCGTTGCGCCTGACGCGGTCTTCGTCGATACCAAACGCCCGCGCACCGGGCGGAAATCCTCGAGTCCCGAGACGATTGCCGACAGCGGCACCTTCGCCGCATACGCAGCCGCTGCGGCAGCAAGCGCGTTTTGCGCCATGTGGCGACCGGGAATGTGCAAACGTACGTTCGCGTTGCCTGCCTTCGACTCGAGCTCGAGCGCCGTGTCTTCGCCTGCCACGGCGTGGCGTCCGGCGAAATCGGCCGGCGCGTCGATCCCGAACGTCAGCACGTCGCTGCCCGACGCGTCCGCGGTGTCGCGCCATGTCGCGACGCGCGGGTCGTCGGCATTGAGAATCGCCGTGCCGGGATGCCGCAGCGCCCGTATCACGTCCGCGTGCTCGTTCGCGACCTCGTCGACGTTGCGCATGAATTCCTGATGCTCGCGCTGCGCGTTGGTGATGACGGCGATCGTCGGCTGCGCGATCACCGCGAGCTCGCGCGTTTCGCCGCGATGGTTCATGCCGAGCTCGAACACCGCGAGACGCTGTCCAGCGCGAATCCCGAGCACGGCGAGCGGCAGACCGATCGCGTTGTTGAAATTTCCAGGCGTCGCGGCGACGCCATCGGCGCCGACAGCGGCGCGAAAGATCGACGCGATCATCTCCTTTGTCGTCGTCTTGCCGTTGCTGCCGGTGACGGCGACGACCGGAATGTCGAAGCGGTTGCGCCAGAACGCGGCCAGCGCGCCTAGCGAGCGCAGCGGATCGTCGACGGCGATCAGGTTGCCGGACAATGCGTCCGCGCGATCGCGGGCGACGAGCGCCGCCGCCGCGCCCGCTTCGCGCGCCTTCGCAACGAAATCGTGTCCGTCGAACCGCTCGCCGCGCAACGCGACGAACAGATCGCCGGGCACGAGCGCGCGCGTATCGGTCGTTACGCGCTGGAAGGGAACGGAGCCGCCGATGACCAACCCACCGACCGCGCCCGCGGCCGTCGCAGTGTCCATCATCGGCTCCTCCGGCGGGAAAGCGCGTCCGCCACACAACGCGCGTCGGAGAACGATCGTCGCTCGCCGTTCGCTTCCTGATAATCCTCGTGACCCTTGCCCGCGACGACGACGATGTCGTTCGCACACGCGTCGGCGATCGCCTGCTCGATCGCGCGCCCCCGATCGAGCTCGATTGTCCACTGCGCTATCGCGCCGATGAGTCCTTCGGCAATCGCCCGCGCGATCTCGCGCGGGTCTTCGCTCCGCGGATTGTCGGAGGTGACGACCACCCGGTCGGCCAGCCTCCCTGCGACCTCGCCCATCGGCGCGCGCTTGCCGCGATCGCGATCGCCGCCGGCGCCGAAAACGCAGACGAGACGGCCGTCTTCGCGCACCGCCGGCCGCATTGCGTCGAGCACTTTCGCGAGCGCGTCGGGCGTGTGCGCGTAATCGACCACGACGAGCGGATCGCCGCCGCCACCGAAGCGCTGCATGCGTCCGGGCGGCGCGTCGAGCGTCGACAGCGCGGCGATCGCATCGTCTTGCGCGATGTCGCTTGCGAGCAGCACACCCAGCACGCCCTGCAGGTTCTGCACGTTGAACGCGCCGACCAGCGGCGTCGACAGGCGCGCTGTTCCCTGCGGCGTGCGAAGCGCGATCGTCATGCCCGATCCACGCGCTTCGATGCTCGTTGCGCTTATGTCGGCATCGCTTGTGCCGTAGCTGAGCACCCGCGTACCCCGTGCACGCGTGCGCTCGATCAGCGTCTCGCCGAACGGATCGGCCGCGTTGATGACCGCCGCGCGCAGCCCGGGCCATGCGAAAAGCCGCGCCTTCGCCTCGCCGTACGCGGCCATCGTGCCGTGGTAGTCGAGGTGATCGCGCGTTAGATTGGTGAAGAGCGCGATGTCGAATTCGATGCCGTTCACGCGCCCTTGGTCGAGGCCGTGCGACGAGACTTCCATCGCGACCGCCGCCGCGCCTTCGCGGCGCCAGCGTGCGAGCCATTGCTGCAAAAGACACGCGTCCGGCGTCGTGTTCGACGAGAGCGAGAGCGCGTCGACGAAGCCGCTGCCGAGCGTGCCGACGACCGCGGAGCGCCGGCCGCACTTGTCGAGCGCGCGCGCGATGAAATGCGTGCACGACGTCTTGCCGTTGGTGCCCGTCACGCCGATCATGAAAAGCAGGCGCGACGGATGACCGTAGACCGCGGAAGCGATCGTGCCGACGTTGCTGCGCAACGCGTCGACGCTGGCGTGCGCGACCTGCCAGCGGGCCGGCCACACGAAATCGCGCGCCTCGAAGACGACGGCGGGCGTGCCGCGATCGATGGCGTCGATGATGAAATCCCGTCCGTCGCGGGCGTTGCCGGGATACGCGGCGAAGGCAATGCGAGGCGCGGCGGAGCGGCTGTCGGCGCTGATGCCATCGAGCAGCGGCAGAGTCGCGACGAGCGCGTCGGCTTCGGCGAGCGTCATCGCGATCACGACTCCTCCTCCACCACGCTCCCCGGCGGCGGCAGCACGACGTTGTCGATCGGCGCATCCGTCGGCACGTTCAACATCCGCAGCGCGCCGCCCATCACGTTGGCGAAGATCGGACCGGCGACGCTCCCGCCGTAGTAGTCGCCACCGGATGGCTCGTCGATCATGATCGCGACGATGAGCCGCGGATTCGTCGCGGGCGCGATGCCGACGAACGACGCGATGTACTTGCGTGTGTACTGGCCGCCTTCGATCTTGCGCGCGGTGCCGGTCTTCCCCGCGACGTGGTAGCCGGCGATCTGCGCTTGCGGCGCAGTGCCGCCCGGCTGCGTCACGAGCTCGAGCATTCTGCGCACCGCGCGCGCCGTCGCGGGCGAGATCACCGGCTGTCCCGCGAGGGCGCCATCGCTTTTGAGCAGCGTCACCGGCTTCAACTCGCCGTCGTCGGCGAAGATCGTGTACGCGCGTGCGAGTTGCACGAGGCTCACCGACACGCCGTGCCCATACGACATCGTGGCCTGCTCGATCGGCTTCCACGTCGAGGGCGCACGCAGGCGGCCGCCGACTTCGCCGGGGAAGCCCGTCGCGGGCCGCGTGCCGAAACCGGCTTCGGAGAACATCCGCCAAAGCGTCTGCGACGAAAGCGAGAGGCCGATCTTCGCCGCACCGATGTTCGACGATTTCTGGATCACCTGCGCGACCGTCAACGGACCGGCACGGTGCGCGTCGTGGATCGTGTTGGGCCCGATCGTGAGCAGACCCGCCTCGGTGTGAATCACCGTATCGGGGCGCACCTTGCCGGCTTCGAGCGCCGCGGCGATCGTGAACGGCTTCATCGTCGAGCCCGGCTCGAACGTGTCGGTAAGCGCGCGGTTTCGCATCCGCTCGCGCGCCACCTTGTCGCGGCGATTCGGGTTGTACGTCGGAAAGTTCGCGAGCGCGAGAATCTCGCCGGTCTTCGCATCCAGGATGCATATGCCGCCCGCGCGCGCCTTCGTCCGCGCGATGCCCCCCTCGAGCTCGTGAAACGCGAGATATTGCAAACGCGAGTCGATCGACAGCGCGAGGTCGCGCCCGGCCTGGGGCGGCCGGATCGCCGCCACGTCCTCGACGATGTCGCCGCGCCGGTTGATGATGACGCGACGACTGCCCGGCGTGCCGCCGAGCCACGATTGCTGCGAGAGTTCGATACCTTCCTGGCCGCGGTCCTTGTCGCCGGTGAAGCCGATGATCTGCGCGGTGACCTCGCCTCCCGGATAGTAGCGCCGATATTCGTTCTGCTCGTTCAATCCCTTGATGTTTTGCGCCATCGCGCGCTCGGCGGTTTCGGGTGCGAGCTGGCGCGCGACGAACGCGAACTCGCCGTCGCCTTTCAGTCGCGACGCAAGATCCCGCGGCGCCAGGTCGAGAATGCGCGCGAGTGCCGCGAGCTGCGACGGCGTCGCCTCGATCCGATCGCGAAAGACCCAAAGCGATTTGACCGGCGTCGAAATTGCGAGGGCGGCGCCATTGCGATCGACGATGCGCCCGCGATGCGCGGGCACCTCGATCTCGCGCGAGAAGCGCGCGGCGCCCTGCTCCTGCAGGAAATCGTTGTCCACCCACTGCAGGTAAAGCGAGCGACCAAGCAGAACCGCGAAGAGCGCGGCGAGCGCGCCGAAGAGCGCAACCGCACGATTGCGCGGCAATTCGGCGGGCGGTGCAACGGGCCTGCGCGTTTCGGCTCTCATGGTCGTCCCGAAGCCACGGTCTTTCGCCGCTCTTCACCCGCCTCGCGTGCGCTCGGCTCCCTCTCCCCAGCCGGGAAAGGGCTAGGGTGAGGGGGCGCTTCGACCACCTGCACGCGCGACGCGGGCGGAAGCTGCATATGCAACGATTCGCGCGCGATCTTCTCGACGCGCGCCGGCATCGCCCACGTCGATTGCTCGAGCGAGAGCTGGCCAAACTCGACGTCGTACTGGCGCGCGCGCGCCTCCTCGCGCTCGAGTTCGACATAAAGCCTTCGCGCCTGGTGGCGCGACGTGACGAGCGACAGCGCGCAACCGACCAGCACGCAAAGCAGGAGCAGGTTGATGCGGGTCATCACGAAATGTGCGTCAGGCCTCGAACGCCTGCGGCCAGTTGGCAGGCAGCGGCGCGTCGGTGCGCTCCGCTATCCGCAGCACCGCGCTTCGGGCACGCGGGTTTTGCGCGATCTCGGTCTGCGACGGCTTGATCGCGCGGCCGACGAGCGCAAGGGGCGGTCGCGGCATCGCCTTCTCCGCGATCGGCAGGCGCGCAATGCGGGCGTCGCCGCCATGCGGCTTCGACGCGAACGCGAAAAAGCGCTTGACGAGACGATCCTCGAGCGAATGGAAGCTGATGACGGCGATGCGTCCGCCGGCGGCGAGGAGGTCCGTGATTCGGGGCAGCGCGAGCGACAATTCCGAGAGCTCCGCGTTCACCGCAATCCGAAGGGCCTGGAACGTGCGCGCGGCAGGATCCTGACGCCAATCACCCCGCGTCCGCGTGCCGGCGGCTTGCGCGACGATCGTGGCGAGCTCGCGCGTCGACACGATCGGTCCGCGCTCGCGAGCCTTCGCAATCGCTCTTGCAATCGATTGAGCAAAGCGTTCTTCACCATAATCGCGAATGACCCGCGTCAGTTCGCCAACGGTTGCGCGCGCGAGGAATTGCGCCGCCGTCTCGCCACGCGACGTATCCATCCGCATGTCGAGCGCGCCCTCGAAGCGAAACGAGAAGCCGCGCTCCGCGCTGTCGATCTGCGCCGAAGACACGCCGAGGTCGAAAAGCGCGCCGTCGATCGCCTGGATGCGAAGCGACGCGAGGATTTGCGCAATTTCCGAGAACCAGCCGCGGCGAAACGTGAAGCGGGGATCGCGAAGGGTCGATGCCGCGGCTTCGGCCGCCGCGTCGCGATCGATGGCGACAATGCGGCCTTGTGGGCCGAGGCTGGACAGGAGGGCGCGCGCGTGCCCCCCGCGGCCGAACGTCGCGTCGACATAAACCCCGTCCGGGCGCGGCGCAAGCCCCGCGACCGCTTCGCCGAGCAGGACCGGCAGGTGGCCGGTGTCCGTGGCCGTGCGCATCCGCCGCTCAAAGGCTCAAGCCCTCTAACCCGGGCGGCAGTCCGTCCGGGAAGCTGATCGGCTGCGCGATCTGCGCCTGCCACTTGGCGTCGTCCCAGAGCTCGAGCTTGCGCCCCTGCCCGACGAGGACCACGCGCTTGTCGAGCCCGGCGTAGCGGCGAAGCGCCGGCGGAACCAAGATACGTCCGGCGGCGTCGATGTCGACTTCGTCCGCGTGACCGACCATGAGGCGCTGGAGGCTGCGGATCCGCGCGTCGAATCCGGACAGGCTCATGAGCTCGCGTTCGAGCGGACGCCAATCGACGAGCGGGTACACCAGAAGGCAGCCTCCCAGATCGGCGGTGACGATCAGCTTTCCGGAGCCACCGACGAAGAGACCGTCGCGATGGCGTGCCGGAATCGCAAGGCGACCCTTGGCGTCGAGCACGAGGTCGGAAACGCCGCGAAAGACGTGGCCATTAGCCGCCCCGTCCGGCGTCGGCTCGGCCGTACCCCCCGCGTGCTCGTTGCCTCCCACCCACCGCCCTCCGCCGCCCGAAGTGAGTGCTCAGGAACCTGTGGCCGGCGAACCTTGCCACTTTGCACCCACTTTCACCCACTTTTTCCCACCTGCGCGAACTATACGTGGGGCAATGGCGAGCGGTCAACGCCTTTCCGATGAAGGAACAACGACTTAGGCGAAAAATGCAACAACGGCATTTCTCCGCATAATGAGGGACTTACCGACACTAGTGAAACCGATTTCCGACTTTTGCCACCCAATATCCGTCCAATCGGACGATCGTTCGACGCAGCGCTGTTGTTTTTCCGCACGTTATGACATTGGACTTTTTCGTGATCGGCTGGCCGCGCGTCCGGCACGTCGGTAGACTGGCAACGACACGGGGCGCCGGCAAAAAACGGCCTCGATCGGCCGAAGCGGCCCGATTTGAATATTCGCAGGAGGTTTCCATGCGACTTGCTGGCATCATGCTGACCATCGCCATCGGCGGCGTTCTCGCCGGCTGTGCATTGCGCGATACGCGCGACGATTACGATCTCTCTCGCGCGTCCGATGGCCTCTGGGGCGACCGCCCGTTCGAGTTGATCGATTGGAACTTCCCGACTTCCCGCAATCAGCCACCGATCGAGGCGCCGAAGCGGCTGCGCCTCGAGCGGACCGCGATCGGCGTGACATGGGCGACGCGCAATCCGTTGCCGCTTTCGGACAATCTCGCGCCACGCGACGCGCCGCCGGCGCTCGCCGAGCGGCCGCATGACGCGAAATCGCGATCGCAAGCGCCGTCGCGCCCCGACGACAGCGCTTCTGGCAATCCTCCTGGCGATCGCGAGCCGCGCGCTCCTCGCTGAGCCAACCCCTCCCACCCAGACTCCCGGCGTAGCACCCGCGGCATCGTCGCAAGGCGATGCCGCGCTTCGCTATAAGGTCACGATCGATGCGCCGCGTGCCTTACGCGACGCCATCTCGTCGAGCGTTGACCTCGTCCGCTGGCAGAACTACGAGGAGATGACCGAAAGCCTGTTCGACGCGCTCGTCGCGAAAGCGATCGACCAAGCGAAGGAAGCGGCGGCGACCGAAGGCTATTTCTCGGCGAACGTCGACGTCGACGTGGATCGCGCGAAGATGCCGCACCCAGTCACGCTGCACGTCACGCCGGGACCGCAGGCGCACGTGTCCGCGGTGAACCTCGACGTTCACGGCGAAGCGACGAGCGATGCCGAAGGACAGGATGCGATCGCGACGATGCGCCGCGAATGGCCGCTTCAGGTCGGTGCGCCGTTTCGCCAATCGGCGTGGATTGCCGCGAAGAAGCAGGCGGTCGACACGCTTGCCGGCCGCTCGTTCGCAGCCGCGACGCTGACCGGGAGCGAAGCGCGTGTCGACCCGAAGACAAACAGCGTCGACGTCGACGTCGCGATCGACAGCGGTCCAGTGTTTCACGTCGGCGATCTCGACATCCAGGGGCTGTCTCGCTACCCCGAAGATCTCGTTCGCCACTACCGCACGCAAAAGCACGGCGATCGCTATTCGGTCGCCGAGCTCGATCAGTTCGTGCGACGCCTGAACGGCACCGGCTACTTCGCGAGCGTGCATGCGGCGATCGACACCGATCGTTCGGACGCAGCCGCCGCCCCCGTGCGCGTGAGCGTCATCGAAGCGCCGCCGAAGAAGCTCGAAGCCGGCATCGGCTATTCGACCGACACCGCGTTTCGAGGCAACGTCAGCTATCGCGACGTCGATGTGCTCTCGCGCGCGATCCAGATGTATATCGATGCGCGCGTCGAGTCAAAGCTGCAGAACGCCTCGCTGCGCTTCGTCGAGCCGCCCGCCGCGAACGGCTGGTCGCCGTCGATCTTCGCACGCGTCGAGCGCACCGATATCTCGGGGCTCGTGACGCAGGCCGGCGCCACCGGTATACGAATGAGCTCGCTCGACGAGCGCAACCAGTGGCAATACGGCGCGGCCTTCTACGTAGACCACGAGCAGCCTACGGACCTGCCGCCGAACAGCTCGCGCGCACTTTATGTCGACGTCGAGCGCGCATGGCGGCGCGTCGACGACCTCGCCGCGCCGACGCAGGGCTACATCGCCATCGCGCAGTTCGGCGTCGGCGTGCCGGGCGCGTCGACGCACGCTTTCGAGCGCGCGATCGTGCAGGGCGTGTACTGGCATCCGCTTTCGAACGTATGGTCGCTCACTACGCGCGCCGAAGCAGGCGCCGTGTTCGGCGCGAACCGCGAGGACGTCCCGTCGGAGCTTCTGTTTCGCACCGGTGGCGATACGACGGTGCGCGGCTACGCGTTCGAAAGCCTCGGCTTGAAGATCGGCAGCGTCGTCTTCCCGGTCCGCTACTACACGGTCGCGAGCATCGAGGCGACGCGCTGGATCAACCAATCGCTCGGCATCGCGACGTTCGTCGACGCAGGCAATGCGTTCGATCGGTTCTCCGATTTCCATCTCGCGCTTGGATACGGCATTGGCGCGCGCGTGCGAACTCCGGTGGGGCCGTTCCGTCTCGATATCGCGTACGGCGAGCAATCGAGGCAGGTGCGATTGCACTTTTCGGTCGGCGTCGCGTTCTGACCGCGCATGCAGGCAGAATCCACCACCCCGCCACCGCGAGCCCGTCGGCGCAAAACGAAGATCGCGCTGGCGGTCGTCGTCGCTGTCATTGCGATCGTCGCCGTCGCGATCGTCACGGTCGGCGCGTTCGCGGTCAGCGAGCGCGGCCTCGTGTATATCGCCGCGCGCATCAGCGATCGATCGGGCGGAGAGTTGCGCATCGACTCGCCGAGCGGCTCGATCGCGAACACGATGCGCTTTGCACGCATCACGCTGCGCACCGATGACGCCTCGCTGGTGCTCGACAATGTCGTCCTCGATTGGAATCCCTGGACGCTGCTGCATAAGCGCGTGGCGATCCGTCGACTGTCCGCACGTCGCCTCGATCTTACGACCTCGCCGTCCGAGACGGCGCTTCCGCTGCCGACCGACCTGACGCCGGCATTCGCGATCGACATCGCGCGGCTTACGGTCGATCAGCTCGACTGGCATCGGGGCGCGAAAACATTCGCCGCCACTAAGCTTTCGCTCGCCTACGCGGCCGATTCCGCGTCGAATCGCGTGCACGGCCTCGCACTGTCCTCGGAAATCGGCGCGCTTTCGGCGAATGTCGATGTGGCCTCGCACGTGCCGTTCGCGGTAACGGGCAAGGCCAGCGTAACGGGAGCCGGCCCGATCGAAGGCGCGCACGCCGATGTCGCGATCGACGGCCCGCTTGCGCGGATGAACGTCGCCGCAACAGGCGCGTATCGTGACATGCCGGCGTCGTTGCAGGTCGTCGCGACGCTTTTCTCGACGACGCGCTACGCGTCGGCCAATGCCGAGATTTCGAACGTCGACATGGCGACGTTCGATCCATCGCTTCCGCATACGCGGGGACGCGTGCATGTCGCGTTCGCGCCGCAGGGCGACGCCATCGCGGGAACGCTCGACATCGTCAACGACGCGCCCGCGGCCATTGACGCCGAAGGCTTACCGCTCTCGACGCTCGCGTCACGCTTTTCGCTCGCCGGCCGATCGCTCGCGCTCGACGATATCGACGCGTCGCTCGCCGGCGGCGGCGCGCGCGGCAATGCGCGGATCGATTTCGGCGACCAGCGAAGCGTCCATGCCGCATTGACGATCGCGGACGTCGATCTCGCGCGCGTGCAATCGAGACTCGCGGTGACGCACTTGTCGGGTCGCATCGACGCCGACGCGGATACGAAGCGGCAAACGATCGAGGCCGACGTCCGCGAGCGCGACCTCGCGCTCGCATTCGCGGCGGCGATCGAGGACCGCATCGTCGACGTATCGCGCTTTCGCGCCGCCGCGGCGGGCGGTTCGCTTGCGGGCGTTGCGCGATTCGCGCTGTACGACGCCAACGACTTCAGCGTGCGCGCGACGATGGCCCGCCTCGATCCGTCACGCTTCGCGAAGGTTCCGAAGGCATCGCTCGACGGCTCGATCGTCGCGAGCGGTGCATTGCGTCCGCAGTGGCGGGCGAGCGCGGACGTGAACGTTTCGCCGTCGAGCCGGCTGGCGGCAATGCCCTTCACCGGGCACGCGAAAGGTCGCATCACACGCACGTCCATTGCGGATCTCGCGGCCGATATCAGGCTTGGCACGACGCATCTGCACGCTGCGGGAGCGGCCGGCAGCCCAGGCGATCGGCTGTCGTTCGTGCTCGATGCGCCGAAGCTAGCCGAAATTGCGACCCTCGTGCCAGGCGCATGGACGACAAGCGTCGATCAAGCGCCATCGGCGCAGCCGCTCGCGGGCGCATTGCACGCGGAGGGCCGCGTCTTTTTGACGAGGCAAACCGTCGGCGGTGACGTGACATGGCGCGCGCGATCGCTTCGTTTCGGTGAATACGCCGCGGCATCGCTCGACGCGCATGTCTCGCTCGCGAATGCGACGTCGAACGCCGCCCTCGAGAACCGCGCGCTATCGCTCGACGTCGAAGGCACGCACCTCGCGCTTCGCACCCGCACCGTGGAATCCCTGCGCGCATCGGTAAAGGGCAGCGCGGCGCACCACCATGCGACGCTTTCGATCCATGCGGGCGATATCGATGCAGAGCTTGCGCTCGACGGGTCGCTTCGCAATGTCGATCGAGTTGACGACTTGCGCTGGAGCGGCACGCTTGCGAGCCTCGTCAACCGGGGAAGCGTGCCGGTTTCGCTCGAGGGTCCCGCGTCGTTCGCGCTTTCGCGCGGTTATGTCGGCTTCGAGCACGCGCGCATCGAAGTCGCCGACGGCCACGCGGACATCGGCGAATTCATCTGGGACGGCGGACGTATCACGACGCGCGGCTCGTTCACCGGCATCCCGGTCGCGAAGGCAGCACGACTCGCGGGTCGATCGCTGCCTGTCGATTCGACGCTCGTCGTCGGCGGCGACTGGTCCATCGCCGCGGCACCGCGTCTCAACGGCCGATTCACGCTGGCGCGCGAGCGTGGCGACGTTCGCGTCGACGTCCCATCGTCCGCGTCGACGATCGCGCAGGCGATCGGCATCAGCGAATTGAAGATCGCCGGAACGTTCAAGGACGACGCGCTCGATGCGCAGGCGTCGTTCGCGTCGCTGCGGGCGGGCACGCTTCAGGCCACGCTCGCGATCGGCACGATCGCCGACGCTCGCTTCGGAAGGATCGATCCATCCGCGCCGCTTCGCCTCGCCGTCCGTGGAGAGCTTGCCTCGCTCGGCGTGTTCCAGCCGTGGATCGGCACCGACGCCGCGATCGGCGGTCGGGCCGTCGTCGACGTTTCCGCGAACGGGACCGTCGGCCGGCCGCTTTGGAACGGCACGGTCAGCGGCAATGCGTTGTCGATCGACGCGCCTCGCTACGGCGTGCATCTTGGCGACGGCGAATTGCGCGCGCACCTGACGCAAGGCGGCGTTGCGCTCGATCGATTCCACATCACCGGCGGCGACGGAAGCTTCGACGCTTGGGGGGTCGTGGGATTGCCGGGCGAATCGACGTCCGAGGCGAGTCACGTGACCTGGAAGGCGACAAAATTCCGGATCGCGAATCGTCCCGACCTTCGTTTCGTCCTCGACGGCGACGGCTCGGTAGCGCTCGAGAATCGCCGCCTGGCGTTGCGGGGAAAGATCGCCCTCGACGAGGGGCACATCGAATACGAGCCTTCGCCGAGCGGCAAGCTCGCCTCCGACATCGTGATCGTCGGCGAGAAGCCGCCCGAGCGCGAAGAGAGCGGCAGCGTTCCGCTTGCGCTCGACGTCGACATCGACATCGGGCGCAACCTGACGTTTCAGGGTGAAGGCCTCGACGTGCGGCTCGCCGGACGCGTGCACATCATGACCGATGCAAGCGGCCGCGTGCGCGCGGATGGAACGATCCGCGCTGTCTACGGCACGTACATCGCATTCGGCCAGCGGCTCACGATCGATCGCGGCCGGCTCATTTTCGACGGGCCCGCCGACAATCCGGCGCTCGATGTCGTCGCGTTGCGCAAGAACCTCCCGGTCGAGGCAGGCGTCGCGATCACCGGCACGGTGAAGGTGCCCATCGTCAAGGTCACGTCGAATCCGCCTGTTCCCGAGAACGAGGCGCTCGCATGGCTCGTCACCGGCCAGGGCCTCAACACCAGCGGACGCGTCGATTACGGCGCGCTGTCCGCCGCATCGGCGGCGCTCCTTGCGCGTAACGGCAAGCCGTTCACCGCGGACGTCGCGCAACGCCTGGGCCTCGACGAGATCTCGCTGCAAAGCAGCGCGACGAGCGCGAGCGGCGCGCAGGGAACGGCGAGCCAGGTCGTCGTGTTCGGCAAGCGGATCAGCGACAAGTTATCGCTCGGCTACGAGCAGGGACTTTCGCTGGCGACGAGCGCCGTGCGCCTCGAATACGCGCTGTCGCAACAGGTGACGCTTCGCGCGGAAGCCGGCACGACGAGCGGGATCTCCATCGTGTATCGACGCAACTTTCGCTGATCAGCCGGCGTTCGCGGCGCTCGCGTTCGGCGACAACCACAGCAACGCGTTGGCGAGCATCTCGTAGATCGCGTAGTACGAGAGCTGCAAGCCGGCGGCGCTCGGCAGAAAGTCGCCGATCTCGGTGGGCACGGCGGGCGGAATGCCGATCGGCGCGGCGATCACCTTGATGCCCTGCCGCTCGAACTCGATGCGCGTGCGCGGGAAGTCGAAGCTGTTGCCGACGAGAATCACGTTGGATATGCCACTTCGCTCGAGCATCGCCGCCGAGTCGACGGCATTCTCGTGCGTGTTGCGCGAACGCGTCTCGGTCCAGCGGACGGGCACGCCATACTCGGTCGTCAGCACGTCGCGCATCAGCAGCGCCTCGGGCGGCGCGCCGCGAAGCGCGCCCCCGGATACGAGCACAGGCAGCCCCGTCGCGTGCGCCAGGCGTGCGCCGTAGCGTACACGTTGTAACGTTATCGTTGAAACGGTCGCGCCGCCGTATTCGACTGCGAAGCGACGCACGCCGCCGCCCAGAATCACGATTGCCTGCGCGTCTTTCGCGTGCGAAAGATCGAGTGGCGGACTATCGTCGAGCGTGCGAATCAGGAAGTCGCCGACCGCGGGTATCGCGAGAAGTGTGAGCGCAACGAGCGCGACGAGCGTGACGGCGCGTCCTGTGCGCGGCCTGCGTCCCGCGATCGCGAGACCCGCGAACGCCACGAGCAATGGCAGCATCGGCGGAAGTAGCAAGACCTTCGCGAGTTGACGAAGCCAGAACGGCGCGATCATCGTGACAGGCGCAATTTCGCCAGCGGGCAGGAAATTCCACGTCCGCTTCCGGCAATGATCACTGTTGCGCGCGCGCTATGTATCGAGTCCGCGGACGAACGGCGCAAGGCAATGCACCGGGGTACGAACCAAGAGCGTCGCGCAATGTCAACCAAGGTTCGATCTTCGGCGTTTTGTTTTTGTATTCAACAAAGTATGCACGTCCAGCCGTCGGCTCTCATTACAGTGCGACAACGGATGCGGCGCGACGTCGATGCAACGCGTTGTTTCGCCACGCATGCGAACGCTTCGACCTAATGGAATAGCGATTGCTTAGTGAACAGACGACATTTGCTTTGAAAAGCCCGAATGAAATCCCTGGAACATCCGCCTGCGGCTGAGTTACGAGACGCGTCGGCGAAGCCCCAATCCGACGAACGGCGCAAACTGCTGCGCGCCGGCCTGTCGGCTGCACCCGTCGTGATGACCGTCGCGTCCAAGCCGGTGCTCGGCAGCACCATTTGCGCAGCGGCCTCGGCCATGGGATCGGCCGGCAGCGCGACCGCGCGCACGGCGTCGGTATGCAATGGCCTGACACCCAGTCAGTGGAAGACTTACGCCGCGGAGTGGCCACTTCCGTACTGCGCGACCAACGCA
The DNA here is from genome assembly GCA_035308425.1 of Casimicrobiaceae bacterium. Lineage (GTDB taxonomy): Bacteria > Pseudomonadota > Gammaproteobacteria > Burkholderiales > Casimicrobiaceae > VBCG01. The sequence goes on along the minus strand of DATGGP010000074.1, from coordinate 18,017 downwards.
AGCCGTACAGGCAGCACCGCAACCCGCTATCACTGTCCCACCACGGGCTTCTCGGGCCACATCTTCGGCGATCACACGATGCTCGAGGTGATCGACATCGGGCAAGGCGGAATCGGTACGATGTCGCTCGGAGGTTGGATGGTGGCCGCGCTGCTCAACGCCTGTTGCGGGCGTACGCCCGTCCTGAACGAGACCGGCGTTCGCACGATGTGGAACGACGTCGTCAACAACGGCTATTATGAGCCCACGGCCGGCGTCAAGTGGCAAGCGCCGGAAATCATCGCGTATTTGAAGACGACGATGGGCTAGGCAGGCGCCGGCCTGCCGTAATGCGCTGGCGTAGCAGCCTGCGCCTCGTTCCAAAACGAAGTGAATCGATCTCCGTTGTGGCGGCCGGCAGCGCGCGATGCGCTCGCGTTGCGCGAGTGGGACGACGAATTCGTCGTTTACAACGATGCGACCGGCAGCACGCATCATCTGAACGCGCTCGGCGGCGACGTGCTGCAGGCGCTGCTTTCACATCCGTCGGGCATCGATGCGCACGCGCTCGTCGACATCCTGGCGAAGCGCATCGAGGTTGCTCCCGGGCTGTCGCTCGCCGCTGAAGTCGCAGCGGTTCTCGGCAAGCTTCGCGAGCTCGATCTCGCATCATCCGTTACGGGTTGAACGTCGCCGCGCTTCCCGAACGCGAGCTCGGGCGACGGCTGCGATCGTCGGGACTGCGCGTGCGCGTGGGGCCGATCGTCGCACGAATCCGCTCGCCATTCCGCGTCGTCGAGTCGGCGCTGCGGCTTCACTACGCCGCGGATGCGCTGGCGCCGGACGGCGACTTCGTCGATTTCGACGTGAGCGTCGATGCGCCGATCGGCGTGCGCCGCTACGTGCGGCCACAGGCGGTGTTCCGTTTCGAGGGGCGCGAGCCGTTCAAGCCGCTGCCCGCTTCGCAGGCGTTTCCGCTGCTCGAATGGGGCTTGAACTGGTGCATTTCCGCGCACTGTCACCAGTATCTGATCGTGCACGCGGCCGTCGTCGAGCGAAACGATCGCGCGATGCTGATGCCCGCGCCGCCGGGTTCGGGCAAGAGCACGCTTTGCGCGGCGCTCGTCGCTCGCGGCTTTCGTCTTCTCTCCGACGAGCTCGCGCTGATCGACATCGCGACGGGACGCCTCGTCCCCCTGCCGCGCCCGATCAGCCTCAAGAACGCATCGATCGGCATCATCGAAAGCTTCTGGAAGGATGGGACGATCGGCGCCGTCGTCGACGACACCGTCAAGGGCGCCGTTGCGCACGCGAGCGCACCGCCCGACAGCGTCACGCGCTCGGACGAGCATGCATCGCCCGCATTCGTCGTCGTCCCGCGTTATCGCGCGGACAGCGAGATCACACTCGAGCCGTTATCGCGAGCCGCGGGATTCATGCAGCTCGCCGACAACGCGTTCAACTACAGCCTGCACGGGCGCGCGGGGTTCGACGCGCTCGCGCGCCTGATCGACTCGAGCACCTGCTTCGCGTTCACTTACGGCGGCACGCTCGATGATGCGGTGCGCACCCTCGAAGCGCTTTACGAGATGAAGCATGGCGGTGATGCGTGAGGTGCTGATCGACGCGCTGCGTGATCCCTCCCGGGTCCCGCATGACACGATCGCGTGGGAGGCGCTGATCCGTCGCGGCCGCGAAGCGGGCCTGCTCGGCACGCTCGCATGGCGGCTTTCGGAACGTGGCCTGCTAGACGCGGTTCCTGCTGCGCCGCGCGCGCATCTTCGAGCAGCGCTCGTCGTGTGTCGCGCGCAGGAGGCCGCCGTGCATCGCGAAGTGCGCGAGATCGTGCGCGCGCTTCGCGGCATCGGCGCACCGATCGTCCTGCTCAAGGGCGCCGCCTATCTCCTCGCGGAGCTTCCGCCTGCGCAGGGGCGCGTGTTCTCCGATGTCGACATCCTCGTGCCGAAGGGGGCCCTCCCCGACGTCGAATCGGCGCTGATGCTCGCGGGCTTCGCGACGACGCATCATCATCCGTACGATCAGCGCTATTACCGGCGCTGGATGCACGAGCTGCCGCCGATGCAGCACGTCAAGCGGCTCACCGTGCTCGACGTTCACCATACGATCGTGCCGGCGACGGGGCGCGTCAGGCTCGACGCGTCGAATCTCTTTCGCGCGTCGGTAGCGCTGACGCAACACGCGGAGCTACAGGTGCTCGCGCCGGCCGACATGGTGTTGCACAGCGCGACGCACCTCTTTCAGAACGAGGACCTGACGCACGGCCTTCGCGACCTGGTCGACATTCATGCGCTGCTCACGCACTTCGGCGCGAGGCCGCGCTTCTTCGCCGAGCTCGCGTCGCGCGCGGAGGAGCTCGACGTGATGCGACCGCTTTTCTACGCGCTGCGCTTCGCGTCGCGCCTCTTCGACATGGACGTGCCGCGGGAAGTCGTCGATGCGGTTTCGCGCCATGGACCTCGCCCCCCGCTGTCGCGCGCGATGGACATGCTGCTCGGCGCGGCCCTTATGCCGGACGCGGCACGCGCGTCGACGCGTCTCGCGCGCCAGGCGCTCTATGTCCGTGGCCACTGGCTTCGGATGCCGGTGCCCCTTCTCGCCTGGCACCTGACTGTGAAGGCTTTCCGGCGGGAAGAAGGGCAGCCGGCGTGATGTCGGCAGATTTTTACAATTGTTGATCGACTGAACAACACGTACGCCAGCGTCGGGATCACGTGCTGCTCACCCTCGCAAGCCGCCCGGTTCCCGCGGGGGCAATGCATGTGCGCGTCGATGATGGCGGCCTCGCTCAACGGCAGCACGATGCACATGGCGTCCGACGTGCTACGGCCGCACGCCGACGTACTGGTCGGGCACGCATAGCTGGCCGACGCCCTTCTATGCCGCCGGCGCCGGCGCCACCGATTTCCAATTCGACGACAACGGCTTTCGCCACGGGCGTGAACGGCAACTTCGGCATCCAGTCGATGATGCACGTCATCAACCAGCAGGGCACCAACAACACGTACAAGGTCGGCGCCTATATCTCGGCGGCGATCCTCAACGCGAGAATGGGCTATACGCCGGTTCTGACGGAAGCGAACGTGCGCAACATCTGGAACCAATACGCGGCCGCCGGGCAATTCTCGCCGAGCGCCGGCATCAACTGGAACGGCAACCCATTGTTGTCCGGTTGATTTCTCTTTACCCGATTTTTCGGCGACCTCTCGGGGCGTCGATCTCGGAATCCCCGCTGAAATATCGGAAATTGCGTTTCAAATCGGCACCAAGCGAAATAAGCCCGGGGCCCGCTCCAGTGCTTGATCTCGGACTCGACACGGGTCATTTAACCGGACACCAGTGATGGCAACCAGATCATCAAGTATCTCAAGACGACGATGAGCTGATGTGTCGGTGTGTTCGCACCGAGGCGATGCTCATCGCTTCGGATGGGGCCCGACGGTTGCAAGCAATGCGGCCAGATGCTGGGCGGGTATCGCATACGTGATACCGCTCGGATTCGTCAGCGCCGCTTCCTTCGTTCCTTTCACGAAAACCATGTTGACGATCCCAAGCACTTCCCCTGTCTTGGGATCGTAGATTGGACTTCCGCTGTTGCCGGGGTACGCGGTCAGGTCCAGTTGGAATACGCGAAACGGCCCGCTCTGAAGCCGATGCACGAGCGAAGCACTGAGGTTCGAGGCAACAGCTTGCGGAATGGCGATCGGCGTGATCGCGGCAACCATTCCCCGATGCGTAGCGGCGAAGGGCCCGAGCACGGCGCCGAGCGGAAATCCAGTCATCAGAATTTCATCGCCTTCGCGCACACGATCCGGGTCGCGAAGCGTCAGCGGAGGAAGCGGATCGCCGTCGAAATGCAGGAGCGCAAGGTCGACGGCTGGATCGATGGCAAGTTGTGACGCGGTACGCACCTCGGCGTCGCGGCCGCCTGCCGCAGGAACCAGGATGGCGAGCGCCTCTTCGTGCGCGACGTCGAGTTCTGTGGGAAGAACGTGCGCATTCGTCACGATCGTACGGCCGTCGCCGATGGCGAATCCGGTGCCGCGAAACGCGAAATTCGGGCTGCGCTCGCGCTCGAAGGTACCGACGCCAACCACCGAGTGCTTGATGCGTGCAATCGTCTCGTCGGTGCCGGCGCGGACCGACTGGACGAGCGCGAGCAGCAGCGCGAGCGCGGCCCAGGCGCAAGCGCGCGGTCGATTCCATGGGCGAGCGATCAATCCGACTCGCCTTCGCCGCGTGAGGCGATCGCCGACGGCTCGACGATCGTCGGGTCGTACGGATGATGCTCGCGCGGGAAGAGCTCGAGCACGCGGCGCACGTACGCGCGCGTCTCGGGATACGGCGGCACGCCCCGATAACGATCGACGGCGCGCTCGCCCGCGTTGTACGCCGCCGCCGCAAGCTTGACCTCGCCCCGGTAGTAGGCAAGGAGCCAGCGCAGATACGCGAGGCCGCCGCGGATGTTGTCGGCGACGTCGTACGGCTTGTGCACATTGAAGCGCGCCGCCGTTTCGGGAATCAGTTGCATGACGCCGCGCGCGTCCTTGACCGAGCGCGCGAGCGCGTCGAAGTTGGACTCGACCGCAATCACCGACAGTGCGAGTCGCGGCTCGATGCCGTATCGCGGCGCGAGCTTCGTCACCATGTCGGCGATCTTCTTCTTGCCGGGCGGTAGCGCATCGAACGGGTCGGGCCCGTCATCGGCCATGAGGGGCGCATCGGGCATCGGCGGCGCGATCGGCTGCATGCACTCGGGGAGCAGGCCGTGCGCCTCGCCGAGGTTCGCGAGCGCTGTCGCCGCGAATCCGTGGCCTTCACTCGCCGCGAGACGGAACAGCGCTGCCGCCGCGCCATCGTCGCGTGCAACGCCGCGGCCGTTCGCGTACATCCATCCGAGCTGGAAGGCCGCCTCGGCGCTGCCGCGCGTGGCCGCATCGCAATAGAGCGCCGCGGAAATCTTCGGATCCTTCGGCACGCCCTCGCCGTGCTCATAGGCGAGCGCGCGCGCGACCTGATCGGCAAGCAGCGATGCTGTTGACGCTGGCTTCGCGTCGCTCGCGTGCGGGGCTTCGGCGGCCAATGCGAGCGGCGCCATGCTCGCAATCCCCACGCCGACGATTCCTGCGGCCGTCCAAGCGATGCTCGCGTGCGTGCGCTGCATGGCGGTTTTTTTCAGCCGGCGCGCAACGCGGCCGACGGCGACGCGAGCGTCACAGGCTCGAAGTGCCGCTCGTACCAAGACAACGCATCGGCCAATCCGCTTCGCGCGTTCCATTGCGGCGAATAGCCGAGCAGGCGACGCGCCTTGCCGATATCGGCCTCGGAATGGCGAACGTCGCCGGCGCGAAATTCCGCGTGGCGAGGCGGTGGAATATCGAGCTCGGGATGGCACTTCGCGATGAGATGGCGCAAGGCGGCATGCAGGTCGTTGAGCGACATTCGCTCGCCGACCGCGATGTTGTAGACCTGCCCGAGCGCGCGCGGATCGTCGACCGTGGCGGCGAGCAGATTGGCCTGCACGACGTTGTCGACGTAACAGAAATCGCGCGTCGTCTCGCCGTCGCCGAAGATGGTTACGGGCTCTTCGCGAAGCATCGCCGCGGCGAACCTCGGGATCACCGCGGCATACGCGCCGTCGGGATCCTGTCGCGGGCCGAACACGTTGAAATAGCGCAACCCGATCGTCGCGCTGCCGTAGCAGCGGCGGAACACATCGGCATAAAGCTCGTTCACGTATTTCGTGACCGCGTACGGCGAGAGCGGCGCGCCGATGACGTCCTCGACCTTCGGCAACGCCGGATGATCACCGTAGGTCGAGCTCGACGACGCGTAAACGATCCGCGCAACGCCTGCTTCACGCGCCGCGACGAGCAGGTTCAGGAATCCCGTCGCGTTCGCCGCGTGCGTTGCGAGCGGATCGGCGATCGAGCGCGGCACCGACCCCAGCGCGGCTTCATGGAGCACGACGTCAATGCCGTCGCACGCGCGGCGACATGCGCCCGGATCGACGATATCCGCCTCGACGAACGTGTGGCGGCGCCATGCCGCTACGCCCACGCGTTCTCGCACTTCGCCGAGATTTTCACGCGAGCCCGTTGCGAAGTTGTCGAGGCCAACGACGTGCTGACCGAGGGAAAGCAGCGACTCGACCAGGTGCGAGCCGATGAAGCCGGCGGCGCCGGTGACGAGAAAGCGCCGCGGATTCGCGCGGATCGAATCGCACGCGCGATCGAACGCGGTCCCAGCCGGTGAACCGGCGCTCATAGCCGCCACACCGCAATGCCTCGCTCGCGCAGCGCCGGCGCATCCGCGTGCGACTTGACGTCGACGAAGAGACCGCCCGGCTCGAGTTTCGCCATGAAATCGTCGATGCCCCGCGCGTCGAACGCCTTGTGCGCGACCGCGAGCACGAGCGCGTGCGCCTTCGGCAATTGCTCCCAGGTCGCGAGCTTCTCGCCGTATTCGTGCACGGCCTCGTCCGCGCTCGCGACGGGATCGTGTACGTGCACGTCAGCCCCATACGAGCGAAGCTCGCGGATCACGTCGATCACGCGCGAATTGCGCAGATCGGGCACGTTCTCCTTGAACGTCAGCCCGAGCACGTTGATTTTCGCCGACTTGACCGGGAAGCCCGCCTGGATCATCTGCTTCACCGTCTGCTCGGCGACGTACTTGCCCATGCCGTCGTTGATCCTGCGGCCGGCGAGGATCACCTGCGGGTGGTAGCCGAGCTTGTCGGCTTTGTGCGTCAGGTAGTACGGATCGACGCCGATGCAATGGCCGCCGACGAGCCCCGGACGGAACGGCAGGAAATTCCATTTCGTGCCGGCCGCCTTCAGCACGTCGGTCGTGTCGATGCCGATCTTGTGGAAGATCAGCGCCAGCTCGTTCATCAGCGCGATGTTGAGATCGCGCTGCGTGTTCTCGATCACCTTCGCCGCCTCGGCGACCTTGATCGACGACGCGCGGTGCACGCCCGCTTCGACGACGCTCGAATAAACCGCGGCAACGCGCTCGAGCGTCCGCGGCGTATCGCCCGACACGACTTTGGTGATGCGCGTCAGCGAATGCTCGCGATCGCCGGGATTGATCCGCTCGGGCGAATAGCCGACGAAGAAATCGCGCCGCCACTTCATTCCCGAATGGCGCTCGATCACCGGCACGCAGATCTCTTCGGTCGCGCCCGGATAGACGGTCGACTCGAACACGATCGTCGTGCCGGCGGTCAGATTGCGCCCGACGGACTCGCTTGCGCCAAGCAACGGAGTGAAGTCCGGCTGGTGCGCATCGTCGACCGGCGTGGGTACGGCGACGACGATGAAGTTCGCGCGCGAAAGCGACGCGGGATCGGTCGTGACGGTGAGATGTGCGGCGGCGTCGAAGTCGGCGCCTGCCACTTCGCCGGTCGGGTCGACGCGTCGCCGATACGCGTCGATTTTCGCCTGCGACAGATCGAAGCCGATCGTCTCGTAGCGCTTGCCGAATTCGACGGCGAGCGGCAGGCCGACGTAGCCCAGGCCGACGACCGCAACAATCGTCTCGTTGTCGGCGATGCCGCCGGCGCGTTGCGCTTGCACGGTCAAAGTGTCGCGAGCAGCTTTTCGGCTTCGATGCGAACGGGCGAGTCCTTGTCGAGCTTCGACAGCTCGGTCAGCGCCTGCTTCGCCCCTGCCTTGTCGCCGGCATCGACCAACGCCTTCGCAAGGTGCAGCCGAATCTCGCTGTCCTGCGGCGCGAGCGCCGACGCCATCTTGAGAAGCTGCGCGCCGCGCTTCGGGTCGCCGGTGCGCGACGCCGTCCAGCCGAGGGTGTCGAGGACGTTCGGATTGAGCGGCGCGAGACGGTGCGCCTGCTCGGCGTAGCCAAGCGCGTCCGGCTTGCCCTGTTCGGTCAAGACCCAGGCGAGATTGTTGAGCGCGCCAATGTTGTCGGGATCGATCGCGAGCACGCGCTTGTAGCCGGTGACGGCGGCGCCGTAGTCCTTGCGCTGCTGGTCCCGCTCGGCGAGCGCCTGGACGAGCGTCGGGTCCTGCGGATGATCCTTGATCCACTGCGCGGCCCATTGCGCCGCCTCCGATGATCGACCGGCCGCCTCGAGCGTCGCATAGACGCGAAAGGCGAGGAGCGGCGCGTTCTCGCGCTTGAGCGCCGCGTGGTACGCGGCCAAAGCGTCGTCCCACTTCTTCTCGCCGCCGAAGATCTCGGCCTCGAGCGCGTAGCCGATCGCCTTGTCCGGTTGCTCCTTCTGCAGCCTGCGCGCTTCGGCGAGCGCGGCGTCGACCTTGCCTTGCACCAGATAGGTCTTCGCGAGCGCGCCCCATGCCTGCGACAAGCCGGGCTGCAGCGCTAGCGCCTTGCGCTCGTTGTCGATCGCCGCCTGATAGTCCTTGAGGCGCGTCTGGAGTTCGGCCAGGCGCAAGGGCACCAGCGGATTCTGCGGTTGCAGCTTCGCGAGCTGCGTAAGCGTGTCGACGGCCTGATGCAGGTCGCCGTTCAGAAGCTGGGCGTTCGCGAGCAGGTCGACGAGCTGCGGCGTGTTCGGCACCGCGTTCAGCCCTGCTTGCGCGGCCGCGACCGCTGCCTTGCCGTCGCGATGGCGAAACTCGAACAGCACGCGCGCATTGCGCGCGGTGACCGACGTCGGGTTGGCCGCGACCGCCTTGTCGAGCGCGGCCCTGACCTGATCCGGGGGCGCACCCGAAAGCTCGGTCAATTGCGCCGACGCGATCAGCAACTCGACGCTCTTCGGGTTCTTCGCGAGCAGACGGTCATAGCGATCGCGCGCCGCCTGCAGCTTGCCTTCCTGAATGTCGAGTGTCGCAAGGCTTGCCGCGGCGGGATAGAAATCGGTCTGGATTTCGAGCGCCTTCTCGAAATGGAGGCGCGCCTTCGCGAGATCGCGTTTGGAGAGGTAGACGATGCCGCGCAGGTTCTCCGCCATCGCCGCGTTCTTCGGGTCGCGCTTCTCGATCTGGTCGACGATCGCCAGCGCCTGGTCGAATTCGCGCCGCTTCAGATGCGCGGCGAAGAGCGCCATATCGGCCTGTCCCGCCGACGCATCGTTTTTAGACAGCGCTTCGAGGTCGCTGAAGCCGCGCGACGCATCGCCGGTCGCGAAGCGCACCTGCGCAAGGCGCACCTGGCTCGCGACGTTGGTCTTGTCGAGCGAATTCGCGTGCTCGTATGCGGATTCCGCTTCGGTGGCCTTTCCCTGCGCCAGATACGCTTCGCCGGCGATGCGCAGGAGCGTCGGGTCGTTCGACGCGATCGACATCACGGGTTGAAGCGTTTCGAGCGCATTTCCCGGGCGCCCGGTACGAAGGTAGGTCACCGCGAGGGCGCGGCGCGCGATGATCGCATCCGGGACGCGTTGCACGACGCGTCGAAGCTTCTCCTCGGCCGAAGCGTAGGACGCGAGCTGGACGTCGACCAGGCCCGACAGCATCAGCGTTTGCATGTTGTCCGGACGCGCGGCGAGCAGCCGTTGCGTCACGTCGCGCGCGTGCGCCGTATCGCCGAGGACGAAGGCGACGAGCGCGTCGTCGTACAGCGTGCGAAGGTCGCGCGGCGCGACCTCCTTCATCTTGGCGACCTGCGCCTTGGCGAGATCCGGCTTGCCGGTTGCCACGGCGAGCGAGACGAGCGCCGCGCGCGGCGCGACGTCGTTCGGATGCGCGGTGATCGCCTGCTCGAGAAGCTTTTGCGCGTCGTCGACGCGACGCTCGGCAACCTGCAGTTCCGCCTTCATCAAAAGCGCGTCGATATTCTGCGGTGCGTCCTTCAGCACGGCGTCGATGTACTTGTTCGCGCCAGCCACGTCGCCCGAACGGCTGACAAGCTGCGCCTTGAGAAGCAGCGCCTTGGCATTGCCCGGCGCATCGGCGAGGGCAGCGTCGAGCTCGGATTGCGCCTTGGCGGTGTCGCCCTGCGCCGACTGCGCGGCCGCAAGCGCGATCGCCAGGTCCGCGCGCGTCTCGGGGCGCGACAGTTTTTCGCCGGAGAGCTCCTTCGTCGCCTTCGCGTATTCGCCCTGCCGTACGAGCGCCCATGCTAGCACCGGGTCCACGTCGTCCTTGGCCACATTGGCGTCGATCGCCTTGCGTGCCTCGGTCTCGGCGCCCGCAGCGTCGCCGCCGTCTAGGAGCGCGCGGGCCAGCAAGAGCCGCGCCTCGCCGTTGCCGGGCTCCTTCTGCAGCGCGTTCTTCGCCTCGATCGCCGCCGCCTTGTAGTCTCCCTTTGCCATGTACGACTTCGCGGAGGCGATATACGAAGCCGCGTGCTGGCCCTCGCATCCGTACAGTCCCAGTGCGGCCGCGAGGGCGGTCGCACAGGCAAGCGAAACAATCGGACGAGTGTTCATCGACGTTCCAAAAGAAGGTCGGGCGCCTACTTGAGCCCGAACCGATACATGAGATCGTACAGCGTCGGCCGGCTCACGCCGAGCAGCTCGGCGGCGCGGCTCAAGTTGCCGTTGACGCGCCCGAGCACGCGCAGCACCGCCCGTTTTTCCGCCTGCTCGCGCACCTGCCGCAGGTTGAGCGCGGCCGCATCGGGCTCGGGCTCCGAAAGACCGATGTCGGCGGCGGTGATGTCGGGTCCGTCCGCCATGATGACCGCGCGCTTGATCACGTTCTCGAGCTCGCGCACGTTGCCGGGCCACGCGTGCGCGTCGATCGCTTCGATCGCATCGGGCTTCAACACCATCGCGCCGCGTCGGTGTTCCACACCGAAACGCCGCACGAAGCCGTGCGCGAGAAGCGTGGCGTCTCCCTGGCGTTCGCGCAGCGGCGGGATCTCGATGACGATCTCGGCGAGCCGATAGTAAAGGTCCTCGCGAAAGCGCCCCTCGGTGATGCGCGTTTTCAGGCTCTGGTGCGTCGCGCAGACGACGCGCACGTCGACCGGAATCTCCTGACGGCCGCCGACGCGCTCGATCACGCGATCCTGGAGAAAGCGCAGAAGCTTCGCCTGCAGCGACGTCGGCAGATCGCCGATCTCGTCTAAAAAAAGCGTGCCGCCGCTCGCCATCTCGAGCTTGCCGAGCGTCTGCTTGACCGCGCCGGTGAACGCACCCTTCTCGTAGCCGAAAAGCTCGCTTTCAAGCAGCGTCTCGGGAATGGCGGCGCAGTTGATCGCGACGAAGCGTTCCTTGCGTCGCGGCGAGAGGTCGTGCAGGCCGCGCGCGAGAAGCTCCTTGCCCGTGCCCGATTCGCCGAGGATCAGCACGGTCGCGGACGTCGGCGCGACCTTCTCGATCGTGCGGCACACGCGAAGCATCGCCGGGTCGCGCGTGATGAGCCCGGCGAACGCCGGCGCATCGCGCGTCGCCTGCAAACGCGCGTTCTCTTCCTGCAACTCGTGCACGCGAAACGCGCGATCGATCGTCCACGTCAGAAGCTCGGGCTCGAACGGTTTCGTGCAGAAGTCGTGCGCGCCGAGGCCGATCGCTTTCAACGCGTTGACGCGGTCGTTCTGGCCGGTGAGCACGATTACCTTGGTGCTCGGAACCAGCGCATGCATTTCCTCGAGCAGGCGAAAGCCCTCCGCGGGATCGTCCGGCGAAGGCGGCAGGCCGAGATCCATCGTCACGACCGCGGGCTCGTAGCGGCGCACCTGCGCGATCGCGGTCTCGCGGTCGCTCGCGAACACCGTTTCGTACTGGTCGAACGCCCATTGCATCTGCTTTTGCAGCGCAGGGTCGTCCTCGACGATCAATAGAGGGCGGCGGACGTCGCTCACTGACCGCTCTCTTCGCTCGCCTGCCTGGCCGTACTCGTCATGCCGCCTCTTCCTTCATCGCTGCCGGCTCCTGCTTTTCGTCGAGGGTTGCCGCGAGCGGCAGACGCACGCGAACAACGGTGCCTTCGCCCGGCCGGCTGTCGACCAGAATATCGCCACCGACGCTCGCGATGTATTGCGCGCTTTCATAGACGCCAATGCCCATCCCCGACGGCTTCGTCGTCTGGAACGGCTTGAACAGGCGCTCGCGAACGAACGCTTCGCTCATCCCCGCGCCGGTGTCGGCCACGACGATGATCGCGTGCTCGGCGTCGCTTTCGAGGCGCACCGAGACGCGTGCCGGCGGTTCGCTCGCGTCGATCGCATTCTGCAAGAGGTGACCGATCACGTGCTCGAGACGGTCCTCGTGACCAAGGGTCGGCAGCGGCGCGGAAGGCTCGAGCGCGATCCCGACGCGCTCGCCGGCCTTGCTTCCGCAGACGCGCCGCACGATGCTCGCCAGGTCGACCTGATGCGGCTTCTCGACCGGATCGGCGCCAGCGCGAAGCTGCAACATCAGCGCGTTCATCCGCGACACGACGTGCTCGACCGTCGACAGCATGTCCGCCTGGAACGCCGGGTTGTCGCGATGCCGCTGGGCGTTCCTGAGCATCAGCGAAAGCTGCGCGACCAGGTTCTTGAGATCGTGAACGACGAACGCCGACATGCGATTGAAGGCGTCGAACTTGCGCGCCTCGAGCAATGCTTCGGTCGCGCGAATCTGGCCCAGGTAGCTCGCTGCCTGCCGGCTCGCGGTCTTCAAAAGATCGCGCACCTCCCAGTCGACGTCGATCGGCGTGCGCGGCGTCGCGAGCACGACGAAGCCGATCATCTCGGGCCCCGAGGCGAGCGGAACAACGAGCCACGGCGATGGAAAGGCGTCGAGCCATGCGGGCGCGCTCGTTCCCTGGTACAGATCGGGACGCAGTCGTTGCTCCCCGACGTCGACGATCCAGCCGGTGCGCGCGAGGAATTGCACGAATGCGCCATCGCTAAGCTCGAACGCGTCGATGCGCGGCGTGTTCCAGCGTGCCGCGGGCGCATATCCGCGCGGCTCGTCCTTCATCCACAAGCTGCCACCGGGGCTTTCGACGAGATCGGCGAGCGCCATGACGGTGCGCTCCTGCAGGCCCTGCACGGCGCTCTCGGTCGAAAGCGTATGCGTGAAGCGAAGCCACTCCTGGCGATAATCGTAGCGATAGGAGAAGAAGTGCTTGCTGACGAAGACCTTGAGCTTCGCGCGAAAGCGGCCGGACGATGCGACGAGCGCAACGAACATCGCCGCGGCGAACAGGAGCTCGATCTGCACCGCGTGGCCCCATTCGCCGCCGAAGTAGCGGACGAAGTAGCCGGCGATCGCGACGGCAAGCAGGAATGCGCCTGACACGAGCAGCGCCGACGAATTGAATACCGCCTGGCGCGACAAGTGAAGATCGACGGTCCATCCGGTGTTGCGCGCCGTCGCCATGGCGATGAACGGAATCACGATGACGTTCGCGAAGCCGCGCGCGACCCAGATGCTGGGATCGAGATGCCCGAACATCATCGCGTCGGCATAGAGGAACAACTCGAAGCCGAAGGTGCCGACCTGCGCGATGATGAATGGCTTGATCGCCCATCGCATCTGCGGTTGCACGCGCCGCACTACCTGCTCGGCGAGAATCAGTGCGTAGACGCACAAGCCGATGCGCAGAACGAATGCGACGCGCACGTCGCCCGCGTCGACGATCTGCGAAAACCGAACGCCATCGCCGACGAGCATGCTCACGACGAGCGCGGCCGCGACGAGCGCAAGTTGTGCGCGCGTTCCGCGCGGGAAGCGATCGGGAGGGTCGGTCGACGATAACAACAGATGGCCGACGAAAAGCAGCCACGCGCCGTAGCGAAGCGCATCGGCGACGCTCGCGCCGATCACGGTGGCGAGCGTCGGCGCAACGCTGATCGCCGTGCAAAGGCCCGCCCACGTTGCCGTGATCGCGAGCGCGGCGAAAAGCAGCAGTGCGCGCGCATTGGCGCGCGCCCCGATCGCAACGCGAATCGCGAAGATCGCGTATCCGGCGAGCGCGATCCCGTAGCTCCAGGCGCTCGCTATGTCGAAGGTGCTCTCGTTCACGAGAACGTCATCTCACTTGGGAAATCAACACTTGGCCGTTGGCGCGTTCGGAACAAGGCGCCCGCGCGTGCGAACGAATGGAAGGTCGAGCCCGGACGGCGCGCATCGCAAAACTGAGCAAAACGACAGAGCGGCCGACGCCGCCTCGACCTACCGCGCGCCCTCGCCCAACAGGACGACGCGCACGGTTTCGAGAAGGATGACGAGATCCAGAAGCAGCGTGTGATTCTTGACGTAGAAGAGGTCGTACTCGAGCTTGCGAACCGACTGCTCCACCGATGCGCCGTAAGAGTAGCGCACCTGCGCCCAGCCGGTAAGTCCGGGCTTGACGCTGTGGCGCACCGCGTAGAACGGTATCTGCTCGGTCAGCATCGCGACGAACTCGGGGCGCTCGGGGCGCGGTCCCACGAAGCTCATCTCGCCCTTGAGCACGTTCAGAAGCTGCGGCAACTCATCGATGCGCGTGCGCCGGATCAGTCGGCCGACCCGGGTGATGCGCTCGTCGTTGACGCTCGTCCACGTCGGCCTGCCATCCTTTTCCGCGTCCGCCGTCATGCTGCGCAGCTTGAAGACCGAAAACGTGCGCCCGCGAAGACCGACGCGTTCCTGGCGATAAAAGATCGGGCCGCCGCCCTCGGCGGCGATCAACGCCATCGCGACGAGCATCAGCGGCAGCGCGGCGACGATCAGAAGCAACGACACGACGAGATCGAAGCAGCGCTTGACGAACAAGCGGAACAGGTTCTGGCGAAAGCCGTGACCGTAAATGAGCCAACTCACCTTGAGCGACTCGATCGGTACCTGGCCATGCACGCGCTCGAAATAACCGGCGAGATCGGTGACCTGCACGCCGGAGAGGCGGCAATCGAGAAGCGCGCGAAGCGGCAGCACGCCGCCGCGCTGCTGGCGCACGGCAATGATCACTTCGTTCACCGCGAGCTGGCGCACCGTGTCCTCGAGCGAGCTCCGCGCGATCACGCGTCCGGGTGAAACGACGCTCTCCTGCGCCTTCTCGAGCGGATAGAAGCCCACGAGCCGCATGCCGAGCGGATTCGGCTGCATGAACGATGCTTCGACAAGCCGCGCCTCGGGCCCCGTGCCGAGTACGAGCACGCGATGCGGCAACACCGCGGATACGAGCGGCAGTACGACTGCGTGGCGGATCAAAACGAGGCCGACGAGCGCGAGGAGGATTGCGATCGTCCAGTCGTGCTGATAACTGAGTTGGCCCGGCAGCAATTGCGCGCCGAGGAACGCGAGCGGAATGCCGATCGCCGGTGCGAGAATCAGGCGGGCGAAATAGCTTCCGCCCGAAAGCGACTCGGTCCGCCGGTAAAGGCCGAATGCGCCGTTCAGACATACGATCGTCGCCGCGAAGATCAGCGCGAAGAACGGCGCTTCCGGATGCGTGTCGGCGTGACCGTCGACGTGCAGGATGAGCATCACCGCCGCGAACAGCCAGCACAGTTCGGCCGCGAGCTGAAAGAGCGTTGCGCCTGAGAGGTTCTGTCGAAGTGCGTTGAACATGCTGCGTTGAAGGCCTGCAAGGCGCTTGCAAAAACGATTGCTTCAGCAAGCGCTATGCCATCGCGGGAGATGATCGTTCCCCGGTCAGTCCGCGGGCAATGGAATATTCCTCATCGCGCGCGCGTGGTAAACCGTATCCCGCCAATCGGTACCTTCAGGAACGCGCTGTAACGTACAGGACGGTTCCCGGTGCCGGGCATTTCGAGTGCGAATCGCCCAATCGGTTCGCTGCACGTCTCTTGCGCCGCGCGAAATGTTTCACGCGCCAGCGTTGATTTGCTTGGCTTTATCGCGACGCGCCACGCCGTGCCGGCCAGGAATCGCGTAACGGCGTACGTAATCGTCGAGGTAACGTCGCCGGCACGCGACGAACTGGCTGGGTCAAATGCTCAGCCGACGAACGCGCGATGTATTGGCGCCGATCGTCAGCCAGCGAACGCCGGGCGGCGGATTTTTCGCGTCGTGATTCGGCGACGATATCACGAAGAAATCGTTTGAATTGCACCCGGGCTGTAGATGCGCGCGTCGATCGGACGACTTTGCCGCGGATGGACATATTCACGCGACGGTCGAAGGTCGTGGCCGTTCGCCCGCCCTGGCAATACCGCGCGACCCATCGCGTCCGAGCTTCGATGCAATCGGCAATCGAAACGCGCAATATCGGCAAAATCTTCGCGACCGACGCGCAGGTTGGCGGCCGATTCGATCGCCAATCCGTGGATCGGCGCGAGATCGACAAACAGATTGTCGAACGCCTTGATGCGCTGCGCGCCCGGCCGTACGACGAGCGCGAACGCGTCGCCGCGACGATCGTTGACCAGAGTGTTGTTGACGAGGAAGAGCTCGTTGCCCTGCGCGCGGTACGCTTCGGCGCCGTAGCGAACGACGATCGGATTCCGCGTCGTCGCCGACTGCCCGATGATGTTTCCGATGACGTACGCGCCTCCGCCGGACGGAAATTCGAGCTCGTAGCTCGCGCGTCCTCCCGCTTCGTCGGTGAGCCGGTTGTAGAAGACAAAGCTCTCGAGCGCGCGGCTTTTGAAGAGATGGCCGACGTTCGCGTGGTGGAAATAGCTCTCGGTCACGAAGAGCTTCGCGATGCTGCCTACGTACAGATCGTGCGTCTGCCCGTCGCCCGCGCCGTTGTGGCCGAATTCGCAGCCCTCGATCGCGAGCTCGGCGTCGGCGTCGTTCCCCGTGAGCAATCCCTCTTCGTTGCCCACGAAGATGCAATCGCGAACGCGCAGGCGGCCCGTTTCGTGGCGAATGCCCGCGCCGTTACGCGACGGAACGCGCGCGCCGCTGAAAGTCAGGTTCTCGATCGTCACCGCGTCGCCACGCACGACGAAGATCGCCTTGCCCTCGGCGCTGTGGCCCGCGGCGACAAGCCGCGAAAGCCCGGCGACGCCGCGAATGACGAGATTCGACTGCCGCCAGACCGCGACGTCGCCGACATAGTCGCCGGCATCGATTTCGACAATGTCGCCATCGCGCACCTGGCGAACGACGTCGCGAATGCGCTTGATCGCGCGATGCGGGCCGACGTGCAGAACGCGACGCGTCGCATCGTCTTCGCCGGCCCATGCGCGAACGAACGTCGATGGCGACGACAGCAGCGCCGCAACGAACGCGCGGCGGCGCCGATTCACCGCTCAGCGCCCGTAGTTCGCGCGCGCCCCGGACACTCGAGCGGCCGCTAGTCGGCGCCCTTCGGTTCGGCGCTCGCCGACTCGCGGGCGGGTGCAGCCGGGGAAGCGTCGTCGCGCCACTTGCCGGCTTCCTTCAGCTTGTTGCGAAGGCCGGGCAGCACGGCGCCGAGGCGATACGCTTCGTGCGCCTGCTCGAGCGCGTTCGGATAATCCTTGAGGTCGAAGTAGACGAGACCGAGGTTGTAATGAAGGTTGGGATTGTGCTTCTCGGTCTTGAGCGCATTCTCGAATGCCTTCACGGCGTCCTGCTTGTGGCCGATGCGCGCCAGATACACGCCGTAGAGCGATTGCACTTCGCCGTCGTCCGGCGCGAAACGGATCGCGCGGTCGAAATAACAGTCGATGGTGTAGGTCGCACCGTGCGGCCGCGACATATGCGTCCGAAACGCGAGGTTCATCATCGAATTGAGCGCGCGATGATGGTTGGGCGAAGCGCGCAACGTGTAGTCGAGGTCACCGCCGAGCGACGCGGTGTTGCCGCTCTTCAGGGACTCGACATCGGGCGTGAAGTGATACGCCTCGACGATCTTCAGATGTTCCCTGCCGGTGCGATAGTCGAACGGACCGTACGGATTCTGCAGCGTCCCGCATTCGGGGCTTGCTGCGGCCGTCGCCGAGACCGCGAGCGACGCCGCCGCGACGAAGCGTCCCATGATCCAAAGAAGTTTCATCCGATTCCTCGTGCAGCAGATGTCGCACCGTCGACGCCGGCTCGATCGCGTAGCCAGCGGATCGTCAAGGCCGCGAGCTCGTCGCGCCATCTCGCTGCCGAAAAAGTGTGGTCGGCGCCGGCTACTTCGACACGGCTCACCGATGCACGTTCCAGCGCTCGGCGCAGCGCACCCGGACGATTCGCCGCCAGCGCGAATTCCGCCGCCGTCTGATCCCTG